>JAHHGZ010000009.1 GCA_019359595.1 Cyanomargarita calcarea GSE-NOS-MK-12-04C
TTTAATCAGTAGCGATAGAGCTTGAAACTAGCGAATCCCAAGGTATCATGACCCAGATAACGTTTACCCTACGTGGGGGTGGTTTGGTTCACACTCGCCCCGTATTACTACGGTTTAGAATGATCCCATTCGTAGCGTTTGCCTTGATTTCACCTGAATCCAGTGTAATAGTATCTGCCACAATATTCAAGTTGCCGCCATTGCCAGAACCAGTACTTCCAACTGTCAAACCCGCTCTATTAATAACCAGGGTTTTTGTTTTTAGATTTAGGTTTCCTGCATTCCCACTGCTGGAAGTTGTTGTAGAAATTCCACTTTCCTTGCTAAGTAATACAGATTCAGTTGCTGTAATATTAATTTCTCCAGCGTTGCCTGTACTTTTAGTATCAGTATTCATTTGTTGTGATACTTGAATTATTCGGCAGAGTGCGATCGGGTACAATCTGGGCAAAAGCGCAATTAACACTAGATACCAGCCCTGCGGACATACCCAAAACCATCACCAAACCCAATCCATAGCATCCCTGTCCTTTGCACCCTGTCATCTTATTCAAACCCATAAAGGATAGTTCAGATACCCACTGTATGTTCTCAAAAAATCGGAATTTTTTGCGGAAAAAAAGTGGAAAATCCTTCTAAAGGATGAGAATTAGCTTTTGCCCCTTGCCCCAATTCTGGGGGAGAATAAAATTCAAAGTTGAAGATATTTGGGGGATTTGGGGGGCTTTTTTAACCCACCAGACACCTCTATCTGTATGCCATACAGTCCACCATACAAGTCCACCTGTATGCCATACACTCCACCATACAAGTCCACCTGTATGCCATACACTCCACCATACAACTCTATCTGTATGCTTCCATGAGGGGGTTTAATACCCCGACCTCTACAGGGAAACCGTTTTGAGTTGGGTCTTGAATCCCTATCTCAAAACCTCCTCCTTCTTCCTTCTTCCTTCTTCCTTCTTCCTTCTTCAACGTTTTGCTGAGTTTGCGTTTGCTTTAAAAAAGTGATACATCGTATCTTCCGGGGCCAGACGCATAGCTGTATTGTGGTCTGCCATTGCTTTTAAATTATCACCTATTTGATAGTAAAGCTGACTGCGCCAAAGATAGAGGAGGGCATTGTCTGGATGGAGATGAATAGCCTGGGTGTAATCTTCCAGTGCTCCTTGGTTATCTCCGAGATTTTTGCGGCGAAAGTTGGCCCGTTCGGTGTAAAGATAAGCATTGTCGGAATGAATGCGAATTCCATGATTAAATTCTGCGATCGCTTTTTTAACATCTCCTTGGTGTAAAAATTTATAAGCTTGTTCAACGTATACAGCAGGAGCAATCTCTATAGATGTGGTAGGCTTATTTTCTTTTACTTCATGCTTTAAATCTGCTGTCCTGGAAGAATCCTTGCCTAAATTAAAAGCTTTATAGACGGCACTCATAGTCGCGCCAAAGGCTAAGATAGCTCCAATCACGAAAAGTGCGATCGCCAAATCATGCCCGCTACTGCGACTGGAATATTCAAAGGGTTTGACATCTTTTTTCAACAAAGGACTTCCGACAAGAGTGGCTTGTGCAGGCAGGAAAATACCTGTACCTGCTAGTCCTGTTAGAATCAGCAGTGGTGCAGTTGCGAGAATTTTTTGGTTCATAACCTGGTTTCCTCCACTACAGTGGGACAGTCGTTCTCTGTTGCTAATCAAGAGAATTATAAGTAAAACTAATTGTTATATTGGAAACAATTATCCAGTAAGATTATTCAATCAACCTTTAACCAGGCAATACGGCTTCAGCCGCTGCCAAGAGCATCGCGCAATAGTTTTCGTCTCTTATACCAATATTATCGCGTAAGATTGATGTCAAGAGGTGTCCCGGCAGACAGGACACAATGAATAGGTATATAGCTTTTTCACAATCCTTCATACACAGCTAATGCATGCGGTATTGGACGATTTGTTGGGATCAAAGCTTTCCCATCAACAATTAATCCAGTACTACCACCACCATCAAGCATTGCTTCTCCACTTGCACCAAATCTTTTTAATACGTTCACTGCATCTATTTGACGAGCGTAATTACTTGAATAAATAATCACCGAATATTTCCCATTAACACCGACAAAAGTTCGCGGTAAAAAACTTGTCGCAGATTTGTTGGCATTGGGAGCAAGTGCGCCTACTACATCAGAATTTATTGCCCCAAATGTCGAGCGATCGTAAGGTAAAATATTAGCACCTCCTTCTATGGGGTTAAAAGTAAATGTCACAATTTCGCCGGGGTACTCTTTGCCTATTGCATAGCCGTAGGTAATTATATTAGAACTTACTTTTAAACCAAAGGCGATACCAGTGGGGTTGTCATTTGTGGAAAAGAAGGTACCATTAACCAGAACCCTAACTTTACGAGATGGCGTGTTTTTTTTAGCAGCATCTTGCCAAAACTGAGTCAGCAATTTCTTCTTGACTTGAACATTAGGAGTTCCATCTACTTTGCCAATCAAATTACTCAGCTTACCAGAGCTAGTATTGACTACAGTTACATATTCCAGTTTTTGATTGCCAGAGTCTTTTTTGTAAACTTGTACTCCCGTATCTTCTAGAATTAATTTAAATCCTTCTGGAGCCTGTTTTGCCTGTATATTATCAATCTGGGTTATCAAAATTACTACAGTTGCAATACATACATTTCTCTGGATCGCGCTTATTAAAAGTTTCTTCATCAAAATAGAAAGTGTCCTTAGTGGGGAAATAGGGATTTTCATGCTTTCATTTCAGTTTTTCAAACAAACCTAGTACAGGCTGACACAAGTAACTAACCAGTTGCAAATAAAAGATTGTGAAACTGTATAACAGGTATCAGAAAATCAGTAAAGTAAATATTAAAGTCAGCGATTGTATACTCTTGGCACTGCAGAAATGAAATATTAGATATTTTTATATAAGTAGGTAGGCGTAATTAAATATAAGATGGGCTTAAGCGCCCGCCCTATAAACAAAATTTTATTTTAGGTTTATTTATGACCACCTACTTAAACAAATGAAATGTATTACTCCTGGAAAAATATTCAAATTGCTAATTTGTTACCAAAAAAAATAATAAAAAATTCAGCATTGAGAATTTCGAGGTAAGAATCTTCTAAATTAATCAAGACAAGCATCAATACCATATTTATGTGAAAAAATTGGATTTTTCAAGCAATTTTATTTGTGACGATTTATGATGAAAATGTATAGTTATGTACAGCTTTTTACTAAACGTGTAAAAACATATATTTTTATACGCTTACAAGTTTTTAATTTAAATATTAAGGAAATCTATCTATGGAGGGATAAAGCGGAAACTTAACTTTTGAATAAAACGTCACGTTTGGCAACGGATTTTAACCGGATGTAGCGGATGAAGTAACCGCGTTTGTCAATTTTATTACCTCTTCCCTGAACGCCCCGAATATAGGTTTTATTAAATGATGCTAAATTTAACAGTTCCCAATCCCCAAAAAAAGCGGCAACTGCTGGACGTTACTGGCTGGAATATTATTGAAACAGAATTTAACCCCTTGGAATTGCACCATAAAGAAACTGTCTTCACTTTAAGTAACGGCTACTTAGGAACCCGTGGTAGCTTCGAGGAAGGATATCCCCAAGATTCTGCTGCTACTTTGATTAACGGTGTCTATGACGATGTTGCTATTTCTCATACGGAACTTGTTAACTGTCCCAACTGGCTGCCTTTTGTGGTAAAGGTCAAAGGGGAACGTTTCAGCATGGATACTGGTGAAATCCTCAGTTACGAACGTCGCTTGGATATGCGTTTAGGTGTTCTCAGTCGTGATGTGAAATGGCGCAGTCCATCAGGTCATACCCTGCAATTTCACTTTGAACGTTTTGTGAGTTTAGCTTCGGAGCATATTTTGGGGACTCGCTGTCAAATTGCATCGGTAGATTTTACAGGTGATATTTCTATCGAAGTCGGATTTGATGCCAAGCCGCATACCCAAGGTGTCCCACACTGGAAAACCCTCAACCAAAGCGACGTAGAGGATATTAGCTGGTTGTGGAATCAAACTTTGCACTCAGGTATTGAACTGGGGATGGCGGCGAAGTTGGTATTAGATGATGAAAATGCGATCGCAAAAAGCTTTCAAATCCAGCCTGGAGAAACTGTCACACTAGAAAAAATCGTTACTGTATTCACCTCACGGGATACAGAAAACCCCATAGTAGCTGCAAAACAATGCTTAAATGATGTGCCTAGCTATACAACTTTGTTAGCTGCTCACATTGCGGCATGGGATTTAGTTTGGCAGGACAATGATATTGTCATTGAAGGGGATCATCAAGCTCAAGCTAGCGTCCGCTACAATCTGTTTCAGATACTTGCTACTGCACCCCGTCACGATAATCGTGTAAGTATCCCACCCAAAACCCTCTCCGGTTTCGCTTATCGCGGACACATTTTTTGGGACACGGAAATTTTCATCCTGCCTTTTTTGAGTTTAACTCAACCAGCACTAGCGCGAAACTTACTCACCTACCGCTACAACACCATAGCCGGAGCGCGACGCAAAGCCCAAGAAGCTGGTTACAAAGGAGCTATGTTCGCTTGGGAAAGTGCTACGACTGGTGATGAAGTCACACCTCGTTGGGTACCAACCCCCACAGGAGAATTAATTCGCATTTGGTGCGGTGACATTGAAGTGCATATCAACAGCGACATAGCTTATGCAGCTTGGCATTATTGGAAGACGACCGGCGATGATGCTTGGATGCGTGACTGTGGTGCAGAAATTATCCTAGATACGGCAGTTTTCTGGGAAAGTCGGGTTGAGTGGAACCTAGAGCGCAGCTGCTACGATATCCGTGATGTCATTGGTCCTGATGAAAATCACGATCGCGTAGACAATAATGCCTTCACCAATCTGATGGCACAATGGCATCTGCAATCGGCTTTGGCTGTGTGGGATTGGCTGAGTAAAATCGAACCAGATTCTCATGCACAATTAGCGCAAAAAATCAATATAAGTTCGGAGAATTTAGAGCGTTGGGCAGAAATCGCCAATAATTTGTATGTCAACCAAGACGCAGAAACAGGCTTGATTGAGCAGTTTGAAGGCTTCTTTGAGTTAGAAGATGTCAACCTAGCTGACTACGAACCGCGCACCACATCAATCCAAGGATTGTTGGGAATTGAAGCTACTAGTCAAAAACAAGTTCTGAAACAACCGGATGTGTTGATGATGCTCTACTTGTTGCGCTCCCGTTGCGATAATAAAACCCTTCAAAGTAATTGGGACTACTATAATCCCCGCACCGACCACGCTTATGGTTCTTCCTTGGGTCCTGCCATCCACGCTGTCTTAGCTTGCGACCTCAATCAACCAAAACAGGCCTACAAACATTTTATGCAGGCAGCGTTGGTAGACTTAGAAGACCTGCGACGCAATGCCCATGAAGGGATTCACGCAGCCAGTGCCGGTGGAGTTTGGCAAGCTGTAATCTTTGGGTTTGGCGGTGTTAAAATTACAGAAAATGGTTTAGTTGCCTCACCGAATCTGCCTCCAAACTGGACGCGCTTGAAATTCAAACTGCAATGGCGCAACCAGTGGCAGGAATTTGATTTAACTCCCGATACAGCGAAGAAGGAAAATTCTTCTCATCATCCTCTCTCGCTGCAAGCTGTTAATTAGTGGTATGTTTCATTAATTTTGATGGGTTACTAGATCCCCGACTTCGTAAAAGTTGTCGGGGATCTTGCAGCAAGAGCGAAATTAATATGGTGGGCTATTGGGGTAAAAAGATTGATTGAACCGCGTAGGCGAAGCCAGCCGTCTCGGCTTAGACGCAAAGAACGCGAAGGAAGAAAGAAGAAAAGCAGAGAGATAACTAAATTTTATTTTTATCTTCTATACCTCTTTCTTCGCGTTCTTCGCGTCTAAGCCGAGACGGCTGGCTTCGCCTACGCGGTTCAATCAATGTTTTCCCCCCTCAAAATTAATGACATGAACTATTAGTAGCGCATTTCACTAATTCCGATCGCACAATTTCAAACCCAAATAACCAAAATGGTTTTACCCGTAAATCTCAATACGTACACCCAAGGCAAAGGATTTCCCATCCTCTGTTTGCACGGTCATCCGGGATCGGGTCGCAGTATGTCTGTTTTCACTAATTACCTGTCCCAACGCTTTCAAACCATCGCGCCAGATTTGCGGGGATACGGCAAAAGTCGCTTTTCTGGCAATTTTGGCATGAATGACCATTTAACCGACTTAGAAGCGCTTATAGACCGCTTTCGAGTAGAAAAATGCCTGGTGTTGGGATGGTCGCTTGGTGGCATTTTGGCGATGGAATTGGCACTGCGACTACCACAGCGAGTCAGCGGGCTAATTCTTGTAGCGACTGCTGCTAGACCCTATGGTAATCATCCCCGTATTAGTTGGCAAGATAATCTTTATACCGGAATTGCTGGTATCTTAAACTATATCAAACCGAGTTGGCGGTGGAATATTGAAACATTTGGCAAGCGATCGCTTTTTCGCTACTTGATCCAACAACACAATTCTACTGCCTATAGCTACATTGCTAAGGAAGCTGTGCCAGCCTATTTACAAACTTCAGGTTCTGCAACTCGCGCTCTTTACAGCGCCATTAAGGCTGGATACAACCGAGTTGGAGACTTAAGGCTAATTCCATGCCCGAGTTTAGTACTCGCTGGTGCCGAAGACCGCCACATTAATGCCGATTTTAGCTTGGAAACATCGCGACACCTGGAAAACTCCCAGTGGTGTTGTTACCCAAATACCGCCCATCTCTTCCCCTGGGAAATTCCCGAACAAGTACTGGGCGATATTGATAACTGGCTGGAGGAGCATCCCCAAGTAGCCTCAAAATGAAAGTAAAAGGTAGAAGCCAAGAAAAGCCGCTTTGTGCTAGATGCGACTGACGGATAAAAATTAGGAGATACTGACTTTTACCTTTTGATTTTTACCTTTTGACTTTGATTAAACTTGACCGCTAAAGATAGGCTTTACTTTACGGTCAATCTTTTCCCCCAGGTCTTCAGCAATTGTTAAAGAGTCTGGTTTACAGCGCTTCACATTCACCATGATTCCTTGTGCGCCTTCGGATTCCAAATCTTCCATATAACCTTTGACTGCTGCAGAAGCATCTGCAGAACTCAGGAATGGACCAAAGTAGTAGGTGCAACGCGGACTTTGTGTGATAATCTCTACCCACCAAGCGAAGCCCAAGTTGTCAAATGCGTTAATTAACAGTTCTTTGAGGTTATCCCAAATACTTTTCATGGTGTTTGTGGATTTATAAACGTTGTACAGGGTGTTGAACGATATTCTACAAAGATATTTTCTTTTACATTTCTTTATACTCTGTTGCTGGTGCTTTTTCCAAGAGGTTTTGTGCAACTTCTCAAAACAGCAATCATTTTTTTGAGGTTTTGTGCAACTTATCCAGGTGGAGGGTATTTGACCAGCGTTGGCGATAAATTTCATAAAGTGCCATACCCGCTGCGACTGAGGCATTCAGGCTGGGAGTTTTGCCGAGTAGGGGAATAGAAACCAATCCGTCACAGGAACGTTGTGTGAGCATACTCAGACCTTCGCCTTCCGAACCGACTACAAGCACAATTGGTCCGTTGAAAGTCATTGTATGCAATGGTGTATTCCCATCTGCAGCGGTACCGTAAATCCAAAAGCCAGCAGATTTTAAATCTTCTAAAGCACGGCTGAGGTTGATGACCCGAGCCACAGAAAAGTTTTCTAAAGCGCCGGCGGCAACCTTGATTACAATAGAAGTAATCCCAGATGCTCGTCTTTGCGGGATCACCAATCCGTGGGCACCGATCGCTTCTGCTGTGCGAATAATTGCTCCCAAGTTTTGAGGATCTGTAATTCCTTCCGCAACTACAATCACTGGCGCATCTGATGCTGTTTTTGCCTGTTCAATTAACTCATGCAACTCCATATAGGCATGGGGGGCAACTTGTGCTGCTATACCTTGATGGTTTCCTTGCGATGTGAGGTGATCTAAACGCTTTGGTTCAACTTCGTCGATGACTGTGCCGTTTTCCTTTGCTTGGAGAATCAAGTTATGAAAGCGGTGGTCGTAGCGTAACTTCGCTGTAATCCAGATCCGGTTCAGACCGCGATCGCTTTCGAGGGCACTCAATACTGGATGGCGACCGTAAATCAGGTCGTTGTCTGTTTCTGTTGTTTCTGCTTGAGGTGCGGATGTCAAAGAATTGTCGGATGAACGGGGATTTCCGCGATTTGAGTCCCTCTCAATCAGGCGTTGCAGACGGGGATTTCCACCATTTGGGTTACCATCTTCACGGCGATATGAACGAGGATTTCCACCATTTGGGTTACCATCTTCACGGCGATATGAACGGGGATTTCCACCATTGGATTCACCTTGAATGCGGCGTTGCGGGCGGGAACTACCTGCATTGGAGTCCCCTTCTATACGGCGTTGCGGACGGGAACTACCTGCATTGGAATCACCCTCAATCCGGCGATATGAACGGGGCTTTCCACCATTGGACTCACCCTCAATCCGGCGTTGTGGACGGGAACCACCGCCATTGGAATCACCCTCAGAACGGCGATATGAACGGGGCTTTCCACCATTGGACTCACCCTCAATCCGGCGTTGTGGACGGGAACCACCGCCATTGGAATCACCCTCAGAACGGCGATATGAACGGGGCTTTCCACCATTGGACTCACCCTCAATCCGGCGTTGCGGACGGGAACTATCGCTATTGGAATCACCCTCAGAACGGCGATATGAACGAGGATTTCCACCATTGGACTCACCCTCAATCCGGCGTTGCGGACGGGAACTACCGCCAACAATGTCACCTTGTTGACGACGTTTTGGACGGGTAGTGTCACCTTCAATCCGGCGTTTTGGACTCTTACTGCCACCAACAATGTCACCTTCTTGCCGTCTGAGATTGCTAGTTGGGTTAGAAAGGATGCGCTTACCCTTAATTCTTATGGGTTTCCCGCGCTTTGGTTCACCATTCGACTTGATTCTTCTTGGTTGATTCGACATATTTAAGATATATGGTTGGTAGAGCGATTGAAGTGGGCGTCTCTATTATTTGACATTACCGAATATGCCATGCCGATCGGGAAATATTGAGATATTTTCCACTATTTTTCGGGATGGATTTTTTGCAGCAGTTCGTTTAAGCGTACGCGATCGCACAGATATAGATAGCCAATTAAAGTTTCGAGACTCGTTGCTTTTTGGTAGGTTTCGGGATCGACGCGCTTTGGTCTGCCTCTAGCGGCATTACGACCCCTACGGACAATTTCTAACTCGGGATCGGTTAAGTGAGGGGTAAGCTCGCGCATTATATTAGCCTGGGTTTCGGCTCTCACCTGTGCCACTACCAGACTATGGTAAGTTTGTGGTCGCTGCGCGGGTACCAGATAAAACATTCTGACATACAGTTCATAAACTGCATCTCCTAAATAGGCTAAAGCATTAGAAGAAATTTGTTTTAGTTGTGCCTGAGAAATCTGTTGAGGTACTAGCCCTGTCGGTGACAAGAGCGCTTCAGACAAAGATGAATCCAGAATGTGAGCTTCATCAAGTTGTCCATTTAATACCTCTTCCTGCTTTGATTTCACAAGTCAATTATTCCTCACAGGTTATATTTTGGCTGAATCACCAAGCATAATCAATACTTTAAAAGTTATACCATTTTAGATTTAAAGATTGTGGAGTCCGATCTATATAATCGTTTCGACAATCCCGTACTCCTATTCATTTTCCGCTCTTAGTATTACTTGCTTATGTGATTTTAGCTTCAAAGAACAAGCAAAAAAGGCTGGCTCGTGGTCGCTAATTCTTTGTGGCTTTTTTGAATGTCAATTGTCAAACTATCAGGATATTGGAAAAATGAATCACAACTGAATATTCTCTCTACGGATAAAACCGCGAGCTTCTATATCCCGTTTGTCTCCCCCAATTCCATAGTTTATCTTTTTTTTTACTAAAATTTACTTTACTAGATTTAATTTAATAAAAATTAAGCTATCCAGATTTAAACATCGGATAGCTAATTTTATTTGTCCGATCAAGCTTTTCAAGACTACTTAACGTTTTCTAGAGCCGCTTCAACTGATGGTTGCAGGGAGAGAAACTTCTCTAAGCGAACAAGCTTGACCGTTTGAGTCACACGGGCATTAGTGACAATTTGTAAAGTACCTTCAGCCGTTTGAGCCTGCTTGGCAAGCTGTACTAATGCTCCCAAGCCAGAACTATCAACAAAATCGATTTGTGAGAGGTCCAGAATAATGTGCTTTGGACCCTCATCAATTTTACTGCCAAGTACCTTACGAAATGTCGGCTCCGAAAAGGCGTCTAACAAGCCTGTGAGGCGGAATAGCTGACAGGTTTCCCTGACTTCACGAGTGCCTCTGAGGCTCACTGTTAGATTAAGTGGTTCAGCAATAACTCCCTCCTCATAGTTAAGGTGAACGCTCCAGTATAGATGCTTTTTGCGTTTTTTGTCTACATTCTTTGGAATAGGAGTTAGTTGTTAGTTGTTAGTTGTTATTGGTTATTAGTTATTGGTTATTGGTTGGGAGTTGGGAGTTGGGAGTTAGGAGTTGGGAGTTAGGAGTTAGGAGTTAGGAGTTAGGAGTTAGGAGTTGGGAGTTAGGAGTTAGGAGTTAGGAGTTAGGAGTTAGGAGTTAGGAGTTAGGAGTTAGGAGTTAGGAGTTGGGAGTTAGGAGTTGGGAGTTAGGAGTTAGGAGTTGGGAGTTAGGAGTTGGGAGTTAGGAGTTAGGAGTTAGGAGTTAGGAGTTAGGAGTTGGGAGTTAGGAGTTAGGAGTTATATAATATCTCGTGTCTCCATAACAACTAACAACTAATACCGTTTCTTTGTGAAGCTGCATATATTACCCCCCGGCTACGCCGTCCCCCCTTGCCAAGGGGGGACTACAGGGGGGTCTTGATTATGTGCATCTTCATACAGAATTGGTATAACCACTAACCACTAACAACCAACAACTAACCTTCTTGCAGTTCGCATTGTTTGAACAAATTGGGAGAATAGGTAATCAGCGTCGTGAGGGCCTGGAGATGCTTCGGGGTGATACTGGACGGAGAACACTGGTAGGGATTTGTGACGGACTCCGGCAACTGTTAGATCGTTGAGATTGAGATGGCTGATTTCTACAGATTCATCGGGTAAAGAATCTGGGCTAATGGCAAAACTGTGATTTTGGCTGGTGATTTCGATTCTTTGCTGCAAACCTGCTGGTTGGTTCAAGCCTCGGTGACCAAATTTGAGTTTGAAGGTTTCTGCTCCTAGAGCATGACCTAAAATTTGGTGTCCCATACAGATGCCAAACATGGGTTTTTCGCTTGACAAGAGTGCTTTGGTGGTTTCAATGCCTTCGGTGACGGCAGAGGGATCGCCTGGACCGTTGGAAAGAAAGATGCCATCTGGGTTATATTTTAGAATGTCTTCTGCACTGGTATGGGCGGGAACGACAATGACGCGACAACCGTGAGCAGCCAAGCGGCGTAGAATGTTGCGTTTTACACCAAAATCTAGCGCCACAACGGTGAAGGCTTCCTCACTATTAACTGCACTTTCCTCATGAAATTCCCAAGCGGGGAGCGTGGCATCAGACCATTCATAAACAAGCGGGGTGGTGACTTGATCCACCAGATTCAGTCCCGTCATGTTGGGTGCAGATGCTACTAGATTTAGTAACTCAGCCTCATCTAAAATTACCGTAGAAATACCACCATTCATGGCTCCTACCTCACGAATTTTTCGAGTGAGGGCACGGGTATCGATGCCGTAAATGCCGGGGACTTGGTGCTGTTGGAGGTAATCTGGTAAAGATTGGATAGATCGCCAGTTACTTGGTCGGGTACAAATATTGCGAGCGATCGCACCCTTTACTTGGGGTCGTTGCGATTCTTCATCCTCGGAATTTACGCCAGTATTCCCCAACTCAGGATAGGTAAAGATTACTATCTGACCGCAGTAACTAGGGTCTGTCAGGACTTCTTGATATCCGGTCATACCAGTATTAAATACCACTTCCCCAATAGCGGTTCCTGTGGCACCAAAAGACCAACCACGATATGTGGTTCCATCCGCTAAGACTAGTAGGGCAGGTATTACGTCAGAGAGGAACATAAGCGATAAGAATTATAAGGGGGGAAGGGAAAAGTTAGGAGTTAGGAGTTAGGAGTTATGAATTTTTAACTCCTAACTCTTGACTCCTGCGATGGGTTATTATCTCATGTGTTGATTATTTTGAGTTTTTAGATCAATATAAGTAATTGAAAACTAAGGTTTTGCATATTGGCGGGGTAATTTGGCAATACAGGTTAATAAATTTAACGTATTTCCCAGAGATTCCGACCGAACGTATATACGATTCATGCCAATATAAAAATTTTTAGAAAGAATTAAGCGCCGACAGTGGATTTCTCCACCCGAATAAGGGGTAAAATAGCAAGTAATTATGCTTCAGTCTCTCTTGTCCCGTGCAGCGCTAATTTTTTTCTCAACCTCACTCTTGCTTTTGGCTGCTGCTTGCAGTCGAGACAAACAGACCAAACAGGCTAATGTGAGGATTGACTCTAGTAAGCCCGAGCTAACCGCACCCAGTGCCGCACTGCCTTCATCAGTTGAAGCGTCACCAGCAGCTAGCCTTGAACCACAAGCCCCGTTACCCTCTGTTAAAGAACCAAATTCCTTTGAATTAGGTTTAGATAAAGCATCTGGTGCCTTGAGTATAAGTCTATCGGCTCAATCTGTTGATGATTGGCTGTTGGTGGCTAATCAGTATCAAGATGCGATCGCGTTTATGCAAAATGTGCAGCCACAAAGCCCTTACTTCTTTCCTGCCCAAACAAAAATCGCAGAATACAAACGTCTAATTAAGTACGCACAGGAGAAAACTAAGCCTCGTCCCGCAACACCGACTGTTGAACGGGAGAAGGTAGTAGTTATTGTCCCTGAGCAAGAAATAGCACCAAAATTCACTTCAACCCCAACAGTAACTCCTATACCTCTACCTGTAAAAGTTAAAGTAAAACTACCACCTGCGAAACTACCGGATGAAGTGCCTGTCATACCACAAAAAGAGATAGTTGAGCTACAATCAGAAGTATTTGCAGTTCCAATCAAACGGCGGATTGGGGGAACACCAATTATCGAAGTCACCTTCAATGGCGGTCGGCAATTTGAGATGATTGTTGACACGGGAGCTAGTGGTACTGTGATCACCAAAAATATGGCAAATGCTCTGGGAGTGGTAACTGTGGGAAAAGCGAAGGCAAATACCGCTAGTTCTAAATCGGTGGAATTTCCGATTGGCTATGTTGAATCCATCGCAGTTGCTGGAGTTACGGTGAATAAAGTGGCTGTAGCGATCGCTGGAGATGAACTAGAAACTGGACTTTTGGGTCACGACTTTTTTGGCGATTATGAACTCACTATTAAACGGGATGTTGTGGAATTTCGCCCCCCATCCCCGGAAGGATCGGAGATCAAGACATACCCGTAAACAAAAATTTCTAAAATTTTAATTTCCTAGTACAACAAGGAAAAAGTAAAAAGTAAAAAGAAAGAACACCTATGTTGCAGGCTTTTTAGCTATTTTTGATGGTAGCTTTATTTCCAAAAGACCTGTACTAGTGGCTTAACTCACATCTTTCACCAGCCATGTCGTCAAGACAATTTATACATTCTCATAACTAAGCTCCTGTCCGCCAGTCCTTTAAATCCCTGTCGCGTTGCCAAAGTTCAGCGCTGCCCAAGGCTAGGCAGGGATAGAGGACTATTAGATAATCTTTTTTTGATGTCAAATTTGCAATTAGTGATTTATATTTATACCATCTCTGTCTAAGTCTCCGAGTTGTTTGTATAAAAATAAACATATATAATCCTAATTTACATTTTAAAATAAAGTAATGCGGATATCTAGCGATCTACCAGATTAATTTCGAGACACTGCAAGATCCCCTGACCCTTACAAGACGTCAAAATTAATGCGGCGGACATCTAGCCGACAGTACATCATTTTTATGGTTGAAAACGTAAATTTCTCTAAGACGAAGATTACTTTGTAAGTTAAATATTAGCAAATTATATTTTTGATTTCCTCCCAATAAAATTAAGTAAAAAAGGTAGGTAAAAGTGTTTCCTGAACAGCTAAACAAGCACCAAGAGGAAGAGTTATTTCGTGCGAACGCGGATGCAGCCCCTGTGATGGTGTGGTTGGCTGGATGCGGTGCGCTTTGTTGCTATTTAAATTCTCTTTTTAAGGAATTTCTCGGTGAACCTGCAACGGAAGAAACTTTGATTGATTGGGTGCATCTAGAAGATCGGGAACAGTATCAAAATACTTATATCACTGCCTTTGCCCGTCGCCACTCTTTTAAGAGAGAATATCGGCTGCGTCGTGCTGATGGGGAATATCGCCGGATTTTAGATACAGCAGCGCCGCGATTTGCTGGCAATGGTGAGTTTATCGGTTACAGCGGCTATTGCGTGGATATAACTAAGGTTACAACACAGAATCCAGAAATCGCCATTGAGAGGAATATCGGCGAACGCAAACGGACTGAAGCTGCATTATTAGAAAGCGAAGCCAAGTTCCGCAACTTTGTAGAAAATGCCAATGATCTCGTTTTTTCCCTATCAACAGAGGGCATATTTACATACCTTTCTCCTAACTTGCTTGAGATATTGGGTTATGAAGTTTCGGAGTGGGAAGGAAAATCTTTTGTACCTTTTGTCCATCCTGACGATGTGTCAGCTTGTACAGAATTTTTAGCAAGAGTAATGGCAACAGGGGAAAAGCAAACCCCAATTGAATATCGGGTAAAACACAAAGATGGTAATTGGCGATGGCATACAAGTAACGGGGCTGCGATCAAAGATACTCAAGGACATTCTTTATACTTTGTTGGCATTTGTCACGACATTACAGAACGCAGGCAATCAGAAGATGCCCTACAGGCTTTGGTAGCGGGAACAGCGTCGGTGACGGGTGAAGAATTTTTCGCTGCCGTTGTGCGCCATTTAGCAGTGGCATTGGGAGTGCGTTATGCCTTGGTGGTCGAGAAAGTAGGCTCATTGAATCCTAGAGGACGAGTCTTGGCTTTGTGGGCAGGGGAGCAATTAGGAGAAAATTTTGAGTATGACTTGACTAATACTCCTTGTGAAATTGCTGTCAATGAGGGAATAGCTTATTATCCCAGTGGGGTACAGCAACAGTTTCCTTTTGACGAAGATTTAGTGGTGATGAAAGCCCAGAGTTACTTAGGAGCTTCATTTGTAGATACAGATGGTACGGCGATCGGACATATTGCCGTGATTGACACCAAACCAATATTGCAGGAAGAACGCGCCAAAGCAATTCTTCGCATCTTTGCCGCACGAGCGACAGCGGAACTACAACGCAAGCAAATTGAAGACTCGCTGCGTCAATCTGAAAGGCAGTTTAGAGAACTGGCTTCCAAAGAGGCATTAGTTAACCGTCTGGCTGGGGAAATTCGCGCTTCGTTGGATCTCAATACGATCTTAGAAACCGCTGTCAGCGAAATCCGCAATTTGTTACAAATCGATCGCTGTGATTTCACTTGGTATCATTCCATTGTGAAATCACCTTACTGGGAGATTGTTCAAGAGGCAAAAAATTCAGCAATTGCCAACTTTCTCGGGCTGCAAATACCTCACGCAGAACTTGGGCTAATGGGAGAAAAATCTTTAAACAAAGAAATAACTCGGATTGATGATGTTCAAAAGGTGGAAGAGCAAGTTATGCGGAAGACCGTTGAGTCTTTTGGTACTACTGCTTTATTAACAGTGCCAATTCACACTCAATCTGGTGAAATTGGTGCTTTTGTTTGCTCTCACTATACTGGTTCCCGTCCTTGGCTTGATAGTGAAGTAGAATTATTGTATGCAGTTGCCGATCAAGTAGCGATCGCCATCGACCAAGCAGAACTCTACAAACAAAGCCGCAACGCTGCCCAAGTCGCTCAAGAGGCTTTGCGCGAACTTCAACAAACCCAAGCCCAACTAATCCAAACTGAAAAAATGTCTAGTTTGGGACAGTTAGTCGCAGGTGTTGCTCACGAAATTAACAATCCCGTCAACTTTATCTACGCGAATCTCTCCCACGCTAGTGAATATGCCCAAGATTTGCTGGGATTGGTGAAACTTTACCAACAGCACTACACCCAGCCAATACCAGAAATTCAACAAAAAATCGAGACAATTGATTTAGATTTCTTAGCAGAAGATTTGCCAAAGCTCCTGGATTCGATGAAAATAGGAGCCGTTCGCATTCGTGAGATTGTCCTGTCTTTACGCAATTTCTCCCGTCTTGATGAAGCCGAAATGAAGGCCGTTGACATTCACGAAGGCATTGAAAACACTTTGCTACTGTTGCAAAGTCGTCTGAAAGCCAAACCAGGATCTCCCCAAATTCAAATACTCAAAGAGTACGGTAATTTGCCACTAGTCGAATGTTACGCAGGACAACTCAATCAGGTATTTATGAATCTCTTGGCAAATGCGATTGATGCACTTGAAGAAAATTCTTTAACTGTTAACAGTCAACAGTCAACTATTCTAATTCGCACTCAAATTAAAGGCGATTCTGTAATTATCTCTTTTGCTGATAATGGTTCTGGGATGAATGAAGAAGTACGGCAACGGGTATTTGACCCTTTTTTTACCACCAAACCCGTTGGCAAAGGCACTGGTATGGGGTTATCAATTAGCTACCAAATCGTCTTGAAACATCGCGGGCGATTGGATTGTATGTCTGCACCAGGTTCGGGAGCGGAGTTTTTGGTGTGTATTCCTTTACATCAGCAGGGCTAAGGGGAGAATTAATTGGATCTATTTGGTATAGCTTTACTCAATCTTAACTTGGTGTTTACGAAAGCTTAACCTCCTGGCTTTAACTTAAAAATAATTCACTTTTTGCTGCAACGTTTATCCCCTTTAAATCCTGTATTCTGCGGGATTCGAGGGGATTATTTCTATTTAAGATAGAAATTAACGCTTTGTCACTCTAGCTAAAGGGTGACTTCTCCCCATGAGTAAACGCAGGGGATTCATTAGGAAATACGGCAGAATTTCCTAATGTTCCGTTTGTCACCAGACTAGTATTGCGCCAAATCAAACAAAGTTAATTGGGTTCCAATCTGGTCGTAGGCATGGAACAAGAGTCTCAACCCGTTCGGATTGATAACTACTAGTACTCCACCGCACTCGCTTTGGCGGGATGCCCAGCACCGACATGGCCAAGTTTGCGCTTTTTAGATTTTTTTGGGTAAGACTAGTGCAAGAAGGCAGAAGGAAAAAAGCCTTATTCCGCAAGCTTTTTCACATTTTTTAACTGGACAGTTATTTTAGCCAAGCTGCACTAGCTCCACACACTTTGCAATTATTCGAGAAACTTTTGTGTCTGCGTGTTCAGTATAATTGCACTCAGGTTATCTTCGTCTATGTAACTATACTTAGTGAAGTTCGTCGTTCATGAATAAGCTTCAATTCTTCTTGATGTTGCCAAGCCCAATCTGCCAACACCGAGATGGGTTCAATTAGCTTTTCACCAAAGGGAGTGAGTTTGTATTCCACCTTTGGGGGTACTACTGGATATACAGTGCGTTCAACAATACCGTCTGACTCTAACTGTCTTAGGGTTTGCGTCAGCATTTTTTTGGATACCCCAGGAATCTGGCGTTGGAAATCATTATATCGTCTAGTTCCAGAACAGAGGGTATACAAAACAGGAGGTATCCATTTGTCTCTTACCAAATCAAGTATTTGTCGTACAGGGCAGTCTTTGCTGAGGAGAATTGGGCGATCGCCATTGGGAACCATAAAGTGCCTACTTGTCAAAAAGAGTCCTATTCAATAACAATACTTCAGTGCTGGAAACGGAGTAAATGGCATGAAATTATTAGAACAAAAAGTTGCACTGGTTACAAGGTGGAACTTCTGGAATTGGACGCACAACAGCGATCGCCCCCGGTCCCATTGAAACTGAGATGCTGAGTCAGGCTACAGGCGGCAATTCCAAAGCTTTTGAAGGCTTAGTTCCCGCAGGACGTTTAGGACAGCCTGATGACATTGCTAATGCTGTCCTCTGGCTTTGTTCCGATGCTGCCGATTTTATCAATGGTCATACCCTGGCGATTGATGGCAGCATTTTGGCAGCTTAAGTATCCGTTGTGAGAAAAAACAGAGGAGTAATTATGAGTAAATTAGCAGGCAAAGTTGTATTTATCCCTGGTGGTGCTGGCAATGTTGGTGAAGGCATTGTACGGGCATTTCTTAAAGCTGGTGCGATCGTGGCAGTACCATCCCGTAAAGCCGAAAAATTAGAGGAACTACGCAGTTATTTAGGTGACATTGCAACGACTGAACGCTTTATTCCTATTGTGGGAGAAATTAGCCGAGTTGATGATGCAGAACGCATTCGTGACCAAATACTCCAACAATTTGGCAAACTTGACGCTGTGATTGCTTCACTTGGGGGCTGGTGGTTTGGGAACAAATCCATAACGGAGGTATCAATCACCGAATGGCAACAATATCTAGATAGCAACTTAACGAGTCATTTTATAACGGCTCGTACCTTCTTGCCCATCCTGAGAGAACAAAAGGGCGCTAGTTACACACTCATAGGAGGTGCAGCAGCAGAAGTTCCCATTCCTAATGTCAGTTTAGTGAGCATTCCTGCGGCTGGACAACTTATGCTGGCTCAGGTATTGATAGCGGAAAACAAGAATAGTGCTGTGCGGATTAATGAAGTTATTATCCATAGTTGGGTAGCAACTCGTGCTAGTCAAGAACACAGCCAACCAAGTTGGATTACATCTGACGATATTGGTGAGTTTACCGCTTGGCTTGCGTCTGACGCTGCATCTATGGTGAATGGTAGTGTTTTGCGTTTATATGAAAAGCCTACTATGTGACATCTCCTCTTCCTTTCCGAGTACGGTTCGTCGCTATAAGCTTCTCAAGCAATCTGGCTCTGCTGTAAACATTAAGCCCAAAAGTTTACTCGTTCCCGTACAAGTCAGAGCATCTTTCTAAAGAAAGTGTTTTGTGAATAGTCAAAAAATTTAAATTATGCCAAGTTTGTAGGTTGGGTTATGGCTTACTTTCCCCGCAAGGTTGGAACGAAACCCAACATTATCAAGGATTTGTTTAGTTCTGCGTTGCGGACACCTAACCCAATACTGCGAAGGTTTTGAGCCGTGAAATAAATTGTAGGCCCAAAGCTAAAACCCATTAAAATGGGTTAAAAAACTCCCCAGTAATAGCCCAAAATTTATTTTAGGGCGGGATTTTGGGCTTAACTGAGCAGTATTGACACCTAACCTACAATTTTTCTTAACACTAACCGGATTGGAAACCGCTATATTTCAGAGAATAAAACATCTTCGTAGACGTCCGCTAGGGAACAAGAAAAATTCACGCTAGTTAACTGTATTTCCTGATTTTCTCTATAACTGTAAAGCTCCCATCTTCCTTCCGAATTGCGCCGAAAACAATCAATACGCTGGCGAGTTTGACTGATTAAGACATATTCTTGCAATGTTTCTAATTCTTGATAGTCACTAAATTTATCACCTCTGTCAAAAGCTTCAGTGGAGGGTGATAGAACTTCAATAATTAAGCTGGGATAGCGTTTAAAATATTCAAAATTTGTATCTCGTTGGTCGCAAGTGACCATAATATCAGGATAGTAGAAAATATTCAAAGATTCGATGCGGGCTTTCATGTCAGCAACGTAAATACGACAGCCAGTTCCGCGAATGTGATTTCTCAGCAGGGTGACTAAGTTAGCGGTAATTGTTACATGAGCATCACTTGCCCCTGCCATTGCATAAATCTGCCCTTGGATATATTCATGTTTAATCGGGCTAGATTTTTCGGTTTCTAGGTATTCTTCTGGTGAAAGATAGGGGTGAGATTGACTAAGAACCATACAACTAAAGTGTTATATTTTGCACAAGGGTAAGTATGTCGATAATGTACAAGTTGGGCATTATTCTAATGGTAATGCTAATTGTGGGGATGATTGGGACTGAGATTTAGTCTTTTTCTTGGTTGATTCGCAAGCCCTCCTGCCCCCAATTCTGGGGGAGAATAAAATTCAGAGTTGAACAAACATATTATTCCCCCCTTCCCCAATTTTATGGATTGCTCTTTTCTAGATATAGCTAAGTCTTTTTTACTCGAAAAAGTTGCAGTAGTTGCTTCGGAGATAGACAGCAACCCAGATGCTTTATTTCAAGCTTTGCGAGGTTTGGGGGAGTTGGGTTTACTGGCATTGCGGGTTCCGTGTCAATGGGGTGGGAAAGAAGCCAGTGAAGAAAGTTTTGGTGATTTTCAAGAATTAGTTGCTAGGTATTCTGGTGCTTTGGCTTTTCTGTTAACTCAACATGAGAGTGCTGCTGGTATGCTTGTTGCTAGCAGCAATTCGACGTTGCAAGAGGAATATCTACCACGTATGGGTAATGGTGAGGTTCTGCTGGGTGTGGGTTTTTCTCACCTGCGACGTGGGGGTGAACCGCTAATGACGGCTATACCTGTGGATGGAGGTTATCTGCTGGATGGGGTTGTGCCTTGGGTGACGGGATATAATTGTTTTCATGAGTTTATTGTTGCTGCTACTTTGAGTAATGGGGGTGCTGTTTTTGGTGTGGTTCCTTTTAGCGATCGCCTAGTAGGTCAAGAAAGAGGAAGTATTACTTTTAGTCTGCCTTTGGAGTTGGCTGCTATGCCGTCAACTAATACTGTGAGTGTTAGTTTTAATGGTTGGTTTTTACCGCAAGAGTGTGTAGTTTTTATTAAACCGCCTGATTGGATTCACGAAAATGATAAAAAGAATGTCCTAAAGGCTACTTTTTTGGCTACGGGATGCGCTTTGGCTGGTTTGGATATTGTTGAAGTGGCATCTCTGAAAAATTTACCTTTTATTACTGATGCTTTTGGATGTCTGCAACAGGAACTTAACGATTGTCGCACTGCTATTAGGGACGCGCAGCAGAATCTTTTGGGAATGACGGAAAAGTTACAATTACGGGCTTGGGCTATTGATTTAGCTACGCGCATTGCTCATGCTGCAGTGACGGTTTCTAGTGGTGTCGCTAATTATAAGCACCATCATGCACAGCGTGTTTATCGGGAGGCGTTGGTGTTTACTGTTACTGGTCAAACTAGTGATGTTATGGAGGCGACGTTGCAGAGGTTGACGCTTAGAACCCCACCCCAGCCCTCCCCGCAAGCAGGGAGGGAGGAAGAGGGGTTTTCTGCTTCAAGAAAAAATCAGATAATACATCTAAGCCATGTAATTGATATTGATATTCCTCAATGGGAGGGCGACCCAGAAGTAGATTTTGATACTGTGGCTGAGTTGGAGAAAGATGGCTATTACCTGCGGCGCTTTTCGATGGGAGAACATAGCGCTACTCATATCAATGCTCCGAAGAGTTTTTATCTCAATGGTGTAGGTATTGACGAATATCCGGCTGAGTCGCTATTCATATCTGCGGTAGTAATTGATATCCGACGGGCGGCTGTGAATGCAGATTATACTCTCACTGTCGGCGATGTTCTGGCTTGGGAGAAAGAACACGGTGAGATGGCTGGTGGCTGTGTGGTGCTGCTGTATACTGGTTGGCAAGAAAAATGGGGCGATCGCAATGCTTTTATGAATCGGGATGGGGCAGGGAATGTGCATTTTCCTGGGTTTGGTCAGGATGTTATTCAGTTTCTCGTTGATGAGCGGCAAATCGCTGGTGTCGGAATTGATACCCACGGTGTGGATTCAGGGTTAGATACAACTTTTGCTATCAACCACATAGTGTTGGAGAAACCGCGTATTGTTTTGGAGAATTTGACCAATTTGGATAAGTTGCCGTCAAAAGGAATTATGCTGGCGATCGCTCCTCTGTTGTTACGGGGTGGTTCTGGTTCTCCGGTTGGGGTGTTGGCGTTATTTTAAAGTTTTAGATATAAAATTATCAATATAGGGACTTAAATATGTCACAAAGAAGAGAAATTAAAAATATAATTTCTGGATTTTTTTTACTACTATTATTTCATCTAGCAGCCGTTATTTTAATCCTTGGTATTGCTGCTTTGACACAAAGTAGTTATAATTTATCTTTGAGTATTATCGTTTACGGAATATACGGTTTTTCCCTTTGGCAGCTTATATATGTTATTCCACTTTCTTTATGGCTGAAAAATAAAGGCAAAATTTCTGTAATGAAAGGGGTAATCACAGCCGCAATTATTACTTTTTTAGTTTATGTTGGATGCTTTTTGTTAGTGGTTGCTTTTATTATCCGTTAATTTTTTCTGAAATTTTGAATTTAAAATACAGTTAAATAATTGATTGCAAAGATCAGATTATAAATACAATGACTCCAAGGACTACGGCTGTTAAGGTGACTCAATTCGGATTGCAAAACACTTAGTCTTAACTCTTCCCTTCGCGTTCTACCGAAGCGGAAGGCGAAGCGCCTATTGCGTCTAAGCCGAGACGGCTGGCTTCGCCTACGCGGTCAAAACATATCTTTTTTTTAACCGCGAAGATGAGAAGAAGCGAAGGAAAGATTATTTCACAGCTTACACCTTAACAGCCATACTCTAAAGACTTAAATAGGTATCTCGGCTCAATGCCGAGCAGTCGTCATGAGGAACCCTCAAATTCTAAAAATTTAGAGTATATTTAGTAACAAGTGTCCCTGGGCGTAGTTTGACTTTATGAACGTGAGAAAATTGCTGTCCGTACTGACAATTAGCTGCCATTTGATAGTTTTGGGGAGTATGGCTTCGACTGCAGTGGAGGTGAAAGCCCAACTGCGAGGTATTCCTTTATCATGTTATGTCAGTGTTGGCGCTCCTACTGCCTCACCAGGACCGTTAATTTTAATGGCTGAGGTGACATCGGGATATTGGGGGGAAGTGGCCCTTGCTTATGCTGATGCGAAACAATTCGATCGCGCTGTAGGATTGTTGAAGCGTTTGGATCATGACCAGATCAAAAAAGATACTATGCTTTCGATCGCTACTAAAGCTATGGTTAGCGGTAAGTACGATCTGGCATTAAAAATTGTCCAAAGTATTAATGATGAAGATGGGGCAATCGAGAAAGCTAAAGGTTTAGCTATTATCGCTCGTCAATATGCTTCTTCGGGAAATCAAAAGCAAGGGGATCGGCTTTTTTCTCAGTCAGAAAAGTATGCCCGGAAACTAAAGCCGGAAATGTCTGCAATGGCACTTTCTTATATTGCAATTGAATATGCTGCTGCTAATCGCTTTCAATCGGCACTGAAAATTGCCCAAAATCTTCCACCTGATGACTTTCCTAAGTTTATGGCTTTGGCTGGGATAGTTGCAGAATATGCAGGCAAAGGTAAATTTGAGGACTCAGTGCGATTGGCGAGAACTATTAAGGATGACTATCACCAAAGTAACGCATTCTCAGCGATCGCAAAACAGGCTACAGTTGCTCAATTATCGCAAATTCAACCGATGGCTCTGGCTATTAAGGATGATAATTACAAAGTCACTGCTTTAGCGGCGATCGCTATGAGGTATGTTGTTAAAGGGGAATTTCAACGAGCTAGTGAGTTAGAGAAAATTTTGGTTGCGATTGACCCCGGTAGTTCGGCGTATTATCAATTACCTGGTGAGTATGCTAAGGCTGGTCGCTTTCCCAGTGCGATCGCTTTGGTCAATCAGATGCAGAAGGGTTATTGGCAAGATGTTGCGATGGCTAGTATTGCGAGTGAGTATGCAAGGGCTGGCCAGTATGACCAAGGGCTGAAATTTGCTGATACAATTGCCTCGGCTGAAGGAAAAAATAAGGCGATACAGGCGATCGCGACTGAGTATGGACAATCTGGGCAGTACGATCGGGCGAAGGTGTTGTTGAAAGGTATTAGGTCTGTTGATGATGGTGAGGGTTTGAATGTTGAGGGTTTGAATATTAAGGAACATTATATTCCTTTGTTGGAGTGTGCGCAACGAGGGGGGAAGGGATATAAAGGGGTGTGATATGATGTTTGGTTACGATTGTAGTTACAATATCCTGCAGGAGGCAAGCCAGATGAATTGTAACTACATAGAAGTTGTTAAAAATCTTGATTTATTGAACCGCCAAGACGCCAAGTACGCGAAGGAAGAAATAAGAGTAGGACTTACGCAAAAACTCTTTTACTTGGCGTACTTGGCGTACTTGGCGGTTAATTAAATAAAAGTTTCTGGCAATTTTTGCGTCAGGTCTAATGATATCAGTTCCGACTGCGCTGAGTAGGTGCTGCTTGACTCTAACCGATAAAATAAGCGACACTAATACAAAGGTTTCAGTGCATCGCGAGCTTAGTTTTTGATTATGACCACACCGTTAATTTGCCGTAATTTCATTGATGGTCAATGGTTAAATGCTACAGATAATGCTTCTTTAGTAAGTGGTAATCCTGCTAGTAAGAACGAAGTTGTCGCGACTTTTCCCCGCTCTACAATATCTGACGCAAATGCAGCGGTTGCTTCTGCTCGCAAGGCTTACCGCAGTTGGCGACTTGTCCCCGCTCCGGCTCGTGCTGAATATATCCAGCGAGTTGGGGAGGTTTTGGGTAAGTATAAAGAGGAACTGGCACTTTTAATCAGTCGGGAGATGGGTAAACCTCTAACTGAAGCGCGGGGTGATGTGCAAGAGGGTATCGACTGTGCTTATTATACTGCTGGGGAAGGACGGCGGATGTTTGGGCAAACTACACCGTCGGAAATGCCGAACAAATTTGCGATGACGGTGAGGATGCCTATTGGTGTTTGCGCTTTAATTACTCCTTGGAATTTCCCGGTGGCTATTCCCTGTTGGAAAGCGATGCCGGCGTTGGTGTGTGGGAATACTGTTATTCTAAAACCTGCGGAAGATACGCCGGCTTGTGCAACTAAACTTGTGGAAATTTTTGCGGAAGCTGGTTTGCCACCGGGTGTGATTAATTTATTGCATGGGTTGGGTGAGGAAGCGGGGAAGGTTTTGGTTGAACATTCGGATGTTGATTTGGTGTCGTTTACGGGTTCGAGTGAAACTGGGGCTTTTGTTGGTGCTACTTGCGGTCGCACTCACAAGCGTGTGTGTCTGGAAATGGGGGGAAAAAATGCTCAGGTGGTGATGGAAGATGCAGACTTGGAACTTGCTGTTGAGGGTGCTGTTTGGGGTGCATTTGGCACGGCTGGGCAGAGGTGTACGGCTACCAGTCGCTTAATTTTGCACCGTGATATTAAGCAAAAGTTTACTAAGATGCTTGTTGAGCGCAGTCAGAAGTTACGTTTGGGTGCTGGGTATGAGAGTGATACAGAGATTGGCCCGATAATTAATGAAAGGCAACTGCAACGGGTGAGTAAATATTTAGATATTGCTCGTGAGGAAGGTGCAGAGGTGTTGATTGGTGGAGAAATCGCTACTGAGGGTGAATTGAAGAATGGTTATTTCTTTCAACCCACGATTTTGGATAATGTCACACCCCAAATGCGGGTTGCGCAGGAGGAAATATTTGGTCCAGTGGTGGCATTGATTGAGGTAAGCTCTTTTGAAGAGGCGATCGCTATTCTGAATGATACTAATTACGGTCTTTCTTCTTCAATTTATACCCGCGATATCAACCGCGCTTTTACGGCGATGCGCGATATCGAAGCTGGCATTACTTATATTAATGGGCCTACTATCGGGGCTGAGGTTCATTTGCCCTTTGGTGGGGTGAAACAAACTGGTAATGGACATCGGGAGGCTGGTAGTACGGCTTTGGATGTTTTTACGGAGTGGAAGAGTGTTTATGTTGACTTTTCGGGGAGTTTGCAACGGGCGCAGATTGATAATCGGGAGTGAACCATCCTAGGTCACTGAATGCGACAATCTCCCACCGATAGCATTATGGCTGAAACATTTGCTCTATAATGATTTGAGTATTTTTAATTTGGCTTTGCTGAATCCGGGTATGAATTGCTAAATTTACCCTCACCCTAGCCCTCTCCCCAAGGGAGAGGGGACAAGAATTAAAAGCTCCCCTCTCCCTGGGGAGAGGGGCTGGGGGTGAGGGTAATTCATACCTCAATTCAGCAACGCCGTTAATTTTACCCAAATTTGTACGAATTTCCTTTTTTGGGCACAGTCCCGCGTAGCCTAAGACGATGAATATCCCTGTTTCTCAGGATTATCAATATCAATTTGGTGGTAGTCTTCCTGCTAATGCGCCTACCTATGTTACACGCAAAGCTGATAAAGAGACGAGCAGAAGGCAGCGTATTTATTAGATTTATATCAACAAGTGTGGCACTCAGGAGAGATTGATACTGATAATAGTGTCGAACAAAGCAATTTACAGTTAGCGGGAATCGTTGTTAAAAAAGAGAGTAAGTTAAAGGTTTATAATCTGATTTATCAAAATATTTTTGATAACATTTGGATTGAGAAAGCTTTAGTCAGTTTGCGCCCATACTATAAACTACCCATACCAGGAGTACGTGCTAACTGTGCAAAACTTTGCCGTGCAGAATCAAAGAACTTAAGTGCTGCTTCTTGATTTTCCTGAGAAATATAAGCAAAATGCTGATCAATATCTGAGCTAGCTTGGGGAGTTATTACAATCCGCTTCGTCATTCTTCCTCACTAATGCAACCTGTTCATTAACTGAAAGCGCTTTTGCTCCCACCATTCTGGAGTAACTTCGATTGGTTCACCACTCTCAAGACCTTCTACTAACAGCATCTCTACACGCTTTTTAGCAATACGTTCTTGTTCTTGTATGAGCAGATGCTGAATATACTCACTTGCATTGCTATAACCACCTGTGGAAACCTGCTCATCAACAAATGCTTGGATTTGCTCAGGCAGGGAGATATCGAGCTTTTCCATAAATACTATCCTTAATTTGGTCATCCTTATTTATTAAGAACTGCTCTTTATCAAATTGCTAAGGGTAATTTAACTCTACAACAATTTCTGAAAGTGGCGCCGACTGACGAAGGATTATTTGGGGATTTTTTATACCACTATCTTTTACTTCTGGAAGATTATGATACCAATTCTGTATGAGGTTGCGCTTTATTCACCCACACCCTAGAAGGGTGGGCGCCAGGTGCTTCAAGTCGGCGGAGCCGCCCAACGCACTGGCTCGGCTATACGTTGCTTGCTTAGAGCGGAGGGGTACAAAGCCCACCTGCGTGGGCTAATTAGGCGCATCTTCATAATATTTGGTATGAGTTGTTGAAAACAGCGATGCAACAAGTAATTAAGAGTGATATTCCTGTTAAATTAGATTCAGTACAAGCCTTTAAATTACGCAGTATGGGACTAATTGAACCATTAGGCAATAAAGTGCAATCCCTTTGTAATTTATATCGCCTTTATTTTCAAGAACGCTTATCTGAATGATTACACCAGTACAACAAGGCAAAAGTAAAAAGTAAATAATGACTTCAAATTATAAATAATAGCCAATTTAAGTAGTAAATATGCATCCCATACTAAAGGTCGATATCGCTGAATTAAGTATATCGGAGCGAATACAATTAGCAGAGGATTTATGGGATAGTATTCTGGCTGAGAGTAATGTAGATGAATTTCCTTTGAGTGAAGGTCAAAAACAAGAATTAGATAGACGTTTAGAAATACATTGTCAAAACCCACAGCAGGGTTCAACTTGGGAAGAGGTTAAGCAAAGACTGGGTTTTCATAAATGAGTTATCAGCTAATTATTTGCCTTTATAATGATAATATAGAAAAAGAGTAGGGTAAAAGCAGGTGTAATTATGCAGGCTATTTTTTGGACTGTAGAGGAAGTTGCCCAAAGAGCCAAACAGTTTTACGATCAGGGGATTCGCTCAGAGGTTGAGCATGGCGATAATATTGGCAAGATGATTGTGATTGATGCTGAAACTGGCGAATATGGAATTGATAAAAGTGGTGTAGAATCAGCATTAAGTTTAAAGCACAAGAACCCAAACGCTAGATTATTTACTATGCGAATTGGTTATGATGTTGCTGTCAGCTTTGGTCATGCTCCTATGGAGCGTACAGTTCAATGATTTACGGAAGATTGATTGACCGCAAGGCAATAGTTCCAGTAATCTTTCGTTTACCACATCAACCAGATTTTTCTTTGGATTTTGTCATCGATACTGGATTTAATGACTATCTTACCCTACCACCACAAGCAGTGAGTGCGATGAATTTTCCTTTATATTCAAGCATACCTGCAAGATTAGCTAACGGTAGTGAAACTTTATTATCGGTACATTTAGGAACTATTGTTTGGGATGATGTAGAAACAGTAGTCCCTATTTTGGCTTCTGGTTATAAGCCTTTACTGGGAACTGCACTGATGGAAGGATATCATCTAGAGATAGATTTTGAAGACAATGGTTTGGTTTCGTTAGAAAAAATATCATCTCCAATGTCATAGATTTTTGATGGATTGATTTTGCAATGATTAGCTTCTGCCAATTAGAGAATTATCGATCGCTCTTTCCAAGCAACTGAATTTTTCCAGCGTACTTGTATATTTATTTTCTCGATATAGAAATAAAAAGCTGGGTTTTTCTCAATATAAATACGGTAATATGATTATTGAGGTTATAAAAATTACTTGGGAAGTTAGTAGTTGCGATTATCGCTATTCACAATGACAAAAATAAAATCGTCCCAAAGCGATCGGCAATATCCCTAACATTGAAGAGTTGCTCATCTTTGCATAAATTCGTAGCGTTTTTAAACGCAGTAGGCGCTGAGTCGCAAGCGACACGCTCCGCGAACGCCTTCCCGTAGGGTAGGACGCTGTAGACGCTTTTGCGGCTTGCCGCAGGCTGGAAACCGCAAAGGTACGCAGAGTTTTTTTAAGAGGATTCGCTACGAACTTGCTCCCATTCTGTACTCAGTGGCTTTATCTCTCGACAGGAGGAGCAATACACCAACCGTTAAGCCGGAGATTTATCGCATGGTATAATAATAATAACTGCCAAGTTGGAAGCGTGAATGCTCTATGTCTTGCGATCGCCTGATAAATACTGATGTTTGGTGTGGTCTAGCTTTGAGGCATTTGCAGTAAAAAATCAAAAAGAGGTCAAGTCACCATACTAGAGGTCTGTTTCAATCCCCTTGCGGGGAATAGAGATGGGAGATTAATTAATCTAATCATCCAGCACCTCACGGACTAATATCTTCGCCGTTGCATGGAGTCAATCTTTTAACAGGATCTGACTCTTATTCAGCATAGGACGAGCGTTTGTTTCCGTTCCCTTGCGAGAATTTTATATATCTACTATTCTATCTTATTGTAAGATATCTTTTATCTGTTGTAATTGATCAAAAGCTTGATTAACTTCCCGTTGGTGGTTTTGAAAATAACTGATTGCGCTAACATATTTTATAGGTTTAACATATTTTCGGTGAGTAGAGCTTTCTAAATATCTAGCTTTTTCACTCGCACCTTGCAAATTATCATAAAGTGTACGCAATTCTCTGTTACTTATTTTACTAGCAAGGTCATAAACATAACCCCGGTGAGCATCATGGGACTTTAAACTCTCTACATCATCTCCTCTTTGACAAGCATAATATTTTACCCAGTGCAATACAGCATAAAAGCACATAGTAACTGCCCAATCAGGGTAAGTATCTTCAACACTACGTGCTGCTTCTTCATTGCTTTCAGCTTGCTCTAGGTAACGTTCACACGGCATGATTTTCTGACAAACGGAAGAGATAATTAAAGTACAACGAATTTTGGAGAATTACTTGATGATATTTTGAATTGTTTATTCTCAGAATCAGCTATCACCTCATCTTCAAGCAAGCAAAACCTATCTACTAGTTGAGGACGAAAATACCACTTTTCTCCAGAATCGTCTCTTAACTTCCATTCACTGTCAATAACCATATTCTGAATTTTATCCCAGGTTTCGTCTGATAGCTCAATATCTGTTTCCAACTCAATTTCAAAATCAATCCAATGGATGTCAGGAAAACTTGTAGCTATTGCTTTAACTCTCTTTAATCCCTCCACTTTCACTAGCTCTTCAACTAGCTTTTTGATTACAGCTAGCGCTGCGCTATCGCTAACAGTAACAGAATTATAACTTGTTGATGCTTCAGAATTAACTATGCGTAAATGAGGGGATGAACTGCGTTTAGCCCAGTTAGTCCTATTTTCAAAGGTCAATCCAAAATTTATTGATGTTGAATTCCTACTTAAAATCATACTTCTCTCTTTAAAAATTCATCTAGTCTATCTCTCAAAAATGCTGCGTGCTGTCGAGTAAGTGCAAAATTTGTTGGACGTGAGGTTGATGATTCTTGCTCAGTTTCAACAAATGGACTTTCCGAGAGCATTCCTGCTATTAATATTCCATGCTCTTCGTCAATTGCTACACGCACACCAGTCACAAATAACACGTTGTTTTGTTCTAAATTATTCATAATTTACTTTTAACCTCTACTTTATCTAAAAACTAGAGAGTGAAAAAGTACAACAAATACGATATTCACTCTCTCTCAAATGTTATGCTAGCTCTACCCTGAGTAGAGATAAACCATGTTTAAGCAGACTTTTTACTAGGCTACTTGAATAACATAAGCAGGGCTTGAAGTCTGGGCAATAGGAGAACAAGTAAGAACCGTAGGTGTTACTTGAGACTGAGTAACAGTTTTGTACTGTTTTTTTATAGATCCAAAATCCGTCCATGCAGAATACGAGTCAAATCCTGTTGTTTTGAAGCTTGACCTTGATTCAGTCATAAATCTGACCTTTAAGTACTACAATATTGATTATAAGGAATTTTTCAACCAATATCATCAAATTTTGCAAGACGTTGACAAAAAACTACAAGCTAAATACACTTAACGCTCTTAATACTTCCATCCTCTTTTAAAGCAACAATTTTTACCTTCACGATTTGCCCCTCTGTTAAAGAAGATGCCTTTTTAGGCTCTTTCTCAGTCATTTTTATTGTTCTCAATATCTCGTAGGTAACTTTATTACTCTTAACACTAATTACACTTGCATCCAAAACTTGGTCAATTTCAAATTTTTGTGACTGTAAAACCTTTGCAATTTCCGCTTGACGTTCAGAAAGCTGCTGTATAGATATTTCAGCAACCGTAATTTCCTCTACGGGACTAACCTGGTAATACCGCATCAAACGCATCGCCCATCCCAGGATTTTTAACATGGAATGGGCATTATTTTGTTGACTTTGCAAATATTTACTACAAGCACTTTCCATACTGCGATAGTAGTCTGTGGTTTTACCACTATGTCCTATTTGCCTACCATTGGTGACAAGGGTTTTGAGGTATTTAAAAAATCTTGTTCCTGCATCGGGTTGATTTACAATACTACGCAGATATGCGATCGCTTTTCCCAATTCATTAACGTCGGTATCTTCTTTAACTAAGGTAATTGCTAAATTATGGGCTAGTTGGGATTCTGCTTCTGTGAGAGATTCTGCTTGAGTCAACATTAATACATTCCTTCTGGTGGTTGTCTATCAGTTGGGTAATGCAAAACTTGAGCGAGTTGTTGAAGTTGTTCGGATTGAATTAGTCGGGAATGTGCTGTTTGGATTTGGTTTTGGATGAATTTTTGTAAAGCACTTCCTGTCAGTAAGTTATCCTCTGTGGAGGTATATTGGCAGTAGCGCGATCGCAAATCTTGAATATTCTGCAAAACCCTTGCTTGGGTTACTTCTACAGTCATAGTGCCCATCCCGATGGGTTTACCACCACCAACTTTTAATGCGATCGGATATTTGCTATCTTGTCCCAGCACAACAAGCAATGTTCCTAATTCTTCAGGTTTGAGGTTTTTAAATTGTAACTGAGTAGTAAATGTATATGCGCTTGCAGCTTGTTGGACTGCAATTCCTTGATTTTGTCCTTTTTCAATAGCGCGAATTGTATGATAATAAAACTTACGTCCAGCCACTTTTCCCCGTGTATCTAAATAAATATTGCTGGCTTCAGGATGGGGACGATATAAGGATGGCATAAAGCCTGTATTAAACCCGATACTTTCACATTTTGCGTCATGAAATTCAATTAATCCCTGCCAATCTAAAGCACCAAATACTTGACTGGCTGGACAAAGTTCGGTTTTGTTTCTACAAGGTAAACGTTCTTGGGGTATTTTATCGCGGTATTTTGATGTTACTACTGCTAATGTACTATTAGTAATCGCTTCGTATACAGAACGAATGCAACCTTTTAAGGAACTACCTTGAATTAAAAGATGTTTTTGCACACCTTGCGTCATGGTTTTAATTAAAGCCACACGACTGTCTACGTCACTACCAGGAGCCACAATACCAGTAGAAACGTGCAATGAGGTTTGGACTTGCAATTTTAAAAATAAGGTTCCATGTAAGCGATTTTTATCAAATTTATCGTGTCCCGCAGGCTTTTGTAAAAGGGGTCGTTCTCGGGGAAAAGAAACAAATTGATATGGTTTATTAGAATTATTTTCTGTAGAGTTATCCCGGATTGGACGCTGGGGAGGAGTAACTTTTCTGGGTTGAGGTTTGGGTATTTGAGTCATGAATTCAAATTGGGTTCCTGCGGGTACTACTTGGAAGTCGTAAAGTTTTCCGTCTGCTGCGGTTTCGGTATCTCTGTCAATTGATACACCGTCTCGTTCTTGGTATTGTCCAAACCAAGTATCTTCTACTACAGTTAAGTCCCGTACTTGGAATTTGCTTGCTATCCAGGGTGAACCGAAAACAGAAGAAACTAAATCAGTTTGTTTGATAATTTCCTCAGTTAAAGCCAAATCATCGGGAAAATCGTTTTTAAGTTGTTTAATTTCTTGAGAAGTTAAAGACCATTCTTCTTCAATCGCAGGGTTAGCTACTAATTTACGGTTATTGCCAACGATACCACGGAGGAAACTTTCTAAGCGCGATCGCATTGCTCCTTTAAAGCTGGAACCGGGTATGATGGGTTTACCCAATGCGTCTTTGATGACTGGTAAGTCTGAACCGATGGGTTCGCTGGAACGTCCTGCACTAATTCGTAATGCGGTTACGGTGGTGAGGGTTCCTGTAAGTTCTAAGCGGTTTTTAAATATATCGAACATAATTTTATATATCAACTAAGTAATTTCTTTACCTTCTACATATTTATGAGTACCGTAATATCGTAGATGCAAAATACCATTATGAATCTTACAACTAACTCTAAACTGTATACCTAAGCATTAACGATATATTACAAATTTATGATTCACCTTTATTTTTATAGACGAGATAACGGGCACCATAACCTAAGTATCTACGTGTTAGCTCGATACGAATAAGTTTGAAATCATCTTTACTTCCATCAACATCTGTCTGAATATTTTCTGCAATATTAGTAATTCTTCCATCTATATCATTGATAATTGTTTGTGCTAAAGAATTTTTACCTTGACCCCATTTTTTATCTCTACCAACTTGATATAGGAGAAAATTTTTAATTACCCCAATACTTTCTGTTGTATCTGCCACACGAACAAGATTACGAAATTGTGATTCTTGTAAATCACCATATGAAGCTTTATCTTTTAATGCTGTTTCAATAGCATCAACAATTTCATCTTCTTTTCTCCGAATTCCTCGCTGAATTTTTAACTGCTTTTGTTGGTCTGAAAAATCACTCATACTGGGTTCTCCCTTGTTACTAAATGAAACTCATTACAAACTTCAACTTGACCAAAACCTTCACAAGTTCTTTCTCCAACTCCTTTTAATTCTAATCCGGTTAAAGCTGCATACCATTTTTCTGGTTGACTAGTACTAAATAAGTAGACAGCACCTTTATTCGTTACCAATTCGACATCTTTCATTAACCCCCAAGCTGAATTCCAACCAGAACGATAGTCATAACTACTATAAGCTGCTTCTAGTTTTAATGATTCATCTTCAATATTTGTCAATTGCGTTAACATTTGTGCTGAAATCACAGTTGTACGTTGCCATTTTTCAGTTAATATCGCATCTGCTTGTAAATCTAAAGTAAAATAATGACAGCTTTCCGATAATTCTTGAAGTGGTTGACCAAATATTGACCACTCATTTTTCCAGCGTGTATATAGCTTATCCGTAAAACCTTTGATTTTATCTTTGATTGTTTCGTTAATGTTATCTTTGATGTCTAAAATTTCGGGTTTAATTTCAACTTTTCCTAAACCCCGTGAAGTTGATCCTCCTAAGCGAAAGTTTTGATTATTAAAATTAAGAAAATTTTGTAATTCCTCCGATATATTATCAGCTACCAAAATTCGAGAATTGAAAATAATCGGTTTTTCGTTTTCAGAATTTATTTCCGATTCATTGAGGACTTGAATACTGTATAATATCTCTTCTTCTGATGTTGCACGTCTTCGATTGATACCGACTCGTGTCAACAAGCGTTTTTTAACGCTTACACTATAATACTTACTACCTGTTTTACTATAAAAACTAGTGTAAGGTTCGACTCTTCCACCTTTTTCTTCTGGGCAGGTAGGGTCATAAGCAAATCTATAGGATTCAGCACAAAAACGGTCTATTAAACTATCAAACACTCCGTTATTTTTCTCTGTTTTAAAACCAGATTTTGTTTTGGAACTCAGTGCTGTTGCAGGTAAAACTCCAATTTCTTCTATTTGACCTCTTGGAATAGCTTTTCCTTTGGTTTTGATTGAAGGATAAGCATTTTGAAAAATAGCAGGTTCATCGCTTAAAAATAATGTTTGAAAATCACCACCATTTTGACTTAAATTACTAAATTGCTGATTTGACTGCTTCAAAATTGCACCAGCAATAGCACCCCTAATCACACTACCAGGAATATAATCTTCACATTCGCTTACCGAACCACCTGGTTTTTGTCGAGAAATTGCTAGGGGAGATAATGCTTTAATTTCCAGTTTAATTTGCTTCACTTTTCTTTCCTTTGAGCAAAAATTGCCATACTGTCTCATCTACTTTAAGCTCTGGTAATTCCCAAGTTAACCAACCTAAACCAGCAGATTTACTTCCTCCTAATGCATGAATATGTTTTAACCCACTCCAAATTAACGCTTTAGCAAAATCTGGTCTTTCGGGTGTTAAGCTTGGTTGAATGTGAATCTCTCCTGTAAATTTAAGTTTGGCATTTGCCGGAGAGGTTTCTAAAAAGTAGAGTTTTTTCTCTTCTGCTACCTTTCGACGACGATTTATAGTTACTCCAGGACGTAATAATTCTGGTAAATTTTCTGATTCTTCGGTGCAAATTAAATCATCAAATATTGCCCGTGATGGTAAAATTGGGTTGCCAAAAGTTTGACTAATTAAACAGTGATAAGTATCTTCGTAATCAGGTATTTTATATTCATCCCGTTGAAAATCTTCCGGTGCGTCGTTTCTCCTAATTACCATTCTTCCTGCATTGGGAGATTCAGAAATTGCCCATCCCAAACCTCGGGCTATTTTTTCACATTCGTGACGTACCCTACCTTTAACCTGAGATGCAGGTATTAATAAATTCCCTTCGGAGTTACGAACTATTGATTTATCTGCAAGGGAACCGGAGGAACCCCCTGCACCTACACATAATGCAGAATCGATAATTGCTGTAATTACATAAGTCTCAACTAAATTAGTATTTGTTAATTGTTCGAGATATATCATGTTCTAGTTTATTTAGATATTTTAGATGAATTAGTTGCAGGTTCTTTAGATTTAAAATTATCAGAATCATCGGTTTTGATAAATTCATATAAATCTACCATTTCTCGCCAAATTGTTTCATAATATTTATCTTTGAACCTATTTTCATACATCCAAGGTGCAATATATCCATCATTTGTTTTTGCTTCGCACCAAGCTTTTTCAAAATCTTCTTTCAGTTGAGCTTGTCCTTGTTTGAGTCGAGAGCGAAAATAATAGTAATTTAAACTTGCTGTGCGTCGTCCTTGTGCGAGGAAACTACGAATTTGATAAAGTTGCGATTTGGGAAAATCTGCTGCTTTTAAAGCTTTGACTGATGCTAATAAACCATCTAATTCGTGAAGTGTATATGGTGCCGCATATAACTTGAGTGTTACACCCCGTTCTTCTGTTAATGCGTTGTCACGAAAATCTTTGATGCTTGATGAAACCATTGTAACTGATTTCATTGTTAGAAAATCTACTGTACCACCGCAATATCCATATTTTTTGATTTTTTTAGCATATTCTTTGGCAGATTTCATTAACTGTTTGGTCAAATCTTCTGCATAATAAATTGGAGTGTTATAGGCAGTAATCAACACACCACTCGATACGCTTAACTTACATTGAGATGGTTTTGCTTTTTGCCAGTCGTAACGATGGCTATTTTGTAAATCTGCTGGCTTTTCCGCTTCTAATTTATAGCTATCTTTGTCTTGAATTGTTTCTCCTGGTATCGTGAGATTACCCAAAAGAATATTTTCAAAATTGTCACCAATATCTTTAGCTATTTCTAATGCTTTATCTGCGGGAACTATCAAGATAATATCATCACCACCTATGGTAATAATTTCAAAAGGATGGATAAAATCTCCATTTCCTACTCTTGATTTTGAATCCTCTTGTATCCCTTGTAATTGTCTTGGATGTAAATTATCAGCTAATGCTTGAAAGACTGCATATCTAGTGGCTTTATCTACATCTTGGCTAAAATTTTGATATTCTTTAGCTGTGCGGATTTTTTGAATATATCCACCCATGTTATTCCCATCAGCATAGATATAGGCAATAAATCCATTGCTTACTTTTCCTAATTGGGTGAGTGACTCTGCAATTTTAACTGATTTAGGATTATAATCCGCAAAATATTTATTGTTTAGCTGAGTGATGGGTTCTAGAAAATTTTCAAATTTTTCTATCCAATTCTCACATATTAAATCTATATTTATATCTTCTTGTTCATAGCCTTTTATTTCTCTGATTTTACCATTTTTAGCTTTATCACCTATTTGACGTTTAATAGCTGTTGTTTCAGATAAATATGGTTCTCCAAGAAGGTTAGTTGCTTTAGTAATAGCTAGACGTTTTTCTGTTTCATCTCGACGTAAATAGGGATGAGTTTCCAACATTGGTGGATTGCGACGAGTAGGACGATTTTGTGTATTGTTTCCTGCACGACGTTGGTTAAATAAAATTGCTAATTTTGTGGTTAATTCATTAAAGCTTTTATGGTTTTTAAAATTTTCTTCTAATTGGGAAGTATTTTCTATTTGACCAAAAACACCTTCTACTAATTTGTTTTCATAATTATCTTGATATTTTTCTAACCAAAATGTATCTTTTATATTTTCTCTTAGTAATCCAAAACGCAATTCTAAAAATCTAAATGAATCCCCTACTGTGCAAGAATTTGCTGTAATAGTTCTCTCAGTATATCTTTTTTCAATAGCATTGGCTAAAATGTCAACATAAAATTTTGGACAAAAAGCAAGAATATTACCACCACAGGAGTAAATAATCAGTTCGAGAATTAAAGCCTCTGATAATTGAGGATAATTTTCTTGAAGCCATTCATTTACTTTTGGTATATAAAATTTATAACGATTCTCTAGCTTTGAATGAAAGAATGTAGGTAAATCAATTAAATTAATTTGGTCTAAACGTGTGGAAGCACCACGAATATCTGGCAACTTGGACTCTTCAAATACATATTGTTTAATCTTCGTCGCACCACCATAAACTAAACCTATTTTAGAATTCCAAAGCAAAGGATGTTTTTCTGTTAACTCCTGTAACTCATCCAATGTTTTGGGAAATTTTTCTATATCCTCTAATTCTTCCAATTCTCTAACTGCATCAACAACATCAGATACTTCCTGGGGAATCTCTCGACCGTTACCTAATGCTTCCCGCATTTGATTCAATATCTCTAAATCATGCTTGGGTGTTTTTTCCTCACCCCAAGCCAAACACCAAGCAATACCGATATATATTGGATGCATTTTCTCTGTCATGATTTACCCCCTCACCTTGCTAACCAAAATTCTTGCCAAAACCTTCACTATTTTCCTATCGCAAGTATCAACCCCACGCTGCAAACAATGAACTCTACCCCTTAAAATTGGCGCTTCTGACTCGATAAAATCCTTTTTACCATGATAATCGCTGCTTGAGGTCAAAAAAGGCGTTAGGAAAGCTGACCCTTAATTTATACCCCAAAACTTAACTCACTAGTACAGATGCACCTCGGTTAAGTTTAATTAACTCACCACCAGGTATCTCCCCAGATGCGAACGACCCCGACGGGGAATATAGATAGATTTGGCCTTCTGAACAATCAACCTAGGAAATAGCGCTTTCCATGTATATAGGAAGATATCAGCAAGCAAAACTTTCTCGCTGATTTTATCGATGACTACGACTTTATATTTAACCGAACCGGGAACTATGGTTCGTTACCGCAACGAATCGTTGGTAATTACCAGAAAACAAAAATCCCAAACCTGTCGTTTGGGAGAAGTTGATTTAGTCCTGGTATTACCTGGAGTGCAATTCACTGATGTGGCAATTTCCAAGTTACTCGACAAAGGTATTGAAACCATATTTCTCCGTCAAGATGGTAATTTTCGCGGACGCTTGCAGGGACATTTTGCCACCAATCCTGCGATTCGTATTTCCCAATATCGCGTTCTCGAAAGCGCTTTTGGTATGGCTTTAGCACAGAAGTTAGTGATGGGGAAAATTCGCAACCAACGGGTATTACTGCAACGTCGCAACCGTGCTTCCCAAGGACAAATGGCCGAATTAGCAGAAGCGATCGATTTAATTCAAACCTATTCCTACCAATTACACGATAATTCTACCCTGTTAAATCGCAGCGAATTAATGGGTGTGGAAGGAATTTGTGCCCGTACTTACTACCAAGCACTGCGCTATTGGTTCCCCCCCCAATGGAATTTTACCGGACGCAACCGTCGCCCTCCCCTCGATCCAATTAATGCGTTGATGAGTTGGGGGTATGGAGTATTGTTAGCACGGGTATTTTCTGCCTGTGTCCAAGTGGGACTCGACCCGTATTTAGGCTTTTTTCATGCCATAGAACCCTACCGTCCCAATTTAGTCTTGGATGTAATGGAGGAATTTCGACCCGTAATTGTAGACCAAGCAGTAATTTCCATTATCCAATCAAACGTATTAACACCAGAAGATTTTCATCCATCACCCGATGGTGTCGGTGTGTGGGTAGGTGATGTGGCAAAAAAATTATTCCTAGCGGAGTTGGAAAAGCAATTTCGCAACACGATTATATATCCACCGCAAAACCGCAACCTGAGCATGACCCAAATTATTTTAGAACAAGCCCGCAGCTTGGGACGGTGTTTGCTGGAATTAAACACAGATTACGAGGCTTTTGTAATCAAATGACCGAAGAAAGACATTCATGAAGTAGGCAGGAGGTAAAAGAGAAAAGAATGATAAAACTTTGGTTAGTTTGCTACGACATTCCAGACGACAAACGTCGCACCAAATTAGCAAAACTCCTCGAACAACATTGTCAGCGTGTCCAATATTCGGTGTTTGAATGTCCTTTGGAAACAAATATTATCAGCCATCTTTTGGCGACACGCTGGTTGCTGGTACTCAAAGTTAGCGAAGATAATCTGCGGGTTTATCCCCTCGATGCTAGCGCTAAACAAAAGGTACGGGTATATGGAAGTGCCGAACCCTACGAACCGCCTGATTATTTAATTTTGTAACAATTAGAGTCGGGGGTGAGAGAGGAATGTTCTGGCTCAAGTTGCCTTGACATCTAGCTTTCAAGCAATGTAACAAAATGTAAATTAAATCTTGCAAATGACGCAGTGAGGATGAAAAACTATGAGTGAGTAAAGCTTTGCTAGTTAAAGAAAAGTAATATTTTTTAGCTTGACTCGTGCCTGTTTTGCGATAATATGAAGGCTGAAAGTATTTTTTGGCGCTATATGTTTTTGGGAATGTGTACTGTATCTCTAGAACACATCATCAATTCCGTAAGTTGGCGCAACTGCACCTTGAAAGCTAAATACAGTAATGGTTTTCAATAGGTAGGGTTTTAGACTACCTTTTCCCCGCAAGGGGACGGAAATCAGTACCAGTTGCAGCACCGGGGGCAATGTAGGCATTGCGTTTTAGACTACCTTTTCCCCGCAAGGGGACGGAAATGCAGCACCGGGGGCAATGTAGGCATTGCCTCCTTGTGTTTTAGACTACCTTTTCCCCGCAAGGGGACGGAAACGGAGAGTTTCGTTTATTCTCAGGAGAAAAATATGAATAGTTTTAGACTACCTTTTCCCCGCAAGGGGACGGAAACGGTGTTGTTCAGCGTTGGCTGAACGACTACACCGTTTTAGACTACCTTTTCCCCGCAAGGGGACGGAAACGGATAAACAACATAGTCGTGCTTTAGCCGATGCCATTAAAAAAAAAAGTTTTAGACTACCTTTTCCCCGCAAGGGGACGGAAACTTCATCAAGTAAATTGAAAAACGGGAAGTTGCTGCAGTTTTAGACTACCTTTTCCCCGCAAGGGGACGGAAACAGAACGAATATATACCTTATCACCCTCATCAGTTTTTGTTTTAGACTACCTTTTCCCCGCAAGGGGACGGAAACTCTTTGATACCATAACCATAATAAAAACCAAACGAATTTACGTTTTAGACTACCTTTTCCCCGCAAGGGGACGGAAACTGTTGATAGGTTGAACCATCCAACTGAAATGTTGCACATGTTTTAGACTACCTTTTCCCCGCAAGGGGACGGAAACATTCAACAACGAGCAAAGATTGCTCGTTAATTAGGTTTTGAAGTTTTAGACTACCTTTTCCCCGCAAGGGGACGGAAACATCATCAGAAACGTTACTGTTGATATCATCAAAAGTAACGTTTTAGACTACCTTTTCCCCGCAAGGGGACGGAAACCTTTTGGATTTTCATAATAAAAAAGAAAAACTATTTTTGAGTTTTAGACTACCTTTTCCCCGCAAGGGGACGGAAACTGTTAGAACTACTTCGTTTTCATTGCCTCTTTTTTTATCGTTTTAGACTACCTTTTCCCCGCAAGGGGACGGAAACGCATGTTGCGAAGATGTTTGAAATTGATAAAATCAAATGTTTTAGACTACCTTTTCCCCGCAAGGGGACGGAAACAGTAAACAACCGAAATGCTTTGATCTTTCTTCATTTGTTTTAGACTACCTTTTCCCCGCAAGGGGACGGAAACATAAATCAACTGAAAAAGTTAAGAAGATTTTCAATTGAAAAAGTTTTAGACTACCTTTTCCCCGCAAGGGGACGGAAACACAAAAGGTTATTCTCTAGTACAGGCGCTGTATAAATAGGGTTTTAGACTACCTTTTCCCCGCAAGGGGACGGAAACGCAACAACAGCAGCGACAACAGCAATGGCGGTGTTAACAGTTTTAGACTACCTTTTCCCCGCAAGGGGACGGAAACTTGTGGTAACGTTGGTGACGTTGGTCGCTGGCTGCGCGGCGTTTTAGACTACCTTTTCCCCGCAAGGGGACGGAAACAATTTTGTCTTCTTGTAAGCAGTTGATTTTGTATCTCGTTTTAGACTACCTTTTCCCCGCAAGGGGACGGAAACACACACGGTGTCGTGCGTTTTTTTGTTAGCTTCTGCGGGTTTTAGACTACCTTTTCCCCGCAAGGGGACGGAAACATGATACTCGGTCATAATCACTTGGGAAGCGATTATGAGTTTTAGACTACCTTTTCCCCGCAAGGGGACGGAAACACTTCCTTCCATGGATTGCGCGAGCACGTTGTTGACGTGTTTTAGACTACCTTTTCCCCGCAAGGGGACGGAAACCATAACTGCGTGCCAAATCTCATCTTGCGCCTTTGTTGTTTTAGACTACCTTTTCCCCGCAAGAGGACGGAAACGTCCCACAAGCCATTGCTGGCTGGGAAGGAATAAGTTTTAGACTACCTTTTCCCCGCAAGGGGACGGAAACAGCCCCGTGTCTTCAGACCGGGGTGCTGACACGTTCCGTCGTAACACGAAGATTTTTATCCTCAGTATTTTACAAGTCGCAGTGCGAGAGAATAAGACCCCATCGCCACCCCTATGGTACAGTGCAAAGAGTATCCCACCCCTCAATCGTTGACTTGAGAGTGGCAATTTCTGCTTCTATGAACCCTTTGACACCTGTGATATAATAATAGTCTGGGTAGAGTAAATTTAAATTATTTTGTGGCGATGGGTGCGGTGGGTTGCGCCTACGCAATAGTTTTGTATCACCAAAATAACTAAAAAGGTCTTTCAATAGAAGAAATAGTTTGATAAATTGCATTCTGATACCAATTTGCTGTGTTAGCGAAGCTTGCCCTTCGGGCAAGCTGCATATAATTTTTCCCCCTCCAAACCTCCCCTTTACAAGGGGAGGTGCCGCAGGCGGTGGGGTTTTTGTATGCATCTTCATATAAAAATGGTATGAGTATGCTAAGTGGATAGAATAAACTCGTTAAATTGATGTTGCGTATCGCCGAACTTGAAGGTGGTGAAGGATTGGATGGTAAAACTGTTTTGGCAGAAATATTAGATAGATATAAAAGATAAAAGAGCGTGTCTAGAACTATGTGCAGAAGGCAAAAGGGAGAAAGAATAATAGATATAGGAGATTAATTAAAGATGACGCAAATTATTCAGGCTGAAAAAGTCAAGTTGTATGATTTAGAGAAAAAATTTAAACTACGATTGTCGGAAAATAAGAATTTTTTCTCAGAATGGCAAGAAGATTTACCAGAGTTAAGTGAGATTGAAAAACAACAATTAGACCAAGTAAAAGCGAGTTATTTAAACTTAACTAAACGTCCTATGCTTGAGGATATGGTTAAGATGGTGGTGCTGTCACCTTTATTAAGTAATGCAGGCTTTTATTTGCCACCTTTTTATTCAGCAAGTGAGTCATCGGTGGAAATTTGCGACGAGGATAAAGAGGTAACTATTCGTGGTAAAATTGATGTTTTGGTTTTGCAAGACCAGCTTTGGATTATTGTCATTGAATCGAAGCAAGCAGGTTTTTCTCTAGAGGTGGGGATTCCTCAAGCTTTGGCTTATATGTTAGCAAATCCTCAATCAGATAAACCCATGTTTGGGTTGGTGACAAATGGGGGGAATTTTATTTTTATGAAAATGATTGGGGGAGAACAGCCAATTTATGCATTGTCTGATGAATTTACTCTCAGACGAGGAAATGATTTATACATGGTTTTAAGGATTTTAAAGCGGTTGGGTCAATTGTTTGTATAGAAGGTAATACCATTTTTATATGAAGATGCATATAAAAACCCCACCCCCTGCGGCACTTCCCCGTATGCTTAGGGGAGGTTTGGAGGGGTAAAAATTATATGCAGCTTGCCCGAAGGGCAAGCTTCGCTAACACAGCAAATTGGTATAAGATTTTTTTTATGTAAACTTCGGACCCTTGAAGCTGAAATTCTTTGGGTAAAATTACTGTTTGATTATCACCGTTTGTTATTAGTTGAGCAGTATTCATCTTTAAGCCTCCCATTTTCAGACTAACAAATTACATCAACAATTTATAAAAGCATTTAGTTTTATTTTAGACAATAAAACATTGTATTTTACGAAGCCTCCACATATTTGCACAGAGTAGTTGGTTCGGGAATCGGCAACCGCTTCTTCTCGCAATCCGTCCAAATCAAAAGCGTTAACGAAGCTTACCGGAGGTATCGCTTCTTTAATTTGTTGGTTAACTTCTTGAAGAGTTATACCAGTAGCTACACATCCAGGTAAATCTGGTACATAAGCTGAATAGTTGTTTGTTGCTTTTTTGATTACAATTGGATGACGCATTAGTTTTCCTCCTCTTCTGTTTCAAATACAACACCTTCATACAGTAGTGCGATGGGCAACTCAAATTCGATGCTGGATAGGGTAATAATATCTCCCTCGGTGTAGGGATAGTAAAGCCACATTCTTCCCTCTCCCCGACAGTAACGTTCGACAGAGATTGTTTCCGAATCTATCAATAAATATTCTTGTAAAGAGGGCATTTTTAGGTAATTAGTAAATTTTTCACCCCTATCTTTCCCGCTTGTACCGGGGGAAAGAACTTCGGCTATTATTTTCGGGTTTTGAATAAATTTACGGGCATTGAGGTCTTGAGGGTCGCAACTGACGATAACATCAGGATAATAGTAAGGACTTTTAGAACTAACTTGCACCTTTACGTCTGACACATTCACTCGGCAACCTCTAACACGTAAATGTGGGTATAAGGTTCTATAAAAATTAAGTGCAATGTCATTGTGGGGAATTGTACCACCTGTCATGGCAAAAACTTCGCCGTTGAAATATTCGTAGCGGAGGTCTTGCAGGGGTTCCCATTCGAGATATTCCTCGATGGTCATTTTTTCCGGTTGTTGGGGAATTGTTATCATAGCAGGGTTTTTTCAGTTTGCTTTGATTTTAGCGAATATGGCAGAGCCGAAGCATTTTTGAAAGCTGCAACTCCAGAAATTGAAGCTCGTTTGATAGCTCAAGCAGCAGCACAGGGTATGATTCAATTCTATAAAATAATACTTTGTCAGTGGTCAATAGTTATGAGTCGGTTGATTCTAAACTATTTATATAAAGAGAGGGGATTAAGAACATGGCACACACAATTGTTACAAACGTCTGTGAAGGGGTTGCCGACTGCGTTGATGCTTGTCCAGTAGCTTGCATTCATCCAGGTCCAAGTAAAAATACTAAAGGAACCGATTGGTATTGGATTGATTTTGCTACCTGTATCGATTGTGGTATATGTCTGCAAGTATGTCCAGTCGAAGGAGCTATTGTACCTGAAGAACGCCCCGAATTGCAGAAAACGCCACAATAGTCTTGAAGAAGGAAAAAGGAGGAGGAGGTTGATGTATGTGGGTTGAGGCCCCAACTCAAAACGTCCGATCTATATAAGGTCGGGGTGATGATAAGCCTCCTCCACGAAAGGTGCGCTCTGGGGGGTGGGGTTGGTGGGTGTGCTGCAAGATGTGAGTTATCAGTCTTGACTAATCACCAATGAATCATAACTATTGACTAATAACTATTGATTATTGAGTAATGAGTAATAAATATTTACTAGAAGTTCAGAACGTCCACGCTGGTTACATTAAAGACGTAGATATCTTGCAAGGTATAAATTTCTGTGTAGAACCGGGAGAATTGGTAACAGTCATTGGCCCCAATGGTGCCGGTAAATCCACTTTAGCAAAAACAATTTTTGGGCTCTTGACTCCCCACACAGGCACAATCACCTTTAAAGGTGAAAAGATTGGTGGACTCAAATCAAATCAAATTGTACAACGGGGAATGTCCTATGTTCCGCAAATCGTTAATGTCTTCCCCTCCCTGAGCATCGAAGAAAACCTGGAAATGGGTGCGTTTGTGCGGGATGTTCCTCTCAAACCGCTCAAAGATAAGATATTCGATATGTTTCCCAAATTAAGCGATCGCCGGAAGCAACGAGCGGGTACTCTATCAGGAGGGGAACGTCAAATGTTGGCAATGGGTAAGGCTTTGATGTTAGAACCCAGTTTGTTGCTGTTGGATGAGCCTTCTGCTGCACTGTCTCCCATTCTGGTAACACAGGTATTCGAGCAAATTAAGGTCGTTAACCGTACTGGTACGGCAATTGTACTAGTTGAGCAAAATGCACGGAGAGCTTTGGAAATGGCCCATCGTGGTTATGTACTAGAATCTGGTCGTGATGCCATCTCAGGCCCCGGTTTAGAGTTGTTGAACGACCCGAAGGTGGCAGAATTGTATCTCGGTGCAGGGAAGCATTAGGGGTTAGGAGTTAGGAGTTAGGAGTTAGGAGTTAGGAGTTGGGAGTTGGGAGTTGGGAGTTGGGAGTTGGGAGTTGGGAGTTAGGGGTTGGGAGTTAGGGGTTAGGAGTTAGGAGTTAGGAGTTAGGAGTTAGGAGTTAGGAGTTAGGAGTTAGAAGTTAGGAGTTAGGAGTTAGGAGTTAATGTTAAAAATAGTGGTGTAAATTTTCCTCTATAAACCTTCACCCAGTAAAGATTTATAGAGTAACTCCCCACCGATTGGGTTAATTAGGATTAGGTGGCATCAACCACCGTCTGGACAGTTGTTGTGTGTGCTGGTTTTGGAGCAACGTAAGTTAAATTTTGAGTACCAAGTGCAGAAATCCCCATCGATTTTCCACCTAAGAAGTTAAACTTAACAGCCGGGAAATCTGACGAGTTTTGAACATTTCCACAGACTTTAATGTTAGCAACGTTGCGACCTTTTTTGTCTATAGAATAACTCAAATCCACACGCGCCACAATTTTTTTTTCCGAGTCTGAAACAAGATAAGCAAAGCGTTTATTCCCTGCGCTATAAGCTGTGCTGGAATACTTTTCCCCGTTTGTTTTTTTCTCTAGAATAGGGACTTCGCCTAAGTTGCGATATCCAGAGTTTAAACCAGCTATACTACAAGCTTTTGTAGTTTGAGCATCAGCACTTTGAATTTCAAGGTTTGGAGAAAAACCCAAAGTTAGACCAACTAAGCTTGAGAAAAACACAAACTTACTAATTTTTTTCACTTCACTTGAGCCTCTGTATAAAATATAACTAGGACAATTAGGAAACTGTTAGACGTGAAAGCCCCACCAGGAGCAACTCCAAAGATTCAACGAGAGATGCGATGTCTCCTTTGACAATCACGGTTTTTGCTTCGTGGAGAAACTGGAATGTCCTCAAGGGGTTTACAGAACTAATAGTATTCGACTTTTTCTCAGATTGATTAACAACAAATTAAGGTTTGGTAATCAACATTAAATAGTGTTTAAAAATAGAATAAAAACTGCTTTTAAATCTTTATAGAATAAAATCGAATAAACAAGTTATGGCAATTATTCATTAAGCAAAATAAAGAAAGCCGAGTTGTTAATTTTGGATAAAGTTGAGCTAAAAGGACTTGCTCTTAATTTCTGGAAACATTTCTGCGGAAGTATATTTAAGGTTATTTACAACACAGACTTTAAGTTTTAAATGTGATACAGCCTTCTTCATCTGTGACGATTCAGCTTGACTGTCTAGTATCGTATCCCTAAATTAGCCAAAAACCTATGTATCAATTCCAGGTAAGTGCATATACGCAAGTTGGTGAATCCATTGCTTTGGTGGGTTCTGCTCCCGAATTAGGATTGTGGGACATCACTAAATGTGTTCATCTGCGCACAAGTGGCGATCGCTATCCTTTATGGTGGACAGACACAGAAATCGACATTCAGCCATCTTTGGAGTCAGACGAGCGCCAGAGAGTTGAATATAAATATGTACGTCTTGATGCAAAAGGTCGTGGGCGATGGGAAGCTCTGGGTGCAAACCGTTGGGTACCGATCAACCCTGACGAGCAGTCTGGTACTATTATTGTGGATGATGGCGCATTTGGTTATTTGCAGCCTTATCCGTTCGGATACATTCAAGAGCCTGCTGTCACGATACCCTTGCCATTTGAACCTGAAGGGCTAAAAATCGTAGTCATTGGCAGTTCTGTTGCCTTAGGTCATAAAGCCTGGTTATTGAAAGGTTGGGTGTGGCTATTGGCACAAGCTTTGCAGCAAAAATATGGGCACAAACTCGTAAATGTATCCGAGGTAGGGGCAAATGTCAGCAGAACGATCGCCCGATTTGGTGCAGTAATCACAAAAGAAAAACCAGATATCGTGATTATTGCCTTGTCGTTGGGTAACGAAGGTTTAGCCTACTGTCCCCCTCACGAACGGCGGGCAATACAGCGGCGGTTTGAAAGTGGCTTGCTTTCTCTGGTGAAAATGACACGGGCACTGGGCGCACGTCCGATACTGGGTGGGGTCTATCCCAATGGCGACTATTCCCCTGAGCATCACTGGCTGCTTCTTGAGACACACAAACGGATGTTGGATTGGGGTGTTCCGGTTTTGGATTGGTTGGCAACATTAGATAATGGACAGGGACGCTGGCTTTCGAGGACATCCTTCGACCCAGCACACCCCAACACTATTGGTCACCGTCTCATGTATCAGGCAATTGACCTGAGTCTGTTCCAAATCAACAAAGACGAATTAGCAAAAGAAAAACAACGCTCAAAGCAGCCCAATGAAATCCCCATCTACCTTGACAATGCAGGCTTCTATATCTCTGCCTGTATCGAAGAGAAGCGTTTGCGGATTAGCAATCCATCAAAATACAGCTACACTATTGCTCCCTATTGGCAAGAACTACAAACTGGACTGCAAAGTAAAGCAGGATTGATTCCAGGCATTTATATTACGAAAAATGCCCAGAAAGGAATACTCCCCTTCTTTGCCGTGCAAAAGGATGGCAGGATCGCCACGACGGTAAACATCCCCCCTGATGCTGACCTGGAATACAGTGCCGCCTTCAATCTCTTTGCGCCGAACAACTCACAAATTTTGTTCTATGATGGGCATCTAGGGATTTTGCAAAAAGACGAACGCCACCTCTGGGTGATTAACGAATCAGACAACGAGTACAACATCCAGCCGATGTGGCAGGAGGTACGCAAGGCACTAAAAGCCATGCCATCAGGTGTATATGAAGATCCGCTTCATCCCGATGCACCTTTTCGCACCATGATGATTGGTAACGACGGGTTGGAAAGTCGGGTTAAACTACCACCCCAGTCTGCTGTGCTGTTCCAATATCAGTGTAAATTATCAGATATCAATCGTGTGGGGATCATTCCCCTTGGCGATCGCTGTGCTGTCCGGATGATGCTGTATAAAATGGAGTACGACGGACCCGCCTTTCCCTTTGATCTGACACGCACTACCAATATTGCAGATATCGCGGATATGATCGAAAGCCATTTTTATGATATGTGGAACCCTGCCTTCCTGCATTACAATCTAGACGCAGGCAGAATCTACCACAGTAAGTGGGCGGGTCTGTCCTTTGCCCATGAAGTTGAGGACACAGATGACCCCACGGGCGATATGTCTCCCGTCCATGAACGGATGCGCGTTCGCTACACGGCACGCTCCCAAAGGTTTTGGTACACAATCTTGAACTGCGACAAGGTGCTTTTCGTCCGCACAGGTATTAGCGATCGCGGTGGCGTGATTGACCTGGTTAACAAGCTGGAAAAACAATGCCAGGGGAAGCCATTTCACCTGTTGCTCCTTTCTCCCCAAGCTTCTGATGAGTTCTCAAACCTCCCTAATGTGCTGCATTACAATGTCGAGTTTAATCCCGATCGCATGTATGACGATTTGGGACACTGGATGTACTGTACAGAGGTGATGCGAGGAATTCTGGAATCCCTTGGTGTGTCTAGCAAAAACCTCTTCTGGTGCCCGCCAAATCCGCATAAATGAAGGAAGAAGGAAGAAGGAAGAAGGAAGAAGGAACAGAGGTTTTAATCCACAGATATAAACCTCCTCCTTCATTGCTAACTGCTCTACGATGAAGATGAGCGAAATAGCTCAACCACTGTTGGCTTAGTCACTTTCCCCATAGCGTTGCGCGGTAATTCTTCAACTGTCAGAATTCGGGTTGGGATCTTATAAACTGCCAATTGCTCTTTTGCCCAATTCCTAAAAAATTCTAATGTCAACTGGCATTGTGGTTGCAATACTAAAGCAGCACAGACCCGCTCACCCCACTCTAGATCGGCAACTCCAACCACTGCACATTCCTGAATATCTGGATGCTTTAGCAACACTTCTTCAATTTCTAGAGCGGAAACTTTATAGCCTCCCGTTTTGATGATATCCACGCTCATTCGTCCGAAAATACGGTAGTTGCCGTTCTCGACTACAGCGAGATCTCCAGTACAAAACCAGCCATCTCTAAAAGCTTTTGCAGTTGCTTGAGGGTTTTGCCAATATTCTAAAAACACTGTGGGGCCTTTGACTTGAATTTCTCCTGGTGTTCCTGGTGGGACTAACTCTCCACTCTCATCCACTAATCTTACTTCCACAAACGGCAAAGGCTGACCCACATATCCTGGGTCCCGTTGACCGTGTAAAGGGTTCGATAGTGCCATGCCAATTTCCGTCATCCCATAGCGCTCAAGCATCCAATGGCTGCTGATGGTTTGCCACTTTTCTAAAACTTGAACTGGTAAGGCTGCTGAACCAGAAACCATTAGGCGCATTTTGGCACAACCTGCTGTCATGCTTTTTTGGCGTTCGCTAGAAGCAGTTTCCCAAGCAGCAATCAACTTTACATAAATTGTCGGTACTGCCATAAATAGGGTTAAGTCACCGTCACAAATTCGGTTCCAAGTGGTTTCGGCATCAAATTTGCTCAAGATGTGGCACTCCGCCCCAGCCCATAAAGCACAAGTCAAGACATTGACAATTCCATGAATATGATGTAATGGTAGTATATGCAAAATGCTATCGCTAGATGTCCATTCCCAAGCGGTGATTAAGCTACTCACTTGAGCTTGAATATTGTTATGGGTCGTAACCACACCCTTCGGTTTACCTGTTGTACCGCTTGTGTAGAGAATTAAGGCACGTCTAGTGATATCTACGAATGGAAGGCGACCAACACTTACTGGGAGCGTTTCTGAGGTGAGGATAAATCGCAAATTTTGTTCAGTAGCGATCGGGCGCAGTATAGCCTCAAAATTGGGATGGGCAATGATAATCGATGCTTCTGAATTTGCAATCACATACTCCAATTCTGGTCGCGGGTGGGAAATACACAGAGGTACGGCTATTCCCCCAGCGTGCCAAATCCCCCACTGAGTAGCTACATACTCAAACCCAGGCGGGATGAGAAATGCAACTCGTTGCTCCTGTAAATCTTCTGCATCCTGAAGAAGATTTGTTGCTATTTGGCTGGAGGTGTGCAGCAAATCCCGATAGGTAAATGCTCCGTCAGCTGTAACAATTGCTATTTTCTCGTTATGTTCTTGGGCATGAGTAATCAAAGGGAGATTCACTTTTCTTTACCAATTTCTGGTTGATTCAGTCTAGTTACTGAAAGCATATAGCAATCTCAAATGATTTTTTGAACTTCCGTAATTGTATCGCAATTACCTGCCCAGGCTTAACGCGATCGCCTCGCTTGACAAGTAGTTGAGCAATCCGGTCGTTATGGGGCAGATACTTGTACCACCTCTGATAAAGGTTCTAGCCGTCCTAAAGCTATACCACTAGTACTTCATGTCATTAATTTTGATGGATGTAGAGACGCAAAATTTCGGCTCTCTATAAGGTTTTCAACACCCAACCAACCCCTCAGAACTAATGACATGAAGTACTAGTACCCCACCACATTAATTTTGAGGGGTAAGAGATTGAACCGCGTAGGCGAAGCCAGCCGTCTCGGCTTAGACAAAGAAGGACGCGAAGGAAGAGGAAGAGAAGAGAAATTCCAAGAAGTTTCACCCCTCAAAGTTGATGTGACAGTCTACTAGTAGAATTGAGCAACATTTGAAAAGTTAATGCAGCCAACCCTCCCGCAGCTAAAGTTTCCTGTCCCAATCTGCCCATCATAATTGTGTCTACAAAACCCGTTGCAGATTGAGCAACTTGGGCCAAGGTCGAGCTGGTTGATAGATGGTACCCATCAAGTAAAACTTGTTCAAGCTGCGGTCATATTCAACCGATGCCCCTATCCGAGCGTGTTTATCGATGTAGTAATTGCGGTTATACCTGTGACCGAGATCAAAAGGTTGCCTAATATGCTAGATTTAAACAGATAAGTGTATGCGAGCGTAAATAGCTCTATGGCTATTATTGTTACCCTTAATCCAGAATTAGAAGCTTTACTGCGTAGCAAAGCAGCGCAACAGGGTCAAGATGTTAATTTGGTAGCATCTGAATTACTAGCCAGTGTATTAGAGTTGGAAGCACAAGAAACGCAAGAAACGATACAGGGAATTCAGCAAGGTTTAGATAATTTTGAAGCAGGTAGGTTTCGTTCTTTTGATGAGTTTGCCTTAGAGCAGCGTCGTAAATACAATCTACCAGCCGATTCATGAAGTATTGTGTCGAAATTTCTAGTGTGGCAGAGGCTGATGCAGACAATGCCTTCTTAAGATTGTCTCAAATCACATCTCCGACAACAGCGAGTCAGTGGTATGCAGGATTGTTACAGGCAATTGAGTCTTTATCGCAAATGCCGAAACGTTGTTCTATAGCACGAGAGAATGAGTTTTTCAGCCAGGAAATTAGACAACTACTTTATGGAAGAGGGCGCAATTTATACCGTATCCTCTTCACTATTATTGAGGAACGAGAAGTTTCTACAGTTCGTATTTTACACATTAGGCACGCTACACAGCAAACTCTGGGTGAAGAGCCAGAATTATAATGCAATTGGTTTAGAGAACTTTTAATTCAGTTCCATAATCAAAGCGTTTATTAATCGATGCCCAAACGCTGATGCATTCAAACGTGCCGAAGAAATAGCTAAATCTCAAAGATTGGGAGTGTGGGGGGATTCCTTAAGTATCCCCCCTTGGAAATGAAGAAAGCAACATCGGTAGTTTTTAGGTCATAGAAAATGCGGTGCAGTTATCCAAGCAATTAATAACGAACCACTCCCAGGAAAAATGGGTTTAGCTATTGAGGGAATCAAACCAGCCGGAAAAATAGTTAATTTAACTACTGGTGATATCCGGGAAGATACTGTTATAGCCAACATTCAATATCAAACTGCAAAATTGCTGCAATCTGCTGTATATTGGCAAAATTGATTGGCGAAAATAAACTCAAAATCGTTGGCGCTCTTTACAATATTGATACCGGAATAGTAACTATTGTTACTTGATATAAATTTTTAATTTATAGATTTTAATCTATACTAACCATTACTATAATTGCAAAACATTTTGTTACATAAAGTCCAAGTAATTAGCCACAAGCCTGATTATGAAGTTATAAATATCTTCCAAAGTAAAGACTTCATTTTTGTTACTTAATTCTGGTATATTTCAAATAATAAGAAAGCTGTTTTCATCCTAAGTCACAATTCCATCTAGCGCCCAAATTGAAGTTAGGTAGCTTATTTTTGGTTGGGGTAGTAAATTATTTGTCTGAAGCAGCTGAGTCTAAAATTGAGGAGCATTCATGAGTCACATTAATGGATTTGTTGGGCGTCGTAATTTGTTAAAATTAATTGGTGTGGGAAGTGCGGGTATTGCCGCTAGTACGGCTGTGAGTAGTGTATGGAATCAAGAAGAAGCAGTTGCTCAACAACCAGCTAGAACATTAGAAAAGAAACCTCAACCAGTTAATCCTCAAGCCGCATTACAGCAATTAATCGAAGGCAACAAGCGGTTTGTTGCCGGTAAAGGTTTGCGTCCCAATCAATCACGGTTGCGTTTGCAAGAAACTGCGATCGATCAATATCCTTTTGCTGCTATATTGGGTTGCGCAGATTCACGAGTTCCTTCAGAAATTATTTTCGACCAAGGACTTGGGGACTTGTTTGTCGTTAGAGTCGCTGGGAATGTTGCTTCCCAAACGGTTATCGGTAGTTTAGAATTTGCTACAGCCGTATTAGGTGCCCAATTAATAATGGTTTTGGGACATGCAAGATGCGGTGCAGTCACAGCAGCGGTTAAAGGTGACCCACTTCCTGGTAGAATTGGAATATTCGTTGAAGAAATCAAACCAGCCGTAGAAAGAGTAAGAAACAAGACCGGCAACATGGAAGAAAATTCCATCATTGCCAATGTCCAATATCAGGCAGAAAAATTGGGAGATAGCTCCACAATTTTGGGAGGTTTAATCAAGTCCGGCAAACTGAAAATTGTTGGTGGCCGTTATGACCTTGCTACTGGCAAAGTCACGATGTTAGCTTAATTTGTGAATAAATATTAAGTTTTTCTGCTTTTGTCCTGAAGTGAATTACATTTTACTAGCTTCAGGATAATTAACCGCAGATGTAGACACGGAGTGGCTTCCCGTAGGGTACACGGATGGACACGGATGGAATTGGATGAGATTATTGGTGGTGCGTTTACGGTTGGGAATAATTTAGGGTGTGGGTTTTTGGAAAAAGTTTATGAAAATGCCTTAGCTTATGAGTTGAGAAATCTGGGACTGTTGGTAGAACAACAAAAATGAGATAGAAGTACGATACAACGTCCATCAGCGTCCATCAGCGGTTAATAATTCCCCGTGATTCTCCAACTCAACCAAGAACACCTCCAAACCATCCAAACTCACGCCGAAATCACTTATCCCCTTGAATGCTGTGGTGTAATATTGGGGTGTGGTAAAATGGCAGTAGAAGCAATACCCACAGAAAATGCTTTCCCTGTAGAGTCAGAAAAAAAACGACGGTATGCGATCGCTCCAGAAATCATGTTAAAGACACAAAGGGAAGCACGGGATAAGAGTCTCAACATCATCGGCATTTATCACTCCCACCCCGATTATCCAGCCATCCCCTCAGAATGCGATCGCGAACTGGCTTGGCAAGAATATTCATATATAATTATTTCAGTCGTTAAAGGTAAAGCTTCGGACATCCAAAGTTGGACTCTCGACGAAAACCACCAATTCCAACCAGAAGAAATTAAGCTCCTAACTCCTAACTCCTAACTCTTTTAATGCACTCCATTATTCGGTAGGATTAAAAATCTGCGCTTGTTTCCCTGAAATTGCTATGCTCAATCCTAACCTGGATGAAATCCAGCTTTCCAAAGATGATTACGAACGCTACTCCCGTCACCTGATTTTGCCGGAAGTTGGTGTTGAAGGACAAAAACGCCTGAAAGCTGCTAGTGTATTATGTATCGGTACAGGTGGACTTGGTTCGCCATTGTTACTTTATCTTGCAGCAGCAGGTATCGGACGTATCGGTATTGTTGACTTTGATATTGTAGATAGTTCTAATCTCCAACGGCAAGTGATTCACGGGACATCTTGGGTGGGTAAACCCAAGATAGAATCAGCAAAAAATCGCATCCACGAGATTAACCCCAGTTGTCAGGTTGATTTGTACGAAACTCGTTTGAGTTCCGAAAATGCCCTCGACATCATGAAACCTTACGATATCGTCGTGGATGGTACCGATAATTTTCCCACACGGTATCTTGTAAACGACGCTTGCGTATTGTTGAACAAACCCAACGTCTACGGTTCTATCTTCCGCTTTGAAGGACAAGCTACAGTCTTTAACTACGAAGGTGGTCCAAATTATCGTGACTTATATCCAGAACCACCACCACCAGGAATGGTTCCTTCCTGTGCAGAAGGTGGTGTATTAGGTGTATTGTGCGGGATTATCGGCACAATTCAAGCAACAGAAACTGTTAAAATAATCCTGGGCAGGGGTGAAACCTTAAGTGGACGACTGATGCTGTACGATGCTCTCAACATGAAATTCCGGGAGCTAAAGCTGCGTCCTAACCCTATCCGCCCAGTCATCGAAAAACTGGTAGACTACGAACAATTCTGCGGTATTCCACAAGCGAAGGCTCTTGAGGCACAACAGCATATGTCCATTGAAGAAATGACAGTACAGGAATTGAAGCAACTGCTAGATAGCGGTGCTGATGATTTTGTCCTGCTGGATGTCCGCAATCCCCATGAATATGAAATCGCTAAAATTCCAGGAAGCGTTTTGGTACCCTTACCAGATATTGAAAATGGGAATGGTGTCGCAAAAGTCAAGGAATTACTCAATGGTCATCGCCTGATTGCTCATTGTAAAATGGGTGGACGTTCTGCGAAAGCCTTGGGTATTCTAAAGCTTGCCGGAATTGATGGAACGAATGTCAAAGGTGGTATCACTGCCTGGAGTAAGGAAGTAGATTCATCAGTTCCAACTTATTAAATTTTAAACGCAGAGGGATTCAGAATTCCCTCTGTCGTGCTTTAAGATGTTTAAAATTTTAGGCAATAAATTAAAGAGAAGCTTTTTGTAATCACTACTATATATGTACGCACAGATTCCCATTATATGGTTTATAGTATCAGTTTTAAGCCTAATTGTCAATAGGCCATTGCTGGTTGAGTTTTTTTTTGTATTGATGAACTATCACTAAATCGAAAACTTTTTTCCTCAATAGCGATCGCTGAATTTTTATAGCCTGAGAACTCAGTTAATTCGAGAGAAGCTTTTTGGAATCACTACTATATATGTACGCACAGATTCCCATTATAAGGTTTATAGTATCAGTTTTAAGCCTAATTGTCAATAGGCCATTGCTGGTTGAGTTTTTTTTGTATTGATGAACTATCACTAAATCGAAAACTTTTTTCCTCAATAGCGATCGCTGAATTTTTATAGCCTGAGAACTCAGTTAATTCGAGAGAAGCTTTTTGGAATCACTACTATATATGTACGCACAGATTCCCATTATAAGGTTTATAGTATCAGTTTTAAGCCTAATTGTCAATAGGCCATTGCTGGTTGAGTTTTTTTCACGAAGAAAGAAGGAAGAAGGAAGAAGTACCCACATGAGTACTCATGTGGGATTGAAACAAGGACACTGTTTTTCTTCTCTGCGAGACACTACGTGAACGCGCTACAAAGGACTCGAATAGCTTTTTTTTTACTGAAGCTCTAAACTTACGAACGCGCATTTTTATTAGCTATTCCTTCTTCCAACTTCGGTCCTTACTTCAACATCATTTGTAAGCCAAATAAGAGCGTAGGGACAATTGATCTACTATTATCCCTACGTCAATTGCCTATTTGCTGCGAATGAAAATTTGCGTGAAGTAGACTTCACCTTTGCTATTAGTAGCTACACCAATTCCAGTTTGATTGTAATCCCTGTTTTGAATGTTTCTCAAATGACCCGGACTCTTCAGCCAACCCTGCACGGCTTGAGTCGCAGGATCGCTATAACCCATATTGTAAGCAACGTTTTCAGCGGCCCCTCTGTAAGTGACACCAGTGCCTTTAACCCGCTCATCAAAACCTTGATGGCTAAAAGGAACCTTACCACTAGCCATATTCTGACTGTGATTTTTTGACTGACTATCAATGCGAGCATCACGAGATAATGCAGGTAAACCCTTGGAAGCCCGATATTGATTAATTTTGTCGAAAATCGACTGTTCAATATCGTTCGTGTTCTGAGTGGTGGTAGATTGTGCAACCCGAATCACTGTATTTGATGCTGGTATGCTTGCGGTAGTACGAATTGGTACAGAAATAACGATTGCGCTACTTGCCAAGACTAGAGTACCCAACGCAATGCTGCTAACAGTAATAGGGAACATAAATCTCTTAAAAGAAACAGCGGTATCTGTCTAAAGTAACACCTGTCATTTTTAAATGCCCATAAAATATGCAGAGAAAGGGACAGTTTATAAAATGACACATTAAATATAACTTTCAGTATTTATGCAGTTATGGATAGGCTCTAGTGCTTGCAATAAGTAGATAGAGTAATTTGGCGTCATCAATAAAACGTATTTTAAAATACATTTCAAATATTAAGACGAATCAGAATTCTTACTCTAATAAAATTACTAATCCTCAGTGTAGTTACGCATCTCTACATTGGGTTGGTGATAGGGTCAGATCCCCTTTTCTTTGAAAGTTGTCGGGGATCTAGCAGCCCGTAATGCGTTGCCTGCCGGAAATCCTGATGTTCTTACGTTGTGTCTAACGTAAGAACATCATATGCAGGAACGACACTTATTTAGTGCGGACGAAAATCTGCGTAAAATAGATTTCACCTTTGCTATTGCTGGCTACGCCAATTCCAGTTTCATTGTAATCTTTGGCTTGGATGCTGCCCAAATGAGCGGGACTCTTCAGCCAACCGCGAACCGCTTGAGCTGCGGGGTCGTTAAAACCTTTGGTGTAAGCAACATTTTCAGTGGCTCTCTTAATTACGATTCCAGTTGCTTTAACGCGATTGTCAAAACCTTCATGGCTAAGAGGAATTTTACCATTAGCCATATCTTGACTGTGATTTTTGGACTGACTATCGATCCTCGGATCGCGAGACAATGGAGATAAACCCTTGCTCGTGCGATATTGATTAATTTGCTTGAAAATTGACTGTTCAATATTGCTTGTACTAGATTGTGAAACCTGAACTACTGGGCTGTTTGCGCTACTAGGACTTGGTAGAGAAATAGCGCTAGCCGTTAAAGTACTACTTGCGAGGATAAAAGTACCCAGCGCAATGCTGTTGACAGTAATAGGGAACATGAATGTCTGAAAAGTAACAGGGAACTTTGTCTAAAGTAGCACTGAGTATTTTCCAGTAAAGAAATAATATTCAACGTTATTAAAAGTTAATAAAAGGACTTAATAAATATATTTGTCAGTATTTATGGCGTTCAGAATGGGGTAAAGTGGCTGTTTTATGGTAAAGAGCTAATTTTTCCCCTGTCATATGTTGTATTAGAGGATACGGGGTAGTATAGAAAATCAGGAGTTAATTATCACCTGCTATGTCAAGTAAAAAGTATAGTTTTATGGCTACGAAGTGACTCAACCCCACCCCTTTTAGCTGTGCTTTACTTCCCCTCTACGTAAACGGGGAGGGGATATTGGGGATTTATAACTAATCATCCAAACTTGATATTAATTACAAGTGTTCATCCGAACTTGATATAAGAGAATTTGCATGGAAATCATGTTGTGCACAACACGATCGTTCAACCAAGTAATCTAGGTTGGAACTCTCATTACACGAACTTCTCCCGTACTGGGACAAGTCCTCTTTAACAGCACAATTGCTTCTATTGAGGGAATCTGCTCCTAAAACTCAAACAAGCACACTTATTTATTTAACACCCACCAATTCAACATCAAAAATCAGTGTAGCGTTGGGAGGAATTGCCCCACCAGCACCGCTTGCACCATAACCCAAATCAGGTGGAATAATTAACTGACGACGACCGCCGACTTTCATTGTACTTAAACCTTCGTCCCAACCTTTAATTACTTGTCCAACACCAAGTGGAAACTCAAAAGGGACACCGCGATGCCCTTGGCAACGGCTAAAGCCGTATCGCGTGAGCTATCGAACTTAGTACCATTTTCTAAAGTACCTGTGTATTGAACAGAAACGGTTTGACCTTGTTTTGGTGTTGCACCAGTCCCAACTTTCAGATCCACGTACTTTAATCCTGAAGGAGTGGTAATAGTGTTTTTGGCGTTGGTGATGGGGGTAGGGGTTGCCTTGGGTTCGGTTGCAGGTACTGATGGAGTAGTGGTTGCATTCGCTTCGGTTGCAGGTACTGATGGGGTAGAAGTTTGTTGAGTATCGCTCGCTTGCGTACAGGCTACTATCAAACAACAGAAAGTCATCAACCCTGCACGGTATAACATTGTTTTCAACATAATTTCTATATATGGTAAATTCTACAAGTTCTAAGTGTATACGAGAATGTTATAAATGGGTTGATTGATTTGATATGAAGAGTTTGGATAAGACAAAAAAGATTGTATCACCTTGGTGGCGTTGGCCTCTGGAAGTTCTATACCCGGATAAAAAATTTGACGGACAATTGCAAAATCCAGGTAGCGAAGAGGTTTTTGATTTTGACTCGGTGATGGCATCTGTGAATCCCATCGCAGCGATCGCCACAGATATCGCTTATTATCCTCTTAATGATTCACGCGAACTCTTTGCAATATTTGTCTCTGGACTGGGACAACGGGAAAAAGAGTCTTCAAGGAGAAGCCGCAGATATGCTGTGACTCTAGAGACTGGCATCGCAAACATGAATAACGCCTCTTTTCTCAAACAAAATCCAATTATTGGTTTCATTAACCGATACCTTGACTGGATTAATGCAACTCTTGATTATCTTGGTTTATCTGGAAGTCCAATTATTGAAAATGCCGCAAGTTTGATTACTTATGCCGTAAACAACAGTATAACTCTGAATTTATCAGGCGATAGTCTGGGAACAATTTTATTGGCTAGAGCTATTAGACGTGCTAAAAGAAAATTTATCTATGCACACACATCAATATTTGACTTAACAGCCCAACGAATTGAAGAACAGAAGTGGGAGCAGCGCACAAGTAACCTGATTAATGTCTTCGCTTTTGGAAACGGCTATAAAAAATGGGTGAAAGGGCCAAATTATATAATGGTTTACATTCAAGGTGATCCATTAGCAGAGAAATTTGGAATTACACCCCGCATAGCTATTAAGCAAAAACGAGACGATATAAAATTTTTGATATTTCCCCGTCTATTCCCTAAAGGCAGCTTTGAAGCCCACAACATGATGTTTACAACCGAACTGCTTCGCCAAACCTTTAAAAAAAATCAGATTGGAGTTGGTGATTTTGCCCGTCTTCATAAAAAACTAAATTCCAACACTCTAGAAATTGCCACACCCGAAGAAGTATCATGGCCCAGTGACATGAAAGACTACACCTGGAATCCAGACAGCCTCAAATCGATTCCATTTGAATGAAGGAAGAAGGAAGAAGGAAGAAGGAAGAAGGAAGAAGGAAGAAGGAAGAAGGAAGAAGGAAGAAGGAAGAAGTTTATATATGGGGATAAAGAACCCCAACTCAAAACGGGTTCCCTGTAGACGTCGGGGTATTAAACCCCCTGAAGAAGCGGATAGATAATATACTACCCATCCGCGTACATCCGCGTATATCTGCGGTTAATTATCCTATTTTTTTACATCCAATCCAAACAAATGAGGGCACAACCATGTTGTACCCCTTCTAATTTATAGTACTAAAAATTACAACGCACAGCTTAAATCATCAGATTTTTGACTAAAACGGCTGTTCTCGCGGTAGTCTATAGGACAATCTATCACTGCTGGGACATCTTGAGCTAAAGCTTCTTTCAAAATGGGAATCAAATCAGTGGCAGATTCAACTCGATAACCCTTTAAACCCATGCTTTCGGCAAATTTTACAAAGTCGGGATTGCCAAAACGGATAAAAGACGACCGACCTTTGCCAAAGTGATTTTCTTGCTTCCACTCAATTAAGCCATAGCCACCATCATTGAAAATTAGGGTGACGAAGGGTGTACCGACACGCAAAGCTGTTTCTAATTCCTGGCAATTCATCATAAAGCCACCGTCGCCGGTTGCAGCGACAACTTTCCGGTTGGGATTAACGAGTTTCGCAGCTAATGCACCGGGAATGGCAATACCCATCGCAGCGAAGCCGTTGGAAATTAGGCAAGTATTGGGACTATGACAATGATAATGGCGGGCAATCCACATTTTATGGGCACCCACATCAGATATCACAATATCTTCTGGCCCCATAACTTGCCGCAAGTCATAAATCAATTTTTGTGGTTTGATGGGGAAGCCGTCATCATTCGCGTATTGTTCGTAATCGGCACGAATATTTGACCGTAAACTGATAGCATAGGGATTAGCTTTACCCTGTCTATCTGATAGCTTTAAGATTTCATCTAGGGAGTCGGAAATATCTCCGACTACTTCAATTTTGGGAATATAACTGCTATCAATCTCCGCCGAATTAGCCGCAATATGCACAATCGGAATATTACCAAGAGGATTCCATTTTTTCGGGGAAAACTCAATCAAATCGTAGCCAATGGCAATAACTAAATCGGTATTATCAAAACCGCATGTGATAAAGTCTCGTAGCTGCAATCCCACTGACCACAAAGCTAAGGGGTGAGTATAGGGAATCACACCTTTACCCATGAATGTATTGGCTACAGGGATATTCATTTCGGTAGCAAACTGCGTTACACCATCGCTTGCTTGGGCGCGGATAGCCCCATTTCCGACTAAGATTAAGGGATTGACTGCTTGAGAAATTGCTGCCGCTGCGGCCCTGATACTGGCAAAAGCAGCATAGGTTTTTTCGAGATTGCCCTTATGCAAAGATTTACCTTCTACTGGCATTGCAGCAATATTTTCCGGTAAATCGATATGAACTGCACCCGGCTTTTCCGATTGCGCTACCTTAAATGCTTTGCGCACTACCTCTGGTGTAATACTCGGTCTGACAATCTGTTTATTCCACTTAGTCACAGGAGCAAACATCGCTACCAAATCTAAGTATTGATGGGATTCAATATGCATTCTATCGGTTCCCACCTGTCCGGTAATCGCCACCAACGGCGCACCATCCAAGTTAGCGTCCGCCACCCCAGTCATTAAGTTAGTCGCACCAGGCCCAAGTGTAGAAAGACACACTCCAGCTTTCCCAGTCAAGCGTCCGTAGACATCCGCCATGAAAGCTGCACCCTGTTCGTGACGGGTAGTAATAAATTTAATGGAAGAATTTTTTAATGCTTCCAAAACGTGTAAATTTTCTTCACCAGGGAGTCCAAAAACATATTGCACCCCTTCATTTTCCAGACACTGCACCAATAATTCAGCCGTATTCATCTTGTTTTCCCTAATATGTTGCTCCCAGTTAGGGGTTATGAGTTATGAGTTTTAATTCTTAACTCCTAACTCCAAACTCCAAACCCCAGACTCCTAATTCTTAATCACTTCACCCACACAGTTTTAACATTCACAAACTCATGTATACCCTGGATACTTAATTCTCGCCCGTATCCAGAACGCTTGATGCCACCAAACGGCAATCGGGGGTCAGATTTGACCATTCCGTTGATAAATACGCCACCTGCTTCGATTTCCTCTATCAACCGCTGTTTTTCTTCAGCATTCGCAGTCCAAGCGCTGGCACCCAAACCAAAAGGTGAATCATTAGCTAATTTAATGGCTGCGTCGATATCGGGAACCCGGAATAACAATGCCACCGGGCCAAAAAATTCATCTTTAGCGATCGCACTATCTTGAGGAACATCCCTAATAATCGTCGCTGGGTAGAAATTGCCAGAACCAGACAAAGGTTGTCCCCCGGTAAGAATTTTTCCGCCACTGTTGACAGCAGTTTGCACTTGTTGGTCTAAATCCTGGAGAATATCGGGAGTAGCCAACGGACCCAAATCGGTTTCTGGTAGCATCGGATCGCCCACTTTCAAGGCAATAAATTTTTCTAACAGTAGTTTTTCAAATTTGTCAGCAATGGCCTCAATAACAATAAAACGTTTCGCCGCAATACAAGATTGCCCGTTATTTAACATTCGTGCTGTAGTCGCTGTGGCAACTGCGGCCTCTATGTCAGCACTTTCTAACACAATAAATGGGTCACTTCCACCCAATTCCAAGACGACTTTTTTAATTTGTTTTCCTGCTGCTTGTGCTAACGAAGCCCCTGCGGGTTCGCTTCCTGTCAAAGTCGCAGCTTTTATGCGGTCATCTGCCATCAAATTTGCGACCTTCGCAGCACCGATGAGCAAAGTTTGAAACGCACCTTGAGGAAAACCCGCTCTGTGGATAATATCTTCAATTGCCAAAGCACACTGCGGAACATTAGAAGCGTGTTTGAGCAAACCAACATTACCCGCCATCAGTGCAGGAGCCGCAAACCGAAACACCTGCCAAAAGGGAAAATTCCAGGGCATGACTGCGAGAATCACACCTAAAGGTTGGTATTTTACACAACTATGACTGGCATCGGTTTTTACGTAAATATCAGCCAGGAAATTAGCAGCGTGTTCGGCGTAGTAGCGACAGACTGCAGCGCATTTTTCTACTTCCGCGATCGCACTTTTTTTGGTCTTCCCCATTTCGAGGGTCATCAAATTCGCAAAGTCGGCTTTTTCTTGCTCTAAAATCTCAGCAGCTTTGGTAAGTTTAAGCGATCGCTCCTGAAAACTAGTATGGCGATATTGGTGGTAAGTCTCACCAGCCAAATCCAATTTAGCGGCAATTTCTGTATCATTCAGCGGCTCAAATGTCTTGAGCGTCTCCCCTGTAGCGGGATTAATGGTAGCGATAGCCATAACCCTTTTCTCCCTCACAAATAGTTTGAGGTAGCACCATATTTTTACCAAACCTTTATCAGATGGAAGCTACCACCCAAATTTTAGTCTCTCCAAGAAAAATTAGCTGCTAATTGTTAAAGTTTCGCAACTTAAATGATAGAAAAGTTACACCTGTTTTATGTATTTATTCTGAGGTATTAGCTAATCCGGTTCAGTTAAGTCTATGCAGTGTTTGAAATGTTCCAGTACCTCTGTGTTTAAATGCATATAGCGATTCTCACATTCGTGAGGTACAGCATATTGAATTAACCGCAGTAGCCGCTGTACGGCTTCTGTGTAGGGTAGGACGCAGATAAATTTGTACCTCAGTAGACTAGGAAACGCTACAAGCAAGACGCATCTAATGTCAACCTGGCATAATAAAAGTACGGCGTAAACCCATTGCTGTAATTGTTTGGAGGTTTTATGACTATCACTCATGACACAGATGTTGAACCACTTTTACTCAACATTCGCAGTACAGAACTCCATGTCACTCCAGAACAGTTTGATCGGCTGTGTATCGATAATCCCAATTTAAGACTGGAGTTAACTAGAGATAAAAAATTAATCGTTATGGCTCCAACTTTTGGAGAAAGTGGCAAGCAAAATGTTAGTTTAGTAGTCCAAGTCGGAAGTTGGAACTATCAAACCGGACTGGGTGAAGTATTCGACTCTTCGACTGGCTACGACTTCACAGCTATTAGAGGGGGCAAGATGTCTCCTGACGTATCTTGGATTGAAAAATCTAGGTTAGAAGGTGTTTCGCTTCTTCAGTTCATTCCTGTAGTGCCTGATTTTGTTATCGAACTGCGCTCTAGTACCGATAGATTAAGTGTGCTGCAAGCCAAAATGCAAGAATACCAACGGCTAGGGGTGCGATTAGGTCTACTCATCAATCCCCAAGATAAGCAGGTCGAGGTCTATCGATTAGGTGGAGAGGTTGAAGTCATCCAATCGCCAAACTCTGTTAGCTGTGAGGATGTTCTGCCTGGATTGAGATTGGATTTAATGAGAATTTTTGACTAATTTCGCTAAATAATTTATGACCCAAACTCCAACACAAACCGAACTAAAATTGTATACCTTTGACGAATTCATCGAATGGTATCCAGAAAATTCGACACGAAAATACGAGCTACACAATGGAGTGATAATCGAAGTGCCCCCAGCGACTGGTGACCATGCGGATATTATCAGTTTTTTGCTTGAAGTAATATTATTGGCGCTTCAACAGGACAAGTTACCCTATCGAGTTTCAGCGTCGGTATTCGTGAAAACGCCTAATGCATTGGGAGCATATCTGCCTGATATGTTGGTCATAAACCACGACAACCTAAAAAATGAACCGTTGTGGAAAAAGCAGTCCACCCTTATTTACCCCGAATCTATACCGGTGGTAATTGAGATAGTGAGTACCAACTGGCAGGATGACTATTACGACAAAATTAGGGACTACGAAACTATGGGTATTCCTGAGTATTGGATTGTGGATTATGCTGCGTTGGGTGGTCGGAAGTTTATCGGGAATCCCAAAGTCCCGACGATTTTTGTGTGCGAGTTGGTAGATGGAGAGTATCAAATGTCGCCATTTAGGGGAACTGACCGTATCGTGTCTCCTACTTTTCCACAGTTGAACCTAACCGCGCAACAGGTTTTTGATTCGGTTGTTTGAATTTACCCAACTTGATGGTCAATCTTTTACAGCTGAGTAGGCTTTTTTCTAACTCACTAAAAAATCGGTGAACCGGGAGTTATAATGCAGCGGTAAGGATGGGAATCATTGTTCGCACCTCTATTGATGCATCTTTGTTTGATAAACTTTAACTAATCGATTAATACCTTTAAAACGATAATGCCCCATTTCGCCAAAGTCTGAGGAGTCAGAAAGCATCTTATAAGTAACTTCACTGATGACACATTCACCAGGGGGACAAACAGCTTCCATCCGAGCGGCCAAATTAATAGTTGCACCTAATGCGGTATAGTCAACTCTTTGGGAACTACCAACATCACCCACAACAGCCTTCCCACTATTAATCGCAATTCGTAATTGTAGCGGTTCAGACCAAAAATTATTTGCATTGAGACTTTCGAGCCGAATTAGCATTCCCTTTGCAGCCGCAACAGCACGTTCAGCATGGTCTGGTTGCGGTTCAGGAGCGCCAAAAAATGCCATAATACAGTCACCAATATATTTATCTAAAGTGCCGCCATAAGTAAATACCTCTTGGAGCATTTCTTCAAATAAATTATTCAGCAATTGGGCAACTTCGGTTGGTGAAATACGTTCTGACATCGCCGTAAAACCGACAATATCAGCAAATACAATACTAATTTCGCTCTCCTTGGGAGGCAAACGGCCATTTGGCAATGCACCCACAGCAATTAATTGTTGGACAACTGCCGGGGAATGATAGCGTTCTAATCTGTGACGAATTACCTCTTCAGCTTTCAACTTTTCTGCTAACAACCAACGTTGGACGCTAGAAGCCACAATATTAGCTAAAGCTGAAAAAAAGCTGAGTTCTTCCTCACCTTCATTTGCCCAATGATAAGAAGAAAGACGGGCATCAGCATAAAGAACACCGACAACCTTATTCTCATCCCACAAAGGCACTGCCATCGCACTGCGAATACCTTTAACTAAAATACTGTGTTCGCTAGCGAAGCGTTCATCTTTATGAGTGTCGGCAGTTTGAATCGCAACTTTTTCGGCAAATACCTTTTGACAAATGCTCCGACTAATCCAACTACCATCCGCTGCCAGATGTTTCTGTTGAGAAAGTCTTCTCGTAGCAGCATTGATTATCTCTAAATTACCAGAATCATTGACATCAATTAACAACGCCAAACGTTCGATACTATCCAAGTAACGAAACACAACCTGCTGAACTTGAGAAAAAATCTCTTCAATCGATGTAGCAGCACAAAGATTTTTGGCTATATCCACCAAATCTTTCAGACGGGCAATGGTTGTATCCTTGTTGCTGTCACCACCTTTACTATCTGCTGCTATCCATTGCTGTTGCAGCTCCTTGACATTGTGAAGGATCGTTCTTTGCTCGCCAGTTTCAGAAGTATCGCTAGTTTCCACCTGAAAAGCTGTAAACACCTCCAATTGTCTTACCAACACCACCACCAGAGTAACATCCCCTAACCAAACAATATCACCGTCACGCAACACTTGAGGAGAGGAAACAAGACGTTCATTCAATTGTGTGCCGTTTTTGCTACCAAGATCCTCAATAGTCCAGACATCCGCAGCGGTTTTCGTGACTCTGGCATGGCATCGGGAAACCCCCCCAAAAGGTAAATACAGGTCACATTCCGGCAAGCGACCGATGGTGAATACATCTTTCTGTACCGACACCATTCTTTCAGTATTTTCCTCTTTTAGGCGTAGCTTGAGTTCTGTCATGACTGTGATAAATCCATCCTGGAAGCTGGGGAAGGTGTGTACCGAAAAACTTCACCCCTTCTTTATGACACTCTTGATGCCATTCCGACAACTATGTAGAAAATATTACCACTCAACTCTTCTTCATCTGCGTCCATCTACGGTTAATTATTTATTTTTTGGCTCTGTTGCAAGAACTAAAAATGATTATCCGGGAACTGGGGGTTTAATACCCGACAAGAAACAGTTTGTCCGTTTTGAGCTGGGATCCTGTATTCACATATATAAACCTCTTCCTTCTTCCTTCTTCCTTCTTCCTTCTTCCTTCATTCAATTAATTTGGCGGTAATTCGAGAGGAATTGAACCTAGCAACCCTTTGCGGTAATCTGTTAAAAGTTTCCGTGCAGCCCTTTCCACATCACCTGTATAACGATGTTCTGCCAAAGCGTGTAAATACGACTCTCCAGTTTGGTCGATTCCAGGGTCGAGTCCGTAGCGAGATTCTAAAGGTTTATTTGGTAAATATTCACTGTTTGTAGCTTCGAGATAAGTGAGTATATCGATTAAAACTGATGCTACTAGTTGATTGTCGTAAGATGCTTCGCCAATATCGTCACAAATCGCTAATTTAAATGCTGCTTCTTGGTCTTCTAACCTGAGGGGGATGACACCGGGTGCATCTAGTAACTCTAATTGCTCAGAAATTCGCACCCAGCGTAAAGAACGAGTCACCCCAGGACGTGCCGCACTTTCCACAACTCGTCGTCCTAACAAACGATTAATTAAAGCTGATTTGCCGACATTGGGAAAGCCGATAACCACAGCCCGGACAGGACGAGGCAACATCCCGCGATCGCTCCTTCTTTTATTAATCTCCACACCCGCTATTTGTGCTGCTTTTGATACAGCCGTAATATTTTTCCCGTCCTGGGCATTTGTAAAATAAGGCACTTCACCTTGACGGCGAAACCAATTGACCCACAGCGATCGCACTTCCGGAGAAACCATATCTAGGCGGTTGAGTACCAACACCCGTGCCTTATTTCCCACCCATTCAGGCACTTGAGGATGGTGCGTCGCCAAGGGTATGCGAGCATCCCGGACTTCCAGCACCACATCTACCCGTTTTAATTGTTCTTTTAAACTCCTTTCAGCTTTGGCGATATGTCCGGGATACCACTGAATAGTATTTAACTTATAGTTTTGCGTGATAGACATTTTGTTTGTTAGTAGTTAGTTGTTATTTGTTGGTTGTTGCTTGTTCACCGTCAACCACCAAGAAATAACTAATGAGATTGATGTAAGATTATTCTATTCCCATCCGGGTCATAGGCGTAAATTTCTCGACCGTGGGAAGCGATGGAGAGTTCTCCTGGTGGGGGATAGCCGATATTTTTCAGGTGAGCGATCGCCAATTCTAAGTTATCTACCTCCAAGCATAAACTAATCTTACTTTTCCCTGAATTTGAAAATTCCAATTCGTGAGTGTTTTTTGGTTTGAAAACAGCTAATTTTATACCAGGAAGCTGAAACTCGGCATAAACATTTGGAATAAATTTCGTTGGTTTTTGCCCCAAGAGTTGAGTATAAAAATCAACTATTTTTTCGATGTCAACAGATGCCAAGGTGACAAGTGCCTTACTGCAATTAATAGTCATTAGTCGAGAAATATTGATTAACGCTGTTCGCCATCTCCAGGGTTAATAGTAGCGTATTTTTCCTGAGTGACCACTGTATATATTATCGCTCGATAAACAGTAATAACGTTCTTGAGATTTGCACTTTTCTGCATAGATTAAAAATTGGTTTCCAATTAGAATAAGCACATACTTCAACGAATGTGGTCAGGAATTCTTAAGCTGAGTTGGCTCTTCGGGGATTTCCCAAAATTAAATTAACTATCTTGTGGAATGACCATTTCCACCTGTTCGATATGAGCAGTATTGGGGTTAAAAAAATTTGGTGTTGCTGAATTGAGGTATGAATTACCCTCACCCCAGCCCCTCTCCCCAAGGGAGAGGGCTAGGGTGAGGGTAAATTTAGCAATTCATACCCGGATTCAGCAACGCCAAAAATTTGAATTTGGATGGATATAGGTAAAAATATGATATTAGTAAGTTTAGAAGAACACCAGGTTTATGGGCATTTACCAGTGAAAAAAAAGCTGGGTATTCTTGTGGTCGATGACCATCAATTAATTTTGACTGGTACTTTGGATGTATTAAGTAGAGAGTATCCAGAAGCTGATATTCTTAAGGCACAGACAGCAAAAGAGACGCTTTCTCTACTTCAATCCCACCAGTTTGACCTGATTGTGATGGATTTGTCAATTCCCAATCGGCAAGGGGAGACAGCAGAAATTGATACTGGAATTAAGATGTTGCAAACTTTGCTCAAAGAATATCCCGATCGGAATTTTATGGTGCAAACAAGTTATGTTAAGGCCTTAATCCGGATCAAACATGAGATTGATAATCATCAAGGTGGGTTTGCGATCGCTGACAAAGGATTACCCGAATCGGAGATGCTGATGCGGGCTAATTTAGCACTTCATGGTGCAACCCACACCAAAGATATCAAAAGAGGGATTGAACTTAAACCCGAATGGTTGGATGTATTGCGGTTAGCTTTTGAAGAGAGCTTGACAGATAAGGCGATCGCGGAAAGAATGTATAAATCAGAACGAGCAGTACGGACTTACTGGACGAAGATTCAGGATGTTTTGGGGGTGTATCCTGAAGACTGCAAGCAAAATGGGAAGAATATGCGAATTCAAACCGAAATTCGTTCCCGTGAAGAAGGTTTAATTGATTGATGCGGCAAAAAGCTAGATGAAAAGGAGAATCTGGAATCGCATTCGGAAAGAATTTGGGTTGTGGTCCCTGGCTGCACCTCCAGGAATAATAGTGCTGGTTGTGGTGATATTAATTCGTATAGCTGGAGGAATGCAATCTTTAGAGTGGATGCTCCTCGATAATATGTTACGTCTGCGTCCGACAGAAAAGCTTGATGAACGTGTCGTAATTGTGGGAATCGATGAAAAGGATATTCAATGGGTTATAGAAAACAAACGTGGAATATGCCTTTTTATGGAAGAAGCTTTGTGTAATGTTGGTAAACATGCTCAAGGAGTCAAACGCGTTCAAGCATCGGGTGTTTATAGTGCAAATAAATATAAGTTGTGGGTCAAAGATAACGGTTCAGGAATTAAATCAAAGCTAGAAAATAAAGGTACAAAATATTTTAGAATACTCGCTAAACAATTAGGAGGAGAGTTTCGACGAGAATCACTTTCTCCTCGTGGGACTATATGCGAACTTAGTTGGACACCGATGAAGTAATTTGAAATTTGAGATTTTTATCTATCCGCTTCTTCAGGGGGTTTAATACCCCGACAAGAAGCAGGGAACCCGTTTTCAGTTGGGGTTCCAATCACCATATATAAACCTCCTTCTTCCTTCTTCCTTCTTCAAATAACCATGAGTCATCAACATTTTGCATTTTGGCGAAATAATCGCAGACTTACAAGCTTGGTAGTGGGAGTGGCTTTCCTCATGACCGCAGTCCCTGCATTTGCTCAATTTAAACCACGCGATCGCAAACCAGCCAGCGGAAATTCCCGTGCGGGTGGTTCACGTGGATGTTCAAGTAGCGGTATCCCCCTAATGCAGCTTGCACCTCAGGCATTTATCGGTAAAACCGCTTCTACACGTCCAATGTTAGCTTGGTATATGTCAAGTTCCCAAAATGTGCGATTCCGACTGTTTGAATTTGATTCAGCAACAACCCTTAAACAAATCAACAAAGTTAAAGAAATACCCACAATAGTCGGGATTAACAAGTTAAAACTTCCCTTCGATTACCCCGAACTCACAGTGGGTAAAACATATTTATGGCAAATTGTAATTGACTGCGAAAAGGACACAATTATTAACCATGCAGAATTTACCGTCATCAATCCTCAATCACTTCCTAAGAACCAATTTACTAGCATTACAGAAAGCGTAAATTATTATGCTCAAAATGAACTGTGGTATGAAGCATTTGAAGAAGCATTGAAAGCAACCACTAATGGTAAACTGGGGCAAACTGGGGCAAGTTTAGTTAAAGACCTTGCACAATCCGAAATGCTGACGGGTAGCGACGTAGATATAAAAAACATTCAGCAACGAATCGAATACCTCCAGAAAATTGCCAGCGAAAGAATTTAGCAGTTTTTGTTTCTCTGACCTCTCTCCTAAAAGGAGCTATGGTGTATACACAAGTGTGAATAGCTTAGGAACTTGTGTTTGAGCTTTCGTTTTACCCCACCCTAACCCTCCCCTTGGAAAGGGGAGGGAATTAGATTTCTTGTTTCTTCCCTTGGAAAGCTTTCGTTTTACCCCACCCTAACCCTCCCCTTGGAAAGGGGAGGGAATTAGATTTCTTGTTTCCTCCCTTGGAAAGCTTTCGTTTTACCCCACCCTAACCCTCCCCTTGGAAAGGGGAGGGAATTAGATTTCTTGTTTCCTCCGTAACCGATTATTTAATATTGCATTTTGAGTAACCTTTCCAAGGGGAGGGAATTAGATTTATTGTTTCCCCCCTTTCCAAGGGGGGATTAAGGGGGGTAATTTAACTTGTGTATTAAACAACTAAGAACCGCTATAGAAATATTAGGGAGAATAGAAAAAGTGAAAATTTTGCGGTTTGCTGTGATGGGATTGCTGGGATGCGTGGGAGTAGTCGCAGTTTCTATTAATCCTGCTTTTGCTCAGTTAACTCCCGATAACACCCTTGGGAAAGACCAATCAGTTGTTATTCCTATTAATCAAAATAATGACGGTATTGTGGGCGGTGCGGCTCGTGACACTAATCTATTTCACAGTTTTCAAGATTTTAACGTCGGTGAAGGTCGAGGCGTTTATTTCGCCAATCCAGAGGGGATAACAAATATCTTTTCTCGCGTTACTGGTGGTAAGGAATCGAATATTTTCGGGAAATTGGGGGTATTGGGTAATGCGAATTTGTTTTTGCTCAATCCCAATGGCATTGTATTTGGTAAAAATGCCCAGTTAGATATTCGGGGATCATTTATGGGGACGACAGCAAATAGCTTGGTCTTTCCCAATGGTGTAGAATTTAGCGCTACAAATCCCCAAGCACCGTCGTTGTTGAGTATCAATGTACCAATTGGCTTGCAGTTCGGTTCGCAACCAGGAGGCATTACTAGTCAAGCAGTTGGTACGTTGGGTGTTGGCTCTGATAGCACCTTAGCACTTATGGGTGGTGAAATTGCCTTGGATGGTAGTTTTTTGTTTACTCAAAATGGACAAGTGAAATTGGGAGCAGTTAATGGAGATACAACTCTTGGGTTGAATGTCAATGGCTCCTCATTGGGTTTTAAGTTCCCAGAAAATTTCGGACGGGCACCCATCAACTTAACGAATGATAGCTTCATCGTTGCAATTGGAAATGCTGCAATTGAGCTATTTGGCGGAAAAATTGGGCTAAACGGTTCGTTTATTTTCGGTAACAATGGCGGCTCAATTGTTGTTGATGCGAATCAACTTAGTTTGGATAACAACTCTGGAATTCAGAGCGCTAATTCTGGTGCAGCGAAGGGTGGTGATATTCAAATTCAAGCCAGCGATGCAGTAACTCTCGCTAACAGCAGTCGGATTATTTCCGGCAGCAATACCTCCGCGACGGGTGCGGGTGGTGATATTAGTATTAATGCCAGGAAAATCACAATTACTGGAGATGGAGATGCACAAAATAGCAGTAGCATTAATACGTTTACCACTGGTGAAGGCAATGGGGGGAACCTCACTTTGAATGCAACAGAGTCTGTTAACATCAATGGCGGCTTCATCCCTGTTACATCTAGAGGTGCCGGCAGTGGGGGAAACTTAACTGTGCGAGCCACGGATGCCGTCAATATCACTAACCAAGCTTCTTTAGGACTCTTAAGCTTGAGTTCTGGTTCAACAGGTAATCTGCGGATTGAAACGGGCACTTTGCGAGTTCAAAACAATTTCCCAGGGGGGGGAGTGACAGCAATTACATCTGGTGGTGGAAATGTTGGTTCTATTTCCATTCAGGCTCGCAATGCGGTTGAGGTGACTAAAAGTCAGATATCTACAACTATTGTTACACCACGAGGAAGTACAACTCAAGCAATAGCAGGGGATATTACCATTGAAACCCAGCGACTCAATCTCAAAGATAGGGGTTATATCAGTACGGATACTTCTAGTAGTGCAAATGCAGCTAACATTTTTATTAAAGCTAGTGAATACATAGAGATTGGCGGTTTCTCTAGCTATGTATCAAGCAGTACATTTTCTGGTTCAGGAAATGGAGGTAATGTAACGATTGAAACACCGCGAGTCACTGTCAGTCAAGGAGGACAGATAGACACCACATCCACTCAAAGCAGTGGTAATGCCGGGAATATTAACATCCGCGCCAAAGATGTAGAATTGGATGGGTTTATTTTCGTACCTAAAGAACAGTTTTTGGCTAGCAACTCAAGGAAATGGAAACGCGGGTAATTTAACGGTACAAGCTGATAACATTATCCTGACTGGTTCAGACAGTGAGTTTGCAACTGGCTTAATATCATCAGTTGACGAAGGGGCTAAGGGGAAAGGTGGTGATATAGATATTACTAGCAATCGCCTGATTCTCCGTGATAGTGCTGAAATTGTCTCCGGCAGCATAGGTACAGGTGAAGCTGGAGATATTGGAATTAATGCTAATTTTCTGGAAATTATTGGAAAAGGCAGCGCGATCGCTTCTTTCACGAATGCGGGTAATGGTGGTGACATAACCCTCGATATCGCTGATTTATTACTGTTGCGTGGTGGAGGTTTAATTTCAACCACCGCAGGTAGAAGCCAAGCTGGTGGCGATGGTGGTAATATCAATATCAACTCTAAATTCATCGTCGCCATCCCCAAAGAAAACAGCGACATCAGCGCGAATGCATACACTGGTTCCGGTGGAAGAGTCCAAATCAACTCGCAAGGTATCTTCGGTATCGAGTCACGTCCAAAGCCGACCGAAAAAAGCGATATTACTGCCAGTTCGGAATTAGGAGTTTCAGGTATAACAAATATCAACGCACCCGATACCAGTTCTATTCAAAACAGCTTCACTGGATTATCCGCAAACGTCATCAACGCTAATGCACTGATCGCCAATAGTTGCATTTCACGCAGTCCTAAACAACAGGGTACATTTTTCATCACTGGTTCTGGTGCTTTACGTAGCAGTCCTAACGATGCTTCAATCTCAATCTATTCCACTGGTGAGGTACGTAATGTTGAACCAACATCCCGGACTTGGAAAAAAGGCGATCGCATAGTTGAACCACAAGGGGTTTATCGGCTTGCTGATGGACAGTTGGTACTCAGTCGAGTATGCCAGTGAAGGAATAGTACTTACGCAAAACTAACTTTTTTTAGGGGCAATTCATGTGGCTTGCCTCCCGCAGGGTATTGCCCCTACTAGTAAGCACTCACCACATCTAGTTTGCATATTTAAAATTTATGTAACTCTTGTGGGGAGGGGTCAAAGCCAATTACCGATCGCAATCATTGGGGCCCAATATGCAGGGTGGTCATACATGGGATTGATACCTTCAGATTGTGGTAATTTCTTAGCATTAATCATTCTAATTTGGGCTTGTTGCAAGGCTTCCGCAATCAAGAGCAGTTCGAGCCGCGACTGTGCCAATTTCCGGTACAATGGTTGAACAACATCACGGAAGTCAAATTGTACATCCCGTTCGGCGGTCAAAATATCCCGGCGGATATCTTCTAAGGTGTCAAATGCTCGCTGATAGGATGCGATCGCTTCTTCTTTTCGCTCCTGTTTATCTAAAATGCGTCCTGCTTGCCACTCCCACAAATACAAGCTATCTTTTGCACTCAACTTGCTGTCTGCTGCTATGATTGCGGATTGAGTATATTTTAGTGCTTTTTCATTATTTTGGCGACATTCCCAGAAATGACCCAAAGCACCATTAGAATAGGAAATTAGGCGATTATCTTGTAATTTATTACCTATTAATACTGAGTGTTCGAGCAAATTAAATGCTTCGTTGTTGCCAGACAAAACCAGTTGAGATGGACAGTAGGTAAAGGGTGAAGTTCCTTTAGCATCACGCTGCAAGTATGCTAAATCAATTGCTCCATAGACTTTTGTGGCTGAATCGGGCAAACCTTCGAGAACTTTCAAAGCATCCTTAAGAGCTTTGTTAAACTCCTCATCTTTAATAACTTTACTCTTATTCGTCTGGGAACCCAACTGAATTAAATTTAATAATCCCCGCATCTCTGCTAAAGCTTGTTTTTCCTTGCGGGCGAATTTTATACTATCCTGAAAATATTGATAAGCTCTGTCGTAGTCTTCTTGTGACTTTTTAGTAAATTCTTGTTCTTTACTAAGAATACCAGCCTTATTTGCAGAATCGGCTTGTAACTCTCGCAATTGACCACGACTTTTGTAAGCATTACCCAAACTATTGAACACCAAAAATTTATATTCTGGAGTTACTTGTTGTGCTGCGTCTAAATACTTAATTGCTTGGTCGTAACTTCCGATTAAGCGATATGCTTCACCGAGAATCCCCAAAGCCGCAACTTGCCCACGTTTGTCGTTGTATTTAGTGGCTATTTGTTTAGCACTTTCTGGAGTACATTCTATTTCTTGACTTGGTTGATTTTTCGACTTATCTACCAGTTTCCCACACAAAAGGGCGATCGCTTTGCGAGGTTGTCCCAAATTGCTGTAAACTTGGGCGAGTTCTGAGTTCATGCGTCCGACTTGCTGGATATTCTCCACCGCACCATAGTCACGAATTGCTGCCGACAGTGATGCGATCGCTTCTTTGTTTTCTCCTATTTGTTGGTAGGCTCGTGCTAAATTTTCATTAACAACTGCCGCTGACGATGGATTATTTTTATACTGACTTAGTGCCTCTTGCCAGTGTTTTACCGCACTAGTAAAATTTGCTGTATTATAGTCTTTGATTCCTTCTTCGACTAAATTATCGACATTTGGAGCTTGTGCAGATACTATTTGCCCAAATAATAAACATATTAAAGTTGTTAAAAATAATACTTTACTAAAACGATGTCGATTTAATTGTTGGTATTGCTGGGTAAAGAAGTAAATTAGCCTTGCACTGAGTTGTAGAGGGACAGAAAGTAATTTGAGATATTTTTTGGTTCTCATATTGTAACAATAAGTAAAAAGTGATTTACTATACAATTTTTTGAGATTTTACAGTTCGAGGATAGAGAAAATACTTATTTAGGAGTTATTTTTAAACTTACCAGAAATAAACATTGAAAACAGAACTGTCGGAAAGTATGCAGTTTTCTGCAAAAGCCTATACATAATGATGCAATCAAATTTACATGAAAGGTGAATTGTATTACTTAGCCCAATCTCTTAATCTAAGTATTAAACGAACGAAAATAAATCTAAAAAAGCTTAAAACATAAATTTATCAATCGTTTCTGATGAAAACTTCTAATTTTTATTAACGCTTCTCAAAATTTTACATATATAAACAATGGGTTTCTACCTCCGGTTTCAAAAGCTTTTTTTTATATTACTTACCTGCATTAGCATTACTCCACTTGCAGTATTTGCACAATCCACACCCCCATCCGGAGTCACAATTCCCCCCAATGTACCAGGGAAAGTCGAAGAAACTCTACCCCAAACATCACCATCACCAACCCCTCCTCCCACACCATCTGCACCAACTACCCCCATACTCCCATCACCCCCCAAAGAAAATCTACCCGATACAACCTTTCCCAGTGGTGAAAGTTTCTTTGTCAAAGAAATTCAAGTCACAGGCTATTCTGTTTTAGAAGATGAAATCATCAAGTTAAAACAGGGTTATGAAAATAGAGATGTCACATTTGAGGAGTTGTTAGAACTGCGATCGCAAATCACTGAACTCTATGTTAAAAAGGGTTATATTACCAGCGGTGCATTTATTCCCAACAATCAAAATCTGACTAGTGGTGTTGTGCAACTCCAAGTTGTGGAAGGTGAACTCGAAGGAATTTTCATTTCCGGGTTACAAAGATTGCAAAATGGTTACGTGCGTTCCCGGATTGAGCGCCTTGTAGGAAAACCTTTAAACCAAAAACGTCTGGAAGAAGCGTTGCAATTATTACAACTTGACTCGGTTATTGAACGAGTCAATGCTGAGTTAACCGCAGGTAGCACCTCAGGTAGCAATATTTTACAGGTGAAAATTACCGAATCGCCTGCATTTCACGCTGGGGTGATTTTTGCAAATAATCAATCAACTAGCGTTGGTTCACAACAAGGGAGTGTTTTTGTTGCTCACGATAATTTATTGGGGTTTGGTGATAAATTTAGTGCCGAATATGCAGTGACTGAGGGCTTAAATATTTACGATATCAATTATTCTATTCCCTTTAACGCCCTTGATGGAACAGTTGGTGTCCGTTATAGCAACAGCGGTAGCCGCATTATTGAAAGCCAATTTCGTGACTTGAATATCCGTAGCGAAGCCGAAACCCTTTCTTTTAATGTCCGTCAACCGCTAATTCACACCCCAGACAGCGAATTTGCTCTCGGTTTAGCATTCGATTTACGGCGCAGTCAAACCTTCATACTCAATGATATTCCCTACTCCTTTACCGAAGGACCCGAAGGTGGGGAATCAAAAGTTACGGTAATTCGCTTTTCTCAAGATTGGTTGCAACGTAACACTACTAGTGTTTTCGCAGCGCGATCGCAATTTAGTTTGGGGATAGGTGCAATCGACGCAACCGTCAACGATACAGGGACTGATGGGCGTTTTTTCTCCTGGGTGGGGCAATTTCAATGGGTACAACGGCTATCCCCCCGTGTCTTGATGCTTGCCAAAGTTAACACTCAACTCACGGGTGATTCCTTACTTTCGCTGGAAAAAATTAGCATTGGGGGAGTTGATACGGTGCGAGGCTATCGTCAAAATCAACTTGTTGCAGATAATGGGGTAATTGGAGGTGTGGAAGTTCGCATTCCCCTAGCATCGAATGTGGAAACACTGCAGTTAGTACCATTTTTTGATATCAGTACAGTTTGGAATAATCGCGGTAGCAATCTTGACCCACAAACCCTTGCCAGTTTAGGATTGGGTTTGCAGTGGCAACCTTTTAGGGGTTTGGCATTGCGTGCGGACTACGGTATCCCATTAATTGGAACAAGCGAACGTGGTAGTTCGCTGCAAGATAATGGCTTTAATTTTTCGGTGCGATATCAGCCGTTTTGATATATCAATGAAGCCCCCTTGCCACCAAGTTTGGGGGAGAGTTTTGCCCCCCTACCCCAATTCTGGGGGAGAATAAAATTCAAAGTCCTTCAAAGTCGCCCAAACTTGGGGAGCCACTGCGTTGGGTGGCTCTGCTTGAGGCTGTACTGTGAATATCGTTTTCTAAAACTTCTTGTATTATTTTGTGCGCAAGCCGTTTTGTATAAGTCCTTTTTTTACTCACAAAATTTAGGTCTTCGCTAAATGGTTTTCTACATTTTTCACATTTGAATTGTCGCCTATTAATTTCTAAAAATACTGGTTTTTCTCCAAAGGGTAAGTCCTTAACAATAATTAACAGAAGTTGAGCTAAGAAATTATGTTAAACAACATCCTGAAGATGAAGACGCTTTTCAACACTATCTCAGTATTGTACGAGCAAAACCAGGTAGAGTTGTCGTTAGTACCGAAGAACAGTCACTAGCTGAATTTAAAAAGCGAATACAAGCCGAAACAACACACTAATAAAGTGAGCGAATTCTTTACTAAATAGCCTTAAAGTTAATTGTTTTAAGGCTATTTAAATAATTTGCAAGAGTATGGAAAAATAGTACTGCAATCAGTAGAAGTGAGCTACCGCTAACCTTACATAACTCGTTTTTCTGCGTATCTTAAGGAAGATATTGTGGATAAACAATCAATCCTCTACTTCCGGCTCACCAATTGTCTTCTGTGCCCCATGACGAATATAGAGAATTCTTACTGTGGGAATGGGTTGGTCTTCAATAACTGTAAAAATAATGCGGTATGTTTGCTTCCCTTGCCCATAAAGAAGCTGGCGAATTTCTTGACTAAAAAAGGCATCTTCACGAGCGATTGGACAGCGTCTAGGCATTTCTCGCAAAGATGCGATTGCTTTAATCAGTCCTTGATACCAAAGTTGGGCACGCTCGGCTGTGGTAAACTGAGATATCGTTAAGAATGCAGCATCCGCTTCGGCTTTCGCAATGCTAGAAAAATCAATGTGGTACGTCATGCCTCAAGAGACAATCCATATTTTTGATTTTGTTCGGCAATGAAGTCCTCTAAACTCGAAAATTGTCCTTGCTCAAAATCATCAAGCCCACGTTGAATTCCCTTCAAAGCCTCAAAAAAATCTTGCGAATCCAAACTCAGCCCCAAAGTCAGGACGAACAGTGCCATTTGCGAAATATCTTGTCCGGTACTTTCAGCACGCTGTCGCAGCAGCGCTTCAATTTTTGGTGGAAGATCAAGCGTAATGGACATTGTTGCTTTTTCTTTAGTAATACTGGTTTTATTATAGCGCTATAGTTGAAGTGTATAGCTTACAAACCTTGACTACAAAAGCTTCCACACACATCGTTGTTTCAGCACCTTTAGGCAATTACAGCTTTAAGTATTGAAGAGTGGATTCGTTTTGAGCAAGCCATTTTAAATAGGTAGCGTAAGGTGCGGAGGGCGCTGATTGATTTTTCGTTTTATGGAAGATTGTAATGGCTTTGACACACCCTACCACAACTCTCTCTCTGCGTACTCTGTGTCTCTGTGGTTTAAAAAAACACGTGCCTTTACCACAGAGGCGCAGAGGGCACAGAGTAGAGAGGAAATTAATAAGAGAGTTGGCGCCAGTTTAGCAAAACTTTTAATATAATTACTTTTAAAGGAAGCGAAAATCTTTAAGAACAAGCAAATATCGATTAATGTGCAGTTTTCTGCAATTACGCTCGCGCATTCGTGCATTATTGAGATATAAATACTGCACGCAAACAAGCAGAAATAGTGGATGTGCAACATTCAGATTCAGTTTATTGTATGACTATCGGCAACAGTAATGTTACTGACGGCTACTTCGTGCCTCGGTTTTAGGGCTAAGTAATTACACAATTTATGGTTTTTACAAGTTACAGCTATTTTCAGCTAGAGGAATCGGGCCACTTTGGGCAGCGCTCAACCGCAGCAAAATTCAAGTCCTGCATTTTCGTTACGAATCAGGAGCAGCCTTTGCCGCTTGCGAAGCCTATTTTGCCAGCGATCGCGTTGTCGTTGTATTTGCAACAACAGGTCCGGGCATCACCAACACCATCACCGGAATCCTCGCTGCTAGGGGGGAAGGTGCAAAGGTAATTCTGTTATCTGCGGCAACTGCAGCGGGAAATCGCGGACGTTGGGCTTGTCAAGAAACCAGCGCTCACACCATGCCCATTTCCGGCTTATTCACTCCAGGAGCATTATTCAACTACGCCACAATCGTAGAAACAGGGGATGAAATCCCAGAAATATCCCGCAGACTTGCTCAAGGATTATCCCAACCAGGTGGTTTTGTCGCCCATATAAGTATACCGACCCCAATTCAAACCACCCCATGCACGGCAAAATCGCAATTTGGATTTACTCGGGGAGAATCAGCCCCTAGTCAAAATACAATTGCGGAATCTGTGCGCCCAAGGCATGGATTTACAAGGTTTTAAAGGCGTAGATACGGAGATACTGAGTATATATTTCGTCCAATTAGCCCAGTCGATGGGTGCAAAGGGTATCCGTGTTTCCCAAGAATCAGAACTCGAAGCAGTGTTAAAAACAGCCCTTGCTTCCACCGTTCCCTTCGTCGTTGACATCAGCTTAGACCCCAAACCACCTGCTCCAATTGGTGGTCGAATTCGCAGCCTCATTCAGCAAGGAGCAATCGAATTAAAAGGAGAAAAATCATGAACTAACGTGTTAGTAGTTGTTTCCACTACATACTCCGGCTATACTGACGAAAACGATACCCTAGCGTTTCTATCGGGTGATGCTGCGGGAGCCTTTATAGTCGGAGAATTCAAAACCCAACCAGGGAATACTCGGTACAAAAATTGCTAATACAGCCGCTACCTGTGGTGCTTTTTATAACGAATTTACCATCGGTGAAAAAGGTAATATTCGGATGTTTATCCGGGGTGGTAAAGGTGCCAGCAAGATGTTCCACGAGACAACAGTCAAATTTATTCAGCTTTGCTGTCATGGTGCGATCGCCACTGCTAACGTTAGCTTAGAGCACTATTATATAAGAAGCATTTACATAGATTTTATGGGTAAGTAATTTATTATGCAGATATAATTGATACTAATTTTTATCCTATGTATATAGTCATTCGCCTAATTTATATTTGTCTTAAAGCTACTTGCACATACTTTTCAGCGTAAAAGCATGACTTTAGTCACCCATAAACTAGTGACCTTTGATACAGGCAATTTGCTTGGAAAATTCTTAGGATGAAGTTGTTGAAGAGGAAGCAATTCCGACCGATGAATTTACCGAGAATACCCATGAAGATGAAAGCTTTGTTTTTGTTGCCCGGAGCGCTGATGTTGATGTTTGCGGCTTCCCCCCTCATTCCATCCTTCACTAATCCTGCCGTTGCTCAAAATGCTCGTGCCAAAGGAGAATATGGCAATAAATGGGGAACTCAACTGAATCTGAGTGCTGACCAAAAAGCGAAAATCAAAACAATTAGCGACTCTGCCAAGCAGCAAATGGATGGTATTCTGACCGCAGAGCAAAAGGCGCAAATACAACAGGCTAAACAAACACGTCAAAGACCTAATCTAAACCTGACTGCCGATCAAAAAGCGCGAATGAAAACAGTTCGTGAGTCTACCGAAAGTCAGATCAAAGCATTGCTGACTTCCGAGCAACAGCAGCAATTAGAAAAAATGCAGCAGGAAAGGCAGCAACGTCGTCAGCAACGGAAATCCTAGGTTCAGACAGCCATAGCCAGGGGACTTTGCTCTGCATGGTAGGGGTACAACAGTATTGGTTGTGCCCCTACAAGAATTTTTCCAAATTACCAATTGTCAATAAAATAAAGTTATTGATAATAAAATAGTCGGAGGGAAAAAGTTGGGATAGTAATCTCACTCGTAATTGAACCTAAAATCAAGGGTATATAATTTACAACTATTTTATCAAACTTGATATTACATCTATCAAAAGCTAGATTTCTGATATTCAGCAATGTGATGGAGATAACATGAAAAAAAATTTAGCCTATCTTAAGGCGTAAATGCAATCTAGTAGATAGCAATAAGATAAGTAATGATACAGAATCATTAATGCAGCGATTCACAACGCTAAATTTTTGGGGAAAAAGCTATGACTTCTACTCTATCTGTGCCTAATTCCATCGAGTCCTTGCTAGGTAAAGAAGCAGAAGATTTGCTCACCTACAAGGCAAAAGTTTCTCAAGATTTGTTACATCTACCAGGAGCAGACTTTGTAGATCGAGTCTGGTTGAATAGCGATCGCTCACCTCAAGTTTTACGGAATCTCCAGCAACTCTATTCTACGGGTCGTCTGGCAAATACTGGCTATCTCTCGATTTTACCCGTAGACCAAGGGATTGAACACTCCGCAGGTGCATCCTTTGCACCCAATCCAATTTATTTTGACCCAGAAAATATTATCAAGCTGGCAATCGAATCAGGTTGTAATGCTGTTGCGACAACATTTGGTGTATTGGGCAGCGTTTCCCGCAAATATGCTCATAAAATCCCATTTATTGTCAAAATAAATCATAACGAATTGTTAACTTGTCCGAACCAATACGACCAAATTATGTTTGCGGATGTAGAACAAGCTTGGAATTTGGGAGCTGTGGCAGTTGGTGCGACAATATATTTTGGAAGTGAAAATTCCACCAGACAAATTCAGGAAGTCAGCAAAGCTTTTAAACGCGCTCATGAATTGGGGATGGTCACGATTCTTTGGTGTTATTTGCGGAATAATGCTTTTAAACAAGATAAAGATTATCACCTTGCTGCTGACTTGACGGGACAAGCAAATCATTTGGGTGTCACCATCGAAGCGGACATTATTAAACAAAAGCTGCCGGAATGCAATAATGGTTACGGGGCTGTGGCGAAGGCGATCGCTGGAAGTTATGGTAAAACCAATGAGCGGGTTTATACAGACTTGACAACAGACCACCCAATTGATTTAACTCGCTATCAGGTATTGAATTGTTATTGCGGTCGTGCTGGTTTGATTAATTCTGGTGGTGCGTCAGGGAAGAGTGATTTTGCGGAAGCGGTGCGGACTGCTGTAATTAATAAGCGTGCTGGTGGGACAGGTTTAATTTCTGGACGTAAGACTTTTCAGCGGCCCTTTGACGAAGGAGTGAAATTGTTTCATGCGATTCAAGATGTTTACTTGTCTTCATCTGTGACCATCGCTTAACCTCACCCCTAACCCCCGAGAGGGCTTTTCTTCGAGGGGGTTTATCTGTGTCCATCTGCGTTCATTCCTTCTTCCTTCTTCCTTCATTCCTTTAGACATACATCACCAACCAACCCACGGAGAGACGATCGCCTGTTTTTAATTGCCTAACATTCAGGAGGTTAACCGAAAAAGTCTGGAGGGAGTTTCAGAATGTTGGAAATTAAGAAAATATTTCACAAAATTGCATTTTTGATGTTAGCTGGTTTTGTCTGGATGATCATACCTGCAACAAACGCACAAGCTGCAGGTTATTATTCTGGCGACCTTTCTACCCAAGACCACTATAGGTTAGAACGCGCTGCTCATGGCAATCAAGGAGGAGTTGCACCCTATTTTGCTAACAAAGACCGCGTAGAAGAAAAGATGGGACGCAATGCTAACGTTACACCAAATATTGGCGAAGATGATTACGTTGAGAGTGGCAAGAGAGCCGCAGAAGTAATTCCTAAGGATTTGGGAACTGGTAGCCGTCAGAAAAATCCCGTCGATATGTTAAAGCGAGCAGGTGAAGAAGTGGTCAACAATCCCCTAAAGCGCTCTTTTGGCGTAAACGACTACGATCGCAGTCCAATTGAAGAAGAATTAGCACGCAATAAAGCTGAACGCGGCGATTACAAATAAGCAAAGCTTCCGAGAGAGAGCGCATATGAGACAAAAAAAACCCGACTTTTTAGGAGGTCGGGTTTCTCAATATATAAGTTTAATAAATAATAAATTAGAATTTAGATTTAAATTACTCAAGGTTTTTATATTAAGTTTGTCACAAAATCCTGATAATCTTGATATTGCCTAACGATTTTAGTAGGCTTTCAGACCGTAGTAATTTAAGACTTGGGGAGGCGTATAATTACTTTTATTAACGTCCTTGAAACCCTTGTAATAGCGTTGTCAGTTTTTTCAAAAATCAAGCATTAATTTCCTAGCTTAATATAAACATGGAATGGCATTTGAATTGCGGTTGACAGAATTATAAAATTCAGCAGTTACCGTGAAAATCAACTTCCGAGTCAGAGCAACTCCGCAACAAAGGAATTATGGTCGATGGGAAATCTCTTCTTGTGTTTCTGGGATATTCTAAAAGGGTGACCAATTATGAAGTGGTGGACAGCAACAAAGGGCCTAAAAGTTCTAGCTGTAATGCGTTAAAGTTGCACGAGTCGTTTTCCCCCCGTGGTTTAAGCCACTGGGTTTCCTTTCCTCCGACGAAATTTTTATGAAGCTGGCAGAAAGAGTAAGTCAGGTAACTCCTTCGATAACCTTAGCGATCGCAGCGAAAGCTAAGGCTATGAAGACAGAAGGAATTGATGTTTGTAGTTTTAGTGCTGGGGAACCAGATTTTGATACGCCGGCACATATCAAAGCTGCTTGTGTGAAAGCTTTGGATGAAGGTAAGACGAAATATGGTCCCGCTTCTGGTGAACCGAAGTTAAGGGAAGCGATCGCCCAGAAACTGAAACGAGAGAATGGTCTGGATTACAAACCAGAAAATGTCATCGTTACCAATGGTGGTAAGCATTCTCTGTATAATTTGATAATTGCGTTGATTGAGTCGGGTGATGAGGTAATTATCCCCGCTCCCTATTGGTTGAGCTATCCAGAGATGGTGACTCTGGCTGGTGGAACTTCAGTAATTGTACAGACGGATGCCAGCAATGGATATAAGATTACACCGCAGCAATTGCGTCAGGCAATTACACCAAAAACAAAGTTATTTATCATCAATTCACCATCGAATCCGACAGGGATGGTGTACACACCAGAGGAACTCCAGGCCTTAGCGGAGGTAATCGTTGAGAAAGATATTCTGGTTGTTTCCGACGAGATTTACGAAAAGATTATCTACGACGGGGCAAAACAGGTAAGTATTGGTTCCTTGGGAGAAGAAATTTTTGCCCGGACTATTATTAGTAATGGGTTTGCCAAAGGTTATTCGATGACCGGATGGCGGATTGGTTATTTGGCGGGACCTTTGGAGTTAATTAAAGCCACAATTACTCTTCAGAGTCATAGTACATCGAATGTATGTACCTTTGCTCAGTATGGAGCGATCGCTGCTTTAGAGGGTGAGCAAGATTGTGTAGAAGAAATGCGTCAAGCTTTCGCAAAACGGCGAGAAGTGATGTATGAAAGACTTAACGGGATTCCCAGATTAAGTTGTCCCAAACCAGAAGGAGCTTTTTATATGCTTCCCGATATCAGCAAAACCGGGCTAAAATCTCTAGAATTTTCTAACCTTCTACTCGAAAAGGAGCAAGTCGCAGTCATCCCCGGAATTGCTTTCGGTGTTGACAACAATATACGTCTTTCCTACGCTACCGATATGGCAACAATTGAGAAAGGGATGGATAGATTGGAGAGATTTATAAAAAGTGCAACAGTCATGAAATCTTGAATGAAGGAAGAAGGAAGAAGGAAGAAGGAAGAAGGAGGGTTTGAGATGGGGATTCAGACCTCAGTTCAAAACGGGCAACCTTGATTAGGTCGGGATATTAAAAAGAATAGCGAGGATAAACTCGCTCCCTACTATTCGACCACGTTAGTTTTGAGGGGGAGGGATTGAACCGCGTAGGCGAAGCCAGCCGTCTCGGCTTAGACGCTAAGGACGCGAAGGAAGAGCGAAAGAGAAACTAGGATGCTCCTTCATTCCTCAAAATTGGTGTGGTGGACTACTAGTAGTTCGACGCATTAGTTTTAATGGGTCACTCAACCAATAAATTTCTCTTCTTCTCTCTTCCTTGGCGTACTTGGCGTCTTGGCGGTTCAATCCCTCCCCTCAAAATTGCCGTCTGGGTTAATGCAACCTATAAAAACCCCATCTCCTGCAACCCAGAACGCAATCGAAGAGCTTCATCAGGATTTTGTTTCTCGTGAAGGGCGATCGCATTCTTAAAAGCTGTCATACTACTTGGTACTTGCCCCAGTTTCAACAGCACAACCCCTAAATTTTGATATGCTTCTGCATAGTAGGGGTTTAGCTTGATAGCTTGTTGGTAAGAGGCGATCGCTTCGGCAAATAAACCCTCTTGTTTGAGAGTCATGCCCAAATTGTAATGTCCGATGGCAAAACTCGGGTCAATCCGCAAGGTGATTTCATAAGCGGTTTTTGCACCTCTTAAATCTCCTTTCTCTTTGATTAAATTACCCAAATTATTGTATGCTCCTAACTTGAGCAATGGGTGAATGTGTAGCTTGGTTGCAATTTGGTAGTGAAAAACTGCCTGCTGGGGATCTTGATTTTTACTATAAGCAATACCCAAATGGTAGTGGAGTTCATATAAAATGTCATCGTTCGTAAGCTTAGAAGCAATTCCTCGCTGCAATAACTCAATCCCTTCGGAAACTTTCCCGACTTGCACGTACAAAGCACCCAATTTGCTGCAAACATAAGGGTCCGAAGGATGAGTTGCCAAAAACCCCTCCATTGCCGTTTGCGCTTTCACATACTTATTTTGTTCGGCGATCGCACTTTGTTGATATCCTGTATGCAAAATCGCCACTCGTTGTAAATATCCGACTTCCCAATTAGGCTCTCTAAGGATAATAGAGGAGACGCTATCATCCACCAAAGCATGATAAGGACGAGAAAAACAGATATTAGGGTGATTGCGGAATAACCGTGAAACCAAAGAATAAGGAGATTGCTCCGCTCCCACCTCATGACGAACTAAATTAATTAACAAGTATTCTGGACTCTCTATCACCTCTTTGATTTGCGGCACAATTTCTGCAGTTAAAGTCTCATCCGCATCCAACACCAGAATCCAGTCTCCCGTCACATATTTTAAAGCTTCATTCCGGGCTGCGCTGAAATCATTACACCATTGATAATGGTAGACTTTCGCTCCAAACTGTTTGGCAACTTCAACAGTGCGATCGCCCGAACCGGTATCCAGCACAATTATCTCATCTACCACATTCCTTACACTGCCCAGGCATTTAGGTAGTGCAGCTTCTTCATTTTTGGCGATCGTACACAGACTAAGTTTCATGCGATGCAGAATTAGGTAAAAGTTAGCTCAATATTCAATGCGATAATCGCTTAAAAATCAGTATATTTCAACATTTCTCCAGTCCATTTTAACCATTCTCAGTGGTCAGTCAAACCAATCGCTTAAATTTCCCATTCATCGCAAAATAAATCAAGCTATGGAAGTGCATGTAAATTTGCGGTATCTAAATCTTGGGCGGAGATGACTATGTACATCTGACATCTCTGCATTGCTTCATGATTCATGTCTGCGCAAATCTCGGCCAAATAAATTATCAAATTTTCTTGACAATGAATATAAATTGCGATTTTGCATAAATTTACCAGTTTTATTGGGTATTATAAGCCAACGAGGGAAAGCTTGCAGACAGTGTTCCATTCTAATGTCACAGGATTGATACACAATTTACATAAAATCTTCACCATCTTGGAATATAGTCGTAGTGCTGAGTTAACAAAAAGTTACAATAACACTGTTCATTACTTCCATTACCGATTTATCAGTTAATCTTCGGCATAATTAGGAGTTGCACCGAGTGAATACAAGCCTTATATTATCGAACTTTTTAGATCCACCAGTCCTATTTTTATTTCTGGGGATCAATCAGTGCCGTCACCTTTATCACTGCCCAGTCTTTTTTGAAAATACTTGGCTTAACTCCAGGTGGACATATGGTAGCTGCTTTAGCCCTGATGAAATCTCCAGCAATTGTAGTTGGAATTGTATTAGTGACAATGTTTGGTCAAAGCAAAGAAGATGGAGAAAAAAAGAGTTTTCTTGGGGTGAAGTTTTGCGGGAAGCTTTGTGGAAATTCCTGTATATATGAATATCGTCAAAGCTATCGGATTGACGAAGGAAGAAGGAAGAAGGAAGGGTTTATATATGGGGATTCAAACCCCAACTCAAAACGAGCGACCTGTAGACGTTGGGGTATTAAACCCCCACAAGGAAGTGGATAAAAGTCTAAAAAATGGAACCTGTTAAAAAATTAGAAATGTTTCTTCTCGTGGGTATTAAACTCCCACAAGGAAGCAGATAAATTCTGTACGGGTGCATTTTGTATAAAGTGGTCTTATTGAATCAATGTTTGCGATAAATCCTCGGGAAATGAGGTAAAAACTATGAAGTATAAAGAGAGAGATGCCTATGTCCATTAACAAGGGGAATTCCGCTGTGCCAATTAAACGAATAATTGCAGGACTGAATGAGTTTCACGATAACTACTTCAGTTCCCATCGTGAGATGTTTGAGCAGTTGTCTCAGGGTCAAAGTCCAGAAGTCCTATTCATAACTTGTTCCGATTCTCGGATTGACCCATGTTTAATTACTCAAAGTCAACCAGGAGAATTATTTGTTATTCGCAATATTGGAAATATAATCCCAGCCCACGGAACCCTAAATAGCAGTGAAGGTGCAGCTCTAGAATATGCCGTTCACGGTTTGGGTATTAAAGATATTGTTATCTGCGGACATTCCCACTGCGGGGCAATGAGAGGACTGATGCAAATAGGTAACCTTACTCATCAAATGCCCTTAGTTTACGACTGGTTGAGACATCATGCCGAGTCTACCCGTCGGCTTGTTGTGGATAATTACAAAGATTGTCCCGCTGATAAACTTTTAAAGATTGCAATTGAGCAAAATGTCCTAACGCAGATAGAAAATTTAGGGACGTACCCAGTAATCCGCTCCAAACTTCACAGCCAAGAACTGACTCTGCATGCATGGATTTATGAGATTGAGACTGGAGAAGTCTTTGCCTATGATGCCAGCCGTGGTCAATTTAAACTTATAGAAAATCGCCTGTTCCCGGTACCTAACCCTTTAATTAGTGTACACTCAGAATAAGGAACAATGGCTGGTAAGTAATAATTATCATAAATTACCTATTAGCCATTTCAAATGTGTATTGTATAGATAAGGATTGGATGTGAAATGTGTGCCACAAGAAGTTCATTTTGGTCAAGGAATATAGAATTATTTCGCCAAAAAATCAAAGAATATTTGCTTGATAAGAAACAATGGTTTTTTGATACACCAGAAAGAGCGCTTTTTAAAGCATACGAAGCAGCACAAGTAATTAAAAATATAGAACAAGAACAGTTTGGGGGTAAAAAGATATCTTTGGAATCTGAGAGTTATACCCCAAATGTCATGTCTTATTGGGAGGAAATTCTTGATAAGAACCTAATTACTGTTAAGGTTAAACTCTCAGAATTTAAGTTGAGTCGTTCAATTTTAAAAAATTCCAGTAGTGTTTTTTTAGAGAAATTAAAGTTTATTGATGAAGTGGTGGCCAAATATAGACCACAAGATGAACTGTATGAATCCAAAGCTATAATACCAATTCCTGAATCAATTCCTCAAAAATTGGAAATAAAGCAAAATTCATCTACTGTAGATCCTACTAGAGTTAAACCTCATCAAAAAACAGGAATTTTACCAAGGTCAATAGGAAGAACATTTAATAGAATTACAGCAGATTTAACTCCGGGTGGAGAAGAGAAAATTGTCAAAAATTATCGGGATACTAAAAATAGAACAAGAATTTCTGTGAAATTTTTGGCAATGTTAGTGATTGTGCCGCTTTTGACTCAGATCGCAACCAAGCATTTTTTAGTAAAGCCGATAGTAGACAGAGTTAGAGGTGAGAATGACACTGAGATTTTCCTCAACTCGGAAATGCAAGAAAAAGCTTATCATGAACTAAAGATTTTTGAACAAGAACTAAAGTTTAAAAATTTCCTGGAAGAAGCACCACAAATTACTCCAGAAGTTATAAAATCAAAAGTTAGAAACAAAGCAGTTGAGATAGCTGAAGAATTTAGGGTAAAAACTCATAGTGCTATCAGCAATATTTTTGCGGATATGATATCACTTATCGCTTTTGCTGTAGTCGTGGCTACTAGTAAAAGAGAAATTGTAGTTGTTAAAGAATTTATGGATGATATGGTTTATGGTTTAAGTGATAGTGCGAAAGCTTTTTTAATTATTTTATGTACAGATATATTTGTCGGATTTCACTCACCACATGGATGGATAGTACTGCTGGAAGGATTTTCACAACATATTGGGTTAGCGGCAGAAAATAAAAGTTGGGTAAATTTATTTATCGCCACATTCCCTGTCATTTTAGACACTATAATTAAATATTGGATATTCCGTTACCTGAGTCGTTTATCTCCTTCAGCACTCGCTACATTGAAAGAGATGAATGAGTAGGGGGAAGGCAGAGCAACAAGCCGTGAACTAAAGTTCCGGCTAAGAGCTTAAACCCATTGAAATGGGTTGGGATTTTTATAATAAACATATCTGGTGCCTTGCGTATAAACCACACATTTATATTTTTAGAAGTTATGAAAATTACTATAAAATTTAATGGAATTGTGCTATTAGACAAGGACTTATAGTCGCTGGCAATTAAGGACGTTAATCGATTTTCCCAATCAATAACAGTGATAATTTTGACATTTTTTTTCGACTAAGCTATTAGTTCATATGTGGCATATTGAAGGTATTTTTTTTAGACGAGATGACCGTATATGTACTGAAGCCGCGTCCCATCGCCACAAACACATTTTTTTAAATTCCCTAAAAGCCTTGCTATATAAGGGGTTGAAAAGGCGTGTTGAATGAGCTAGAATGGGCTAAAATTATTGTTGACATAGCCTCAACCTTCCACTAATAATTATCGCCTGACTTGAAACCCCTGCAAATGCTCCGGTTCCTCATACTCAATCAAAACATCTTTCACAACAGAATCAGGTGGTCCCTGGTGACACCAGCGAATCATTTCCTCCACGACTTCCTGCCTTCCTTCAAAAACTGCTTCTACACGGCGATCGCTAAGATTTCGCACCCAACCGTTGATTCCAAGGTGAGTAGCGGTATCAACAGTGGCATAGCGATAACCTACCCCTTGGACTTTACCACTAACGAATACATGGGCGCGGATTTGGTGCAGCATTTTTTGACTGATTCGTTACCACTTCCACTTTAGCACTAACTGAGTAATGCGATATTTTCACTCTTTTCTTGGAATTTGGAATTACTTATGTCTAACTTACCACCACTGAACACAGAAACTATTTGGGCAATTATCAATGAAGAAATTGATGATGCTACCGTCAACCAGTTGGTATGGTACTACTTAGGCTATCGCTATGAAGAATCATCTGGAAAATGGGATACTACAGGGGTATCAGAAGAATGGCTGATTGAGTACCCAGAACCACCTAATTTCATCGAAAATCGGCCTCCAACAGTCAAGCTGACTCGTTCAATTCCCAAAGAAAATAAGCAAATTCTCAAAGAAAAATTGGGCTTTACAGGTTACAAAATTGGTGAATTTGGTCCCAGGCAAACTCGTAGGGCAACTGCAGCAAATTGGTTATTTAGTTATATGCAATCCTAATATTAGATCCCCGACTTTTTGAGAAGTCGGGGATCTGTATGTATAAAGAATACAAATTTAATAAAAAAATATTCCTTCAGACAGAGGTAATAATTAGATAATTCTTACTAAAGAATGATTTGCGGAAGCCTTGGAGAAATGGATAATACTGACAACAATAGGCGTAATTCAACATCATTCCTCTCTTCTAATTGCTAATCACTAATCGCTATCAAGCCATTAAAAATTAGCCATTAGTAACATTATGATTTCATGTTGTTTGCGTTTATGTACTTACCTATTATGTATTGCCAAATACTTTTATGACAAAGCCAATTGAATTTAATTTATTTGCGCCATATAACAATGCAGCAGCGTTAATTGGTTCTTTTTCTGATTGGGAAGAAATTCCAATGGAGAAAGGAGAAGATGGTTATTTCCGCACAACTGTTGAGTTAAAAGATGGCACTTATGAATATAAATTCCGCGTTCAATCAAAATCGTGGTTTTTTGAACCAGACCAATGGGTAGATGTTACCGACCCTTATGCCACAGATATTAATGAATCAACTGGAAAAGATAACAGCGTTCTTCGGATAAAAGATGGCGAAAGAGTTGTTGATACTTATGTTTGGCAGCATGACGATAAACCCTTACCTGCTGACCATGAATTAGTAATTTATGAAATGCACATTGCGGATTTTTCTGGGGGTGAAGATGACCCAAATCCGCGAGGAAAGTACAAACACGCGATTGAGAAGTTAGATTATATTTTAGAGTTGGGAATTAACGCGATTGAGTTAATGCCAATCAAAGAATATCCAGGTGATTTTAGCTGGGGTTACAATCCGCGTTATTTCTTTGCAACTGAATCGAGTTATGGGCCGACATCAGAATTAAAGCAGTTGATTGACGAGTGTCATGCTAGAGGCATTCGGGTCATCATGGACGGTATTTACAATCACTCAGAAGCATCCAGTCCGCTAACACAAATAGACCACGATTTATGGTATCATCACTCACCCCGTGACCCTGGTAATAACTGGGGACCGGAATTTAATTACGAACTCTACGATGAGAAATTAGAGACTTATCCAGCGCGAAAATTTATTGGTGATACAATCCGTTTTTGGATTCAAGAATATCATATAGATGGGATTCGCTACGATGCCGCACGACAAATTGCCAATTACGACTTCATGCATTGGATTGTGCAAGAAGCAAAACAAAGTGCTGGTGCGAAGCCTTTTTATAACATTGCCGAACATATTCCAGAAACTCCCAGCATCACTAATGTGGATGGTCCAATGGATGGTTGCTGGCACGATAGTTTCTATCATTGCATCGTCGAACATATTTGCGGTGACACCTTTGATTTAGAACGTCTAAAAGATGTTATTGATTGTAAACGTCAAGGTTTCTTGGGTGCAACAAATGTTGTCAATTACTTGACAAATCACGACCACAATCATTTAATGGTCGAATTAGGCGATCGCCAAATTTTTGATGAAGAAGCATTCAAACGCGCTAAACTAGGCGCAGCAATGTTAATGACAGCAGTTGGTGTGCCGATGCTTTGGATGGGTGAAGAATTTGGCGAGTACAAAGCCAAAACACCTGATTCAGCTAAAATAGATTGGAAGCTGTTGGGGAATGACCTAAATCGCAGTTTGTTTGAATACTACAAAGGGTTAATAAATCTGCGTAAAAACAACCATGCCCTCTACACGGAAAATATCGACTTCATCCACGAAAATTCGGAGACAAAAGTATTGGCATACAGCCGATGGAATGAAGAAGGTTCTCGTGTGGTTGTCGTAGCCAATTTCTCAGAAAACTTCCTAGCTGGCTATCACGTTCCTAACTTCCCCAGCGGTGGTACATGGCACGAGTGGACAGGCAATTATGATGTCGAAGCCGGGGATGATGGTATCATGGCCGACCTAGGACCATACGAAGCCAAAGTATTCGTCTGGCAGTAATCTTACAAATGAAGGAAGAAGGAAGAGGGAAGAAGGAATAATTTAGGATCGTTCTGAGTTTAGAGCTTCAGTCAAAAAAAGATGTTTTTTGATTTGAGTGCAACGTTAGGGAAGCGGCACCTCCTTAACGTTGTTTTCCCGTAGGGTAGTGCTAAAAAACAGCGTCCTTGTTTTAATCCCACCCCTTTTAAGGTTTGGTACTTCTTACTTCGTGAACATATTAGTCTTCTTGCAAAAGTAAAAAAATACGAATAATTAACCGTAGATGTACGCGGATATACGCAGATAGAATCTGGGATTTTCTCGGTTAAAAAAAGCTAAAAATATGTATGTGTTATTGTTGTTACCTTTGAATTACAATATGTAAATGAATTTCTCTGCTCTATCTCCAATATGCATCAACTATTTAACACAAACATTGAGAATGCACAAGTTTTACTAACCCCAAGTGAAGTTAAATCAAAACTACCTTTAACAGAATTAGCTGAACAAATTGTTTTGAAATCCCGGCAAGAATTAGAAGATATCCTAGATTTTCAAGACAGCAGAAAGTTTATAGTTGTTGGTCCATGTTCGATTCATGACACAAAAGCAGCCCTAGAGTATTCAGCGAGATTAAAAAATCTTGCCGAAAAAGTCAACGATAAACTATTTTTGTTGATGAGGGTATATTTTGAGAAACCTAGAACAACAGTCGGATGGAAAGGATTAATTAATGACCCTGATATGGATGATTCTTTCCATATTGAAAAGGGGATGTTAATTGCCCGTGAATTATTGATAAAAATTGCCGAATTGGGATTACCTGCCGCTACAGAAGCTCTTGACCCAATCATCCCTCAATATATTAGCGAACTGATTACTTGGTCGGCAATTGGAGCGAGAACAACAGAATCACAAACTCACCGGGAAATGGCAAGTGGATTATCAATGCCTGTGGGTTTTAAAAATGGTACCGATGGTAGTATTCAAGTAGCTTTGAATGCTCTAGAATCAGCAAAAAATCCTCATAATTTCCTAGGGATTAATCATGAGGGTCAAGTCAGCATATTTAAAACTAAAGGTAATACACACGGTCATGTAATTTTACGAGGTGGAAACGATGGACCAAACTTTGATGCAGCGAATGTAGAAATAGTCGAAACAAAGTTAAAAGAGGCAGATTTATCACCGAGAATAGTTATTGACTGCAGTCATGGCAATTCTAATAAGGACTATAAATTGCAATCTGCTGTTTTTGAAAATGCAGTTTCGCAAATTATGGATGGGAATACATCTATCGTGGGGATGATGTTAGAGTCCAATTTGTCTGAAGGTGGTCAAAAAATTCCTAATAACAAAGAGGAATTAAAATATGGTGTTTCTGTAACTGATAAATGTATTAGTTGGGAAGAAACGGAAAAAATTATTTTGGCTGCTTATGAAAGGTTAGGGACTTTGAAAAAATAAACTGCCCTCATCCCCCAGCCCCTTCTCCCACTGGGAGAAGGGGAGCTAGTTTGTTTCAAACTCTTTCTTCGTACCCAACTGTTAATATTCGCCGTTTTTTATCCTCGGTGTTCTTGTTAATACCCCGACCTAAGAAGGGTTGCCTGTTTTGAGTTGGAGCGGCAGCTTCCTTCTTCCTTCATTCAATGTCACCAAATTTTGTTCATGCTCACTACGAAACCCGGCATGACCTCGCTACAGTCAATTGACATTGGTGACTCTAATACCTCTATTTCTTGTCCTGGTCGATAGATTTCAACCTTTTTGTCCTGGGGATTAATGAGTAGTCCTAGACGCACCCCTAGTCGTTGATATTCAACCATCTTGTTCTTGATTGCATACAGTCTGTCAGTAGCGGAGCGTAGCTCGATGACGAAATCGGGGACTATTGGGATAAATTTGGTGATGTCTATGGACTCTAATCGGGACTTCTCTATCCAAGAGACATCGGGTGATGGTTGTCCACCTCCGATCGCAGTAAAGTCATAGCCTGTTGAGGAGTCGAATGCTTCACCTAGTTCGGTTCTTTCATTCCAGACAAAAAGCTGACCTGACAACCTAAAGTTTTTTTTCCCACTTTCACCACCAGATGGAGCCATCACAATCAATTCTCTATTTGGGGTTAACTCCAGTCTTAAATCGGGGTTATTGACACATAAGCGATCGAACTGAAGAGGAGTAACAATCAGAGTTGTACCGCTAACATCAAGTAGCAATGGTTGAGTAGCACCAGAGGCAGTAGGAGCGGTAGCAATTGTCATAAAACCTCCAAACCTTTGTGGGAACTGGTTATGTCACTTTTATTTTATCACTACCACCACAGTCCAAGGGAAGAGGGATGCAGTGGTGGTGCCCTCATCCCCCAGCCCCTTCTCCCCTTGGGAGGAAGGGGGGCTAGAATATTCAAAGTCCCTCTCCCCTTGGGAGAGGGATTTAGGGTGAGGGCAAAATTACAAGATTGTCCCAATTTCTTTAAGATACACTCTTGTGAATGGTTCACCTTCCCACAGTGCGTAGTCTTCAATCAAACCCTTACGCTGGATTGTGATGTTGTTTCCTCTCTTAATTACTACTGTGGAATCATCTAAAATATCCCGTGTTAACACCATCTCTGTTTCGGTGGGGTTATCGAGAACCACAATATTGCTACCTTGGTAAAACATCCCCTGACTTTCCAAGATATCTTCTGTGTATTCAGCTATCAGTAAATCTAGTTTGGGATGACGCAACAAATTTTGGACGTTATTGTTGTAATCTTCATTTAAGTTTTTTTCCGAGCGATTTACAAAAACTCGATCTCGGCAAATAGCCCCAATTGTCCAATCTGGATGTTGCAATAAGATATGGTCTATCGTCTCTTGAAGTTCGTGAAGTGGGATTTTATTAAAAGTCATAATCGGTATCCTGGCATCTTTACTGGAATTAAAAAAGGTTTCCAGGATATAGTCAGGTACATCTACGCTTTCACCGATCGCTGGATTAAGATGCATTAAAATCCCAGGTGCAGCATTGATTTCTATGATGGCTAACTCTCCAGACTTCCAAGATTTGTCCAGACTTGGGGCGATCGCATCAATCCCAAGACAAGTTAAACTAAAGTATTGCGCGATGTCTTGCGCCAAAATGATATTGTCTGGGTGTACGGTGCGGGTGGCGTCAATGCTTACACCCCCAGCTGAGAGATTGGCAACTTTCCGAAGATATATTGTCCGATCTTTCTCAATTATGCTGTCTAATGACAAGCGCTGCTCTTCTAGATACAGTTCCATCGCTTCATCAGACTGAATTTTGCTCATCGGTGAGGTGGGTGTATCCAAACGAGCAGGTTTGCGGTTTTCCTTTCTAATTAACTCACCAATAGTTGAATCACCGTCACCTACAACCGATGCTGGACGACGTTCGGTAGCTGCAACAAATCTACCGTTAACGCAAAGTAAGCGAAAATCTGCTCCCCGGATGCTTTTCTCGACAATTATTCGGGTTGGTTCGGTTTCTGGTATTGCTTTGAATGCGCGACTATAAGCGGATCTCAATTCTTCAGAATCTCGGACATCAGCAGTTACACCGATTCCTTTGTGACCAACTACAGGTTTAACTGCTACTGGGTAACCCATTCCTTTGGCTACAGATAAAGCTTCCCTTTCTGTAACAATGATATCACCATTAGGTACGGGGAAGCCTAAGCTTTTTAAGAATGCCTTACAGTCATCCTTGCGGGTAGTGAAGTCTGAATCTATGTGACTATCGCAGTTAAATGTTGTTGCCACACCGCGAACTTGTTTTTTTCCATAGCCGTATTGCATCAGTCCTTCTTCCCATAGATAAAAGGTGGGAATATTCTTTTTGTCTGCTGTTCGCAATAAGGTGTACACTGTCGGACCACCGTAGACAGATTTTCGGAATCTATTTTGTAGCGATCGCATTTGTCCATCTAAATCTATGTCGTAATCAATGCCGGATGACTGAGTAATGGCTTCAAACCAGTCCCAAACCAGGTAGACTACATCTCTACTTGTCCGTGCATCAAGCGATCGCACAGCTATTCTCCAGCGTTCGGGGTAGGACTTCACATCCCAACTGTTGAGGTGCAAACCCATATCCAGCTTACCCACTTCCCTGACAGTACTGGCAAATAAATGAGCGTGGGATTCTAAAGTTTCTTCTTTGATATGAGGATAGCGATCGCCAATAATCGAGACATAATCCTCAATCTGTAACGGTTTATTGAGAGTAAAAGCAAAATCGAATACCAGTGCCCCTGTCTCTAAATAGGGATTTGGGCCGATGAAATGCTTGAAATTGAAAATATCGAATGTATCAGTTTTTCTAGCATTGATGCGGACTGCATCGGTGCTTCTTTGTTGAACCATTGACTATAACCTTTTAGTAAACGCCCTGGAATTTGGATGCAGGAGCTTAGAATGATTTTTAATTTAAGTTAGTGTCTGGGTAGCTTCAGCATCTAACGCAAGCTAGCGTAACCCTATTTATAGTGATTGTCAGCTATCTAAAGGCATAAATAATGTGAATATCTTAAGTTTCAATCTTTACTCATAGCTAAGAGTATAACTTTTGAAAGGTGTAATTTATTATTGAATAATATATAAATAATAAATAAGGATTTAGGAGACAGCAAGTTATGAATAGCACACAAGCTGCTCTTAGAAAGGAAGTTACAGAACTTGCCGAGCAAGCTTTTCACCGCAAGCTGATTTCTGGTTATGGAGATGGGCCAGATAGTGAGGAGTTTCAAATTGCATTTCAGGGGAAACCCAGACATCTTCTTCTAGAAGAAGCACGTTCTTTTTTAGTTGACTTGCTTTCTGGCAGTTTGATTAATAATATATTCTCTGATTAGTTAACACTATGATAGTACCCAACTTTAAAATCAAGATTTAATGCCAGTGGATTGCCAAAAACTCTCTTTATAGTCCAAGATAAGAGAGTTTTTTTTATTTGGCAAAATATATCAATAGAATGAGGAAGCATTAGGAAATTTTATATAAAATCAAAAATATCACTTATCAGCTTTTTCATAAGATCCCCGACTTCTTTAAGAAGTCGAGCATCTGAGCCTCATAACACGAAGAAAGGCACAAATACAATTAATCAATCGAATTCGCGTTTTTGTCAGGAATCTATGTATGCGCTGCCCCCAATTCTGAGGAAGAAAATTCAAATTTGAACAAAATACCCCCAATTCTGGGGGTCACGGGAGCAGGGAATCTGAGACTCACAACAACCAATTCACAAACCCCCTAGAATATTCTTCCAGAGGGCTTAGTGACTTGCTTTAGTCAGACGAGACTTACGCAGGTTTCATATAATTCGTAGGGCATATGCGAAGAACAGTAAAAATTGTTACTTGCTCATCACTGATTTCGGATTACGAGTAACATATTACAGCATATTTTTCATATATCTGTATCGTAATCTACCAAATGGTAGTTTCTCAGGATAAGATTGTCAGGTTTTATTGATATATCTAGACTCACATCAGGAGACACTATGGCGAGTGAAATCAAAGGGCAGTTAGTGATTATAGGCGGAGCGGAAGACAAAGAGGGAGACTGCCAGATTTTACGGGAGTTTGTGCGGCGGGCTGGGGGAACCAAGGCTCATGTTGTAATTATTACAGCTGCAACAGAATTGCCAAGGGAGGTCGGAGAAAATTATATTAGAGTCTTTGAGCGCTTGGGGGCAGAGGAGGCTCGGATAATTGACACCGAAACCCGCAAAGATGCCTCATCATCAACTGCATTGGAAGCGATCGCCAGCGCAACTGGGATATTTTTTACCGGAGGTGACCAAGCACGCATCACCAGTATCCTCAAGGACACCGAAATCGATGTAGCTATCCACAAACGTTACTCGGAAGGGGCAGTTATTGGAGGTACTAGTGCTGGGGCTGCGGTAATGCCAGATGTGATGATTGTAGAAGGCGATTCCGAGACAAATGCTCGGGTAGAAACAGTTAAAATGGGTCCCGGTATGGGCTTTCTACCAGGTGTAGTAATTGACCAACATTTCTCACAGCGCGGACGCTTGGGAAGGTTAATTTCAGCTTTGTTAATTCAGCCTGCAGTATTGGGATTCGGCATTGATGAGAACACCGCGATGGTTGTGACCAATGGTCAATTTGAAGTCATCGGTCAAGGCTGCGTCACCGTAGTTGATGAATCAGAAGCGACACATAGCAACATCGACGACATTTTGCGAGATGAGCCTTTAGCGATTTGCGGTGCAAAGCTGCATATTCTGCCACGCGGTTACAAATTTGACCTGAAAAGCCGCAAGCCGATTCTAGAAAATCGGTCTGTGTCGGATGCATCAGTAGCAGTAGCATAAGTGGGTGTATAGTATAATCTCTGCCTAATTACTTATAAATGCCCAAGAACTCGACCCCACCCTTCCCTCCCCTTGTAAAGGGGAGGGTTAAAAGAAAATTCTTGCTCCCTCCCCTTTACAAGGGGAGGGTTGGGGAGGGGTAATCTTGCTCATCCATTACCAGCAAGCCCCGCAACAATTGATACCAACTCATCGACATTAATTGGTTTAGCGATACACCTTTGAAAACCTGCCGTCAGACACTTGGTTTGCTCTTCAACGCTGGCGTATCCTGTCAATGCCGCAGCGGGGATTTGTCCCCCGAATTCCGCAGAGAGTGCCCTCACCTGACGAATTAGGGCATAACCATCTTCACCTGGCATCCCAATGTCAGATAAAAGAACATCGTACTGTCTGGGGTTCTCAGTTAAAGACGCGATCGCTAATGATGCAGAGCTAACTCCTGTCGATAAAGCTCCGTGGGATTCAATAATCGTCGTCAGTAGCCCAAGTAAAGCTGGGTCGTCATCAACTACAAGCACCCGCAAGCCTTCGAGGGTTGGGATGCTATCCAATGGCACTCCTGGTTCCTTTGTGGATACGGTCGTCTCTATGGGTAAAGTTTGCTTATTCAACCTGACAGTCATCGTTGTACCTTGCCCCTCCCCTCGACTTGCTGCTTGAACTGTGCCACCGTGGAGTTCTACTAAATAACGGACTATTGAAAGTCCGAGTCCGAGTCCATCATGCATTCTAGTGCTGCTGCTATCAGCCTGACGGAAACGCTCGAAGACATAGGGGAGAAATTCGGGGCTGATACCCTTACCTGTATCGCTAACTTCAATCTGGGCTTCTTGGTCAATCTGCTCCAGTTTGACTGTAACTTCTCCTCCGACGGGAGTAAACTTGATAGCATTAGAAAGCAGATTCCAGATTACCTGTTGTAGGCGATCCGAATCCCCTGAGACTCTTAAATCCTGCTCCACCACGTGTTCTATGTGAATATTTTTGACCTCAGATGACAAACGGACAACATCAATAGCTGCGTTAATCAGAGGTGCTAGCTGGATCGAAGCGACCTGAAGTTGGAGCTTGCCTGTGGTAATGCGCGAGATGTCTAAGATATCTTCAATCAGCTTAACTTGCAACTTGGCACTTTTCTCGACCATCTCAAGCGCCCGAGCAGTTGCGGCTGTGTCAAACTTGCGCTTTTGCAGCAGTTGAGTCCACCCGAGGATCGAGTTCAGGGGGTTCCGCAGTTCGTGAGAGACGATTGATAAAAACTCATCCTTTGCGCGGTTGGAAGCTTCCGACTCTATGCGGAGCAACTGCTCGGAAGTCAGTTGCTGGTCGCGTTGTTTTTCAAATAGTTTTCGCTCAGTAATGTCCTCAATGGCGAGGAGAATCGTGGTACTGTCTGAGCGTAAGATTTGACAGGCACTAAACAGCATTGTCTTGCATCCAATCAGCCCGAAATCATGCTCAACCTCAAAATTACGGATCTGCTTGTTTTGAGGCAGAACTTCTTCTAGGAGCGATCGCAACTGGGGAATATCCCACTGACCATTCCCTAACTCAAAGATACTTCGAGATTCCGTTTCCACTGGCAAGACTTGGAAAGTCTCGTAAAAAGACTGATTTGCCGTCAGGACTCTTAAATCTGTATCGATTACTATCAAAGGTTCTCCGACAGTATCCACGATTGCTTCGGCATAATCACGGGCTTCTTCGAGTTTTTGGGCATTAATTTTAAGTGTGTGAATATCAAACAAGGCGACTACTGCACCATCAATCTGATTTTCGGTGGTTTGGTAGGGGCGAATCACCATATCATACCAATGACCTTGGTTGTCTTGAACCTCTTGTTCTTTCACAGTCAAAGTTTCAATTACTTCTAAAATCAATTGCTCCAAGTTGCCGATCCTAATATTAGTTCTAATCTGACTGAGCGATCGCCCCACATCAGTTGCAATTAAGTTGAAGATTTTCTCTGCCATCGGGGTGAAACGTCGGATGGACAAATTTCTTTCCAGCATGACGATGGGGATATTGGTACAAAAGAGGAAATTACGGATATCGTTGTTGATTTGGTTTGATTCAATAATCCGACTGCGTAATTCATCATTAGTCGTGTGGAGTTCTTCATTAGTCGCTTGAATTTCTTCTTTTGCAGTTTCTAGTTCCTCGTTTGTACTTTGCAACTCCTCATTGCTTGAGAGAATTTCCTCATTCGCAGTTACGATATCTTGGTTAGTCCCTTCTTGCTCCTGAATAATCGATTGCAGATAGTCTTTAGTCGCAGCAAGCTCCTGTTGAGTAGCAGCAAGCTCCTGTTTTAACTGGATTATCTGCTGTCCTGCGGCTGTTTGCTTCCCCTTGGTAGCGATTACCTTCGGGTTGTTAGTTACAATTGCTGACGCGGTAATATGCTCAAATAAAACTAAAAAATAACGTTCTTCAAAACCAGCAATCTTGAAAGGAATAACTTCAAAACTAACTTCCCTCAATTGCTCTTTATCTGCGAACTGGATGCCTTCCTTTCTCACCGACAGATTTAGTTTTTTCGCTTGATTGAGTGCTGTCCGTAGCTCTAACCGCAAACCAACTTGAGCCATTTTTAACAAGTTAAAGCTTGGCTTTCCGGGTGGAGGGCCAAGGTATGAGCTGGTTTCACCCCGAAATTGCAAGATATCTAAATCGTTATTGACAATCACCCCGACTGGTGCATATTTATCCCAGATGATCCGTTCAGCCTCTTTCTGGATGTCAATACCGTTTCCAGCATCTTTATTCATTTGCTTGCCACTCGCTTTTTGTGCAAGAGAATTGCTGGTAACAAAGTCAAGGTTCAACCGAATGGATGCCAATTTTCGAGAATAAATCTTGTGTTTTTTGTCCACCAAGGCAAACAGATTTGAGAACTCACCCGTAGTCTCGGAGATTCCTAAAAAAAGAAAGCCTGTTGGTTTAAGGCTGTAATGGAACAGCGGTATCACCTTCTTCTGCAAAGCGGGTTGCAAATAAATTAAAACGTTCCGACAACTAATCAGATCGAGGTTGGAAAAAGGTGGATCGGCAACCAAGTTCTGTTTGGCAAAAACACACATCTCGCGGATAGTTTTGCTGACTTGGTATCCCTCCTCGACCTTGAAAAAGAAGCGTTGTAGGCGTTCTGGTGAGACATTACCAAGCAAATTTTTTACATATCTACCGGAACGGGCTTTCTCAATAGCGGAATCACTAATATCCGTACCAAATATCTGGATGGTTGGCTTAGTTGCCCAATCGGACAAAAACTCCAGCAAGCAGATGGCAATGGAATAAACTTCCTCACCCGTTGAACAAGCCGGCACCCAGATTCGGATAGGATTGAGATGTGATTTATCCTGGGTAATAATGGGAAATACCTGATTTTTTAAGGCTTGAAATGCTTCAGGGTCTCGAAAAAAACTAGTGACGTGAATTAAAAAATCCTGGGACAAAGCCTCCACTTCAATGGGATTGTCTTGGAGATATTTCACATAATCCTCTAGCTTTTCCAGCTTGTGCAAAACTAATCGTCGCTGAATTCGCCGCTTCAGGGTGGGAAGTTTATAATTGGTAAAATCAATTCCCACACCCTGCAACAAAGTAAAAATTTGGTGTAAATCATCCTTACTTTCGGGCAAAGTCTTAACACTACTGACAAAAGGATGATGGCTAATCCTTCCTAATTCTTCGGCAATCTCTTGCGGTGACAGAATAAAATCCACGCAACCGCTGGTAGCAGCGTTGTGGGGCATACTGTGGAATTTAGCTGATTCTTCAGATTGAGCAAAGGTAATGCCACCCGAGGCTTTAATTGCCTCCAGTCCCAATGCACCGTCTCCATCCCCTCCCGACAGAACCACACCAATTGCTCTTTGCCCCCGTTTTGCTAGGGAATAAAATAAAGAATCCACAGGCATATGTTTCCCATCAGTATTCTCGCGGGGCGTAAGTTTCAGCACTCCTTGAGAAATGGTCATCTTCCTGTTAGGTGGAATAATGTAGATGTGGTTGGGTTGTACTGACATCCCATCCCTCACCTCTATCACTGGTATTTCAGTTGCCCTAGCGAGAATTTCAGTTAACAAACTCTTGTGGTCGGGGCTCAAATGCTGAACTAGCACAAATCCCATACCAGTATCGTTGGGTAGATGCATCAGTAACTCAGTGAATGCTTCCAACCCACCTGCTGAGGCACCAATTCCAACAATGGGGAACAATTCCTGTTGCTCTGGACGTTCCTCAGGGATCTCTTCTCGATTGGAGGAATCAGTAGAATTCATATTTTTTCCCTGATGTATTATGTAAAGGATTTCATATTGAGCGATTCAAGAGCCACTATCGCTTGGTGTAAATAGACCTACGTCTTTCGAGGCCTATAAGCAATAGAATTTTTGTTAGTTTTAATGGTAGGTTCACTTGCCCCAAGCTGTACTAGTGTATTCCGACCAGTTGACATAAAAATTATCGAAAATATTTCGTAGGGCCGACGTTGAGACGTCGGCCCTACGGTACAATTACTATTCAGAAATATTCTAATAGGACTGCCTTGAAAATAAGAGATGGGGAATAATAACTTTTTTGGCTTATCTCAAAAAGCTTATAAAAACGTTGCGGGTGAGGGGTCAGACTTACCATTAGGCAGCCCTATCCTAGAAGGAATTAAAAGTACAATGTTTCGAGCGTAAATTATTGTTTACCTTATAATTATAACCTACGAAGGAAGATTTCAAGAAAAGTTTTATTAGAAGATGATACAACTTCCTTGACTGCAATCAATAGTTTCCAGGTCTTCAAATGACAAGTATAATTGAATTCGATTTTTTTGCTCCTCGCAACAACGGAGTAGCTTTAATTGGGTCTTTTTCTGAGTGGAAGGAGATACCAATGCAAAAAGGTAAAGATGGTTATTTTCGCACTCAAATAGAGCTAAAAGACGGCACTTATCAATATAAATTCCGTGTCCAAACAAAAAGCCCAAATTTTGAACCAGACCAATGGTTAGACATTATAGATCCCTATGCCACAGATGTTGATGAAGAACAAACATATGCTGTAGTACATATTAAAGACGGCGAACGCATTGTTGATACTTATGTTTGGCAGCACGACGACACCCCATTACCAGAAAATCATCAATTAGTCATATATGAAATGCACGTCGCCGATTTTACAGGTGGTGAAGTTGATTCTCACAAACGTGGCAAATTCTTAGATGCAATCGAAAAATTAGACTATCTCAAGGAATTAGGAATTAATGCCATTGAATTAATGCCAGTCAATGAATACCCTGGTGATTATAGCTGGGGTTATAAAGTCCGGCACTTCTTCGCTGTAGAATCTAGTTACGGTTCCACTGCCGATTTAAAACAGTTGATTGACGAGTGTCATGGTAGAGGGATTCGCGTTTTCATGGATGGAATTTACAACCATACCGATGAAGAATGTCCGTTAATGTTGGTAGACCGGAACTACTGGTACTACGAATATATGCACTACCCAGAAGACCCCGGAAATTATTGGGGACCAGAGTTTAACTACGATAATTATGATGAAAAATTAGATGTAAAACCAGCATGGAAATATGTTGGGGATGTGGTAAAGTACTGGGTTGAGGAATATCACATTGATGGAATTCGTTTTGATGCAGTGCGTCAATTAGCTAATGTAGAATTTTTGGATTGGTTGGCCAAGCAATCGAAGAAGAATACTGCAAATAAACCGTTTTATAATATTGCCGAATACATTCCCGATACCAATGAAATTACATCTCCAGAGGGACCTTTGGATGCTTGTTGGCATGAAAGTTTTCGCTACTTCATGATACCTTCTATTTGCGGTGAATCATTTGAATTAGAAAAGTTGAAAGAGGTTTTAGACCCCAAACGGCAAGGTTATGCAACTGCGATCAATGTCATAAATTATCTAGCGACTCATGACAGGGAGCATTTATTTCGAGAATTAGGCGATCTGCGCTTCGCAGCAGCGCTTCGCTATCGCTCGATATTTGACGAAGCAGCCTTTACCCGTGCGAAATTAGGGGCTGTATTATTAATTACAGCGATGGGTATACCGATGTTGTGGATGGGTGAGGAATTTGGCGAACACAAACGCAAAAGCCAAACTGTGACCCAGCCCAAGAAAATCGCATGGCCTTTGTTAGAAAGAGAGGAGAATCGGAATTTATTTGAATATTACAAAGCCTTAATCGCTTTACGCCAAGAAAATCCAGCCCTACAGAGCGACAATATCGAGTTTTTCGGTGAGAATGCTTTATCAAAAGTATTCGCATATCACCGCTGGAATAATGCCGGCAATAGAGTGGTTGTGGTTGTGAATTTCTCTGACGTGAATTTAACTGGATATCAGGTTGATAACTTTCCTGATTGCGGACAGTGGCGCGATTGGTTGGGAAGTGAGATGATTGGAGAAAATGGCTTAGTCACCGACATAGCGGCATATACAGCCAAAATATTTGTCTCGCAGAGCTGATTTCTGAATACAATAAGTCAAGCGCAACACCCTAGAAGGGTGTCGCTATACATAACAAAGCCCACCTGCGTGGGCTAGGACAAATAAATAGTTTCATAGCCCACGCAGGTGGGCTTTGTACAATTAGACCTACCCTTATAGGGTAGGTGCACTCTTGGAGGCAACCCGAAAATGGTACAAGCAGCATCCAAAACATTGACATTGGAGGAGTTTCTGCAACTACCGGAAACAAAACCTGCCAGTGAGTACATTGATGGTAAAATTTTCTATAAACCAATGCCGCAAGGGAAACACAGTACGCTTCAAGGTGAACTTGTACCCGCTGTCAATACCGTAGTCAAGCCTAAACGTATTGCTCGTGCGTTCCCTGAATTGCGTTGTACATTTGGCGCTGCTAAAAACCTTATCAAACTTATCCATTTATGGCTAAGTAGATAGGTAAACCGTCAGCGCTAGTTTTTAATTTAATATGAGGGGTACGCCGTACCTACAAAGTATTCCCAACCCTTTTAAAGAGTGGTATTTGCCGTAGCTTGCCCTGTAACAGACAGTTAGTCTGTGCCTGTTTGTGACCAGAACTAGTCTGGTGACCAAACTTATGCGTCTCGACTCTAATTGATCCTCTGGTCGTTCAGAGTGGGGATGGCACAAGTTTTAGCGCTTATCTTGTCAAATTATAACACATTGAAAAACTTTGGATGATTTTGGACAGTTTTAGTCAAGAAAACCACTACTTAGTAATAGCCGATCGCTCAACTATACCTGATATTGCTGTCTTTGTTTGGAATCGGATTCCCCGTGACGATAATGGGGAAGTAGCGAATATATTTGCGCTCGCTCCAGATTGGACAATTGAAATTTTGTCACCCGACCAAAGTCAGACAAAAGTAACGAAAAATATTCTTCACTGTCTTAAGCATGGGACTCAAATGAGTTGGTTAATCGATCCAAACGAGCAAACCGTATTTGTTTATCGTCCAAAGCAAGAAACTGAGGTGTTTGACGAACCAGACGCATTATTGCCTGGACCATTTTTTGCCAGTGAGCTAGAGCTTACAGTCAAAGATTTGTTTGCTTGGCTGTTGGAATGACACGCGATCGCACTTATTCAAACTCCCCTTCCCCTAGAATATGAGTGCTGTGATAATATTGTAGACTGCTGCACTAATTTAGAAATCGAAACCATCATGGCTCTCACGCAACAGCGCAAAATTGAATTAATTTCACTGTACCAAGTTCACGAAACCGATACAGGCTCCTCAGATGTCCAAGTTGCCATGCTGACAGACCGGATTAACCGTCTCAGCCAACATCTGCAAGCCAATAAGAAAGACCACTCTTCCAGAAGAGGGTTATTAAAGATGATTGGACAACGCAAACGCCTTTTGTCATATATTCAAAAGGATAACCGCGATAAGTACCTAGCTTTAATCGGTCGTCTTGGTATTCGTGGATAAGGACACTGATACGATGTCTGCTGAACCTGAGGAAACACGCTTACCCTTTGAACCAAAGAAAAAGCGTCAAAAACCAGCAAAAGCCCAAGCGAAATCAGTAGAACCCCCAAATAAACCTGAGAACAAACCTGCAGGAAGTCCAAAAAAGCCTGAAAACAAACCAGCAACTGCCAAAGAATCCCCAAAAAAGGAAGAGCAAAAGCCTACTTTTAGCAAGGAAGAAATGGCAATTCCCAAAATCGTTAGCCAGCGGATGGTTCGACGAGTTGCAGGATTCTGTGGAATACCAACATTTTTGGGTATTAGCAGCTTAGTTGCCAGCTATTTGCTAATGACATTTGCGGATATCAAACTGCCTCCCATCGCCGTATTATTGGTGAATTTGGGACTTTTTGGTTTGGGAGTGTTAGGGATAACTTATGGAGTTCTCTCTGCCTCCTGGGATGAAGATAGAGTCGGCAGTTTTTTGGGTTTGGGTGAGTTCACCACCAATTGGGGACGGATGGTAGAAACTTGGCGCTCAACAAAGAGTGGTTAGTGGTTATTTGTTAGTGGTTAGTGGTTAGTGGTTATTTGTTAGTGGATAGTGGATGGTGGTTGACAACCAACAACCAACAACCAACAACCAACAACCAACAACCAACAGCCAACAACTAACAACTAACAACCAACAACCAACAACCAACAATCAACAATCAACAACTAACAATTAATCAGGGAGTCTGCCATGATTGTCGTAATGAAGATTGGTTCCCCAGAAGCGGAAATTAACCGGATTAACGAGGAGTTGAGTAACTGGGGACTGACACCAGAAAAAATTATTGGTAAGCACAAGGTAGTAATTGGTTTAGTCGGTGAAACCGTTGATTTGCAACCAGAGCAAATTCAGGAAGTTAGCCCCTGGATTGAGCAAGTGTTGCGGGTAGAACAGCCTTACAAACGAGCAAGTCGGCAGTATCGCCAAGGGGAAGCAACCAATGTATTGATTTCCACTCCCAACGGACAAGTTGCGATCGGTGAAAATCAGCCCTTGGTAATAGTTGCTGGCCCGTGTTCCGTAGAAAACGAACAAATGATTGTCGAGACGGCATTGCGCGTTAAGGCAGCAGGGGCACATTTCTTGCGCGGTGGAGCATACAAACCCCGGACTTCACCTTATGCCTTCCAAGGACACGGCGAGAGTGCTTTGGAACTATTGGCGGCAGCAAGAAAAGTATCTGGTTTAGGTATTATTACGGAAGTAATGGATGCTGTTGACCTAGATAAAATCGTCGAAGTTGCCGATGTGGTTCAGGTGGGAGCAAGAAATATGCAAAATTTCTCCCTACTCAAAAAAGTGGGAGCGCAACCCAAACCAGTCCTTTTGAAGCGGGGAATGGCTGCAACCATTGAAGATTGGTTGATGGCGGCTGAGTATGTATTAGCGGCCGGAAATCCGAATGTGATTTTGTGCGAGCGAGGAATCCGTACCTTTGACCGTGAGTTCACCCGGAATACCTTGGATTTATCGGTAGTGCCAGTATTGCGGAAGTTGACACACCTACCAATTATGATTGACCCCAGTCACGGCACGGGTTGGTCAGAATTTGTCCCTTCAATGGCAATGGCCGCGATCGCCGCCGGCACCGATTCCTTGATGATTGAAGTCCATCCTAACCCGAAAAAAGCTTTATCAGACGGGCCACAATCCTTGACCCCAGAGCGTTTTGATAAGTTGATGCAAGAGTTATCAGTCATTGGGAAAGCTGTTGGGCGTTGGCCACAATCGGCAGTAGCTTTGGTGTGAGGGAGGAAGGAGTTAGGAGTTATGAGTTATGAGTTAGGAATTCGTAATGAGGAGGGGCATGGTAAAGAGCGTCCGTACGGGAGTTAGGAGTTCGGTAGTTGTAGAGATACAATATGAGGCATTTCTACAGGAGTGTTGTTGGGAAAATTCCTAACTCCTAACTCCCAACTCCCAACTCCCAACTCCCAACTCCCAACTCCCAACTCCTAACTCCTAACTCCTAACTCCTAACTCTTTCTATCTTCTTCTGCTACCGCTACCAAAACCAGTAGAGCGACGACTAGAAGATGAACGACCCCCACTACCAAAACCACTACCAGAATTGCGTCTATTTGGGTTGGAGTTACCACTCGGTCTTAAAGTACTGCCACCGTAGCCAGAACCAGTGGCACGGCTACCCGTGTTGGGACGCGGTGAAGTCCGGATATTTGAATTACCAGGATATGACCTTCTAATTGAACCCGTGCTGCGGAAAGCAGTCCGATTTCTCACGGCTGCAGGTGGTGCATTATAACGAGAACGGTAACTAGAAACTGCATCATCATAAGAGCGACCGTAACCACCGTAACCAGTCAACACTCCACCGGGCTGATAGGCCGGTGGAACGTAATATTGGGGCCTAAACAACAGACTGCCAATAGCCTGACCCGCTATTGCTCCCGCAAAAGGTGCCCAGAAACCATTTTGCTGGCGCACTACGACATTTTCTTGTTGTCCAGTCTGGGGATTGGTTCTAGCCTCAGTAACGTTGTGAACGTACTCAAATTTAAAATCTTCAGTGGCATATAAAGTTGGCTTTCCACCTTCCACCTTCACAAAAGTCTTCTTACCCTGCTTGATTTCATCATCCGTCAACCGTGCCATTTGCAAATTTTCGGTTCTAAAAGTTGGGGGTGTACTGTTGAGCAAAAACAGTGTATATTCCCCATCACCATCGTTGTAGCTAGCTTGTTGTACCGGATACTCCCCATCACTCAACTTGGTGGATGCGGGTGTATTTTGGCTGACATTTCTCCCCTGAGGAGGGGTATTCGCTTGGTCTGCTCCCCCACAGGCGACAGTCGTCAAGCACAAACTTAGAGCTAAAAAAATGCTTGTGAATTTACGCAAGACTTTCACGATCATTTGACTATTGTCCTTATTTAAGCTTAACAATTCTAAATTTAAATGGTTAGTACGGACTACCCTACAAGGTTATAAAGGAATTAACTCTGGGTAATGTTGTAGTAGCTGGTCGCTGGTAAGTTCATCGCCTAACTGTGCTGGAGAAAAATGCACCTGAATTGCCTGGAGATTATGTTTGTAGTGCAAATTAATTAAAGCTTTTAAAGCATCTTTTAACGCCGCAATATTTGAAAGGTCGGTTTCCAATTGTGGAACTTCTCCCTCATAAGCGACGGTAAGCATTACAACAACATTATGGGTTACAGGTATGGATAAAGGTTCATTAGAATCACGAGCAGAATTGAAATCTGGTTCGCTCAGGTAACGTTGCGCCGAGTCGGTAAATAATTCATTGACAAAATCTCCTGCCTCGCCTTCACTCCAAAATACATCACCTTCATTGGCAGCGGAGAGCCAACATTCATCATATTGCAGCAGACTTTCGCAGATTTCCACCAGTCCTTCTCCCAAAATGTCCAAATCGCCCTCAGCGTCTATTGCTTCCCGTCCGGCACGATTTAGTACTCCCAAAATTGGTGCGACCTCAGACCCACTTAAATGTAGCATTAAGCGGCAAACTACATAGCGAGTCTTACCCATCATCCTATTAAACATTTTATTTATCCTCCTAAAGTTGGTTATTTGTTCATAGTTAGTTGTTGGTTGCTACTAACCACTAACCATTTACCACTAACGACTAACGATTAACAACTAACTAATGACTGATATAATGAAACCCTTTGACGAAATCAACAATCATACTTGAGGAAGGCGCGATTAACTTTGCCGCTTCATTATAACTTTCATCATATGCCGCAGTATTTACTTGAGAACGGTTAATAAATCGTTTACCAAAATTTGGGTGATAATGCACAATTAAATTTTGAGAACTTGAATTAGTCAAAATTGTCTGCGTCGGGGCTTGAAAGAAATTCAATTTTGCAGCTAGTTGCAAAATTTTTTTCATTTCTTTAATCGCCGTGGCATTAGCGATCGCCTCATCTAAAAGCTTGTCCAATTCCTGGATGTACTGTCCAGAATTATCCTGATTTGCCATCATGGATAGTGAAGCAGCAATGTTCTTTTGGGTATCTGTGGCATCTTTAAAAGGGAGAATGGCAATGTAAGCTGTAGGTAATAAAGCTTCATCGCTCGAAAGGACGAAAGTGAAAACAGTCCGACGCCGCCCAATATCCATACTCGGAGGTTGTCTGAGTTCCCGATATTGTTGGGAAATTTGGTAATAAGCGCCAGCGAGGGCAAAATTAGCTTCCCCATCCAAAGGCGCATCGACGATAATCCGGATAGTTGGTGGAGTTGCATTAAAAAAGTCCCGTGAATCTTCGGCGGTAAAATTTTGGATAATTGAGCGATCGCCTGTAGGACTAAGGTCAACCCATTCGCAAATTATCCCTTCAGTTTTTAAACCAAAGCGGGTTGTCGCATAAAGTTTGGCTCCAGTTAAAGTGGCTCCCGTTAAATCTGCGCCTACCCAGTCAGCATTGATTAATTTCGTTTGAGTTAAATCGGCGTGAACAAAACTCGCATTCGTTAAATTGGCATTACTCAAATCAGCTCCAATTAACTTCGCTCCGCTCAATTTTGCCCCACTCAAATCGCAAAAGCGCAAGTTCGCCCCACTCAAATCAGCCCAACGCAAATTCGCCCCACTTAAATTCGTCCCACTCAAATTAGCACGGCGCAAATTCACTTGTCTGAGTTCTGTGTCTCGCAAATTCGCCCCACTCATGACAGTGCGACTTAAGTCAGTATCATTTAAATTAGCCTCTTCTAAGTGTGCCCCTGTCAGGAAAGCACCCCTCAAAGTCGCTTGACTCAAATTGGCACCCCGGAGATTTGCTTGTCTGAGTGCAGCTTCTCTGAGATCGGCGTTGCGGAGATTTGCCCCCTCCAAATCAGCGCGACTGAGATCCGCTCGAATTAACTCGGCACGAATTAGAGAAGCTCCTTTGAGTTGGGCGCTTTTAAGGTCTGCTCTAATTAGATTAGCGACGTTGAGACTAGCATTATTCAAAATAGCTTTACTCAAATGAGCGCCACTCAATCTGGCTACATTCAGCTTGGCATTAGTCAAATTGGCTTCATCCAGATTCGCCCCACTTAAATTTGCCACACTCAAATTGGCGTCGCTAAAATTCGCACCACTGAGTTTAGCGCCACTTAAGTTAGCTTCAGAGAGGTCAACACCACTAAAATCTGTGACTCCTTTTGCGTATTTTTCCAGCAATTCCTCTACAGTCATGAATGCAACCCTATCACTCAATTGTGGATTTTGGATTTCCGATTTTGTAATGTAACCAAAAATAAAATCTAAAATCTAAAAATGCTTTGTTTGGTAAAAATCAGATGAATATTGGTATTTTGGGACTTGGACTCATTGGCGGCTCATTGGGTCTGGATTTGCTAGAGCGCGGACATCGTGTCATCGGAGTTAGCCGCCAGGAAACTACTTGCTTTCAAGCGATCGCTCTAGGCAGTGTTTCGGAAGCGTCAACAGACATGAGTCGGCTTCAAGCAGCAGAAGTGGTATTTATTTGTACACCTCTTGGGCTTATTGTGCCCAAATTTGCAGAATTAATTTCTCATCTGGATGATGCTACCGTAATTACTGATGTGGGTTCCGTGAAAACACCGATAGTTGAAGCACTTTCTCCCCTCTGGGAAAATTTTATTGGCGGACATCCGATGGCAGGAAGCACAAATAGTGGTATAGAAGCTGCACAGCGTAATTTGTTTGCCGCTAGACCTTATGTACTGACACCGACGACGACTACACCAAAGAAAGCAATTAGCACAGTGTCCGAAATAGTACTTTCTCTTGGCGCTAATATTTATCATTGTCAGCCCGAGCAACACGATCGCGCAGTTAGCTGGATTTCCCATTTACCTGTGATGGTGAGTTCTTCATTGATTGCTACAGCGATGAGCGAAAGGGAGCAGGATGTATTGGAATTGGCGCAAAAACTTGCAAGTACAGGTTTTCGCGATACTAGTCGTGTTGGTGGTGGAAATCCAGAATTGGGGGTGATGATGGCAAAGTATAATCGACAAGCCTTGCTAAATTCCCTGCAACAATATCGTCAAAACCTCGACGAATTGATTGACTTAATAGAGCAGGAAAATTGGATAAAGTTAGAGGAGAAGCTACAGTCAACTCAATCAAGCCGCCGTCAATTTAATGTATGAAGGAAGAAGGAAGAAGGAAGAAGGAAGAAGGAAGAGGTTTATATATGTAGATTCAGCGTCAATTTAATGTATGAAGGAAGAAGGAAGAAGGAAGAGGTTTATATATGTAGATTCAGAGCCACCTCAAAACGGAAATATCCATATAAGGTCGGGGTATTAAACCTCCAACTCAAAGGATAAATGAACCGTCTCGCTTGTCCCTAATAAACAGGGTTCTAAAAACAAAGCAACCCGTATAATAGGCATCTCGTCTGTCCGCACCAATATTAACACAATCGGATATTTATTTATGTTGAAGTCCCTAGGACAAATGTCAGATTTAGCAGATATATTCATGAGCAATCAAACAATTACAACTACATCTAAACTTGGTTGGACATTACAAGAGCGAGATCCGGAATTTATTGAATCATTAATGCCTTTGTGGGAATGGCTGTATCGCTACTATTTTCGAGTCAAAACAGATGGTTGGCATCACATCCCAACAGAAGGAAAAGTATTAATAGTTGGTTCCCACAATGGAGGGATGGCTTCTCCAGATTTACACATGATGATGTACGATTGGTTCCGTCGATTTGGAACCGAACGTTTGATTTATGGTTTAATGCATCCCTATGTTTGGAAACTCAGTCCAGAAATAGCCAAACTAGCTGAGAAAACAGGGGCAATTGTCGCACATCCTAAAAATGCCGTTGCTGCTTTGGATATCGGTGCCAGCGTCCTAGTTTATCCAGGAGGACAATATGATATGTTTCGTCCTCACAGCGAGCGTTACAAAATTAATTTTGCCAATAATAAAGGCTTTATCAAAGTTGCGTTAAAAAAAGAAGTTCCCATCATTCCTGCCATCTCTGTAGGCGCTCATGATACCTTGATAGTCTTAGCTGACTGCTATCAACTGATAAAACAGTTACATGAGTGGGGATTGCCGTGGTTGTATGGGATGGACCCAGGAATATTTCCGATATATTTAGGTTTACCTTGGGGATTATCTATTGGGCCTTTACCGAACATTCCTCTACCCGTACAAATTCATACTCGTATCTGTGCCCCGATTGTTTTTGAACGGTATGGTCAAGAAGCTGCACGCGATCGCGATTATGTAAATGCTTGTTACGACTTAGTTCACACCAAAATGCAGCAAGAATTGGATTGTTTGGTACAGGAGTATGGCAATGAATGAAGGAAGAAGGAAGAAGGAAGAAGGAAGAAGGAAGAAGGAGGTTTTTAGATGGGATTGGGGCCCCTTTCGTGTATTACACGAGAACAATATTTTCTTTATATAACCCCCAATTTTTTCTTAACCGATGAGGACAAGCTCCAACAATTAGCGAGGAGTGAATTTATCACGATTCATGATACCCATTGGGGAATTGAAACATTCCATCGAGCAATTAAACAGGTTTGTGGAATCTGTCGATTTATGGTTCGAGATAGTCATGCAATTCCCCACTCATATTTTTTGCTCACTTCAAGCATTTGTTAGATTGGAGCTAATGCGCTCTGAAAAAACAATTACCAACTGGTATGAAGTGCAAAGGAACTTATTTACAGAAGCCGTGCGCGAGTATATTTTAAACAACCCCACTACTGCTGGCGTTTACTAAACCACATACTTGATGTTTTTTGTCAATGCGTAAGTCCTAGTTAATATGGTAATTGGGTAAGAAAAGCGTCAAAATAGGGTGGTAGCTATGGAATTACGTGATATGCCTCGAAAAGACGACCGATTACAACTACCTCCAATAGGAGAGTATTATGAAGATTTACTGAGTGCTGACGCGAATATCAACGCTCTTCAGCTATGGAATGCAAGCAAACAGCCTACTATGCGCTCTTCTTGCAAGAAAGAGAACCTTTAATAAAAAAACGTGTAGAGTATTTGGCTAGTAAAAGAGGTGTTAGTTTTGATGAATGTTGGAAGTTAGCCGTTACAGGTAAGCTTGAAAAAATAACACCTGATGAATGATTGGATATGCCTGATATTGAACAGGAGTAAATATGACTCAAACACAAACAGAACTAAAGTTATTTACCTTTGATGAATTTGCCGAATGGTATCCCAACGACGGTAAGAGATATGAACTGTACGACGGAGTAATAATTGAGATGCCACAACCAACAGGAGATCACACGGATATTATTAGTTTTTTACTTAAACTAATACTATTAGAAATTGAAAAGTTAAATTTATCTTATCGAGTTTCATCGTCAGCATTCGTGAAAACACCCAATGCTAAATCAGGTTATTTACCCGATATGTTGGTCATAAACCACGACAATCTCGTAAATGAACCATTGTGGAAAAAGCAGTCCACACTAATTTCCCCTGAATCTATACCCTTAATAATTGAGATAGTTAGTAGCAATTGGTCGGATGATTACTATAAAAAATTTGCTGATTATCAAAGTATGGGAATAGCTGAATATTGGATTGTGGATTTTGAAGCATACGGTGGACGTGTATTTATCGGGAATCCCAAAGTTCCTACTATATTCATCTGTGAACTTGTTGAGGGTGAATATCAGATGACTCCGTTTAGAGGAACTGAACGCATCATATCGCCTACATTTCCAGAGTTAAATTTAACAGCACAACAGATTTTTGACTCGGTTGCAGTTTAAAAGTATTTGTGTGGGATGAAATTCATACCCACATTTTATCTTTGGCTTAATTCCTCTTGTGTAGAGTCTCAATACTGCTCGGTTAAGGAAAAATGTGTTCGCGTTAGAATATTGAGAACAATATTTACTTTTTCTTTTCGAGACTATCGTATAAATCCACCCAATTTTGTCTAAGAGAATCAATAGTCGAAACCAGGGAGTCGAGTTGAACTCTTCTCTGGACTTGCATAACAATAGCGGTCGCTCAAATGTGGTGCAAGATACGGAACTAACCCTAACGCGCGTACAGCATCAACAACAATATCTAATTCTTCACGTACAAATGTCGCACTTGCTGGGCTTATCAAACCCACACCAGTACCTGGACGTAACTTACCCGGTTTGATAATTCCCGAAGCTTCACTAACTCCAGCTTGAGAAATTAAACTAGTAATAGTTGCAGCAGTGCAATTGGTCAGAAATTGGTGCCGATTCATTTTTTTAGATAAAGTGCTGTCTTCATGAACAGTTTATTTATACAGCACTTTTCTGAATATTTTACGTATACTAGTAGACCTGCTGCTGCTCTGTTAACGTATGTAGAGACGTGATTAATCCCTGCGGGAAAACCTCCGGTTTACACAATTTTTAAAATATACGTAGGGTGGGCACTGCCCACCATACGCGACTGTCAAACTATCAAAAAGCTATTTTTACTAACAGCTATAGTGGTGACAACTTCCCTAATTAGGATGAACAGGTTGAACAGGAGCAGACGCCTGATTAGAAGTTGGTCTTACGTTATTTTCATGTCTATATATGTATTGATTAGTTGGCGCCTGTTGTGAACCACCTCCGCTATTTAGAAGGTTTACAAACATTTCTAACAAGAATAAATTTGCTTCTGCTTGCTTTTGTCTAAGTTGCTCACAAAATTTCTAATTTATTCAAAAATACTTAAACCCCTTTCTAGTCGTCTTCAGACGACTTTCAGTATCTATAAGCCAGGGATTTCAATCCCAGACGTATTAGTAATTAAAATGGCCATATTGTCTTTATAGTTTGTTGTAGAACATCTTCGACAATTTCCTTCACAACATTATCAAACCAACCATTAACTTCTTTTTGAGAAACCTTTTGTGCGTCTTGATTTGCTGGAGCGTTATTATCAACCTTCAAGTTAGATTTATCTACCCCAGCTTGAGATGCCATTGCCATAAATGTGTTAATAGGAATCGCTGAATTTAAGCCTGTTTTTACCTCTTCAGTTCCTTGCCCAGATTCGGTTTTCACTGTTCCTACAGTGTCTCCTTGACCATGAATTCCCACAACACGTCCAGATACATCAAATACAGGACCTCCACTCATCCCCCGACGGGTTACTGCGTCGTAGCGCATTGTATACCCCTCAGCATTACCAGGGCGAATATTTATTACTTGCCCATTGGTAAAAGCATATTCTCTTTCTTTTGCATTACCAGCAGGTATAGGATAACCGGAAATGTAGATACCAGAACCAATACTGGCTTCATCTGAATTGGTTACGGGTGCAATAAAATATTCTTCGTTGCTTTCAAATTTGACTATTGCTAAATCCAAACTTCCTTTGTTTCCCGCCAAATTCTGCACCCCTGTAACCGCATGGTCTTTTCCTTTAGCAGTCCTAATTACATATTCAGAATTGGAATTTTTTACCACATGATTAGCTGTGAGTACAGTGTAAGTATTTCCCTGTTTGGCAATAATCACTCCCGAACCACTATCACCAGGACTAAGGGTATTGTTTATCTGTACTGTTGTGGGAATAGCAATTTTTGCTACTTCTTTGGCAGATTTTGCTAATACGGGTTGAGTAATTACAATACTGGCAACAATTGCAGTTCCAGCAATAAGTGGATTGAAATTATTCACGTTAACTCCTTAATTTCAAATACGTACTAATTGGGATTCCCCAACTTGAGGTCATCATCTGCTCTAACAAAAGTGGATGGGGTTCTGTACCATCCTCAAAGCTATATACCCCAAAATCAGGGTCACGATTTTTTACCCGTCCGTTAATTCCTACCAACTGCCCTTTTTGGTTCAAAATTGAACCACCACTCATCCCTATACTGATATGGTTGGTGTAGCCTAGGCGATATCCTTGGTATAAAGGTTTAGGCGCCAGCAAGGACACTAAACCTTGAGTAAAGCGAAATGCTTTTATACCTTGGTCAAAAGTTGTATTAACACGGTCTTCGGCATACATAGGAAAACCTGCTACATATACAGGTTCTCCCGATATTGGCAATTCTGAACTAATTGCTGCGACTTTGTAATGGATAAAACTCCGAAACTGTACAACAGCTAAATCAACATTTCCCAATTGCGTCAAGCGGTTAATAATACGATATCGGCGCCCATCGCTAGTCATAAGCTTCGGTTGCTCGTTAAACCCGACAACATGCCAATTCGTTAACACAGTGTAGGTTTCACCTCGACGAGCAATAATCACACCCGAACCAGAAGCATTATTAGTAAAAATGCGTACTGTTGTTTGACGTGCAATTTGCTCTATTTTCTCTGTATCAAGATTTGTTAATGGCGTAGGATTAAAATCTTGTTGTGCAGGACTTACAACCGGAGATAAAACAACCAGCACTCCAGCTAATCCAAGATCCAGTAACCGCCGAATCAATCGCATTTACAGTTCCCTTGAACCGCTTGCTGGTGTATTTTCTACTGGTTTGTTAACACTTGGTGCGGCGCCATCATCTTGCAATCGTTTGCTGACATCAATATAAGGAATAGAACCACTTTCATACATTGATGGTATTCCTGCTTGACCTTCACGCCAAGCTAAGAGATTATTTAGAGTTTGGACAGCATCTTGATTTGGTTTAAGAGTAAAAATCAACCCTTCACAGCGACCATTTACTTTACTTGCAGTACAAACCACACGCTGACGATTCATTATACCCACGGTGATAAGCTTTAATTGCTTCTGTTGACGGTAAGTTTCCAAACGACTACTCACTTCCCGACATCGAGTAAGTCCGTCATAACCACCTGTTTTGAAAAAGTTAGAAGTCCATTGAATCCAAGGTTCTAGACCCCCCTCTGAATTACGATAAACTGTCACAGGTTTACCCGTAGAAGTATCACAGTAAAAACCTTTGGCATTCTGTGCTTGACTTGATTGCGAAGGAATGATAATTGTACCCAAGCTGATAGCGCTTGTTAAGACTATCTGTGCAAGTTTTTTACTCATGGCTATAAATAAAATAAACTAAATGAACTTCATCTAACGTATATACGCCACACACTCTGCACATGCTGCAACTAAAAAAGAAATATTTTTGAATCAGGTTTACACTTGCCCTACTAGAATTGCGACTACACCCAGTACTGAGTGACTGAGAATAATTGGATATAAATTACGATACGTAACGTAATGCACGCCCCACAGTACACCAATAATAAACGTGCATAGCAGTGTGAGAACATCTTGATAGATAAGATGAACAAAGCTGTAGAGTAATGAAGAAAGTAAAATCATAAGCCAAGGCGCCAACTTAGCTCTAGAAAATACGGCGAATAAAAAGCCCCTGTATAAAAATTCTTGCACAGGAGAGGAGACACCAACAAAGAACAGGTAAAAAGGTAATTGATATGTGGAGTTGTCGATGCGTAGTCCTTGCGTTATGTAGTTGATGAGCATCAACAGTACAAATGCTAACGTTGGTAAAGCAATAAATTTAAGAGAAATTCCTAAACGCTGTTTGGTTAACCCCAGTTCTACAGCAGAGAAGTTATATAGTCGGGTAATTGCCAAGATAGCAATAGCAGTTAGGATGAGGAGATAAAATCGCCAGAAGAAAGGTATTATTTTTAAATAGAGTAGTAAAACGGGTAAAATGTATCCTAGGCTCATAATTAAGATAAGCTTTTGTCTTTCTTGGTTGATTGACAAAATTCCCATATTTTACTCATTCTTTATGCTAAGGTCAATAAAACGAATAAGTAGGAAAAATAATAAAGCAAAGAATATAGTACTGGAGAACCATGAAGTTAGGGGTTCGGTACTGCTCATTCCGAGCACTTGGTCAATTATAGAGGCGCCGAAAACGCCACTTAAAAATGTGATAATTAAAGTACCCAATAAGAAAGTTAATAATAGCGGCTGATATTTTTGACTGGCGCCTCTATATATACTGCTAATGGTTACTAAAAATAGTACAGAAATAATGGTGTAGGCAAGAATATTGATTCCAGCAAAAGTCCCTCTAAACCCAGGCGAAAATAAAATACTTTTAGTATGCTCTATGGTGTAGCGTTGAAAGGGCACCCATAGTAACATACCAAATTCACTGATGATTAGATATGTTAAGTACTTATTTTTGTTAAATATCGAATCTGGCACAAACAAAATCGTTAAAAGCAAAGTCAAAATCTGCACACCACAACTTACAATTGCAACAAAGGATATGGCATAACACCAGCGAGCAATTGAAAAATATTTAAAATTATGGCACCAAACATCATAGGCAGTAGCAATACGTAAAAGTCCTTGTAATCCCTTTATGTTATTAGATTTATAAATACGCTGTATAGCTAACTCTAAATCGGATTTTTTCAGCGCCAAATTTCCTTTAGCATCGAAAGCTTCACGAGTATTAAAAATTTCTGAAGGAATACTTAAAATCTCAGTCTCAGAGGTTTTCCACTTTATATAAAGTTGTGGAAGTTGCTTTGCGTTAATAGTTGTCGTCGCATTAGGTTGAAACTCCATCAACATCATGCGATTACCATATACTTCAAAAAGTAATGCCAACGATGTTAGAATAATAGTTAAGATTGTCAACAATACGAATGGATGTGTTTTAACGCGAATCATACAATGCGCTCTGTAAGAAGCATATATAGATATCCAGAGAAATAAGGAAGGATACACTACAAGGTGAGGGTAAAGTTGAGCATAAAACGCCAAAGTTTCCCAACTTTGAAATTCAGTAAGTATACTTATGGGTAGGCAAACTAGTACAGCGATGACAATTAATCCAAGTATTATCTCCCATTGTGAAGATAACCTCCTCTCAGAAAACAAACGATTCCATGTAAGTTCTTTAGCCAAAGGATTGGCGACAATTACAGGTAGCCAACTTTTTCCGGCTTCAAATTTTTGTTGTAACTGCTGTCTTGCTGCATTCATCGATGCGAACAAAGACTTATCTTTAACAAAAGCTGCGAGAAAATGCTTTAATAATTCTCTAGCGACAGTAGACTCTACCATCTCTCGCATTACAATACAGTAGGGTAGCGATAATTCAGTTAACTGGTTAGCAAGTCCCAAACCATCACAAGAATTAAAAATGGCTAGTTGCAACTTTTTTTGAATGGCGCCTGCAAGTAAATCTTTTAATTCTGTAATTTCAATAATTCCTAGGGCGCCATCGACTGAATTAATTTGAATACGTCCAATTCGCCCATTAGCATCGCTTTCACTATGTCCCGCAAAAAAGAAAATGTGCCAGCTTTCAGGGTCTTTTAATTTTTGCTCTAATTCTTGACGTGTAGGTTGTCTAAGGATATGTGGTTCTCCACCATATTGTTTTAAACTTTTAATAAAGTCTTCTTCTTGTGCAAAACCAAGCTTTTCGTCACCAAAAACTACAAGTATGCGCGCGGTCGCTCTTAGTTGTGGCGTTTGCTTTTGAGTTAGGCGCCGGAAATTTGTAGCACTAATGGCAACTTCTACACCTCTACTAGTATATGCTGCCAAAGTATCCCACTCTTGCCAAGGAAGTCCCCGTAATTGTCGGTCTTCTGTTTGTACAATAATCTGAACTTCATCTTTTTGTGTAATTTTCTCTCGAAATTTTTCTAAAACCAAATTTACACGAAAATCGGGGCGCCCATTCTCATCAATCCAACCATCTCTTCCTAACCATTTATTTAATTCTTCTTTTAGAGAATTTGCCAGTTCTGTAAGGTTGACTACCCCTGAATAATTGTTGTCACGATTTTTTGCAACTTTACGATTACCTTGAAGACCAATATAATACTGCCATTCTTTGAACTTATCTTCAAGAGCTTTCGGTAAAGGATAAAGAAATGAAACAATTTCTTCTATTTGCCCTTCTTCATCAAAAATAGCAAAAGTGACAGGCAAAAATTCCGAATGCTTTATTTTTACTCGCCCACCAATTTTAAAAGAAACTTTTAATGCCATTACAAATCCTTTTCAGGCAACAAAATACTCTCGAATAAAACTTTGTCCTATACGCAACTCTACCCAGAATTCTTCTCCTTTTGATAGTTCCAAAGGAATAGATATTAAATCAGCCTCTTCATTGACTGTTTCGGTATAAATTTCACTTTCATCGGGTACACTTACTTGCATCCCTCTAGGTAAACTACTACTTGCACCTTGTACAATAACTCTTACCAAAATCAATTCGTCATCTTGAGAAACAGAAAGTTGTATTTCAAAGGTTTGCCCTGCCAGTTCTAACGTTTTCTTACAAGTAACAGTTTTTAAATCGCGCATTGAGGGTTGCCAATCTGCCTCATAAATGCTATTTAACCAGTTTCTTAAATACGTAATTTTCTTGTCTGTAAATTCTTGTGTCAAGTTATTTGTCTCGACTATCTGAGTAAACGAAGATTCTTCCTGTGGCACCAAGTAGTCAATCATATCATCCATAGATAGCAAATCAGTGAGCAACACTTCTGAATCTGTGGTTTCGATGTGAGAAACAGGCAGAAAACCAAGCAGTGTTGCTGTATTTTGACTGTTGATTTCTACAAATAAATAACCTAGGTTCCCGCTCAAACTTTCCTGTGGTAAAACAATTGAAAATTGCTCAAGCTTAATTACACAACATTCTAAACACCCCAACCCAGATAATTCTATCTCGTTTGCTTCGCTCCACAGCCGATTCGCAGCATTCCATCTTTCTGGTTTGGCAAGATTAGTCTCGAAACCTAACATACGAAAATATTCATTGGCAACAAGCACGGCTAGGGTATTAAAATAAACTCTTTCTCGAACATCTTGTGTGAAGTACTGCAACGCATATGTTTCAGCTTGTCGGCGAAACGATACTGGAATTGGCAAGGGTATAGCCAGTTCGAGTAAAACATCTAGCTTATCGGTCATAGCTATCTTCTCCAAACAGCCTTTGATTTGTATCTAACCACTGCCGCATATAAAATTCACATTTTCTGCACCAATGGGATGTAACGGCGCCACGCGAGGAACCAACTTCGGCAGCGATTTGCTGCCATTCAAAACCACCAACAATTCTCAAATGAGCCAGCAATTGACAGTTTGCTGTGGGGTTATTTGCTATATGACAGCTTCTAAGAATATTATCAGGGTCATTTGTCACCCATTGCACAAATGATTCCCAAGTTTGTAGAAGTAAAGTCGCATCTACTGGAGAAATTACTTTATCTAAAGGGTCGATATCAAGCTCATCACTTTGCCACACTGGTTGTCTATAAGAGCGCTCGCGTTGAGTCGCGCGAATTTCATCTCTATACTGATTCTCAAGGCATTTATTAAACCAAGCCAAGAATGAACCTAGATTTGGATTATATTTCTCGCAAAGTGTTTTAGTTATTTTAACCATAGTTTTATGTAAAGCTTCTTCATAAAGAGTATGTTCATAACTATCTCCTGCTGGTGGTCTCCAAAGGCGCCCAGATTTTAGGATAACTCGGAGCAAACAATTGAGGGTTTTACGATGCTGTGGGCTAGATGGTAGATAGCTACAAAGTTCTTGAATGAGTGATTGTAAGTGGAGATTTAGCTCGTCCATAAACTCATAACATTGTTGTGGCAGTGTCGCTAAGTATACCACACAAGGAGAATCATTCTTAAGTATAAGCTAATCTCTACTACCATTAATACGAACGATACTAAGACCATGCTGCAAAAATAAATTAAATATTCAGTTTTCGGTGCCTGAGTTTGCTGTGATATTAGATGTTTGTTTTGATCTAAATTGTCTTGTGTGCGAGAGCAAATCAGAATGCCGCACCCTTGCTTACCCTTGTGACAAAATACCACACCCACCGAAACCGATGATATTTTTAGGGGGTATTACCCCTTATTCGCCAACGGTATCCTTTAAGAAGTCGGGGATTTTAATTTTCACTTAAGATTTGAGACTGTTATATCTGAAGGAAAAGGCCTATTCCACCCATAGGTTTTAATTAAAAGTAAGAAAACACAAACCCAAAACAAATTGTGAAAGTTTACCGTAAATCTCGACAACGCTTTTATGACAGCACAAAAATTTTAATTACAAAATAAACTCGCATAAAGTGCGGGATTATTTAGCCGACCAGAAAGAAGCGAGATAGGTAATTCTAATGTCTTTAATTCCTGAAATAAATATGTTATTTCTCAAGATAAGCAGTGTTATAGGTTTGGTCGGTTTGTGGTTTATGTTTGGGATGAATAATCAACCCAAATATCAAAATAGTCAGCCTCAGAAAAAAGCGAAGTCTCTAGAATTAATTCAACCAGAATATAGAAATAAGTTAGTAACTGTTAAGGGGGTGCGCTTAAGGCGTAGCAGCCGATAATAATGTAGATGCCGGGATTGGATTTACGAGTTTACCGGTAGTGATTGGTATAAGACTAATGCTGTATGAAGATGCACATAATCAAGACCCCCCTGTAGTCCCCCCTTGGCAAGGGGGGACGGCGTAGCCGGGGGGTAATATATGCAGCTTCACAAAGAAACGGCATAAGACTAATGCTGTGTATTTGTCAAGTGATGATTGTTACTTTTGTTCGTGAGGGTCAGATTCCCGATTCTTTGAAAAAGTCGGCAAGGGAGCAGCTAATAATCAAACTGGAATACGCCTATTCCATCCGCATGTGATAGTAAAGCAGTTGTTAGAGAAATAAAACCAAATGCAGAATATGTACAGCTACCAGATGACGCTAAAAGGTGAGGTATTGCATGTTGGGTTTAATCGTAATGTTCCTGCACAAGGCAATCGCATCGCTAAAGAGGCCCTCGAACTATTAAACCAAATGATTGATTCAGGGGAAATTGCGGGAGGAAAGCGTATTTTAATTGACGGGCCTCAATCTATTCCCGTTGCTTATGTTCTCTCTCACAAACTGGTGCATTTATACGAGGCAGTCGCAGTCCTCGACCCCAAACTAGGCAGTAAAATCAGTACAGCAGATGGTGCTATCAGACACAAAACCTATGTAGTCACCTCTGCACACGGTTCCGCAGAATATAAAGTGGGAGATTTGATTGAAACCAAAGAATCTCAAAAAGAGCGATCGCTTATTAAAGTAGTCTTGTGCGGACCACCACAGTCAGGAAAGTCCTGTTTGCGGGATGGGTTGAAAAGAGCGATTTTGGGTAATTTAGGCGCACCTTATCCCTATGTAATCACAGCTTGTCCCGATGGGGAAGGGTCTTGGCATCAGGAAGCTTATGAAAAGAATGAGCCAGTAGCTGCATACTGCAAACGTAACAATAAAGGAGATGTTACCGCAGAGTTCGCTATTGAAGCGGCTAAATGGGTCAAAAGTGCGAACCAGTTAATAAATATTATTGATGTTGGCGGTAAAATTACAGACGAAAACGAGATAATTATGCAACCAGCAACCCATGCAGTTATTTTGTCAGGAGATGTAAATAAATTTGCAGAGTGGGAGAAATTTTGTCAAAAATTAAATCTCAAAATCGTTGCAAAAATTCACAGTCAGTTGGATGCTGTGGAAGATGAAGTTTTGTTTGCTAATAAATGGCAAGAAAATACAAGCGAATTACTCGAAAAAAAGCCGTTACTCACAGGTAGCGTGCATAGTTTGAAGCGAGGAGAAAATTTATCAACTCGTCCGATGGTGCAAGCATTAGCTGAGGTTTTGATTCATTTGACAAAATCTTAAGGAAATCTTCAAGAAATATGAAATCTTAAATTAATCCTAAGCAGATGCTTTTATGTAAAAAAAGGACTATCTTAAATTAAGTGTAACATTTCACACTAGTTAGTTAAAATCTTACTAACTTTTTCGGCTGCGAATTTGGCGGATAAATGGGAGTGTCAACCATTTTTACAGGAATTATCGCTTTACAGAGATTCTAAAAATTAACGAAATAAAGTAAAAATTCAGCATAGTAAGGGAGCCGAAAGATAATGAATTTTCAGGTACTATGACGAACAAAATTTACACAGTTATTACCTTTGCTCCCGTGCAAGGGTTTATTGAGAAATCACGGAAGTTGCGAGATTTGTATGGGAGTTCCTATTTACTTTCTTACTTATCTTGGGTGATTTGTAGTGCGGCTCAAAAGCATGGTTGTGAAGTCGTTTCTCCAGCTTTACCAAATATCACTCAAGGAATGCCCAATCAAATTATTATCCAGGGTGATTTTCCAGAAGAAAATGCCAAGTCAGCGCTATTAATAGCTTGGAAATGTGTCACGGAAACTTGCCGTCAATGGGTTGAGGATAATGTTACAGGTGATTACAAAGCCTGGAAAAGAAGTTGGGGCTTGTGGACAAAATATGCATGGGAATTTTTCTGGGTTCAAGGGGAAATTGGTCAGTCTATAAGTGATGTTAGGGAAAAATTGAATGAGAAAAAACGCTGGCGTGATTGGACTGGGATAAACTGGCAGGGGGAGAGTTCTACTCTTTCTGGTGCAGATGCGATCGCATATCCGAAACTGGGTCAAATTTCCGATCCTCGCAACTATGATTACCAGCAAGAAAAGAAAGATGTCAGAGTTTTCTACGAAGCACTCAGCGAGAAACTAGGAGAATCGTTTATCAAGTCAGTCGGGTTAAAGGTTCCTGATGGAGAAATGAGCGAACGGAGCAAAGAGTATGGGAAATCTTTTATCGATCCTGAAGAAGAATTGAGCGTTCCAGAGCTAATCAAGCGATTGATTACCCATAATGCAATTGCTGATAAATTAACTGAACGACTCAAACAAGTTTTTGGAAATAATGGGATAGTTCTTAAAAATCTTGCTCAACAAATAAATCAGCTATCAGATGACTTAAATCCTACTAGATTTACCGACTTAAGCAGACTTAATAAGAATAAGCGCACTAGTAAAGAAACACAACAAGAAAAATTCTGTACTGGTTGGTTTCAGGGAGATGGGGATAAAGCTGGTGAATACCTAAAAAGTTTTGCAAATACTGATAAAGAAGCTGAGGAAATTACAAAATTTAGTACAGAGATGAGGGAATGGGGTGATTACTTTAAACAATTACCCAAAACTAAGTCTATTGACAATTTCCGTGTTGTTTATGCCGGAGGTGATGATTTTTTAGGTGTATTTTATAACAAGATAAATGCAGCAGATTGTGTAAAATTTTTCTCTAGGTTTAAAACTGAGACTTGGAATGAGGGCAAAGTCAAGTCAGAGGAAAAAAAGAAAATTACTGTCAGCGTTGGTTTTGTTTGGGCTTTTCCTGATATTCCACAACGTGATGTACTGCAACATTGTCGGGAGGCTGAAAAATCAGCAAAAAATAACGGACGCGATCGCATTGCTTTTCGGATCTTATTTAATAACGGTAATTACTTAGAATGGGTGTGTCCTTGGTGGCTTTTAGAGGCTGATTTGCTGTCGAATTATCGCGATCGCGAGGGAAAACAAAACTGGACGCATATATATAGTGATATCGCAGTCTTAGAATCCCGTCATGCTTTCGGTAAGAGAGTTAGAGATACAGATGATGAATCTAATTCTTCCTCCGATGATACGGGTATAGAGATAGCTGTGGCGATGTTAGCGGGGCCATTTTGGGGGAATGTAGATGAGGTAATGTCAGATGAACAGAACTTTTACGTACCAACTCCCCGGAACTATCTAGTAAAAGATGGAAAAATCGTAGATAAACTAAGCTGGAAACGGGAAAAGAAGGTATGGCTAAATCAAGAAGGTGAAACTCCAACTGATAAGTATGAGAGTAATACTTGGTTAGCTATGAATCAGTGGATGGAACCCAAGGAAGTAAAGAAAAATCCTTGGAGGTTTTTAGCCCACTTGCATCCACGTCTCGAACTTGATGAACGACATACAATCAGAAATCATCAAGAACAAGGTAGCTTGTTTTTAGAAAACTCAGTGCAAATGAAAACTGGTACTTGTTTAGTTTATCTCTCCAACACCAAACTTGACCCCGGTTGGTATCGCTTTGGAGGTGAGGGACATATGGTTGATGTGCGATGCGAACCTATTCGCAGCACACTTCACATTTTTTTGCAAGTACCCGTAGGTAATACTTTTGCCTTAATTACACCTGGGGTTTGGGGTTCTAATCGTTTATCTAAGCGAGAACCGGTTGAATTGAAAAAGCGGGATGAGACTTTCTACGAACAAGCAGAACCAGAAAAGCAAGAAAAAAATGTTTGGAAATTAGAAGCACTTTTCACAGACCGTCCTATACCCTTTCGTTACCGCTTGGGGGGGAAGGGTGAAACTAAGTTAATGTCTAGGGGACGCTATGCGGTTCCTGCGGGTACTGTTTACGTATTGGAAGAACCAATAAATCAACCTTGGCAAGATTGGGATGTCAATTGGTTCCCCCAAGAAGGACCTTCACTCAAACGTTGGGGATGTGGGTTAGCACTACCTTTACCGAGTGCTGTTGACCCCTTTTCAAACCTCTCCCCCCATCGGGAAAATGCTTAATTCCCACCCTTGGGAATCTTGCGGGAGCAGGGAAGGGGGTAGTAGTCCATGTCATTAATTTTGATGGATGTAGAGACGCAAAATTTCGGCCTTCTACAAGGTTTTCAACACCCAACCAACCCCTCAGAACTAATGACATGGACTAGTAGTAGTCCATGTCATTAATTTTGATGGATGTAGAGACGCAAAATTTCGGCCTTCTACAAGGTTTTCAACACCCAACCAACCCCTCAAAACTTTTTGCATGAACTATTAGTACTCCACCGCACTCGCTATGGTGGAGTACTAGTACGGGAGTTAGGTCAAAAATTTATCTGGAGTATATAAATGTATCACAAAGCTTACGGCATTATTGAAACCTTAGCACCTCTGCATATTGGTGCAAGTGCGGGGGAGGAAACGGGTAATTTGAACTTAATTTTTCGGGATCAATTTACCCAAACAGGGATAATTCCCGGTAGTTCGATTCGAGGTAGATTTAGGACCGACATGCGATCGCATTCCAAGGGAAGCGAAAATGATTGGTATGGTCATGAAGCCACACCGGGAGAGGAAAACAAAACTACCGAAGCATTAGTAAAGTTTGAATATGCTTCTTTGGTATGGCTTCCGGTATTTTGTCCCGGTCAACCGATTGTTTGGGTAACGTGTAGGAGATTGCTCAAACGCTACCAGCAAATTACAGGAAAACCAACAGTTACAGAGAACGGTCAAACGAAACTTGCACCGCTACCCCAAGTTGGAAATGCAAAACTCAAACGCGATCGCAAATTTCTCTTCTTCAATTTAGGCTTTTTGGATGACTTGACCTCAAATCCACAGCTATCTAATTGGGTTCCCGATGGGGTTGAACTGGATAACTTAGTCGTGGTTGATGATAGTGAAATCGGTATTATTCACGACATGGCACTTTACCGCCAAACTCGTACTAAGCTAGAAAACGATGTCAAAAAAGTAGAAAATTTCTTTGGGGTTGAGGCTTTACCAGAAAGTAGCATTTTGATATTTCCTATTGCTATTAAAGAGGCTGGTTGGCATCCATTTATGAGTAAAACATTCCAAGACCTTTATTTTGGTGGTTTGGAATCGATTGGGTTTGGTCGTTGTCATGTCAAATTAGCATCAGAGGAGTACGAATTATGTCCTGGAAACCATACGCTTTAGATGAAAAAGCAAGGCAATTAGTCAAAAATGCTCTGGAAGGAGATAAGGGAATTAAAGAAGCTAGCAAACAAGCTTTTAAAGAATCATATAAAATGCGTGAAACAGTCGTTTACGGGTTAGAACGATTTTGGGGTGAGGCAAAACGTCATGATGAGTCATCAGCTTTGGCTAAATATTGGAAAGCCACATGGGATGTCTTAGCCGAAATTTTGGAAAAAACAGAGGTGAAGTTACCTAAACATAGCAAAGTTGCGGCAATGGCAGATGAATTATGGAAGTTACCACGTGAAGACCAACAAATTGCACTAGCTGTTTTAACCCAACTCTGCGATTGCATGGTGTGGTGGACGCAACGATATAAAAACGATGCAAAAAAATAATTACTATGCCTGACAAAAACGACGTACCACTAATGTATCGAGCGCAAATAGAAGGACGCAGCCAGTTACATCGAATTTATAAACCAAGAGATTTGGAGGAGATTGCCAAAGAAGAAGGCTTAAAAACAGCAGAACAATATTCTGTGCGTTGGGTGAATCAGTGGTTAGAAGTTCAATCAGGGATAGAAAATCCTCGTAATCCCTTATTAAATGAAAACCTACCCGAAGAGAGAAGCCAGTTTCAAGTCAATATATATAAAATATCTTGGCGTTTTGTTACTAATGGTGGTAAAGATGACGGGGTTATCCGTCCGTTAATTGCTGCATCTGGTTTACCATTTTATCCCGGTAGCAGTATGAAAGGAGCTTTTAGAGAAGCTTGTCAACGAGAAGAAAAAGCAGGGAGAATTCCTCAAGGGACTTGCGATCGCTATTGTGGTGCAAAACTAAAGGATGGTGATTCTCAACCCGGTATCCTCCGTTTTCATGGTGGTTATCCAGTTGATAAATGGCAGGAAAATCTCTTAGATATTGTGCATCCGCAACAAAAATGGCAAGTTCAAGCAATCGATACGATTAATAGGCCAAAAAATGAAAGTGCTTTTACTTTAATTTCCTTGTACAAACCAAATATCAAGTTTGGCATTTCCTCTGAATTAAAAGAAATTAACTGGAATGAGATTTGGAATATTTGGGAAAAGGCTTTAGGTTTCGGTATCGGGTGCAGAGTTAGCTGTGGATATGGACTAGCAGATAAGATTACAGGAGACGTTCTTTACCAAGTCAAACTGCATGGAATAGGTGCATCATCTAAACTTATTAATAAGAAATCAGAATTTAGACCAAATATTTTTAGAGCAGCATTACGAGGTCATGCACTGCGAATATTTGGCGGTTTGAATCAAAAACAAGCTGAAGATATTGTCGATGAATTATTTGGGGGTATTCGCTCAGGAAAAGAAGAGGTGGGCTTATTGGGAATGGCATTTCACCAAGATAGCCTAGGTTTAGATTTTGTTAATCAAAGTGATGTTTATGATGTCAGTGGTAACTTAATTTGGTTACTATTAGGGAAGCTAGAAAATTCTGAACATCGTCCTTACTTGCAAAAATTATTAGAAAAGTTAACTCAGTTTGCAATGCTACTCGGTGGATTTGGTAAATCTTGGCGACGTGCTGATCATCGAATATTTTACCCAGCATACACTAAGCATATAATTGGTTGTCATTGGGATTGGGCTGACAATAATTGGAATTCAGTTATAAGTTTAAATGATGCAAAAACGTTAATTGAAGAAACACTCAAGGCAGCTAAAAAATGGATGCTAAAAAGAGGTTTTGAGGTGAAACAACCTATAACCACTAAATCACTCACTACCACTACCCCATCCAGCCAAACTAACCCCAATCAGCCACAACTAAATAGACCAATGCCCAGACCTGCTCCAAAGCAAAATCAAGCAACACAGGAAACACAATGGCGGGAAGCATGGCATCAAGAAAATGTACAAGTATGGGGAAGAATTGCTAAAAATACAGGAGATTCCAAGGTAATTCACTGGCTACATTCTTCCAGACAAGGAGGAAATCAGCAACCTGAAAAGGGCAATTATCATAATCAACAAAAGAAAGCACAAAACCAAAGTTTACCTTCAGCAGTTCAAAGACCGACAAAACCAACAAATGCATTTTCTAGTAGACCTTCTATTTATCGTACATCCTTGACTGGCAGACTCAAGGATACAAGGAAATCGCCCGATCCAACGCAGATTGGTAGACTTTGGCATCGAATGTATCCTTTGAAAAATGACCAATACTTAGAATTAATTACTATTTTTCCCAAGGGATGCACTGAAGCCGAATTGCTGATTAAATGGCTTTCTTCTCAGGCAGAATGGAAGCAAGTTTGGTAAATAGGGGGAAAAACAGCATTTTAGAGGTAAATGAGGTACAGTGCTTAATTTTTAAACTCTTGTGGGGGAGCCAGTGCGTTGCGGGGGTTCCCCCCGTTGTAGCACCTGGGGACAGCTAATTTGGAATCAGTGTAAAGACGATTTACTTTCCAATGATTTAATCCCTTTCTCTAGATTAGAATATCAAGATACTTTTAGGGCTGATTACAATAAAGCTAGAGAAAAACACAAACGAGTAAAATTACAAGAGACTCTAGCCACAGTTACACGTTTACTGGATGAGTCTAAGGGTGATACTGCCATTCTTAGGCAACATGGAGGAATACAGTATGATAAGTATAGTAATAAGGGAAATATTGACCATTTTCGGGTAACTAAAAGTATTCGAGTTAGTTGTGTTTGCAAGCAGGGAAAATTGATTTTACACCACTACGACGAACAGCATGACGATATAAATAATAATCCCTATTAATTTTCTGTTTTCTTTTGGGACATTGCGGAAATGATAAATTTAATTTTTGCCTCGAATTAATCTTTTTCCCTTAGCACAATTTTGATTGGATTTCAAGAAGTTTGTCCAGAGATTGGAAGTAGTCCAAAATTTTCATCGTTCGTATGAAGTGAGCGAGTTGGAAATTGAGAACTAGTGAGGCTCCCGTCCGTCAAGTCTTATGTCTGACCAACAGCAGACAATGACAAATTTCCCACAGTGTCACAAGGTAGAAACAAGATTGTTTTCCAGTATTATCTGTATTTTTGAGGGAACGCTTGAGTTCCTCTTCTATTGTCTGGGTGGGAACTACCAGTGTCTGAACTTGGGCGATGCCCGTATGTCTACCACAAAGTGGTATCGCCACCAACAATATTGAACGAACTTGGCGGCGTAAAAGAAATCTTTTACCGGCACGAGGAACAGGTTCAAACGTCAAATCAATATTCTGTCGGCCATCACATCTATATATATATGTATAGCCAATATTTTTCTCAAACAAATCTATCAAAATTGATATCTTTTCATCTACTGTTGAATAAACCTGGTCAATAAATCTTCCCTAGATAGATTTGATAATTGTAGCAGTAAAGAGCTAAATTCGGACGCTGGTAATGCTAATAAAGGTTCAATAATTGCTGTTAGTTGTGCTTCTTCACTACCGAAACGAACTCGAAGTAAGTTTTCAATAATCGCGCGACGTTCATTTATTTCTCCTTCTTGCCTACCTTCTTGCCTACCTTCTTGTCTACCTTCTTGTCTACCTTGCTGTATGGCCTCTGCCAAACGTTGTTCATAAATCGGCGATAACTGCATAACCAAGTCCCTATCTTCTACATCTAAACCCTGATTCAATTCTAAAGTAGTTTTCAAGTTTGCCAACAAATCTATGGCTTTGCTGCGTAAAGGATTGTTAATATCCAACGCCTGTACTTCCTCAATCGCCCGTTGTTGTACTTTGCCCTTACCCAATAATCTTAACCAAAGCGTTTCTGGTGTTACTGGTAATTGGTGAATTACGACTATAGCCCCGCGCCAAGATTTATCAAAGAAATAAATACCACTTCCCCATTTACTTTCGTCTAATTCGCCTCCAAATCCTTCTAAAAAATCTTTACTAGCTGTGGGTGAGAGAATCCATAACCGAGGTAAAGAATCTTCATCTATCAAAGTATCATTACGTTTCGCCTCACGTTCAAAGCGCGCGCAAGTATCAAATAACTTAGTTGAACAACTGCGAACTTCCGATTTTGTTGGTGGATTACGGTAAGGCTCAATCAATGCTTTTGTTTCAGCAAATCTTCCTAGTAAACCCAAGGAAGATTTATCAATTTGAGGGTCAGCATTGGGCGCGAAGTAAACATCAATCTCGCGTTTTTCTCCAGCGACATCTTTACTTGTTTCTACTGACCCTAACGGTGATAATAATTCTTTGAAATAGTCCTTGGCGAAGCTGTCATACGGAAATCTTGTCATTTTTCTGGGGAGATGCACTACCGACCATACATTATTATATGTGTTAGACCTAAATGCCTAGCCAGGGATAAACATTACCCCGCGCTGCTGGGATAATACTGCCGCTCGCCGTTCGTATCTTCCAATCGCGCTTGTCAACTTGTTCCGGTTCAACCTTTAGATTTAGATACATCTATCGCTGTTGGTCTTGCCGCTTATGGTTTCCAACTAATCCGATTTAACCCAATCGGTAGGGACAAAATATTCACAACTTACGGGTTGTGGGTATGAAGCGTTTCCAACTAATCCGATTTAACCCAATCGGTAGGGTTATAAAACCCATTCAATACTTCAGACAGAATGGAAACGGTTTCCAACTAATCCGATTTAACCCAATCGGTAGGGACGTGCAGATGCACTTGGTTCTGCTATCAAGATTTTGTGTTTCCAACTAATCCGATTTAACCCAATCGGTAGGGGAAAGTCACGGATTTGAAATGTTAAAGACTGCTTTTTTTGTTTCCAACTAATCCGATTTAACCCAATCGGTAGGGTGGGTGGAAATGAAGAACGGGCAGGTATTCCGTATCGTTTCCAACTAATCCGATTTAACCCAATCGGTAGGGAACACAACGACAAAATGAGTCAGAGGAAGTTTATGAGTTTCCAACTAATCCGATTTAACCCAATCGGTAGGGAGTTCGTCTAGGAGCCTTTACCCAGTAAGGGTTTCAGCCGCCAAATCGACACCACTCTGAAAAACATTATATATGTTGTGCAAAATTGCGCAAGACACACACCTCAAACCCTTACGCAGTAAGCAATCGACACCAGTCAACGAAAAATATAGGGTTTTAGCGATTTGTTGAGTGGTGTCGATGACCATGTTACAAAACCTCCTTAATTATCCTAAAACCTAGATAACGTAATACTTTCGCGGTACTGTAGAGTTAGATAACAGGCGTACTCTTTTTATCACCAGGAATATCATACGTGACAATTACTAGTATTTTAGCAGTAAGAATTAATACTTAATGAAAACAAAAGTTTTTTTACTTAAAGAATACAAAAAAGAAATTACACCAATTTTTATTGGTGTAATACCAATTTGCTGTGAAGCTACATATAATTTTTACCCCTCCAAACCTCCCCTTCCTCCAAACCTCCCCTTTGCAAGGGGAGGTGCCGCAGGCGGTGGGGTTTTTGTATGCATCTTCATATAAAAATTGGTGTAAGATGCGACAAAGGATAAACTGCGATCGCTTCCAGGGCCGCTTGCGATATCGCGTTTTTCTAAACATTATCTCAAATAAAGTCCACGTCTCAAAGCCTCAATTCTTTTATGAATAGGTGGATGTGTATGTTTTAACCAGTGAAAAGTTCCTAATTCTTCTTTCATGGCAACCCTAATCCATAAAGTAGCCATTTGTTCTTGATTTTTTCTGGGTGGCTGAAAAGGTAAACGGTCAAGAATTGCCAAGGCTGATGCGATATCATCAACACTAGTTAATCTTGCAGCAACTGCATCAGCATGATATTCTCGCCAACGACTATGCCAGAAGGTCAATAATGTAACTAGAAATTTTGTGATTGTCGGCAACATCATTAAAATAATCCAAACTAATACACCCACAAGAAAAGCTGTTGCATATTGCCAATTACCCATAATACCGTAGATTAAACCTGCAATTAGCATTAATAAAGCTGCAAATCTTCCGAAGTACCATACAATCAGCAACATTGGCTTAAAAAGTATTAACATCACACCATCCAAAACTGCTGAAAGTAAGGTTTTTGCCATTGTATCTAAGTTTGCAATATGCCCTAGTTCATGTGCCATCACAGCAGCAACTTGTCTTTGATTTAATTGGTTGATTAAACCACTAGTGGCAACCACCATCGCATGAGAACGTGTGGCACCTACAGCGTAAGCATTAGGATTATCATCAGACCATTCAATTCCTACTAATGGAGTTCTGGGTAACCCTTCTGCTTGAGCTAGCTCCTTAACTGACGTGCCTAACCATATTTCAGTTTCAGAATACAGGTCTTTTTCATGTAGTAAAAGTGGATTAATTATTCTAATTTTTCTTTGGTTAATACAAGTAGGTACAGCGGCAAAATATCTGTAAGCAGTTGTAACTACCCAATAAATACTAGGTATGCCAATACAACCCAAAAAAAATAAACCAATAATAAAATTGAAAGCACCTTGCTGAAACAATTGCAATCCAAAATAGCTCGCATATACTCCATAACTAAAAACGCTTAAACAAAACAACGTCATGATTGCAATTACAGCGAGGTTGCCTTTGGAATTTCTAAATTTCATAACTTTATCCTAGATATTTGAAGAGTTAATTGCTCGGGATTTTCAGTTGAATGCTATCTATACTGCAATTTATCACAGCAGTGGAAATAGACTTTTCCAGAAATACTTCCCAGTCCTCTTTTAGAGGACTTTAGCTATTAGACAGGGACTTATAGTCGAATGGCACTAATACCAATTCTGTATGAAGATGCACATAATCAAGACCCCCCTGTAGTCCCCCCTTGCCAAGGGGGGACGGCGTAGCCGGGGGGTAATATATGCAGCTTCACAAAGAAACGGTATAAGTTAACAGGATATTAAGCCAAGAAATAAATTTCTGGCTGAAAGCTGAAGTAAGCTAAAGCTTACTATCTAAGGCTTTTAACCCGTTTTAACGGGTTTAAGCTTTCAGCCCGTTCGCGCAGCGTCCCGAAGGGATAATTTATTTCAGGGCTTAACAATAGTCCCTGCCTGACTCGTTGACTATTTATGCAAAATTAAGATCCTCTCTTTCGCCAGATGATAAAATCAGAATTCTCAAAATCAGAATTCTCAACAACTTCTTCCAAACTCTTCATCCCACAAAAGTAACAATCATCAGTCTGCAAATACTCAGTATTAGTCTTACGCCAATCACTACTGGGAAACTCATAAATCCAATCAATCCCGGAATCTACATTCAAAAAACCACTCACTATCCCGTGAATCACACCAACACCTGTACTTGCACAAATACTATTTAACCAAAATACCGCCGGGTCATTTACACCTTCTAAATAACCCGCACCCGCAGCCATTTGATTAATCTCGAATGGTGCAGACTCTAAAGCAGCACGTTGCAAATTAATAATATTACCGCACATTAAACACCAACCACCCCCCAGAGGAGGAACGGTAATTCTGCAATACATTCGCGGTTTATTATCTGGTTTCACGTCTATATGAGTCCCCAAACACACCAAAGGACGCATATATTGCAACGCTAATTCTTGAGCAGTTTTTCGAGAAAGATGATTGTCTGTCGCCACCACAATTAAATCACAAGTTGCTATTTCTTGCTTGGCTAATTCACTTTCAACTGTGGTTTCTATTGTTTTAACACAGGAACCCTCACTGTAAATTTTCTTAATAAGATGCTTGACATAATGGACTTTATGCCATTGTTGCTCTACCATTTCTTGTGTAGCACCGGGCATCCGATTGAGGTTAACCGTCTCCAATTTATCGGGGTCAATTAATACCCAATTAGTCACACCCAAACGTCCCAATAATTCAGCAAAAATTGAACCAATACCACCACAACCAATTAATGCTACTTTTAGCTGATTAAGAACCTTTTGATTAGCTGAACCAAAAATTTTTTGTCGAGAAAACATCAAATCTGTGTTGTTCATCACATCTTGAGAATTAGAGACTTCAAATAATGAATTACAGAAATTAACATACTCAAACTTCTCTCCTTTTCTATCCCAAATCCGAAATTGACCAGATTGTAAATTCTCGTCAAATACACCCGAAATCAACCGAGGTTTTTTAGGAAAACTGGATGCAATAAACTGTGCATATTCTGACTCATAGCGGTCATCAACATAGGAAAAATCAGGTATAGCTCGACCAGCATGAGTATGAATGTGAACTATATCTAAACCTGGTTGAAGATGATTTTCTAGCAGATAGGAATGAAAATGCTGTTTTAATACCAAGCCACTGGCAGATTGATGTTCATAGCAGTCAGAAGCCGGAACAACCCAACTTTTAGGAATATATCGAATTTTGTGTTTTGAAACTTGATGTCGCTGACAAAATAAAAAACCAATCACTTCTTCATTAAACATCCGAGACTTAAGCATAGATTTCTGAAATTCAGACCACATTTTTGGTGGTATATGTAGAGAGATTGTAGAGGGTTTGTTCATTGTTATTTGTTATTTGTTGGTTGTTATTTGTTGGTTGTTGGTTGTTATTTGTTGGTTGTTATTAATTTATCACTCCTAATTTATAACAACTAACAACTAACAACTAACTACTAACAACTAACAACTATCAACTATCAATCAATCATCACTATTAATCGCATGACGTGCTGTTATAAACAAAGTCGCAAGATTGTGGCCATTTTCAGAATTGTTACTAGGTCTCCAAGAATTTAACCAAACATCATGGTTAAATCCTCCTCCCAATCCGACGCAGTACCAATACCATCCTTCTTCACTCAGAAATGGCGCACCGTAGTAACTTTGTCTGGTAAAGTGATGGTCTCCTTCTCCTAGAGTATTCCACGGGTAATTTAGATAGCAGCCAATGGGAGGAAGTCGAGGATAATCGGATGGTAATAAAAACAAAACATCTGTGTTAGAAACTGTAAACTTTTTGGAAGATAAAGGCATTCCTTTAATCAGAACAGCAGTATATTTGATATTGCCTACAGTTTTGCTACCAACAATTACATTTTTGGCAACTTTTTCTAACAGTTTGAGTTCTTCTAGAATTCGCTGACTTGGTTTAATTCCTGATTTTTCTTGACTGATTGTAACTGCCATGATTAACCTTGATAATTCCAAATTTTTAACTAGACAATTGGATAATCCAAAATCTAAAATTCCACTACCCTTTGACAATTTTGGGTACAGTCCAAACCTTTGAACCTTCTTTCAGTGCTTCGTTATTTTTGAGAGGACGTGTACCAGCAAAACCTTCTTCCATCACATCATCTTGACCAATTTCTGGTAATTTTTTTCTTAACTCTTCAACAGTTGCACCTTGTGGTAAATCAACCAATTTACCGTTAACAATTGCTCTCATCTTATTTCCTCACTTTGTTCTAATTATTAACCTGATGGTGATTTAAATATCTATGAACAACCCATTTCTAGATTCTGGTTGAATGAATTCCAGAGATTTCACTTTTTTCTGATGCTGAATTTTGTGATGTTCGGGTTGATTATTCATGCCAAATATAAACCACAAACCTATCAAACCGATGACAGTGCTTATCTTGAGCAAAAATAACTGTTTAGCTTGTCTCGATGTCACATCCTCCAAAAAGCCAATTTTTTGCTCCATCTTTTGTAGATAGGATTTGTTACTATTAACTTCCTCGCTTACCTTTTGGAAATATTGCGTATAGTCTTGTTTGCTAATAGCAGTAACCTGAGATTCTAAATGCTCAAAACGTTGATTGATTCTCTCAGTCTTTTGTGTAAGTTCATCAAAATTGCTTAGTTCTTGATTAATTAATTTGCCATTCAATGTCCCCATGAATAACTCCTTTTGTTTTTTGTTTATTTCATAATTACGCATTCATCAATCAAAGACATTAGAACTACCAATACGGTGGTAATTTTGGCTAGTGTCATGTTGGTCAAATTCATCAAATACCTCAGTCAAATCCACTACGCTATTAGCCGAGTTTTTTAACTCACTTCCTAAAGATTGTTCGACTGAAGCTACCTCAACTCGTATTCCTCGTCTTCTCAATTTTTGTGCTAAATAAGCGAAATCCGAATCTCCGGTCACCAAAACCACAATATCTGGTTTAATTTCTAAGGCTAACTCAATTGCATCGATTGCCATCACAACATCAACATTATTCTCGTAATCATCTCCTTTAGCTTTACCTTCTTTTGCTACGACTAAAAAACCATTACTCTTTGCCCAGTAGATAAATTTTTCTTTGCTTTTTCGTTGTTCTTCAAATCTTTCTTTTGCAGGAGGTAAACCGAGATAAATCACCATCTCAATTAACTCTCTCCCTTCTTTTGGGTCGGCTAAATAATCCCGCATTTTATGCCAGTTAATTTTGCGATTAAAATTTTGTGCTGCCATAAAAGCGTTATCACCATCCGCAATAACCATCACTCGATGAAGATTTCCCATATACTTTCACCATTTGTTTTGGGTTTGTGTTTTCTTGTTTCCTATTAAAACCTATGGGTGGAATATGCTCTTTCCTTCAGCCAGAACCCTAACTTATTCAATACAGCACTTTGCAAGTAAATGAAGTACACCCCCTCCCCTTGGCAAGGGGAGGGTTGGGGAGGGGTATTTCTGTACCTCACAAAGTTGAAATTTGCTGTAAGTAGGAGTTCTTGTTAGTCACAGATGGAAATGTCGTTTTCCAGTAACTCACTAAACTAAATGTATGAAAATCAGAAATTAGTGAGTAGTACAAATGAACCTTACTCAAGCATTTCCAATCGGAATAGTTGCATCGACGGTGTGTCTCTTGACTGGAACTATTAGCAAACAACCTTTATTGCGAGGACTGGGAGAAATAGTCACATTGGGAGCTATCTCTAGAAAAATAATAGTCAACCAGAAGCAATTAACTCTATTAATTAAAGATAATACTTGCTTACAAGCGAAACTTTCTGATGCAGAGTGTGAATTAAATAAGCTGGACAAAAAAGTCAAAGTTCAAAATACTTGTCAGCGTCTTTATCTGTCTAAAATTAATAAATTAGAGCATCAGCAAAAAGTGATTGCCGGAAATATCACTCAATTGCAAAAGAAGTTAGAGAATAAAACTTTCCCCAAATATGAAAATAATCTAAACAATTCTCAAAAATTACCTGTTAAAATCCTTCCCAATACTCGAACATCAGTGACTCGTGTTTATATTGACGGCAATAATTTAAGTTTTGCTCTCGATCGCTTGCAAATTGAGGTTGACTATAATGCCCTGCTGATAGAACTTTCTCAATATGCCACTGCTACCACTTTTAAATATTACACTGGTGCTCATTTTCCCATGACTGAGGGTCAGAAGCGGTTTATAAATTATTTAGAAGGTTTGCATTATGAAGTAATTGCACTTCCAATTTTACCTCGACCTGATAGTAATACTGTGAAAACTGTTGGTGATGATGTCAAAATTGTTGTTGATATGTTAGGAGAAGTTAAACAGCAAGATAGGGTGATTCTTCTGAGTGGTGATGGTGATTTTGTTCCTGCGATCGCCGAACTTCAACGACGTGGGGCAGAGGTCACTGTTATTGCGAAAAAAGGTATGTTAAGTCAACAGCTTTGGGAAATAGCTGATGATGTGATTTTTTTGGATGATATACAATATCAAATTGCTAAGTATACGAAATTAAGTGCCGCTTGAGTAATTTTGATATTAAAAACGCTTATTTTTTTGTAAACATTATTAGCTTTTACCCTGATTTAAAGTTACGATAAATTTTGGAACAAGAGTGCATCTAGAACAATGCCAAAACCTGCAGATACAAGTACGAAAAAACTAATTAGTCTTGCACCTGATAATTGGGTTCAATGGGTAACAAATATTCCCAATATTAAAGCAGGCGAAATTTTATCGGGGGAATTTCAGTGGATAAGTAGGGAAACCGATGTATTAATTCGTGCTAACAGTCCCGAATATGGAGATTTTCTCGTTTTAAACGAACTGCAATTACGCTACAGTTCCAAAATGCCTCGTCGAATGCGTTGCTATGCAGCACTTGCAGAAGAAAAATACGAATTACCAACTTACCCTGTGTTAATTAATATTTTGCAAACAAGCAATGTGGAAATACCTACAAATTTTGGGCGTTGCTGAATCCGGGTATGAATTGCTAAATTTACCCTCACCCTAGCCCTCTCCCCAAGGGAGAGGGGACAAGAATTAAAAGCTCCCCTCTCCCTTAGGGAGAGGGGCTGGGGGTGAGGGTAATTCATACCTCAATTCAGCAAAGCCAAATTTTGCATCAAATATTGCCGGGTTAGTAGCAACTCAAGATTACCGAGTGATTAATTTATGGGAAGTTGATGTTAACGTTGCTTTTCAACAGCCTTTACCATCATTACTTCCCTTTGTACCAATTCTCAAGGGAGGTGATAATGAGTCTACAATTAGGGAAGCACTGCAAGTTTTGCGTCAGGATGAAGACTTAAATCAACTGGAGACAGTTCTGGCTTTTTTTGCTACCTTTGTATTAGAAAGTGCGTTAGTTCAAGACATCATGAGGTGGGATATGGGAGTTTTACGCGAGTCACCCTGGTATCAAGAAATATTACGTGAGGGAGAAACACGCGGGGAAGCACGTGGGGAAGCACGCGGGGAATAGTATTGAGTATAAGGACTAGTTTAGAAGCTAAGTTTGGTAGTCAGGGATTGGAATTAATGCCACGAATTTCTCAATTTTCTGATTTGCAGCGATTGCAAGCGATTTTACGCAGTGTGGTTTTAGCGAATACTGTTGAGGAAATACTCCAAATTTTGTAATTAGTTTTTAGAAATTATTACTAATTTTAATATCAAAGCCCTCTAATTTATAGAGGGCTTATTTTTTGTTTCCAACTAATCCGATTTAAACCCATCGGTAGGGGAGAATATCGTATTGAAGTATCCATAAGAATAGTTAAAAAAGTTTCCAACTAATCCGATTTAAACCCATCGGTAGGGGTTCTTTTGACTTGCTCACCTGCTCAAGCTAAAGTTTCCAACTAATCCGATTTAAACCCATCGGTAGGGTCTAGCTGATATGATTCCGTTCACCAGCACACTCGGTGTTTCCAACTAATCCGATTTAAACCCATCGGTAGGGTTCTTTTGAATATTTGCGCCCCTGCGCAAGCTAATTCAAGTTTCCAACTAATCCGATTTAAACCCATCGGTAGGGACAAAGAAGCAGACAAAAAACCAGCAATTAATTTAGTTTCCAACTAATCCGATTTAAACCCATCGGTAGGGTGTTTTTATTCCACAAAAGCCAGCAATGGCATGCGGGACGTTTCCAACTAATCCGATTTAAACCCATCGGTAGGGGTTTTACAGAGATAAAGATGAGAAGAGAACCTGAAGAAGTTTCCAACTAATCCGATTTAAACCCATCGGTAGGGTTATGAATCCCTTACAAATTTTAAGCTCTTTTGGTTTCCAACTAATCCGATTTAAACCCATCGGTAGGGTGTTAATTATGCACTTATGTGCTTCTTTCAAATAGTTTCCAACTAATCCGATTTAAACCCATCGGTAGGGTCACTTGTAGGTAGCAGCATTTTTGGATATTTTAGTTTCCAACTAATCCGATTTAAACCCATCGGTAGGGTTGAAATAGCTCGTGAACAACTTCATTTATCTTATCGGTTTCCAACTAATCCGATTTAAACCCATCGGTAGGGAGTTCGTCTAGGAGAGTTTACCCAGTAAGGGTTTCAGGCGCCAAATCGACGCATGTCTCAAAAACATTATATACATCCTCTAAAATACAATCAAAAACAGAATTCAAACCCTTGCCCTGTAAGGAATCGACGCATCTCAACGAAAAATATAGGGTTTCAGCGATTTGGTGAGATGCGTCGATGAGCATGTTACAAAACCTGTTTAATAATCCTGAAAGCTAGATAACGTAATGCTTTGGTGGCGCCGCAGGTTTTTCACTGCCAATAGTCAAGACTCTGGAAACAGCCTCTTGGGAAATCCAATAAAATCGCACATTGTCCTCGGATGGTTTAACAATTTTTTTCGATTTCTCAAAAAGTTGTCGCATTTCTTCCAAACTTAAAAAACATTCAAACACAGAAAACTGAACTCTTCGCCCGTATCCCTCCAGAAAGTTTGATAATTTTGTGCGTCTTTTGTCATTAGAAATATCATACACAACAACTACTAACATTGCAAGATATTAACTGAGTTAATTAGGTTTATTTTTTAATGCAATTATCGTAGCCATAGGAATAAATCCATCAAATTGTTCAGTTACATCAATAGCCTCTAAAGCATAAAGTATTTCATTTCTACCAAACATCTGAATACAGATAATACATCCTATTATTTCTCCAAGGAATGGTATTGGGAACAAAATACGTCCAACTGTAAAGTCAAGAAAATCATACGCTACGCAAATAATCAACTTTCTAGTCCACATCAGAATGACTCCTATTAATCTACAACATCAATTATTTTAGATATAAACACCGCAATACTTTTCTAGCTTTAACCTGCCCTTAAAAAAGATTCATAGGAAACCTCAGATAACAAACAACGTTTATATCTTCTAACCTGTAACTGAATAGCGTGTCTGTATGTGGTTTGAGATATTAAATCTGGATGGGAAACTTCTTCATTCATACGAGCTTCAAACTGGTTTAAAAAAACTTTTCGTGCAGATTGACTTAAATATACTCCCCCCGTATTAGCAATCAAATCAAAATCCTGCGGTTTAAATAAAGACTTATTAATCACTTTTAACACCAAGCTATCAACAATGGGAGAACGAAATTCCTCCATCAAATCGAAAGCTAAATATGGCTTCTGTTTCTCACCATAATGAAAATGACCTATATATGGAGAAAGGCCTTCTGCAATAATAAAACTCAAGACATTATTAAACAAAAGCGTGTAACCAAAACTCAATAATGAATTGACCTCATCAATAGGAGGTTGACGAAATCTCTGAGAAAAACTAAAAGCAGAATTAATAATTAACTTTCCAAAAGCAGGAAAATATCTGGCAGCAGCAATCCCTTCATAACCCCGCAATGAATCTAAATTATCTACATATCCCAAAGCATTAATATCCTGATTAATGCCATAAATAGCCCTTTCCACATCTTCTAATTTACGTTTACGATTAAATCGCATTAATAGCTGTTTAGAATTCATTAACTTACCTAAAACAAAAGCTTTTGATAAACTTAATTGAAATGAATCTTCATTACGTCTCTCAATTTGAATTAATTGATGACCCAAATTAGTTGACTCTTCACTCCACAAATGACCGTGATATTGTCCCGATTGACTGAGAAAGAACACAGCTATTTTGTCTTGCAAGCAAGCATTAATTACAGGGGTTGATAATTGAATATTACCAAAAACGAGAATTTGCTCAACTTCACGAATTGGAACTTCAAGCTTGGGCTTTTCCGAAACGTGAATAATAAAACGTTGATAGTCCTTATAGATTGACGTTCCTTGTTCAATTAAATAAATAGCTGCCATTTCTTGATTCCAAATATTTTTTTGAAAAAGACTATTATCTTCATCCTCTTCACTTTTGGGAGGTAATTTTGTCTCTACTTCCGCAAGAAAGGGTTGATGCAAATAAGTAATATTCTCCGAACCTAACCCTCCTAACTCCTCTCCTTGCAGAAAAGGGAGAGTTTCTAAGTTTTTATTCTCATAATAGAGAGTTTCTTCTGGACTTTTTTTTTACTAGAATTTTTAGCCTGTTTTTTCGCTTGTTTATCCTCTATCCCCGACTTCAACTTAACTTGATTTGCATCTACAGGGAAAATCGCATTTTCTAAAAAACCATGACCCAAAAACCGAAAACCACGCTCAAAACTAGTAATTTGGGTTTTCTCAATATTTATCGTCAATCCCATTGAATCCAACAGATGCATAATTTCTAACTTAGCTGACAAAATTCGTTCTTTACTATGCGATAAAATCAGAAAATCATCTGCATAACGCACGAGTTTTAAATCAGTTGCGCTCACCAACTCATCAAACTCATGTAAATAAATATTCGCCAAAATCGGAGAAATTACCGCACCTTGGGGTATACCTTTTTGTGGCAAAATTAATCCTTCTTCTGTCAGCACACCAACCGATATCCAAGATTTTATTAAACATAAAAATCCCGGATTATCTATATGTAACCTCACCTCTTTTAATAACCTGTAATGGTCGATATTATCAAAAAATTTGACGATATCTGCATCTAACACCCATGAATAACCCATATCTCGCCAATCAGCAATTTTCTCCACCGCATTGATATAAGATAAATTGGGGCGATAGGCAAAACTGACAGGTGAAAATTTCTCCTCCATTAACGGATACAACACATTTAATAAAGCTTGTTGTACAATTCTGTCCCTAACACAAGGTATTTTCAACTCTCTTTGGGTGCCGTTTTTTTTGGGAATAATTACTTGCTTGCAAGGTAGAGGTTCATAGGTACTACTTGCTACAGCACTTAGTAATTGATAAATATTAACAGTTTGATTGCGAGCAAAACTATCAATTGTTTCTCCATCTACCCCCGCACAACCGCGATTTCCTGCGACCTTTTCCCAAGCACGTTGAAAATTATTGATATCGAGAAATCTGCCAGCAATATCAGTCATAAAAGTCAAAATTTTATTTCGTGAAATTATCTAAGTAGGCGTAAATAAACTTACACCCCACTGCTCCCAATACGGTTCGGTTAAACCCAAAATCCCGCCCGGAACTAAAGTATCCCTTCGGGACGCTGCGCGAACGGGCTAACAGCTAAAGTAAGCTTTTAGCTTACTGATAAGTTTTTTAACCCATTTTAATTAATGGGTTTCAGCTTTAAGCCGGTACGCCCTTGGCGTTCCGAAGGTAATTTATTTCACGGCTCTTAACCGAACCGTATTGACCCCACCCCTTAATCCCCTCCCCTTAGCAAGGGGAGGGGAGACGAAGCGTAGCTTTGGCGGGGTGGGGTTCTTCCAGTTTAATAAGTAATCAAGCGGACATGATATAACCACAAACAGTTCTACTTAAACTCACTAACAATTCGATTTAATTCCTCTACCAACCAAGAATTAGCATCAGTTTCTACAAACAATTTTGATAGAGTGCGGTAATACCATAACGTTCCTTCCTTCCCACCTCTAAACTTTTCCCAAGTTGCTTCCCCTTCCCCATGTAAATCACTTAAAATACAACGCGCATTATGCAATTTATCTGCTAGCGCTACCCTGCGAACCGAAGCTGAAGCACAACGCAATTTTTCAATATATTGCTGTTTGCGTTCTTGCCAAGGCGGTTTTGGTATAGTATCTGAATCGGTGCAACCATCAACTATTTCGATGACTTTTTCACCAAAAATATTTGAAATTACTTCACGGGTTGCTTTCCCTCCCTGATCTTCAACTGCATCATGTAACAATGCTGATATAGCTTCATCTTCATCGCCACCATCTTCTAATACCAGCGCTGCTACACTCAAGAGGTGACTAATATAAGGTACATTACCCCCCTTCCTAGTTTGTTTAGCGTGGAGTCTATTTGCGTAAACCAAAGCTTGTTCAAAACGATAAGTTAATTTTGGTGTTTCTGTTGCATTCAATTTCATAGTCTTATTTCCCACGATTACTTATACAGCTTGTAAGTAGCTTCTACATCTTCAGTCATGCGTTGTCGAAAATGCCAAGGTAAAATCACCTCAACATTTGGTCCCCAAGCCCGCAAACGCATTACGATATTGTTATCATTAGCGCGATAATCGACTTTGCAGTAAATACCATTTACCGAACGAGATTGTATTCTGGAAAGTAGATATTTTTGTTCTGCTGATGCCGCTGGAGTGGAATAAGTTACCAATTTTTCAACTTGTTCGCTAGAGATTTTTGTAAACATTTCATCTCGTTCAGTACCCTGAATATTGTTACCATAAAAGTATTGGTTAAATTTCAACACAAGTAACTCCTGCGGTTTATAGATATCAAATCCCCAAGCTGCTGACATTTTTTCTTTAATATCATCAGGAGTTGGTGGATATTTACCCTGACATTTATCTATAAAATGTTTAGGAATATTGACATCATCTATATCTTTTTGCAATTCATCTAGTTTGAGAATTCGGTCAAGACGATAATCATACCAATCAATTTTACTCCAACGATTGTTTTTATCTTGCTTGGGAATTTGACCGTAAGCAAACAGATAAGGTGCGCGTTGGTAGTAGTAAATACAAACTGGATAAACAATACAATCAACAGTATCTTGAAATAGTTGGGCACTTTGATATGTCAATTTTACCAACGGTATTTTATCTTTCAACCAAATCTTTTTTAAGTTATTTTGGAGTAATTCTACGCGATTATATAGCTTGGGATGAACTATATATTCTGTATGAATAAAAAATCTTTGAACGCCATTAATTGGTTGTGATAATGAATTATTAAAAGCAGATAATTCTTCATTTGTAAATTGTTCGGATGGAATTGCAACAGCTTCCAAAGTAGCTAAGAAAAATTCAGGAAACTTATCTACTTTCAAATATTTATCTTGATTTCCTTTCCCCTGATTACTCCCTTTTTTTAACCAGCCGAGATTAACTAATGATTGAAAATCATGGTCTTTTAAATTACGACTTGTTACAGGAAATAAACGACCATCAGATAATAACTTAGAAAAACGGTGAGATTTTTGTCTGTTGCTAGTATCATCTGAGTTGTTATCTGGATTACTATTTTTGGGAGAATTATTAATCACTCCAGTTAATAGTAAATTTTCTAATTCCTCATCTTGAATAGAATAATATTTCTGGAACGACCAACGCCATTTACTTTTCTCAACACTCAATTTCGATGTAAACAACCACACATTTAATGTAGTGGCGCAGCGACATTCTTCATCATGTAAAATTGGAGCTTTGTCGCGTGAATGTTGCTTTGCTGCATCCAAAAAAAATAAATTGCGCCATTGAATAAAAGTAAATTCTTCTCCTAATTCTAACTTAACTTCATCAACATCATCTCCATAGATAGAACGTAAAATAACCCATAATCTTACCGCTTTCGCTAAGTTTTGTTTTAAGGAACCCGGCGTTAATAACTTTAAGACTTCCACACTTGGAGGATAATTAAAAAATTCTCTCTTCATTGTGCGTGCTACTGCTTGTGGGTGTATGTTTCTAGATTAACAGCAGGTGGAAAAGGCTATTTCCATTCCATACGGACGTAAACCACTCCACCAGATGTATAATTTGTAGTAGTCATAAATCATATGCCCTAGCCGTTTCAAGGCGGCTTCACCTACGGGCAAACTTCGCTAACGTGAAAATTTAGAACCCTGACTTCTTAAAGGATGCCATTGGCGAATAAGGGGTAATACCCCTCCGAAACCCGGAATCCCGCCGTCACCATAGAAGTCTGTCACACGAACTTTGATGGGTGAAACTTCTTGGAATTTCTCTTCTTAGCCTCTTTCTTCGCGTCCTTTGCGTCTAGCCTTGCCCAAAGGGCACGCTACGCGAACGGCAACGCCAAGGGCGAACGCGGTTCAATCTCTTACCCATCTTTTTTGATGTGACAGTCTAATAGTAGTCTGTCAATAAATAATTGAGGAGTAAATGATTGAACCGCAAAGACGCGAAGGACGCAAAGGAAGAAGAAAAGAAGAGAAATTGGAATGTTGATTTACTTATCAAAATGTCCTTGACAGAGTAATAGAATGGTGTGGCTAATTAAACAAAGCCCACCTGCGTGGGCTAAATAAAGAATTTAGCCCACGCAGGTGGGCTTCGTATCGATAGCCCCACCCTTCTAGGGTGTGGGCGTTATGTCGGGTATGCGAGAGAACTGTTTCGATCCTCATTGAGGGGTCAGACCTACCATTCGCTCTTCTGCATCCTACCAGAGAAGGGGGTAGGGGGTTAGGTTTGCGTACAAAGTCGGTGGGGCTGCCCCTAACTCCTGATGTTCACACCAGCGTCACACCAGCGCAACAAAAGCTCAACAACTGCTGTCTAAATTGGAGGTATATCGAGAATCTTATAAAACAGCAAATGCAAAACCAACCACGCGACAAACATAACGAACTTAAATCTACATCTTGGAAAAAAGCTACTTTTAATTTATCGCTGGTGTTGTTAGGTTCTGGAATGACATTTGCAGGTGGCTACTTAGCTTCCAACTCTCAAGAAGTATCAAAAACTGCATCTAACTTAGCAGTTACCCGAGTGAACGCGGCTCCACCATTAGCAGCTACTACAGACCCTAATTTTATTACATCGGTGGTGCAAAAAGTCGGCCCGGCTGTAGTCAGAATCGACTCTTCCCGGACTGTTACCAGTCGCATACCAGATGAATTAAACGACCCATTTGTCCGTCGCTTCTTTGGTTCTAGGTTACCAACATCTCCAGGAACACGGGTGCAAAGAGGTACTGGTTCCGGCTTTATTATCAGTGGTGATGGTCGGATTCTCACCAATGCCCATGTGGTTGATGGTGCTGACAAGGTGAAGGTGACCCTGAAGGATGGACGCACCTATCAAGGTCGAGTCTTGGGTAAAGATGAACTGACAGATGTGGCAGTTATCAAGATAGAAGCGAATAATCTACCAACATTGGCGTTGGGTAATTCTGACTCCTTGCTACCGGGAGAATGGGCGATCGCGATCGGTAATCCCCTCGGATTAGATAATAGCGTCACTACTGGCATCGTCAGCGCCACTGGACGCAGTAGTAATTTAATTGGTGCTACAGATAAGCGAGTTCAGTACATCCAAACCGACGCAGCGATTAATCCAGGAAACTCTGGTGGGCCTTTGTTAAATGCTCGTGGCCAAGTAATTGGGATGAATACTGCGATAATTCAGGGAGCGCAAGGATTGGGTTTTGCCATTCCCATCAACACAGCGCAACGCATTTCCAGTCAATTAATTGCTACAGGTAAAGTAGAGCATCCTTATCTGGGAATTCAGATGTTGGCGTTGACACCCGAGTTAAAACAAAATATTAACTCTGACCCCAACAGCAATTTGAATGTAGATCAAGATAAAGGGGTTTTAGTAGTTAAAGTTATGCCCAACTCACCTGCAGCGAAAGCAGGGGTACGTGCTGGAGATGTGATTGACAAGCTGAACGGACAAGCTGTTACAGATGCCGATTCTGTACAAAAAGCAGTAGAAAATAGCCAAATTGGAACTGCTTCTTTGCGTATGGATTTGTATCGCAATGGGCAGAATCTCAACTTAGCCGTACAACCAGGTGCTTTCCCATCAGCACAAATGCAATGAATGAAGGAAGAAGGAAGAAGGAAGAAGGAAGAGGTTGTGAGATGGGGATTCAGACAAGGCACGTTTGAAGAGGAAGCTTCCCCCACTTCTTCTGCCGCCCCAACTCAAAACGGGCGACCTGTAGAGGTCGGGGTATTAAACCCCTACAAGGAAGCGGATAATTCGCTCGGTATAAAAAACCGAGGTATGTAAAGACAGCCCCCAGAATTGGGGGCAGGGAGCAAAGGCTATTTTTGCTTGATCACGAGTAATGTCACATCATCGTGAAGAACTTCCTTACCTATATAATTCCGTAAATCCTTGATGATGGTTTCTTGAATGGAGCGGGCCGTATGATGCCAATTGTGCTGCAATAGATCGCAAAGTCGCTCAATCCCATACGGCTGTTCCCCTTCGTTCTCAGCTTCGGTTAAACCATCGGTATAAAGCACAACCCCATCCCCTGCAAATAATTGCACTTCTCTTTGGGCAATGAAATCTTGAATATCAGGCTCTAAACCAATGGGAAAACCTAAATCGACTGTGTTAATCCGCTCAACTTGACCATCTGCACGCACAACTATCATCTCTTCATGTTGTCCGCTAAGAGTGATTTTACCTTTATCGCAATCAAGCAAGGCTAGCGTTAGAGTTTTGTCTGAGTTCATGCGCTGCACATTCTCAAAAATTACTTGATTGAGCAGATTTAAAAATAAAGAATAATTAGTTATATTTGATACTAGCAATGTTCGGATTGCAGTTTGAACCATGATCATCAAAATGGCGCTCTCCAATCCGTGCCCAGTGACATCACCGATGCTAATTATCACCTTGCCATCAGTTTGAATTATGTCGTAATAGTCACCTCCAACTTCCGATGCCGGTTCCATAAAACCAGCGATATCCAAGTCTGGAATTTGTTCGAGTTCTTTGGGTTTAGGTAAGATTTTTTGTTGTAATTGCCGTGTAATTTCCAACTCCGTACCCATCCGAACGTTTTCAGATTTGAGTTCTTTGTTGAGAGTTTGAATTTTGCTGTTTGCGTCTGCAAGTTGCCCGAGGGTTTGCTTTTGTTGGTCGTCTGAATGCGCTAGAGCATCAAGCATATTATTGATATTTGCAGTCAGGTTAGACATTTCATCCTGACCGTCTATTGATAAGCGCAATGCTAAATCGTTGGTATCACGAACACGATTGACACCTGAAACTAACAGCGACAACCGTGACAAAATCCAACGTTCGAGCAAAAATATTACTACTGCATCAAATACTAGCCCAGCGAAGATCAGACTGACGATCAGATATTTTAGGTTTGCTTTTCCTTGTTTGTAGGTGGTTCTGGGAATATCAACTTGCAAAATGAACCCAGGTTTACCATCAATATCATTAATAAGTAGATATCCTGCTAATGTCTCTTCGCTCAAAGGTTCAACTGTTAGATTTTGCGATTGAGAAAGTGCTGTACGAATGCTTTCAATCGAGTTCGGAAGTTGCGGATCGTTAAATCTATATATTTTGAGCTTCAATCGAGCTAATTGAGAAAGTTCATCAATTGTATTTTGGTCAATTCTACGTCCAATAATTAGCGAACCACGCACGGGTCCAGTGGCATCACTTGTTAAAATTGGTTGCGATGTTACCCACATCATGCCTGTTGGCAACAGCATTATACCTGTTTGCTTGGTTGTAGTAAGCAATAAGTCATTTTTATTGAGGATGCGGGAGCTTAATTCTTGGGGTATTGATAATCCAGTTTTGTTTTTCTCGTCGTACCCGGTACTGTAAATTCTCTCTCCTGCTGTGTTGACGTAAACCATGTAATTTACTTTTAAAATCGTCAACTGCTTTGGTATGAGGTTAGTTGTTATATATTCTTGATTCCGATCTTGAATAAATTTATACGTATCGTCCCATGCCGACCAGTCAGCAAAGCGATCGCTAAAGTTTTTTTGACTTTGTGCCAAAAGATTCTGAACACCTTTAACTGTTTGTCGTGCTTCGTTCTCCTCAGAAGAGCGAATACTCCCCATTAAAATAGTTGAAGACGCAAAATAGAGAACTCCAATTAAACCAGTCAACGTCATACTAACGATGACTAGAGTTTTTTGACGTAATTTCATCAGCTTTCGCACCCTTTAAATTTTATAGAAACTCAATTATCATTCTTATATTCATTCCCAACGATTGCCTTTGCTCATATGAAAAAGCTAGCCTGCGTTATGGATTGATAACTATAGAGTTCCCAAAAATTAGGTCAGATTAACAAGTGGATATAGCCCACAAATAGACATTGTATTGCTTCGATTGATTTTGCAAAACGCGATGATGTTGCTCCTGGTATTCTACAAGTTGATTGGGATTTAGTAATTATTGATGAAGCTCATAAGTGTTCGGCACATACCCAAGGTGATGATTTACGCCGCACTGGACGCTATAAGACTAAGGATGAGCAGTAATAGATAATACCGTTATCACTCCTTGACCAAGACCGTAGTACCAAAAAATTCTAAAAGCAGCAGGTGTTTTGTTTTCCACGTATGCTTCAAAAACTTCTTCATCGTTGGGGCCCGATAAGTCATCAAATTTATGGGTTTGTAAACCAGGATGACGGAGGTTGGTTTCCATCAAAGCTAATGTTTTGGCGACTTTCCGGTACTTTTTGGGGTCAATTTGCTCTAAATTTTTCAATGCATCCCTGGCTTCAGTTGAATATTGCAGACGAAATTGCATTAATCATCAATCTCCAAATCGGCGTATTGAGCAAATGAACCTAAATCGTGAACTTCTCCCCTCGCTGCTTGTTCAATTCCTCGTAGTACCATTCCCAAGGCTTCCGGATTTTGCCATAACCATCGCTGTTCAACAGGAATCTTTTCTATATCTATAGGGTCTAACAGAATTTGACCTGCATCGTTGGTCAGCACTCGGTAAACTTTTGCTTTAGCTGCTTCTCCTAATGTTAAGTTTCCTTGCTCTGATGTTAAGATAGCTTCTTTGATTACGTAAAAATTTTGATTACTAATTAACATTGTTGAACTGCAAAAATACACAGCTTAATCATTATAACTCAATGACTATTTTTGTCTAAATTTTGTAGGCATCACTAAATAATGTTGTAGAATATACCAGGTATGAATGATAAGCCATAATTCGCGCTTTCAGTTATTAAATTTATTTTGTTATGAAAAACGACTGCCGTCTAATTGAAGATTTTATCTCTATACGTGAAATATCTCTTGAAGCCAATAAATTTATTTATTGGCGGTATTGGTGATGATAATGAGAGTGTACAGCTAGATTTATTTTCTCAAAATAAAACCCAAATCTCGAATCCAAAATCTAAAAGTCTCACCCCAGTAGCGTATTTATGGACTAGCACGGTGAAATGGCAACCCTTTCTCCTCGTAGCAGGAGGGATTTTAGCCATATATGAAGGTTACCGCGCTTAGATTACAGTCTAATTTTAACGCAGTATTTGTTGGAGCAATATTCAGCACACTTCATTTAATGTAGGCGCATATAGAAGCTAAATGCAGCCATTGCGAAAATTATCGGAACCAAAGTATTGAATTCAATTTCTTTAGTTTTGAAACTTTTGAAGCAAGAAAGAACAAAAGCAATAGGCCAAAAAATTGTGACGATAGTTAAAATTACTAAAGATAAAAATTTATCTTCTGGGTTATAACTGGCTTTGGATTGGGTAAATACTAACCAATTCAGGAGAAAGTATGCGGATGTCAAAAGGTAAGTAACACATAGAATAAACAAAATTGGCGTCATTTTCAACAACCTCGAAAAGTTCTTATATTGATAAAAAATATTTGTAACCTCACTACAATTTTGAGGTGACATCAGATATCAGACGCTTACCCTATTTTTTGTGTTCTTCTTAAACTTCTAACAAGTTGCACAAATCCCGGAAATAAACTACTGAGAGCAAAAAAAACAATATACTAGTAATTAAACTTAGAGAATACTAGCGCCGATTATCTAGAACCTTATAGAGCTTATATGTCTTCAATTGGTACTCAAAGGTTAATGCAAGCATCAAGTAAACCTTCTAGAATTGATTTCGAGCTTTTTAGGGGTTATGTATGTCCAATTGATGCACTATTAAACAAATTACTCCCCTAGCTCCCGGTGTAGTATCTCGGTCTATTTTGATTCCTTACTTGAGGGAGTCAAAATGACTGCGATCGCGCAGCACTCCTGCAAGCAGATCGCAAGTATAGTTTTTTTTGCAGAGACTATTAAGCAAAGTAAACTACAATACGTTGCACTCCTTTATCGAAATTATAGCAGTAAATAATTAAAATCTTATGTATAAAAAGAACGAAATATATTGCTTGAGAGTACTTACTTAGATCCCCGACTCTCGTAGCCCATCAAACTTAGCGTGACAGATTACTGGTGTTCTGTTGACAGTATTCAGATCCCTGACTTTTTTGAGAAGTCGGGGATCTATAACCCCTTATTTTGCAATTGTAAGCCGCAAGTGAGTTTTCTCGCTTGTGGTACTTAGTGCCTACGTAAAGAATGCACCCAGGAGTTGGTGTGATGAAGCCTCTTGTTTGGGCAGCGAAGAAGAAAAGAAGCCTGTCCATACCCTCCTCCAAATTATTGCTGACCTATGCCAAGCAATTTTTAGTTTCAAACCAGGAAATAATAACGTGCAAAGGAGTTACACACTTAGACCGATTTTGGTGTAATGAGTGGAGCTAACCCATATAAAGTAAAAGGGTAAATGTAAAAACGGTAACCAGAACAGGAATCGCAGTACTAAACTCCAGCTTGCGTGTCTTTAAGATTTCCAGAAAGGATATAGGAACAATCAAAGGCCATAATAGCGTCGAGATTATAAACATCACAAAAGATAAAAACTTATCTTCTGGTGAAGAACTAGGATGGCGAAAGGAAAATCTGAGCCAATTAGTAAAAAAATAGCAGGTCATCAGCAGGTAGCTGAGAACCAAAGGGAATTGAAACTTACTCATTATAGGCACTCCATAAACTTTTTTTAATTACTGCTTGCATGGCCTAGATTCAATTGTTACGTAGTTTACTTGGGGATTTCGCTATTTCACGTTGCTTCTTAGAATACATTTATTGATGAAATAAATGTTAATGGAATTCTCAACACTCAGGAATCAGTACTTCCACTTATTTTTGAATCCAAATTATCTAACTAGTAATTATACTGGACAACCTTAGTTAATTATCCATTGTATATTTTCAGTTTTAAAGATTCTTCAAATAAAAATTTATTTATTCAAGCCGAATTTACCAAACCTTTACTGTTGAATGCTTTGAACCACAAAAACCAATTCAGAATATTTAGATTTGTACGGAATGAGTTTAAGTATTAAATAATTCATTGACTACTTGCAGCGTTTGTCAACAGAGGCTTTGCTTATCGATCGATGGTTTACTCAATTTTTTTTTAAGAATATTCAAATGCCATTAATAACAGAAAATTCTAGAACAAAGTATTTTTAATTACATTTTAATAAAGAAAAAAACAGATAGTAAGTAACATTGGAAACACAGATGTCAGATTGCAGAATCTCGTCTTATACCATTTCTCTATGAAGATGCAATAATGAAAAAATAACCAAAAATTAAGTTTTCAAGCTAAAGGTAGACAAAAGCGAAATATACTGCCAAAACCTCGTTCGCTTTCTACTTCAATTAGTCCACCTTGCAGTTCAACCAAGCGCTTGGAGATGGCTAAACCGATGCCGGTTCCCCCAGAATGGCGATCGCGTGATTTATCGGCTCGCCAAAAGCGTTCAAATACATACGGTATATCATAAGAAGCAATACCAATGCCTGTGTCAATAACTGCAATGTGGAGTTGAGACGCTTGTGCCCAAGCACGAAGGGTAATTGTACCTGTAATGGTGTAGCGGACTGCATTACCAAGCAAGTTTACCAAAATTTGTTCTGTACGGTCAATATCCGCCATAACTAGAGGCAATATTGATGGACATTCCAGTTGCAAAACTGGCCCATCTTCTAGCAGTTGGTCGGCAAATTTATGCACTAATGACTTGAACAGAGGAAGCAAATTTACAGGCTGTATATTAATCGGTAAATAACCAGCCTCTGCCTTTGAAAGTTCTTGCAAATCATTGACCAACCGCTCTAAACGCTTGGTTTCCTTGATCAAAGAAAGATAAACTTCTGGGGAAGATTCAATCCCACCATCAGCAAGTTCCTCCAAGTAACCTCGCACTACTGTTAGTGGAGTCCGCAATTCATGAGTCATATCTCCAATCAGTTCTCGTCGGCGCACTTCGACTCCTTCGAGACTGGCAGCCATGCGGTTAAAACTAGCACCCAGTCTGTTGAGTTCGGGAATTTCCGAAAGGGGTAAGCGCGAATCAAGCTGACCAGTAGCAAATCTTTGGGTGATTTTTTCCATCTCAGTCAACTGCTGCACAATCCGCCGAGACACCCAGTAACTCAATCCGACTGCTGCACTGGTTCCAGCGAGAACAGACCATAAAGTGCTTCGACTCCAAGCGATTTCAAATCCATCAACTAAGTCAGTGCGAACATCTAATAAATCGAATCCCTCGTGTTGTAGTTTTTCTAGGTGGAGGACGAAAAAGCGCGGAGAAGAGATTTTACTGATAACGACAAAACTAACTATTCCCACAAACATGACTACCAAGTGGGATAAAAACAAGCGCGAACGTAAATCCATCTTGTTCATACCACAGGGTCCTCAAATTTATAACCTACCCCAACAACTGTTTTAATAAAAGTGGGATTGGCTGCATCTTTCTCAATTTTTTTTCGCAACCGTGCCACATGAGTATCTACCACGCGCTCATCGCCATAAAAGTTATCTCCCCAGAGCTTGTCGATTAACTGAGTACGGTTCCAAACTCGACCGGGATTGCTGACAAAAGTACTTAACAAGTTAAATTCTAGGGTTGTTAAGTCTAGTATTTCCAGTTCCGCATGCTCTGTTTGACGATTAGCTGTGCGCTGTTCCACATCCACAACAAAATGCTGGGTACGATAAAGTTGATTTTGTCCCCCTTGGCGGAGACTGCGCCGCAATAGCGCCCTAACTCTTGCAACCAACTCTCTGGGACTGAAGGGCTTTGTCATGTAATCGTCAGCACCAGTAGACAAGCCAATCACGCGATCGATTTCCTCACCCTTAGCAGTAAGCATCATAATATAAGGGTCTTTTGTACCGGGTTTTTGACGAATTCTGGCGCAGACTTCCAACCCATCGAGAGCCGGAATCATTAAATCTAAGATAATTAAGTCTGGTGGTTGTTCCTGAAACATCCGCAAAGCGCTGAGACCATCGCGGCTAAGACGACAGGTAAATCCCTCTTTTTCTAAAGAAAGCTGGATTAATTGAGCAATTTCCGGTTCATCCTCAACAATTAATATATCCATCTTTATTAAAGTCAAGTAAAAAACAAAGACTGGATTTGCTCCCTTTGTGATTCTGGGTACAACCAATCAGATTCTAGTTTATCTAATCTATTAGGTATATGCCGTGCGAAGGCGTGTAGTTTTATTGATTTTACTGGTAATGTTAATTTAGATTCTAAGTATTTCCCTAGAATTTTTAGAAAAATTTTAGTTTTACCAATTGCGAGTATTTAATGAATTTAATTACAAACTCATCTTCATTATTAAAAGTCAAACCAGAATATCAAATACTCTTGAATAATTTAAAAGAAAGAGTAGAAAGTAAATTTGGCGATGACATGAAGGCTTATTATTTGTTAGGGAGTGTCGGGCGAGGCGAAGAGATTCCTAATATATCAGATATCGACACAGAAATTATTATCAAACGTGATGTTTCCCCAGAAGATGAAATATGGTCGGAAGAAGTTAAAAAAGAATTAGAACCCCTTTACCCATTATTGTCGAGAATAGACCTTGGTCTGATGCATGAAAAAGCATTTGAATCATCGAGGACAGATAGTCTCAAGTTTATCTTTAAAACTGATGGTGTACTTATCTCAGGTACAGATATTGCTTCAAATTTTACTTCTTTGCCACCAGGAGAGGAATTAGCAAGGCTGCTGAATCAAAATTATCGCGAGATGCTTGCAGAAATTCAAAAAATTATTTCCGAACCTGATGAGGAAGATAAGCATAATCCTCACCACATTGCTGAGTGTGTGGGTTGGATATCAAAGAAAACATTGCGTCTGTGTTTGGGAATTGTCATGTTTAATGAACCATTCTACACCTGTAGTTTCAACGACATGGCAGAGAAATTTACTACGTTGTATCCAGATTATTGGATTCAGGCAATGAAAGCACTACAACAATATCGACAACCGACTAGTGATGTCAAAGAAGCAGCAAGTTTTTGCCAGGTTTTGAGTCAAACTATATATAAACTCGCAGACAAGAAGTTTGGAGAATAAATAATCGGCTTAAAGTCACCATGAAAGTTCAATCCCTACAGCTAAAATATTTCAAGAAATTCCAGTCTTCTCCAGTATTCGATTTTACCGAAAAAGAAACTGGGTTGGCACGAGATATAACAATACGGTTCGGTTAAGCCCAAAATCCAGAAAATAAATTAAGGGCTTCATAGCTAAATTTTGCTTTTAGCTTACTGGGTAATCTTTTAACCCATTTTAATGGGTTTAAGCTTTGGGCCTACAATTTATTTCACGGCTCTTAACCGAACCGTATTGCGAGATATAATTGTTCTCGTCGGAATGAATGGGGCCGGAAAAACAAGTCTGTTGCAGGCGATCGCCGTAGCTATTGGTAGTGTCTTATCGTCTACTTTTGAATAAACCTGGTCAATAAATCTTCCTTAGATAAATTTGATATTTGTAGTAGAAAAGAACTAAATTCTTCCGGTGGTAATGCTAATAAAGGTTCAATAATTGCTGATAGTTGTGATTCTTCAGTCCCGAACCGAACTCGAAGTAAGTTTTGAATAATCGTGCGACGTTCATTTATTTCTCCTTGTTGTATAGCCTCTGCCAAACGTTGTTCATAAATCGGCGATAACTGCATAACTAAGTCCCTATCTTCTACATCTAAATTCTGATTTAATTCTAAAGTAGTTTTCAAGTTTGCCAATAAATCTATGGCTTTACTACGTAAAGGATTGTTAATATCTAACACTTGCACTTCCTCAATTGCCCGTTGCTGTACTCTTCCCTTACCCAATAATCTTAACCAAAGTGTTTCTGGAGTCACTGGTAATTGGTGAATTGCGACTATAGCCCCTCGCCAAGATTTGTCAAAAAAATAAACACCCCTTCCCCATTTATCTTCATCTAATTCAGATCCAAATCCTTCTAAAAAATCTTCACTAGCTGTAGGCGAGAGAATCCATAGCCGAGGCAAAGAATCTTCGTCTAACCTTGTACCATTACGTTTTGCTTCACGTTCAAAACTTTTCTAACATTTGCTTTGCTTGAAACAACTGAATACGATATTCCTCACTAATAGTTGGATATTTTAAGTTAAGTTCTTTTAATTTAGTGTTAATAATATCGGCGACTGCGAGACGTGTAAACCATTTGCGATCGCTGGGAATAATATACCAAGGTGCCCAAGGTGTACTGGTGTTATTAAAAACATCTTCATAAGCGTGCATATAATCATTCCAAAAGGCTCGCTCTTGGGCATCACTTGCCGAAAATTTCCAGTTTTTTTCCGGTAAATCAATCCGTTCTAAAAAGCGTTTTTTCTGTTCTGATTTGGAAAGATTCAGAAAAAATTTTAGGATTATAACACCATTATCAACCAGATATTTTTCAAAATTATTTATTTCTTCAAAACGTTGCTTCCAGATGAGATTACCTTCTGGAATGTGCGGAAGATTTTGATTTTTGAGAAGTTCTGGATGGACACGTACCACTAATACTTCTTCATAATACGAACGGTTAAAAATTCCAATTCGACCGCGTTCTGGTAGGGCTTTTGCGCTTCGCCAAAGGTAATCGTGGTCAAGTTCTTCTGTGCTAGGTGATTTAAAGCTGAAGACCTGACAGCCTTGGGGATTTACCCCAGACATTACGTGTTTGATAGTGCTATCTTTGCCAGCAGCATCCATTGCCTGGAAAATCAACAGTAGTGCAAAGGAATTTTGAGCATAAAGAAGGTCTTGGTATTTTTGCATCTGTTGAATATCAGTTTGCAATTTCCCTTCAGCATCGGCTTTTTCTTTGTAATTACCCGTATATTTGGGGTCATACTCTTTTAAAGAAATTTTAGAACCTGGTGGGACAAAAAAATGGTCGTGATTCATCTTTTCAAAATTAGCCGTTTCTTTGATTTTCGTTGTTTTTGGGTAGGACGCATCGCTTCTCGACCGAGAATAAACATTCCCGCAACACCCAAACAGACAAACCAGACGTATTCATGCCAATATAGCCCGATTTGTTGTACTGCACTGAGTTCTGGATGCAGCCCCCAAAGATAAAGTAACAGCACCAGGATCATCAGCGCCCCAAAGCCAACAAAACTTAAACCAATCCGAATTCTAGGCGATCGCAACTCCCAATCGCTAATCCCATCTATGTCAATGGATGCTAGATCCTCCAGGGAATCTTCTGCAACTTCGGAGGCTGCTTGCAATTTATTTGCCAGGTTTAGTGGCAAAATCGGCACCAGTGTTGCTACTGTTGGTCTACGCAGCAAAGCTTCTGCATCTCTCAGCAATTCTAGCGGTTTGGGAGAATCATCTGGTTCGGCAAATTCTAAATTTTCTGTAGCATTATTAACCGTAGTGGGTTCAGAATCCATATTGAGAGTCCTGTAGCTTGCGATCGCCCTTGGCTTTATATAGTTTAATTTTTCCGCGCCGGCCTACTTAACTCATCTTCGTAAATCCCCTCACGACTTACAGCATAATCGGAAAGCAGTGGGGTATTTCGGTCGTGGCTTTCACTCCAAGAGTGAAGTGCCTGCACCCACTCCTGAGCCGTGGCAGTTTCATAAAATGGACGCTCCATTTGGGGTTCCACTAACTGAGAGAGCATTGCATCAAGGTGTGGCTTAATCTCGTCAGGAGTCCGATTCGTTATTTTTGCTAAAGTCTGGCTGATTGCCTCTATGTCTTCTCTGTGGGCTTCCTCGATATGACGAAGCTGTTCTTTTGCTTGACTGTTCATGACCATAACACCATCCAAAATACAAATTTAAATCTATCAATTTGTAATTAAAATTCGGCGTTGCTGAATCCGGGTATGAATTGCTAAATTTACCCTCACCCTAGCCCTCTCCCCAAGGGAGAGGGGACAAGAATTCTAGCTCCCCTCTCCCCAAGGGAGAGGGGCTGGGGGTGAGGGTAATTCATACCTCAATTCAGCAACGCCTAAAATTCTCACCTGAAGGGGACACTCAGATTTAAGACTGAAACAACCTTCAATAATTTGGCAAATCTGCGTAACATAACTACAGCATAATAACCCAAGTTGCTAGTCCATTACGGCGTAAGTCTGCCAACCATTTTTATTCCCTCTTTCTCCCTTGTCCCCCTTGTCCCCCTTGTCTCCCTTGTCCCTTTACCGCACTATGAATGGGTGGTTTATTTGCGCACCCGCTGTACTAGTGACTTCCCCTGCGCTACAAAGCAGAGGTACTTGCCGAAGGGTAAGCTGGTTTTTAACCCATTTTAATGGGTTTTAGCTTTAAGCCCGTTCGCGCAGCGTCCCGAAGGGATAATTTATTTCCGGGCTTCCCCACTAAGAACACTCCCCACTTAAGAAGCTTGTTGCAATTGCTCCAGTCTCGCTAGAACTTCGGTGCTGTGAACAGATGGATTAACTTTCACAAAAGTTTCACGTAAAACACCCTTAGGATCGATCAAGAACGTGTGACGCAGGGAAAGAAAGCCGAGCCAAGAACCATAAGCTTTACTGACTGCACCATTGCTATCCGCTAAGAGAGGGAATTTTAGCCCCTCGGAATCACAAAACTCGGCGTGGGAATCAACATCATCAGCGCTGACACCAATAATTTCTACATTCTTGTCCAAATATTTAGGTAAATCTTGTTGGAAACGACGGGCTTCTATGGTGCAACCAGCAGTGAAGTCTTTGGGATAAAAGTAGAGAACTACCCACTTTCCGCGTAAGTCAGACAGAGAAATATCGCCATCACCAGTGTTGGTTGGCAGGGTAAATGAGGGTGCCGGTTGATTGATGGACGGAAGTTTGCCGCCCAGGGCATTCGCATCTGGGGCAAAAAACCAGCTGCTCAAAGCAAAACAACACAGCAATAGTATATTCAAAAAATTGCGGCGAGAAATCATGAGTGCAAACCAGAATGACAACTTTACATAAGTTTACAGTTACTGGTTGCTATCTAAACGTACCTGTTCTGGGACAATATCATACACCCGCAGCAAACTACTTCCTAGTTCCGACTCAAATGAAAACCAGTTTGCATCAATAGAAAGGTAACGTAATACTGCTTGCAGACGGTCATCTGCCAAATCGAGTGACCGTAAAGATTCGTCCGTAAAGTTTTTTAACGTTTCTAAGCGCTTACTAACCCAAGCTTGAACGTGGTTCAAACGGTGGTCTGCTTGCGATAATATGTGTGTTAACCAAATCACCACCACACTACCTAGGTTTAGTCCTTGCCAGTTTCCGTGACATGGAAAATGTTTATCGATTAGTTGTTCTACTCCTATATGCTCCAGTTGTGTTAGCAGTAAGGGTATATCATCAACTCGTTCGTTTGTAATTATGGGTTCTTTTGCCATAAACCCGAACTTATACCTACTTAGTTCCTTTTGGAATATGTCTTTCGGTATACTTTTTTGGCTAACTCAGAAAAAAATGAGCGAACTGGGAGCGTTAAGTTCAGACAAGCACTCCCTTATAGCCCTTGACCCAGGAGTACGTTCATTCCTCACGGGTTTTGATGGTGAGAAATTTATTGATATCGGGAATAGAGACATTACGGAAATATATAGGTTATGTCGCTTTAGCGATAAATTAATATCTCGTAAAACCAAGCTAACAGGACGTAAGAATAAGCACCAACGTACTCGAATACAAGCTAAAATCGACAGTTTATTTATTCGCGTTCGCAACCTAATTAATGAGTGCCACCGCAAGGCCGCAAAATGGTTAACGACGGAGTATAGAGTCATCTTTCTTCCGACTTTTGAGACTTCCCAAATGGTAGCCAAGACAGGTAAGAAAAAAAGAAAGATTAATTCTAAAACCGTGCGTCAAATGCTTAGGTGGTCGCATTTTAGATTTAAACAAGCATTAAAGTTCCAAGCCTTTAAGCGTGGTTGTACCGTGTTAGATGTAACCGAGGAATATACCTCCAAGACTTGCACCAAGTGCGGTCATGTACACGTTAAATTAGGCAGTTCTAAGAAGTTTAAATGTCCGCAATGTGGACATGAACTCCCTAGAGATTGGAATGGCGCTTTAGGGATTTTCCTTAAGGCATTGCGAGATATTGCCGGATTGGATACTTCGGTATTCAGTACGCTATGTCGGGAAAACTACGAAGTTGACCGGGCTTGAAGTATCTGAATACTCACCGACTCATAGTTAATCCAGGTGATGTTCAAGAACCCCACCCTACTAAGAAAGCTCTGTTACATCATCAATATATTGACTTTCCATAAGAAATGCTCCATGAGCAAAGCGGACACCCCAATATCCTCCGGGACGGCGGTCAAGAACTACACCTTCTTCGCCAACTTTAATCACATCAGGGGGGCGAAGCATGGGCATCGGCTCGGCGGTTTTGATGTATGGTGGTAGGGCGATGACTCGGACTTTACTACCAACAGGAAATTCTTTGGACATTTTACAGATTAAGGGTTGTAAGGCGTAAACAAGGCGGGGAATGAACTCTCAAGTATTAAAGAAAATTCCAAGCAGCAACAAAGTACCGCTTGGAACTTATAAAAAATACTCTTATCTTTGGGGTTGAGAGCCTTGCGGTTGTTGCTGCGGTCTATTTTGTCGCATTTGTACCAACTGTTGCTTTTGTTCTGGCGTGAGGAGAGCTTCCACTTTCTGTTGCGATGACTGCATGATATCTCGCAATTGGGTTTGTTGTTGTGGGGTAAATTTAAGGGAACTCAAAGCCTGTTGTGCAGGTTGACCGGCTTTCATTGAGGCTTCTAACTGTTTCTTTTGCTTTGCTGTGAATATTTTCTCAATTCGACTGCGGGTATCGAGGCGAATTTTCTCAATTTCAGTTTTTTGGACGTCGCTTAATTGGATGCGTGGCCCTGGAGCCTGTTGTTGACCTTGTGCAATAATCAACGGTGAAGCAGAGGTTGTTTGTGCTGTGACTCTCGAAGAGGTTGCAGTTAAGCTGAGGGCGAAGGCTGCGGCAATGAGTGAAAGGTTTTTGAGTTTCATTATGTACCTTATGGATTTCTCCGTTTTGTTCTCACCATTATAGAAAGCGATCGCTACTATACCTAACTGTAAATTTAGCTAAAATATTAACAAAATGCGAATTCTTGATTAAATTCACTCAAACACGTGTATTTATCACCGTTTGGAGTCCCAACTACTGTGTTAGTTAGGACTTGAGTCACGTTGTTACATAGATTTAGGACTTACGCAAAATTTTTTCCAAAGCCCGATTGCACGTAGGGATAATTCATCTCTTACCACAAAATGAGGCATTATTACGTAAGTCCTGAGATTTTTAGTAATTAGTTTTGCGATTCCTTCCTTGAGGCCTATTTTGACGCATTTGCTTTAGTTGCTCTTGTTGTTCGGGAGTTAGCACTGCTTCCATTTTTTGTCTCGAAGACTGCTTGATTTCCCGTATTTGGGTTTTCTGTTCTGAGGTCAGATTTAGAGAAGCAAAACCCCTTTTACGCTCACCTGATTGTATAGCGGTTTTTAGTTGTTCCCTTTGTGCGGGAGTAAGAATTGCTTCAATTTGGCTTTTGCTATTTTCGCGAATTTCCTTGAGTTGGGTTTTTTGTGCATCTGTTAGCCCCAAGCGCTCAAATGCATCTTTTTTCTGGGCTGGAGCAACTTGTTGGGGGGGTTGTGGTGAATTTGTTTGTGCTTTGGCTTCATGAGTTGCAGTTAAGCTGAGGGCAATGGCTGCGGCAATGAGCGATAGATTTTTGAGTTTCATTGGTTACTTAAAGGCTTCTCGTGTTCAGATGTCATCATCATAGAGACTCATCACCCGGTTGCACATGAGCAGAAAGTCACGAATGCACCCATTACTAAAGTCATGTTTGTAATACCATTTTTATATGAAGATGCATACAAAAACCCCACCGCCTGCGGCACCTCCCCTTGTAAAGGGGAGGTTTGGAGGGGTTATAAAAACATCGATATTACGATTAATTAGCTAGAATATAACTCCTAATTCCAAACTCCTAACTTAGAATGAGCCGTCCAATTCAAATTCACAATCATCCTTTTCGATTTTTACTTTATTTAGAGTGGATATTACTGGGATTCGCTATTTTAACATCACTTTTTCCAACTCGCTTCCATCGATTTGCAACATTTCCCGAACTTACAATTTGCTCTTTAACTATTTTTGGATTAATGGGCTTAAGATTACCTACTGGTAATCAAGGTTATAAAATACTCTACACAGCCGGGGAATTTATTTTGATTTTCTTCACTGGCTTTTTTGGAGGGAGAATAGCTCGTCTTTTTCCGTTCATCTATATAATTTTAGTAACACGCAGTTGTTTAATTTTTGAGTTGCCAGGACGTTTATTAGTTACTTTTTTATCTTTTTTGTTATTTTTGGTAACAGCCAGACAACGCTTCCCTCGCTTGCAACTAACGCCACAATCGCAAGATAAAATTATATTTTTTAACTTTAATTTTGCACTGCTATTTGCATTGACTTTAGTATTTATTTTGCTGTTAATGAATACTGTATTATCCGAACGACAAAGTCGGGAGAAATTAGCTATGGCTAATGAAAAACTACGTCAATATGCCCTGCGAATTGAAAATCAAGCTACCCTAGAAGAACGTAACCGTATTGCTCGGGAAATTCATGATTCTTTAGGGCATTCTCTTACGGCTTTGAATTTACAGTTAGAAACTGCTTTAAAACTTTCACAATCTGACCCCAAACGGGCAGTAACTTTTTTAGCAAGAGCAAAAGAATTAGGTTCTAAAGCTCTGCAAGATGTGAGACACTCAGTTTCAGCTATGCGTTCTAATCCTTTACAAGGACAATCTTTAGAACAGGCGATCGCTACACTCTCAGAAGATTTTTATCGCTCTACTGGTATCATACCAATTTGTGAAATTAATCTAGCTTATTTGCTGCCTATAGAAGTTAATACAGCTTTATATAGAATCATCCAAGAGTCATTTACAAATGTTTCTAAATATGCAGATGCAACAAAAGTTAAGTTAGAATTAAGCATAACAACTGATTTGCAATTGATGATTCAAGATAATGGCAGGGGGTTTGATTTAGCACGAAATACTACTGGGTTTGGACTGCAAAGTATGCGCGATCGCACTTTAGCGCTAGGAGGAAATTTTAATATCAGTAGTACTCCTGGTTCTGGTTGCAAAATTATAGTTAATATCCCTTTATCAAAGGTTTTTGTTAACTGACACTTGAATTCGTAAGAAGGAGGAGATTTATATATGTGGATACAGACAAGGCACGTTTGCTCTTGGAAGCTTCCAAGAGCAAGCTGCCGTCCCAACTCAAAACGGACGACCTGTTTCTTGTCGGGGTATTAAACCCCCACAAGGAAGCGGATAGATAAAAATACTCTGCATCTGTAGCGGTTATCAAAAAAAGAATGCCTGTACTAATTTCAACCAATATGATTAAAGTATTACTAGTAGATGACCAAAGTTTAATTCGTCAGGGATTAAAAGCATTATTAGAGCTAGAAGAAGACTTAGAGATAGTTGGAGAGGCAGAAAATGGTGAAATTGCGGTTAAGTTAGTGGAAGAATTCCATCCAGATGTTGTATTAATGGATATCAGAATGCCAATTATGGATGGAGTTGCAACCACCCGAGAAATTCACCAACGTTTTCCAAAAATCAAAATTTTAGTATTAACGACTTTTGATGATGATGAATATGTGACAGCAGCGTTACAAAGTGGAGCAATGGGTTATTTGCTGAAAGATACACCCTCAGAAGAATTAGCTGTGGCAATTCGTGCTGTTCACAAAGGATATACTCAATTGGGACCCGGAATCGTGAAAAAACTTTTGACTCAGTTTCCCAATATTCCAGGAAATAAAACCCCAAGTCCACCAACATATTTAGCGGAACTAACCCCTAGAGAGAAAGACGTTTTGCAGTTAATTGCCAAGGGTGCTAGCAACCGAGAAATTGCTCAGAAACTCTTTATTTCTGAGGGGACGGTCAAAAATCACGTCACAAATATTTTGAATCGCTTAAATTTACGCGATCGCACCCAAGCTGCAATTATTGCTAATACGTATCTTTCTTACTTAAATGATAGTACCCTTTAGACTTCCAATTTAAAAAATATCCAAAATTATTTATATCTGTAGGGAACGGCTTAGATGGATAATCTATCTTTCGACAGCTTTACACAGAATTGCTATAAGACGGAGAGATATTAGTTAAATAATTCTAAACATTCTTTTCTTAAAATACCTCTTGTAACTTTGATATTTCTAAAACTTTTAGCAATCACCTGTTCGCAAGATATATCAATTTGAGATTGATTGGAGTCGGTTAAATCTTTAATCGAAGCACCATATATAATTTCAGATATACCCGTCCAAACACAAGCAGCGGCACACATTGGGCAAGGCTCTCCAGTTGTGTATATGCTATAACCTTTTAAAGAAGGACTTTTTAGTTTAGCCGTTAAACTGCGAATCGCATTAATTTCAGCATGAGCAGATGGATCGCTGTCTCTGGTTACGGTATTATGAGCAACTGCGATCGCTGCGTTATCTTTGACAATTACAGCACCATAAGGAGCATCTCCTTTCTTAGCTTCTTCCAGCGCTAAACGCATGAAATATTCTTGGTTCATATTCATTTGGCATTATAAAAGGATAATTTTTTCATGATATCGCATGAACGATGTTTTGCAAGGAAATTCTTTCAAATTAGACACTCCGCACTCTTGGAAAAATAGGTAACGTGAATTATGTTACTCAGCAGAGAACAAACAGCACTATATTTCAAGGACATCGAAACACCGATAGGGAAAGCAATTAATTTAACAATTGCGGCATTAGTTTTACTTTCAGCAGGAATATTTGTTGCAGAAACTTATAATATTTCCGATTCTGTGAAGTTTCAATTACATACAGTAGATACCGCAATTTTAATAATTTTTGCAGGAGAATATTTACTGCGCTTGTGGAGTGCGGAAAATAAGCTGAAATACATTCTCAGCTTTTATTCGATTATTGATTTAATGGCGATTTTACCATTTTTTATGGGGGCCGTTGATATTAGTTTTATTCGTCTCCTGCGTTCATTTAGAATTTTACGCTTAATCAGATTCATAGACAGGATATATATTTTTGGTAGTATCAAGACCGAAGATGGTGCTATTTTTGCTCGGATATTATTTACCTTATTCGCAATAGTTTTTGTTTATTCAGGGCTAATATATCAAGTTGAACATCCGGTAAATCCTGAAGGTTTCGATACTTTTTTGGATGCCTTTTACTTCTCCATAGTCACAATGACAACTGTTGGTTTTGGTGATGTGACTCCTGTTTCCAAAATAGGTCGCTTGCTGACAGTATTAATGATTTTGACAGGTATAGCCTTAATTCCTTGGCAAGTAGGTGATTTGATTAAGCGATTAGTCAAATCTACGAATCAAGTAGAGATAATTTGTTCTGGGTGTGGTTTAGCTTTCCACGATGCAGATGCAGGATTTTGTAAAAAATGTGGGACTAAGTTAAAGAAAGATTGATATTTACAGCATCCCACCAGGTCATGTTATTCCTGAAAACCCCCATACTCACGCCCCTGGTAGTCTTGAGTCGGCATAAGTCGCCAATGGGAATCTTCTGAAAGTTCCAGAACCCACTGATGATAATTCAACAAGCTTTGCCGATGACCAACGCTAATAAAAGTTGTTTCGGTTTGTTGCAACTGTTGATACAGATTATCCTCGTTTCTCAAATCCAAGGCACTGGTTGCTTCATCCAAAATAATGTAGCGAGGACGTGTGACTAATATTCGCGCAAAGGCCAGACGCTGTTGTTCTCCCAAAGATAAAATATTTTCCCAGTAAACTTTCGCATCAAACCCACCAACTCTTGTTAGCAAGTCTTGAAGGTTAACTTGTTGTAATACTTGTTGAAATTCCTCATCGCTAATTTGGCGATTTATATTAGGATATAACAATTGTTCGCGTAAAGTTCCCAAAATCATATAAGGACGTTGGGGCAAAAACAAAATTTCTTCTAGGTTCGGTCGCACTAAGCGACCTGTACCAGCATTCCATAGACCAGCAATCATTCGCAACAGAGAACTTTTGCCACTTCCACTAGAACCTACTATCAACAATCCTGTACCAGGTTCAACTGATAATGACAAATCTTGGATTAAAACTCGCTCATAATTAGGGGTTTGTAAAGTGACATTTTCTAAAGCGAGACGGTCTTCTAATACTGTATCAATTGTAGTATTAGATACTTGTGTTTTTACCGCCGCTAAAGCATCTAAAAAAGCAGCTAAACGATTAATTAAAGTAGTGAACGAACCAAAAGAGCTAAACTGGTACACGATTACTGACAACGCACCTGCAAACTCAGCACAAGCTATGCTTGCTTGGGAAACTTCTCCCAGTTCTATTCGATCAAAAAAGTATAAAGGTGCTACGGTTAAAAACGGAAATATTAATATAAAATATTGATATCCATTATTAAATAATTGTAGATTGCGCTGCCATCCAATCAAACGTTCAGAGTTACTGATTAAGTTAGCAAATTTTTGCTTTAATAAACTTGATTCTTTGGCTTCACCCTGAAAAAAAGCAATAGATTCGGCATTGTCTCGAACATGAGTTAAGTAATAGCGGTAGTCAGCCTCATCTTCCAGTTTATCGGAATTAATATTAGCTAGTTCTTGACTGAGGAAAATTGCGACAATGTTGCCAAATATAGTATAAGCAATTAAAGCCACTGCCATTATTTTAGAAATAGACCAGAGAATCCAAATAAAAACAATCATCTCTATGATTTTTTCTAGACAAACTAAAAAAATCTCTAAAGACCTACTGGTAACTGGTTCTATTTCTTGAGCAATGCGTTGGTCTGGGTTTTCTATGTCTGATTGAAAGTTAATTTGATAATAAGAACGATTGTGAAAATATTTATCAATAATGCTATTTGTTAGCCACTGATACCAGTCAAGAGCAAGTTTTTTTCTTAAGTATCCAGAAACTGCCCCAAGTGGTGTCAAAAGTATAAACAAGCTGATATAAATCAATAACAGGAAAAAGAATCTTAGAAAATCTTTTTGTTCCAGTACATATATCAAATCACGATTTACATAGCTGATCGATGCACTAATACTATTAGTGAATAACAGTAATAACACTATGGTAGTCAAAATAGACCAAGACCACAAAAGTTGTAAAACTGTTCTTTCTCCTTCTTCATTTAGATACCAATAAGGTTTGGCGATCGCTAAAAATTGATTCCACCATTGACTGTCAAATACATTCATACTAATTCCTAGTTATAGATATTTATCAATTGCTATGAGTAGACAAGAAACCAACCTCTCTTAGTTTCTCCACGCTATCCTTGACTGCCTGAATCACATACTCGATATCTGCATCAGTATGAGCTGTAGATAAAAAACAATTGCGTCCTTCCCAAATGTAAACCCCCTTCTCAAGCAAGTGATAAAATAACAAATCTAAATTTCCTGAAAATTTTAAGCGAAATAGGGAGCCAAAAAATACGATGCAAATCGGCAAACTTTCAGATTCAAAGTAAGCATTTAAAGTTTCAGCTAACTGCAATGTGCGTTGATTTAGCTTTTGCTGAAGGCTATTCCCTTGAGTTTTCAGATGCTGAAGTACTGCCTTTGCTGTTGCCATAGTCATATGATTTTTATTAAAAGTTCCTGCAAAAAATGTCTTTTCCGCTTGAGGATAAGAGACATCTTTATAATTCCAAAATCCACCATCAATTCCATTCATATAAGTTGCTTTTCCTCCTACAACTCCAATCGGCATTCCACCACCGACAATCTTGCCATAAATAACAATATCTGCCTGAATCCCAAACCATGCCTGTGCCCCACCTTGATGAATGCGGAAGCCAGTAAGCACTTCATCAAATATCAGTGCTGTTCCTGCTGCTTGCGTTAATTCTCTTAATCTATGTAAAAATTCTTTAGGTTGTATTTCGGGTTGCCGACTTTGTACAGGTTCAACCAACACGGCAGCTAATTCATGAGCGTGGGCTTGCAAAATCTCAATGGATTTAGGATCGCAATAATCTAGGATCAATACATCTTCAACTATCTGCGGAGATACTCCCACCATTGGGATAGCATCAATTTGATAGTTTGATGCTGTAGCTAAAATCCCGTCAAAATGACCGTGATAAGAATTACTAAATAGAGCAATCTTATGACGTTGATTCGCTGTGCGGGCTAGACGGAGTGCTGTCATAACTGCTTCTGTACCTGAGTTACAAAAGCAAACTCGTTCTGTGCCCGTCAGTTCGCAGATTAATTCAGCGACCTCTCCTGCTAAATTTGACTGCGGTCCAATTTGTAAACCTTGCTTCAACTGTGCTTCCAAGGCTTCAGTAATAAACGGTGCAGCATGACCAAACAGAAGAACACCAAACCCCATTGTAATGTCCACATACTCGTTTCCGTCTATATCCCAGAATTTAGAGCCTTGTGCTTGTTCCCCAATTATTGGATAAAGCATCTCCTTAATAGAAAGACGGAAACCTGCGACTCCTCTGCTGTCTGCTAAAACCTGACGATACGCTTGCGCTTTTTGCTTAGATTTTTGAGTACGTCTAGTATAACTGGTCACCAACCTTTCTAGATGCTGCTGTTGCTTTAAATCTAGTTTTCCGTTGAATGAGTTAGGATAAGTCAGATTATTTGTCTTTAGGTGTTGTACTCTTTCTACGTTCTTGTCTGTGGGACTTTGCCGGAGTTTTTCAAATCTGGATTCAGCAGCCCCAGTGTTTTTATACTTTACTGACGATATTTTCCCAGAGATATCTATTTGAGGTAAATCAGTAGTAGACAGAGTGTTACCGCTCAACATTTGCAATTGTTGAGACATAATCTGAAGCTGCTGTACAATTACACCTTCTAAAGCATTCTGGACATTGTCAATTGTTGATGAAGAAGTTGATACTGTAAGCGGTTGTATTTGTGCCTCAGACACTGGCTGAGTCCATTCTGGAGATAAATTTCGATCGATGTAGCTTGCTAAGGCATCAATAGTTACCAAATTTTCAAATAAATCGCGAATCGCAATCTTGACACCATAGATATTTTCAATGATTTGTATAGCTTCTATTAGAATAATTGAATCAGCTCCCATTTCTAAAAAAGGAGTGTCGATTGCTACTTTCGATAGGTCTTCTCTTAACAAGTTGCCTATCATCGAAGTTAAGTTTAAAAGGATTGTATCTCGCCGATCAGATTTAGATCTTTTTTCACCAAAATTATTATTTTGATTTAGATTATTCACAGGTAAATTTATGTCTGTAAACCAGTAACGTTTTTGCTGGAAAGGATAAGTAGGAAGTGGCAAATGATTTCTGACATAATCTCGATCAAATCCAGTCCAATTGATATTCACTCCCCGCACATACAAGCTAGATAAGCTTTCTAGCAACACTTGCCAATCATCTTGTTTTTGTATTAAAGAAGGTAAAAAGACAGCTTTGGTTTCCTGTTGGCAACTTTTGCCTAAACTTGAAAGGATAGGCTTTGAACCAATTTCTAAAAATATCTCATAACCCTGCTGAAACAGAGTATCGATCCCTTCTACAAATTGAACTGTTTCTCTAGTGTGGCATCGCCAATATTTTGCATCAATTTTAGAATCGGGTAGCATCATTTTACCCGTTAAATTTGAAATTAGGGGAATGCGTGGGATTTGGAATGAAACCTCATCTGCGATCGCCTCAAGTGCATCTAAAATTGGTTCCATTAAGGGAGAATGAAAGCCATGTGAAACATTTAACGATTTTGTCTCGATTCCTTGAGTTGTCAGAGATGCTTTTACTACTTCTAGTACTTGACGCTGACCAGAAATTACAACACTCTTTGGAGCATTAAGGGCGGCAATGGAAACATCTTGATTGTAGGGTTCAATTACTGCGGCTACCTGCGCTTTTGAAGTAAACACAGCGATCATTTCTCCAGTTTGAGGTAGGGATTGCATTAGCCGCCCTCGTTTAGCAATCAGTTTCAGCCCATCTTCTAGAGTAAATACTCCTGCTATGCAGGCAGCGACATATTCCCCTACACTATGACCGATGACGGCGGTTGGTTCTATTCCCCAAGAGCGCCACAACTGGGCTAGGGCATATTCTATTGCAAATAACGCTGGTTGGGTGTATGCTGTTTGGTCAAGTAAAAAACTGTTCTGTGGTTCAGGATAGAGAACTGATAGCAAAGAATTTTCTAGATAGGGCTGGAGAATTTGATCGCAATGTTCGAGAATTAATCGGAAAGTGGGTTGGGTTTCGTAAAGTTGGCGTCCCATTCCTATATACTGCGATCCCTGACCAGTAAATAGAAAAGCGATTTTTGGGAGAGTTGTTCTTTCCACCTCACCCATCTGCAGTCCTGGGGCTTCCCGACCTAAAGCAAAAGTAGCTAGCTTATTAGAAGCTTCAATGACGCTCGATGTCTTTACGCTTAGTCGGTAATTAAACTGTTTTCGTTTTGTATTGCTGGTAAAGCAGATATCTTCTAAGGCTAAAGCTGGATTCGCTGCTAGATGTTTTTGATATCGATTAGCTAATTGCTGCAAAGCCTCTTTGGTGTTAGCTGAGAGGGTTAACAAGTGTAAAGGGCGTTCTATTTGACTTTTAATTTTTGACTTTTGACTTTCTGCGGGGGCTTCTTCTAGCACTAAGTGAGCATTAGTACCGCTTGCACCAAAGGCGCTGACTCCGGCAATCCGCCGCTTTTCGCCAACAACCCAAGGAGTTAGCTCAGTTGTGACTGATACAGGTAGTTCATCCCAGTTAATGTGAGGATTGGGCTGCTTTAGGTGCAAATGGGGTGGAATTTGCTGGTATTGCAGAGATAGCACTACCTTGATTAAACCTGCGATTCCAGATGCTGATTCCAAATGCCCAATATTGGTCTTCACCGAACCAATTTTTAAGGGAAATTCTTTTGATCGCTTTTCACCCAGTACAGCCCCTAAAGCTCTAACCTCAATGGGATCTCCCAAAGGAGTACCTGTACCGTGAGCCTCTACATAGTCTACCTCAGATGGTTCTATCTTCCCGATCGCCAACGCTTGACGAATTAAAGCTTCTTGAGAGACTTTATTCGGAACCGTAAACCCACTGCTAGAACCATCTTGATTGACAGCCGATCCTCGAATCACTGCCAAAATAGGATCTCGGTCTGCAACGGCATTTTCTAGACGTTTGAGAATCAAAACTCCGCAACCCTCTCCTCTTACCATTCCGTCAGCTTTGGCATCAAAGGTTTTGCAGCGACCATCGGCGGATAGTATACGAGCTTTGCAAAGTGCTATGGTGTTTTCTTTTGAAAGAATTAAATTAACTCCACCAGCTATAGCATAAGTACACTCTTGGTTACGCAGACTTTGACAAGCTAAGTGAACAGCTACTAGGGATGAGGAACAAGCTGTATCAATCGCCATACAAGGACCTTGCAATCCCAAGATATAAGACAAGCGCCCAGCAACAGCGTTAAGGGGATTGCCTGTGAGATAATGAGCATCAAATTGGCTTAAATCGCCCGAAAGCATCAACAATTTTGCGTAGTCGTTTGTCGTAATTCCAATAAACACTCCTCCTTGGCTAGCTATTTGCTGGTTTGGAATCAAACCTGCTTTTTCCAAAGCTTCCCAAGCCACTTCTAGTAATAGCCGTTGCTGAGGGTCCATCTTCATTGCTTCCCGAGGGGAAATGCCAAAGAATTGAGGATCAAACTGGTCTACTTGCTGCAAAAACCCCCCATGTCGAGAGTACATTTTGCCGGGAGTATCTGGATGGGAATCAAAGTAAGCATCAAGATTCCATCGGTCACGAGGTACTTCCGTGATTGCGTCAACTCCATTAATCAAAAGTTGCCAGAATGCCTCCGTATCATTAGCCCCTCCGGGAAATCGGCAGCTCATACCGATGATGGCGATGGGTTCAGCCTTGGCACTTTCTTTGTTGTTTAGCTTGGATTGCATTTTTTCCAGCTTTAACAGCGCGTTTTCCATCAATGCCCTATAGTTTATGGAGCTATTACTCATGATTTTTAACCTAAACTAGCCAATTTGTTAGCCAATAAATTTGCAATTTCATCTTCAGACAGTTCTTGGTACATGGCTGATAGTTCAAATTCTTTCTTGGATTGTAACTGCACATCATCTGTGGCTGAGGGCTTTATTGGTAGGATTTCCCCAAGTAGGTGCCCAGCCAAATCTTTAATAGTTGGAAATTCAAAAATTAAAGTTGTAGGTAGAGGCATCCCTAAATCAACTTCGATTTCTTCCTTGAGACTAACAGCCATTAGAGAATCCATACCCATATAAAAGAATCCTTGTTGGGTTGCTGGCAATTGAGATAGTTGCAATCCTAGTATCTTGGCAACTTTAGTCTGAAGATAAGTAATTAAAAGAGCTTCGCGCTCACTTTCTAAAGCCGCTTGCAATTGCGGTCTAATAGTTGATTCCTGTTTTTTGTGGAGAACTTCTTGTGATGTTGTTTCGATCTTCTTTAAGAGCGGATTTTGCTTCCTTAATTCATAAAACTTTTTAAAGACAGTCCAATCTATATTCGCAACTACAATTTGAGGACAGCTTTGTAGAATAATTCCCAAAGCCGTAATAGCTTGCCCTGGCAATAATTTTACTCCCATCCGTGTTAACCACTCTTGTGCTGTTGGGGATGAAGCCATTCCACCTCCAGCCCACGGGCCCCAATTCATAGTCAATGCCGGAAATCCTAAACTTTGACGGTAATAAGCTAATATATCGAGAAAATGGTTTGCCGCTGCATAATGAGCCTGTCCTTTTGAACCCCATACTGAGGCGATGGAGGAAAAACTAACAAAAAAGTCTAATTTTATGTTTTGGGTCAGTTGATGTAAAATCCATGTTCCTAGCACCTTGGGATAAAGTACAGACATCAGTGCTTGCAAGTCCATGTCTTTGATCGGCTGATAGCCAAACACACCTGCTGCGTTAATAATACCTTGCAGAGGAGGCATTGAGATTTTAACTTCTTCTAATACTTTAACCATATCTGCCTCATTAGCAATATCTGCCTGAGCCGTTTCAACTTTAGCTCCTGTTTGTTTCATGGAGGCAATAAGTTCCTGCACTTGAGTTGAGGCTGGGTTGCGTCCGGTTAAAACTAAGTGGCGAGCTCCTTGTTCTACCATCCATTGAGCTAATTTTATACCTAAACTACCTAACCCTCCAGTAATCAGGTAAGTGGCGTTGGAGTGCAATGAGACTTTGGGAATTTCTGATGTCTGACTTTGCACTAAACGCGCTACATAACGTTGTCCAGCACGAAAGCCGAGACTCACCTCCCCTTGTGAATCGATAATTTCAGTGAAAAGGGTCGCTGCATCTTGTGCAGATTCTGGGTCTAAATCGATCATGCCACCCCATAACTCAGGATGCTCCAAAGAAAGTGTCTTTCCAAACCCCCATAGAGGCGCTTGTGCTACTCCAGGTAAGATTGAATTAATAGGCATTGCTCCCCGTGTTACTAACCACAGTTGGGGCAAGACTGGTATATTTTGTCTTAAGAGCATTTGTACTAAATGCAGCACACTACCACACCCTAAGACTTGAGCTTGTTCAAGAGCAGAAATAGTCAATTGATTTGGCTGTGCTGTATCCAAACTCCATAGGTGAACTATTCCTTGTAAGGGTAGTTTACTATTTGCCCGAATTTCTAGGAACAGGCGCTCAAATTCATTGGGATCGGCGGGATTGAAAACCCAATTTTTTTTGGTTACTGAACTTTGATCTGCTTGTTTGGGATAAGCCAGAAAGCAACTATGACCCTGGGATTGGAAAAGTTCTGCTAAAGCTTGTCCTACACCACTAGAGTCAGCTAAAATTAGCCAGATGCCAGGTTGTTGGTTACTCCATGTGTCTGAAGTAGTTTTTAACTGGCGTGGCTGAAGCTCCCACTGTAGCTGATAAAGCCAATCTTTGATAGATGCTAGTGTTACCTGCTCTTGGTGCTGCTTGACTAATATTTCCAGCAGTTCTGGTATTAATTTTATCTTGTCCTCTGAGAAATTACCTGCTTTTGTTAATAATTGGGCTAGTTCTTGGGTGTTACCTTGATGCAAAAGTTTGACGATTGGGGTTTGGATTAAATCTTCTGATAAAGTGCTGGCTTTTTGAGGATCGTTTTCAACTTCCTCAATCCAATACCGCTGGGTCTGGAATGGATAAGTTGGCAGTTGGAGACGACGATAGAGATAATCTCGGTCGAAGCCTGACCAATCTATAGGCACTCCCCGCACGTACAACAGGCCTAAACTGTGGAGCATTTGTTGCCAATCCGATTCTCCTTGGCGCAGGCTGGGTAGGCAAACACTTGCTTTTTCTTTTAACGGATCTGGTCCGCACTCGATGAATATCTCATAACTTTGTTGCTCAAGGCTTGCCGTTAATTGGTTATCTCGTATAGGGGAACACCAGTATTCCGGACTTGAACTTAAAGGTTGCCCAGTAATATTAGAAACTATATTAATCCGTGGTTCTGAGTAGGTAATCTGTTTTGAGCGATCGCCCTCAGTAATTAGTTTTAGCCCATCTTCCAAACTAAATATCCCACAGACGCAGGCGGCAACGTATTCTCCCACGCCATAACCTATAACTGCTGCTGGTTTTATCCCCCAAGACTGCCATAACTGAGCTAAAGCATATTCCACTGCAAATAAGGCTGCTTGAGTGTAAGCTGTCTCATTGAGTAGGGAACTTTTGCTTGGTTCGTGATATAGCACTTCCAGTAGAGGTTGTTCTAAATAGCACTGAAGAATTTGCTCACAGCGATTAAGGGCGGTGCGAAAGGTGGGTTGGGTGTTGTATAATTCGCGTCCCATACCAATATATTGAGAATTCTTGCCTGCAAATAGGAAGACGACCCTCAGCTGAGAGGTTGAATGCACCTGTCCTGTTGGAACTTCTATCAAAGCAGCTAATTTTTCATTCAGTTCGGCTGTCGAGGAAGCTATTAAACTTAGTCGGTGATGGAAGTGCGATCGCCCAGTATTTGCCGTAAAGCAGATATTTCCAATGGCTAAGTCAAGATTGGCTGTTAAATGATTTTTATACCGACATACTAATTGCCTGAGCGCTTCTTCTGTCTTGGCTGATAGTGTGAAAATATGTAAAGGACGTTCTACAGCTTCTTGGTTTTGGCTTTCTTCGCCAGCTTCTTCCAAGATAAGATGGGCGTTGGTGCCGCTAATACCAAAAGAACTGACTCCCGCTAACCGACTTCTTTGTTGAGAATGCCAAGGCTGATGCTTTGTTGGCACCACTACTGGTAGTTTATCCCAGTTGAGGTGAGGATTAGGTTGTTTAAAGTGTAAATGAGGTGGGATCTCTTGGTGTTGAAGGGCAAGCACCACCTTAATTAAACCTGCTACTCCTGCGGCTGCTTCTAAATGACCGATGTTGGTCTTGACTGAACCAATTATCAGGGGTTCCTTTGGCGATCGCCCTTCTCCTAGAACTGCAGCCAAAGCCCTGACCTCAATAGGGTCTCCCAAAGATGTTCCTGTGCCGTGAGTCTCTACATAACTAATTCGCTCCGGCTTTTCCTGAGCGCTCTTAAGCGCTTGGCGAATCAGTGCTTGTTGAGCGAAACCATTAGGAACTGTTAAACCACTGCTAAGACCATCATGATTAACTGCTGAACCTCGAATCAGAGCGAGGATATTATCTCTATTTTCCACAGCATCCGAAAGACGCTTGAGAACTAAAACTCCACATCCTTCACCCCGACCATAACCATCAGCAGCAGCATCAAAAGTTTTGCAGCGACCATCACTAGACAGGGCAAGGGCTTGAGATAGAAAAATTGTAACTTCTGGTGACAAAATCAGATGTACTCCACCTGCTAGTGCTAAATCACACTCTCCCAACCGTAAACTTTGGCAAGCGAGGTGAACTGCTACTAAAGAAGATGAGCAAGCTGTATCTATTGCCACGTTCGGACCTTGCAAACCCAAAGTGTAAGACAACCTACCTGATGCAAAGCAAAAGCCATTACCTGTTCCGTCATAGGCATTGATGCGTGTAGGTTCACCACAATTTAGTTGTAATTGTGCGTAATCATTTTGACCAATACCTAAGAAAATACCTGTATTGCTGCCAGATAAGCGATCGGCCGCTACTCCTCCATTCTCTAAAGCTTCCCAAGCTACCTCCAACAGCAACCGTTGCTGGGGATCTAGGCTGATTGCTTCTCGGGGGGAAATTCCAAAGAAATTGTTGTCGAATTGGTCTACCTGCTGCAAAAATCCCCCAAATCGGGTGTACATTTTCCCCGGTGTATTGGGATTTGGAGCATAGTGAGTATCAATGTTCCATCGTTCTGAAGGAATCTCTGTAATCGCATCTACCCCATCACGCAAAAGCTTCCAGAAATTCTCGCAAGAGCTGACACCTCCAGGAAATCGGCAACCCATGCCAATGATCGCGATTGGCTCTGTCTTTGAAAGCTCAACAGCTTCAAGTCTAGCTCGCGCTTTCGTCAAAGTCAGAAGCAACTGTTGCGATGAAGAGAGTTGATTTAATCTTTCAGGAATGTTGCTCATTTTCATGCAATAAAGTTTCTAATTTTGCTAGTTCCTCTGCAATCAACTTTTCTACTTGAACTTCAGAAAGCTGTTCTATTTTTGACAAATCTTTATCTTTGGGTGACTTTGGATCGTCTGTCTCTCCATTAAATAACTCCCTAGATAGATACTCTGCAAGAATTTTTATGGTCGGAAATTCCAAAGCTAAAGTTGTAGGCAGGGAGCAATTTAGAGTTACCTCTAAACGGTTCTTCAACTCGACAGCGGTTAAAGAATCCATACCCATATCAAAGAAACGTTGGTCGGCTGTTGGCAACTCTAACAGCTTTAGCCCTAACACCTTTGCGACTTCAGCTTGGATGTGGGCAATCAAAAGCTCTTGGCGATCGCTGGCGATCGCATGAGGCAATTGTTGTAAAAACTCTGTTAATACTGGTTGAGATTGTTTCGGCAATTTTGTGGGAACTAAGCAAGAAAGTAACGGTAGTTGAAGGCTTGTGAATGCCGACCACTCAAACGGAATGACACCAATTTGTCCCGATGTCTGTCCTAGCAACAGTTCTAATGCCTGTAATCCCTGTTCGCAAGAAATAGTATTTAGTCCGTGTGTAGTTAAGCGGTTTTGGAGATCACCGGCTAAACTAGCGGTCATGCCGACATCATCCCACGGTCCCCAATTAATGCTTAATCCTGGCAGCCCTAGTTTCATGCGATGATGAATTAACACATCCATAAAAGTATTGGCAGCAGCATAATTTCCTTGTCCTGGGGAACCAAGCAAGGAAGCGACGGAGGAAAATACTACAAAGAAATCTAAAGGTAAATTTTTGGTCAATCTGTGTAGATTTAAAGCCCCCTTGACTTTTGGCAGCATCACCCTCATGAAGCGTTCCCAGTTTTGTTGTAGTAAAATGCCATCATCAAGCACACCAGCAGCATGAATAATTCCTCGTAGGGGTGGCATCTCGGCTTCAATTTCTGCAAGTACCCTAATTACATCTTCCTGCTGTGAGACATCTGCTTGCACAACTAAAACTTTAACTCCGGCAAGATTTAGTTGACTGAGAATCTCCTCTGCATGACTGGAAGTACTGCTACTACGGCCAACTAGAACTAAAGACTTAGTTCCTAGCCCTACTATCCACTGAGCGACCTTAAGTCCCAATGCTCCTAATCCGCCAGTAATCAGGTAGCAGCCATCCGATCTTAACTCGACTGTTGGTAATTCTAATAAGCGACTTGGCTGCAAACGGGCAACATAACATTGCCCTTCCCGGAAAGCCAAATGGTCTTCTGTTGATGTATTCCATATCTCTGCTAACAGCAAGGCCACTTCATCTTCTTGAGCTTGAGGGGCTAAATCTACCATACCCCCCCATAATTTGGGATGTTCTAAAGCCACGATTTTACCCAGTCCCCAAACAGAAGCTTGCACCACTGCATCAAGACTCGGTTGTGAGATCACTGGTTGCACTCCTCGGGTTACTAACCACAGTCGGGATAAGCCCAGACGATCGTACTGGGTTAGGGCCTGCACCAAATACAGCACGCTACCACACCCCAAAATCTGTGTTTGTTCAAGTAAGGAGATGTTTAAATCTAGCGTTGTTTCTAAATTCCAAAGGTGGACAACTCTTTGTAGAGGTAGTTTAAGAGTTTTTAAAGCTTCTTGAAACAGACGCTTAAAATCATCTGGATTGGATGGATTGAGGCTGCAAGTTCCGTCTTTTTCAGTTTGATAAGTCTCTCCTGCATAAACGATAATAAAGTCATGACCCTTCTGTTGTAAGAGTTTAGCTAGGCTTTGTGCTACTCCAGAACGGTCAGCAAAGATTAGCCAAGTGCTGGGTGCAATGACTGCGGTTTTCTCTTGGCTAGCTTCCAAAGGTTTAGGTAGCCACTCAATTTGATAGAACCAATCTTGGATCTCAGATTTCTTGACCTGCTGCTGCTGTTTCCTGACTAAAATCTCTACTAGCTTCGGCAGCAACTTTATTTCTGAATCAGAAAATTCCTCTGATGTTGCTAACTCCTCGGTTATCTGAGTTGTCTGACCTTGGTGCAGCATATTCATCATTGGAGTCTTAAAGCCATTTTTAGCTACTTCAACCCAATAACGCTTTCGTTGGAAAGGATAAGTTGGTAGTCCCACTCGCCATCTTGAATAGTCTCGATCAAAACCTGACCAATCGACTTGTATACCATGTACATACAGCGTTCCTAAACTTTGCAGTAGCTGCTCCCAGTCAGATAGCCCTGGTTGCAGGCTGGGTAGCCATTGTATATTCATATCTGGTAAGCAGTTGCGACCCATCCCCAACAGAATTGGTTTTGGACCAATTTCTACAAACACTTCATAACCTTGCCGATACATAGTCTCAATGCTTGTTGCAAATCTCACCGTTTGTCGTATATGACGACACCAGTATTCTGGTGTGGCGATTTCTGGTGTGGCGATTTCTCCTGTAACATTGGAAACAAGTTGTAACCGGGGTATAGAGAAGCTCACTTCCTTGGCTTTAAGCTCAAATGCGGTTAGCATTGGCTCCATTAAAGGAGAGTGGAAGGCATGAGATACATCTAATTTTTTGGTCTTAAATCCTTGTGTGGTTAAAGCTGCTTTTACGATGTCTAGGTCTTCTCGCGTACCTGATAGTACAGTATTTTTTTCACCATTGATTGCAGCAATTACTACATTCTTTTTTTCAATATCAATTGTGGCGGCTATCTGCGCGACAGAAGCATTGACTGCCACCATTTCTCCCGTAGCAGGCAGGGCTTGCATTAGCCGCCCTCGTTCGGCAATCAATTTTAACCCATCTTCTAAACTGAATACTCCTGCAACGCAGGCGGCGACGTATTCACCGACACTATGCCCCATGACGGCTGTTGGTTCTATTCCCCAAGACCGCCATAACTGGGCTAGGGCATATTCGATTGCAAATAATGCTGGTTGAGTGTAAGCAGTCTGGTTTAGTAAGTAGCTTTCATTGGGATCGGGATAAAGAACTGATAGCAAAGATTTTTCTAGATAGGGTTGCAGAATTTCATTGCATCGATCGAGGTTTCGTTGAAAAGTGGGTTGGGTTTCGTAAAGTTGCCGTCCCATACCTACATACTGCGAACCCTGACCTGTAAATAAAAATACTATTTTCCGGCATTTCCCGATTTCTGCTTGTCCGTTCAACAGCCCAGGAGTTTCTTTGGAGAGGTTATTACTTAGTGTTATTTGCAACTTCAAGCTGGATGTAGCAGTAACGGCGAGTCGGTAGTCAAAATGACAACGCCCGACATTCGCAGTAAAGCAAATATTCGCCAGGGATTCTTCAGGATGAGATGCTAAGAACTTTGTGTAACTTTGTGCTAATTCTCCTAAAGCCTGTTCGCTTTTTGCCGACAGTGTTAGCAGATGCAAAGGGCGTTCTAAGGGTTCTTTTTTTTGAATGCCTGCGGGTGATTCTTGCAAAACTACATGGCAATTGGTGCCGCCAAAGCCAAAGGAACTAACCCCAGCTAAACGGCGATCGCCATCAGCAATCCAAGATTGGCGCTCAGTGGGAATGGATAATGGAGTTTCCTCTAAAGAAATATACGGGTTTAACTGCTCCAAGTGCAGGTGTGATGGAATCTCCTGATGTTGCAACGAAAGTACTACCTTGATTAGTCCAGCAATCCCAGCAGCAGTTTCTAAATGACCAATATTGGTCTTGACTGAGCCAATCCTGCAAATCTGATCTGATTTGCGGCCTTGCATCAATACAGCTTTTAGGGAATTAATTTCAATTGGGTCTCCTAAAGCGGTTCCAGTTCCATGAGCTTCAACATAGCTAATCTGGGCTGGTGTGACTCCAGCATTTTCTAAGGCTTGGCGGATTACTTTCTGCTGGGCAGTTCCATTCGGTGCTGTCAGTCCATTACTCAAACCATCTTGGTTCACTGCCGAGCCTTTAATAATTGCTGAAATCCGATCTCCATCTTTGAGGGCATCTGCAAGACGCTTGAGAACTACTATGCCGCAGCCTTCTCCCCGCACATAACCGTCAGCTTTGGCATCGAAAGTCTTACAGCGACCATCACTTGCTAGCATTCCTGCCTTGGAGAAGCTAATACTCAATTCTGGGGTCAGGATTAAATTGACTCCACCAGCTAAAGCCAGATGGCATTCTCCCAAGCGCAGACTTTGACAAGCTTGGTGAACTGCTACCAGGGATGAGGAACAAGCTGTATCCACCGCTAAACTTGGTCCACGCAAATCTAACACATAGGATAGGCGATTAGCAGCAATGCTAAAAGCGTTACCAGAGCTATAATAAGGATCGGTGACACTAGTATGGTTGAACTGCAATCGGGCATAGTCATAGTTGCCAATCCCAATAAACACCCCAGTCTGACTACCTGCTAATTGATCCCATTGTTGTCCAGCATTTTCCAAAGCTTCCCAACTGACTTCCAGCAGTAGCCTTTGTTGGGGGTCCATTAGCTCGGCTTCTCGGGGGGAAATCCCGAAAAATAGTGGATCGAATTGATCTACTTGTTCTAAAAAACCACCCCAATGGATGTAAGTTTTACCCTGGTTGTTCCACCGCTCTGGGGGTACCTGCCTAGTCGCATCAATTCCATCACGCAACAGTGACCAGAATTTTTCTAAGTTTTTTGAAGAAGGAAAACGGCAACCAATTCCAATGATGGCGATCTCTTCTTGAGTAACTTGTGATGATGAAGGGACGATTGGTGCGGAAATATTTTGTCCCCCTAAATACCGAGCTAGGCTTTGAATAGTCGGATAATCGTACAAAAGAGTTGGAGAAAGTTGATATCCCAACCATTCTTGTAATTCACCGGCAATACCTACTGCCACCAACGAACTCAGACCATATTGAGCTAAGGGTTGCCGAATGTCTAACTCATTAATAGTAATTTGCAGTTGTTCTACAATTTTGGAAATTAACCAAGCTTCAATAGCTTCTTGGCTATGAGATTTTCTATCATTGTTCGTTTGCGAGTCGGGAGATTGCTTTTGGGGAATCGCAATCCAATCTCCCACTAAATCTAAGTTTCCTGCCAAAAACCCAGCCCGACAAGCACTACGCTGAATTTTGCCACTGGAAGTTTTTGGTAGACTCATCGTCTTGAGCAGCAACACTGCATAAACTTGTAAATCGTGCTGTTCTGCCACTGCTTGACGAATTGTTGCAATCACCTCACTCACATTGAGCTTTCGCAGATGGCTTCGTTCTACCTCTTGGGCTACAACTAACTTTTCTTCACCTGCGATTTCAACTGAAAATGCTGCACCATAACTTGGACGTAATGCTAGGTGGCTCTTTTCTACTGTTAGCTCAATATCTTGGGGATAATGGTTGCGACCTTGGATAATAATCAAATCTTTCAGACGGCCTGTAACAAATAACTCTCCATTGAGCAAAAATCCCAAGTCACCGGTGCGTATAAAAGGTCCCTCACCTGTGTCTGCCAGGTAAGCATGGAAAGTCTTTTCTGTTTCTTCTGGTTTATTCCAATAACCATCCGCTACACTCCCACTAGATACCCATATTTCCCCTATTTGGTTGGTAGCACATTGTGTCAGCAATTCTGGAACAACAATAATAATTTTTGTCTCCAGCCACGATCTCCCACATCCGACAAGATGCCTAACATTTTGGGTGTCTAAAGACACTATCAATACTTGATTTTTTTCTAGGGCATTTGCTTGAACCGTAGAGTAAACAGGCTCGTCGTTTAGCCGACCACCTGAAACCATGAGAGTAGTTTCAGCCATGCCGTAACATGGATAAAAGAAGTGAGAACGGAAGCCGCAAGGTTTGAATTTAGTACTAAACCGTTCTATGGTTTCTTGACGAACTGGCTCAGATCCACTGTAAGCACTACTCCATCTGCTTAAGTCGAGGTTCTGTAGTTGTTGTGGAGTGATTTTTTTTACACAAAGCTCATAAGCAAAGTTAGGTCCTCCACAATGGGTTGCTTGATAACGGGAAATCGCCTCAAGCCATCGAATTGGTCGCTGTACAAAAGATGCTGGCGGCATCATCACAGCTAAAAAGCCGGTATATATAGGTTGTATAATTCCATCGATTAGTCCCATATCATGGAAGCTGGGCAACCAGGTTACAGATACGGTCTCTGGTGTAAGTTCAAATGCTTGCTTGATATACTCACAATTGTGCAACAAATTCCCATGACTGATCCTCACTCCTTTGGGAGTACCTGTAGAGCCAGAAGTGTACTGGAGCAAAGCCAAAGTGTCACTACTTACTTCTGGTTTTTGCCAGTTTGATACCTGGTTAGTTTTGATCTTATCTGTAGCTAGCCATTGTATAGTTGCCAATTCCAGATTGTGGGTTAGTAGTCGTTCAATTTTTACCAACTCTGATGTAATAGTTAGCGCCACATTTGCTTGAGCATCTGCCAAGATCGCTTGTACCCTCGACAAATTCTGATTTTGCCGGGGTGGATAAGCGGGAACAGCCACCATCCCTGCATACAAACATCCAAAGAAGGCGGCAATAAACTCTAATCCTGGTGGGTATAGCAACAATACACGAGAACCTTTACTTGCCAGAACCTGTAATTGAAGTGCGATCGCCTGAGCTTGCCTGTCTAATTCTTGATAAGTCAACCGTGAGCTTTCTATTTCTCCATCTTGCAGAAAGATAAAAGCTACTTGGCTTGGTTGCTGAACGGCTCTATGGCTGAGTGTGTTTACTATACTAACGGTATCTCGGAAAATTTCTGAACTCCAATTGTGGCAAGAAACCATTTTTTACAATTCCCCACAAGTACGCAAGCCCAAGATTTAGACAAGGTAAATATTTACACGATAAATTCTAGACACATCTGCAAAACAATACTCTACTCTTCTCTCTCAATTATGACTTTGAGACGAGTAATCAGCAGATGAGTAAACGTCGCACCAATACCACCGATCGCTGATATTACTGGAAAAAAGACAACTCCAGCGACTCCCCCTGCTAATCCCGCTGAGAGGGGAATATCAAGTAGCGTATATCCATCATCATTTTTCACTACAAGTCTCCTGATGTTAACTTGGTGCATTAGTTCCTTGAGATCGGCAACTAGATCGCTGCCAATAGATAATTCTTCTACACGAACTTTTCGGCTGACAACTTCTTCGTTGTTTGCTACTGGTATGTTGATTGAGTCTACTGGCTCATGCATATGTTGTTTGCTCTGAAAAATATAACTGTTTACCATTAAATCATTTTTAGGAATTTTTATACAAGCTTGCGTGCAAAATTAAAATCTAATATTTGCTACTCATAAGTCTGTATATTCTCGTATCTACCTAAAGTTAGATATATTTCAATGTAAATCAATTAAGTTTAGATCCATTTTTCATCTATGCCTAAAGTTAGATTTTTCCATATTTTCAATCATAATTGCACTAATTTGAAAAAAAAAAGTTTAAAAAACAAATTACTCAAAACTGAGATGAGACAGAGCTTTTGAAGTTTTAAATCTCAAAAATATTAGATTGTAAAGTAAAGTTAAAAAAATCACCACAAACAAATTTATGCTAATTTGTTCAATATATAGTTTAGGCTAAAGTGAAATAATAGTTGCAGTAACGAAAAATACTAACATTTGGTTGCATTTGCTTGACTTATGCACTAGTAATCAAAATATTCAGTTGAGAGTATCACTATCATGCCGAGCCAAAAACTTTATTTCAGGCAAGATATTCAAGTTGAACCTCTTTTTAATTCCTGGGTGGCATGGGTGCTGTTAATTCCTCCAGCTACGGCTGCGATGAATATGGTTGAACGTCATATTGCAATCATGACCTCATACATCAATTCTCCAGAACTTCACGCCCTTGCTCTTAAGAACCCAGCGATGCAAAGTGGCCCATTTATAGCACTAGATCGCAAACGAATCGATGAAATAGAGAATCTTTTACAAAATACAAAAAAATATTGCGGACATCTCATTAATTTTGTTAGTGCAATCAAAGAACTAGAAACGCTTTTAAGCTCTCAGGCCAAAGGTTACAGTTTAGAATCGCTTTATTCTAAAGTGCCAGAAATCCTCCAAGGATATGTGGAACTTAACTATGACCTAAACAACAATGCGACATTTAGATTTTTTGAAGCGCTTCTGTATCGCAGCAATTTTTATGATGTCGGATGCCAGAGTATTGCGCTTTCTAAAGTTGAGCAGGACAGTAGCCGACCATTTATTTTCAGTACACCCAGGCTGAAGTCAGAGAAGTCTGTTCATTTACCAATCCCGTTCGCTCATCAAGGATTGGATGAATTATTTAAGATGAAGAAAAATCCGCAAACTTATGACTGGATTCGCAGTCAATTAGGAGTTGAGATTCAAAATGAGGAACTACTTGCATCATTTTTCACTGAAAATCCGCCACAATCTTGTGAAAAGTACGCTGATGATGGTGTGAGAGTTCGCTATTTTGGTCATGCATGTCTTTTATTAGAAACAAAAGATGTCAGCATTCTATTTGATCCGATCGTCAGTTATGTTTGTGAGTCAGGGATTCCCCGCTATACTTACCAGGATTTACCTGAGTGGATTGATTATGTTCTGATTACTCACAGCCATCAAGACCACTTTTTGCCAGAAACACTTATGCAGTTAAGGCATAAAGTAGGACAAATTGTAGTCGGTCGCAACTATGAAGGAGCACTTCAAGATCCTTCTCTAGCCCTAATGCTTAAACACATTGGGTTCAAGAATATTATTGAAATGAGAGAGATGGACGAAATTACGATCCCTGGAGGTGTGATTGTTAGTCTCCCTTTTCTTGGAGAGCATCATGACTTGTTAGTTCGTAGTAAGTTAAGTTATTTAATACAGTTATTGAATCGCTCAATACTGGTTTTGGCTGATTCTTGTAATATTGATACTGCACTATATCATCGCATTCATTTATATAGTGGCGATGTAGATTTAATATTTTTGGGTATGGAATGTGATGGCTCACCTCCTTCCTGGGTTTACGGTCCCCTATTTAACTCTCCTTTGCCACGAGTGATGGATCGCAGTCGCTTAGGTCGAGGCTGTAACTATGCCGAGGGTATGCAGTTAGTCGAGATATTCCATCCCCAAGAAGTATATGTTTATGCTATGGGTCAAGAGCCTTGGCTGAGATATATTTTAGGGCTTGAACTCGAAAAAGACTCGAATCCAATTATTCAATCCCAACAATTGATCGCTGAGTGCAAATCAAGAGGTATAGTTTCGGAATTTTTGTTTGGGGAAAGAGATATTTTTTTATGAGCGAAACCAGACTGCATCATAACTTGTGGCAATATACGGGTGAAAAGTATCAGCCACATTCCGATTTTTGGAAGTCACAAATTGTCCAGATAGAAGCACCTTTTGTGCTAGAGGGAATTAGTCAATCTAGTTTGGATCGAGGTGAAAAACAAATTGTAAAATTTGATTTTAATGAAACTGTAACCGAGATCGTCGATACTATTGCTAAAAAAGATGACTTGGGCACCTATGTTATAGTGGTTTCAGGAATTGCCTATTTGTTAAGCCGATACACCGGACAATCGGTTGTGCAAGTTGATTCTCCACTCTTCAAAGCAAACCTTTTGAGTGAAGCAATTGTGGAACAGGTACCTCTAGTTGTTGAAATTAATGAGCAAAATTCTCTGAAGAATTTTATTGGAGAATTTTCCCAAATAGTTACTAATAGTTATAATTACCAAAACTTTCCTTATCAAGAACTGATTGCCAACGGTCGGGTAAAGAGTAATGTGATAGCTTGGCTCCCGAAAATTCATGATTTTTGTTCTCACCTGAATTCTGATGATTTAGCAATCGAGATCCACACAGACGCTGCTATTTCATTGGTATTGCACTACAACACAAAGCGCTTTGATAACTTTTTTGTCCGTGGGTTTGCCGAGCATCTGCAAAATCTGTTTTTAGCTTATGCACATCGAGACACTCGTCTTGTCGATGTAGAAATTCTGTCGTCAGATGAGAAGAAAAAGCTGATGATTGATTGGGCAGTAGCTGAAAACACAGATGAAGCTCCGCAAACTATCGATCGAGTTTTTGAAATTCAAGTCTCACAGACACCATTACAGGTAGCAATTCAAACACCAAACAATTCGTTAACTTATAGAGACCTCGATCAACAGGCAAACCAATTGGCTAGTTATCTTCGCACGCAATATAACATTCAACCCAACGATTTGATTGGTGTGATGTTGGAGCGTTCCGAACGCTTAATAATTGGCTTGCTGGCAATTCTCAAAGCTGGTGGTGCTTATATCCCCATAGATTTGGAGACTCCAAGTACACGCTTAGAATTTATCCTCCGAGATGCTCCTGTTAAAGTCTTGTTGATGGAAATAGACCTTTTACCTCATCTGCAAAACGTACTTGACATCCCAATGTTTGCAATGGATGTGCAATTAGCACAACTCGATTGTGCAAAATATTCTTGCTCGTCTTCTCAGCCCTCAGACTTGGCTTATGTTCTCTATACATCTGGATCTACTGGAACCCCAAAGGGAGTAATGGTAGAGCATCAAAGCTTTGTCAACATGGCAAAAGCCCAAATTAATGCCTTTGGTATCCAAGCAACAGATCGAGTGCTACAGTTTGCCAATGCTTCCTTCGATGCATCTTTATCTGAGATATTTATGGCACTTTTCTGCGGTGCGACTTTGGTATTGATAGACAAAGCAACAATAAAAGACCAAAAACAGTTTCTCGCTTATCTGGAGGAACAAAAAGTCACGGTAGCAACTTTCCCACCTGCTTATCTGCGAGCGCTAGAGCAACCAGATTTTAAACATCTGCGTGTTATGATTACAGCAGGAGAAGCTCCTCAAACAGAGGATGCTTGCTACTATGCCCAAAAATTGAAATATTTCAATGCTTATGGTCTCACAGAAACAGCAGTTTGTGCAACGTATTCCCAAGTAGATGGATATGTAACAGTGATGGGAAAGCCTATTCCCAATACTGCAGTTTACCTGCTTGACTCCTTGTTGAGACCCGTACCAATAGGAGTAGTTGGTGAAATTTGCGTCGCAGGGAAAGGGCTAGCCCGAGGATATCTCCACAACCCAAATTTAACAGCGAGCAAATTTGTCGAAAATCCTTTTGTACCTGGGGAAAAGCTCTATCGCACAGGAGACTTTGGTAAGAGGTTAGCAACTGGTGAATTGGTTTTTGTCGGACGTTTAGATCATCAAGTCAAAGTCCGGGGTTATCGGATTGAATTAGGGGAAATTGAAGCTGCCCTCCACCGTCACCCTGAGGTCAAGCAGGCTGTAGCACTAGCAAAAATAGGTAACGATGGAAACAAAGAAATAGTAGCTTACATAGTCGCAGAAACCGAATTGGATAGCTCCCAGGTGCGTACAACTTTAAGCGAAATTCTTCCCGAATATATGCTGCCTGCAGTTTTCGTGCTAGTAGAAGAATTGCCACTTACTGCCAACGGCAAAATTGACCGTCGCTTGCTTGCAACATTGGATACATTCAACAAAAAATTAGAAAAAAGTTTTGATCCACCCCGCACCCCTACAGAAGAAGTTCTCGCTGCGATCTGGGCTGAAGTCTTTGGTTTAGAACAAGTTGGTATTTATGACAACTTCTTTGAAATAGGAGGACACTCTCTCCTAGCTACGCAAGTTATTTCTCGAATACGGCAAGCCTTTTCAATCGAACTTCCTCAGCACAGCTTGTTTGAAACTCCTACAATTGCTGAACTCAGTGAGGTTATTGAAGCTACCCACCAAACAGGGTTGAGACAGCAAACACTCTTGTTTCAATCGGTAAATAGAAACGGTTCCATCCCTTTATCTTTTGCTCAACAGCGGCTTTGGTTTCTTAACCAATTGGAAGGAGACAGTGCCACTTACAACATTTCAACCGTTGTACGCTTAACAGGTATACTTCATGTGGCTGCTTTAGAACAAGCTGTTGCAGAAATTGTGAGTCGTCACGAAACTCTGCGTACTACCTTTCTCATGTCAGATGGGTCTTTGGTTCAGGCGATCGCCCCTTCATTTGACGTAGAAATACAGAGAATAAACTTACAATTATTACCTATAGAATCTCAGTCGGATGAAGTGCAGCGTTTGGCTGTTGAGGATGCACAGCAACCCTTTGACCTAGTGAATGGACCATTGGTGCGAATTACTCTGCTGATTCTAGGGAAGGAGGAGCATTCACTGCTAGTGGCAATGCATCATATCGTCTCCGATGGCTGGTCGATAGGGATATTTATCCAAGAACTGTCCGCACTTTATCAAGCCTTTTCTACAGGAAGGCCTTCTCCCCTACCCAAACTCTCTATCCAGTATGCCGACTTTGCTCTTTGGCAGCGTGAGTGGCTAAGTGGGGAAGTCTTAGAAACTCAACTCAATTACTGGAAGAAGCAGCTTGATAATTTATCTGTTCTCGAATTGCCTACAGACCAACTAAGACCAGCAGTTCAAACTTTTCGAGGAGCAAAACAATCTCTACAACTGCCTCATATTTTAACCTCTGAACTCAAAATTCTCAGCCGTCAAGAAGCAGTCACGCTATTTATGACTCTGGTTGCAGCATTTAAAATTATGCTGCATTGCTACACCAGTCAGGATGACATCATCGTAGGCACTGATGTCGCCAACCGCAACAGAGTTGAGACTGAAGGAATTATCGGTTTTTTTGTTAACCAATTGGTATTGCGTACAAACTTGTCTGGCAACCCTTCCTTTCAAGAGTTGTTGAGGCTAGTTAGGGATGTAGCTTTAAATGCTTATGCTCACCAAGATTTGCCATTTAACAAGTTAGTAACAGCCCTAAACCCAGAGCGGAATTTAAATCGCACTCCATTGTTTCAAACAAAGTTTGTTCTTCAAAATGCCCCCATGCCTCCCCTAGAACTTACCGGTCTAACCCTGAGTGTTCTAGAAGTTGATAACCGAACGGCAAAATTTGATTTACTCTTGACGATGTGGGACACAGAGCAAGGACTGGCCGGGAATTTAGAATATAGTACAGACTTATTTAACACTAGCAGTATCGTTTCGATATTAGAAAATTTTGAGTTGATTCTGCATACTGTTGTCACACAACCTAATATTAGATTAAATGCATTAGCAGAAGTATTGAGAGAAGCGAATAAGCAAAAAGAACTTGCTAAATACAAAGAACTTCAGGAGGTTCGCAGTCAGAAATTTAAAAACATTAAACCACATATTTTTAAGGGAGCCAAATAGTGATGAAAAATCAGGAATTTCAAAGCGGTATCAAGAATTCTTGGGCTACCATCAAAAAAAACAAACCAAAAGCCATCAGTTTTTCACAAGAAAAATTGGTTGAAGTATCTCATATCGAAAAAGGAACAATTTTGCCTCTGTTAGTTAAGCCTAATGTAGAGGACTTAAGTTTACCAAATTGGGCTAAAAACAACCGAAATTTCATAGAAGAAAATTTGTTGCAGTATGGTGGAATATTATTTAGAAACTTTAATATTAATACACAAGCTGATTTTGAACAGTTTATTAACTCCGTTTCTTCAAAGCTAATGCCTTATATGGAAGCGGCAACACCCCGTACTAAATTAAACGAAAAAATATACACATCTACAGAATTTCCCCCAGATGAAGTTATTGCCTTACATAACGAGCTATCGTATGTTGTCACCTGGCCAATGAAAATATGGTTTTTCTGCTTGCAACCATCGGCTTGGGGAGGAGAAACGCCAATTGCCGACGTGAGGAAAGTTTTTCAACGCATCGATCCAAAAATTAGAGAGCGCTTTCAGCAAAAGGGGTGGATGTTAGTCCGGAACTTTGGTGATGGATTTGGTCTTCCTTGGCAAACTTCTTTCCATACTACGGATAAGGCTGTGATGGAGGAATATTGCCGCAATTCTGGCATTGCTTTTGAATGGAAAGACAGCACGCACCTCAAAACTTGGCAGATTCGTCCGGCAATAGCAGAACATCCAAAAACAGGTGAAATGGTTTGGTTTAACCATATTGTTTTTTGGCACGTATCAAGTTTAGAACCACAACTGCGTGAAATACTCTTAGCAGAATTCAAGGAAGAAGAACTTCCGTACAATACTTATTACGGTGACGGTTCTCCAATTGAAGCTTCTATAATCGATCAAATTCGCACAGCTTATCTTCAAGAAACTATTATTTTTCCTTGGCAACAAGGAGACATATTAATGTTAGATAATATGTTGATAGCTCATGGTAGAAAGCCTTACAAAGGGACAAGAAAGATTTTAGTGACAATGGGCGAACCTATTGACCGAAAAAATATTTAATAATATCTGGCAGATTAAGAATAAGTATCATGATCCAAAATAGAATTATTACAGGTTTTCAAGTTTCTCCACAACAAAAACATCTCTGGCTATTGCAGCAAGGTGAACTTAATCAATCCTATCGTTCTTTCTGCGCTATTCTCATTGAGGGAAATCTTAATTTAAAAACTTTAGAGAAAGCTTTATATAATATCGTCCATCGACATGAAATTTTACGCACTACCTTTGATTGCTTGCCCGGTATGGTTATCCCGCTTCAGGTGATCAACGATGGTATTGTACCCTCAATTGATAACTACGATCTGAGCAATTTGAATTCCGAAGAAAAACAGACTAAGTTAGAGGAACTTTTTCAAGAAATAGACCAAATCAATTTTGATTTTCAGCAAGGGCCGCTATTGCACCTCTGTTTAGTTACTTTGTCACTAAAAGCGCGGATGTTGCTTGTTAGCTTACCTGCCCTTTGCGCGGATAGGGTAACCTTGAATAATTTAGTGGGTGAAATTAGCCAAACCTATAGTTCATTATCCCATAACGAAGAATCATCCGATGAACCAATACAATATGTTGCTATTTCTGCATGGCAAAATGAATTGCTGGAGATAGAAGAAGCGGAAATAGGAAGAAAATATTGGCAAAAGCAAAATATTTCCCATAATCTCACCGCTAAATTACCTTTTGAAAATCAAGCTGTTGAAAAAGCCAAATTTCAGCCCCAAAATTTCGCTTGGACGATTAATCCCGAACTAACCGCAAATCTGAAAGCTTTGGTGAAAAAATATGATACATCAGAGTATGTATTTTTACTTTCATGCTGGCAAATCCTGCTCTGGCGTCTTACCGGAGAATCAAGCATTATGGTTGGTATTGCGTGCGATGGCAGGGTAGATCGAGAATTAACCGGGGCACTAGGGCTTTTAACAAAATATTTACCTATTAATTACGAACTTAAAGAGAATTTACAATTTAGCGAAGTTCTCCAAGGAGTTAATCTAGCTAAATGTGCAGCATCCGAGTGGCAAGAATATTTTGCTTGGGAGCAAATTTTAGGAGAAGAGTCCTTCTGCCCCTTTAGTTTTGATTTTGAGGAACAATCGGCTTTTTCTACTGCTGACGGATCTTTTTCAATTTACAAACAATACGCCTGTTTTGAACCGTTCAAAGTTAAACTCTCGTTTGTTCATACTCAAACTTTAGTAGCAAAGCTTGAGTACGATCCTAATTTATTCCCGCTTAAGGATATCAAACGGATGACAGAACAATTTTCTGTACTGTTAGAAAGTGCGATCAAAAATCCAACAAGCAAAATCAGTACATTAGATATCCTCAGCAATACTGAACGACAACAATTGTTATTTGAATTTAACAATACAAAGACGGAGTATCCTCAAAACAAGTGTTTGCACCAACTTTTTGAGGAACAGGTGAAGCGCACACCAGAAAATATCGCTGTGGTGTTTGAGGATCAATGTTTAACTTATAACACTCTCAACAATCAAGCCAATCAACTAGCCCATTATCTACAGCGGCTAGGAGTTGAGCCCGAAGTAGTTGTGGGAATTTGCGTTGAGCGATCGCCGTTGATGATTATCGGACTGCTGGCTATTCTGAAAGCTGGGGGTGCATACTTGCCACTAGATCCGTTATATCCAGAGGAACGGTTAACCTTGATATTAGCTGAGTCCCAAGCATCAGTATTGTTGACTCAGGAAAGGTTTGCCAAAAGTCTACCGGCAGAATGTGTAGTTTGTTTAGATACTATATTTGAAAGTATTATTAATCGAGAAAGCGAGAATAATCTAATTAGCAACGTAGAAGCCAAAAATTTAGCCTATGTAATTTATACATCAGGCTCTACTGGCACGCCCAAGGGAGTGATGATTTCCCATCAGGCGATTTGCAATCATATGTTCTGGATGCAGACATCGTTTTCCTTAACTGTAGCCGACAAAGTTTTACAAAAAACTCCGTTTAGCTTCGATGCCTCAGTTTGGGAGTTCTACGCACCATTGTTGGTAGGAGCGCAGTTGCTAATAGCGCAACCAGAGAGACATCAGGATAGTGCTTATCTTGTTAAACTCATTGCCGAGCAGAAAGTAACTACTCTCCAAGTTGTCCCATCCTTGCTGCAAATGCTCCTATCAGAGGAAGGAATAGACAACTGTCGGTTCTTAAAACGGATCTTTTGCGGTGGAGAAGCTTTGAATTTTGCCTTGACTGAGCGTGTCTTCGCCAACTTAGATGTAGATCTGCACAATCTCTACGGTCCCACAGAAGCTTGTATCGATGCAACTGTCTGGACTTGCAAGCGGATGAGCGAGCTACAAATTGTCCCAATTGGTCGCCCAATCTCCAACACCCAAATTTATATTCTCGATCCCCATCTCCAACCAGTCCCCATTGGGGTGCCTGGGGAACTGCACATCGGTGGTGTTGGTTTGGCGCGGGGCTACCTTAACCGCCCAGACTTAACCAAGGAAAAATTTATTCCTAACCCCTTTAGTGATGAAACGGACGCACGCTTATATAAAACAGGCGATCGCGCCCGCTACCTGGTTGATGGGAACATCGAATTCCTCGGTCGGATTGACAACCAAATAAAGCTAAGAGGCTTCCGCATCGAATTGGGTGAAATTGAAGCCTTGTTAACCCAGCATCCCAACGTTCGGGAGGCAGTTGTGAACGTTCAAGAAGAAGAACTAAGCAAAAAGAAATTGGTGGCTTATGTAGTTCCCCAGCAGAAACCACTAGATACTAACGACCTGCGCAACTTTTTGAAAAAGAAGTTGCCTGAATACACGATCCCATCAGCTTTTGTCATCTTAGAAAACCTTCCCTTAACCCCTAATGGCAAAGTAGATCGGCGATCCCTCCCCGCACCGCCAGATTTATCCGAGAGAATTTTGACAAGCAGCTTTGACCTACCCCGTCTCTCTGAAGAAAAGATTTTAGTTGGTATCTGGAGTGAAATCTTGGGAGTTGAAGCAGGTATTCACGATAACTTTTTTGAACTAGGTGGAGATTCCATATTGAGTGTTCGTGTCGTAGCCTTAGCTAACAAAGCAGGTCTGCAACTGACTCCCAAACAACTATTTCAGCATCAGACCATCGCCGAGTTAGCCTCCGTGGTCGGTAGGACTGCGATCTCTGTGCCAGCTCAACAGGATGCAGTCACTGGTTTAGTACCCCTGACACCGATCCAACAGAGATTCTTTGCAGAAAAACTCTCCGAACCTCACCATTACAATCAATCTCTCCTACTGGAGGTGCCCCCAGACCTAAAACCACAAATTCTAGAGCAAGTTGTGCAACATTTGCTGGTGCATCACGATGCCCTGCGCCTGCGTTTTACAGTCTCGAATACCGGATGGCAACAAGTCAATTTAGCCCCTGAAAAGACAGTACCTTTTACCACGATCAATTTGTCAGATGTTCCACCAAACGAACAACAAGTTGCCCTAGAATCCGCTGTTGCACAATTGCAAATGACTCTAAATTTATCAGATGGACCACTGATGCGAGTCGCACTGTTTGACCTTGGTCGCGATTTCCCTGGTCGGTTGTTACTAATTGTCCATCACCTAGCAGTAGATGGTGTTTCGTGGCGGATTTTGTTAGAAGACCTGACTACTATTTACCACCAGTGTAGCCATAGCGAAGCAATTCAACTACCATCAAAAACCACTTCTTTTAAGGATTGGTCTCACCGACTAACGACATATTCGCAATCAGCAACCCTCGCCACCGAGTTAAATTATTGGCTACCTCAATCTCAGGTTACGGACTTGCCAGTGGATTATTCCGCACTTGAGGAGACAAATACTGTCGCTTCATCCGCTCGGGTATCGGTATCTTTGACAGAGGAACAAACCCAAATCTTGCTGCAAGAAGTCTCCTCAGCTTACAACACCCAAATTAACGATGTGCTGCTGACCGCCCTAGTACGGAGTTTTGCCAAGTGGACTGGTAAGCCTGCGTTGCTGGTTGACTTAGAAGGACACGGACGGGAGGAATTATTTGATGATGTGGACTTGTCTCGTACCGTGGGTTGGTTTACCACATTATTCCCCGTCCTGTTGGATTTGCAACAAACCGATGGGTTAGGGGAAGCTTTAATATCAATTAAAGAGCAACTACGCCGTCTACCAAAGCGAGGTATCGGTTATGGTTTGCTACGTTATTTAAGCCAAGACACAACAGTGCGTTCTCAACTTCAAGCACTCCCCCAAGCTCAAGTGAGTTTTAATTATCTAGGTCAGTTCGATCGCCTATTATCAGAATCTGCTGTTGTTTTAGGGCTAGCAAAAGAATCTAACACAGCACTCTTTAGCCCCCAAGGAAGACGCAGCTATCTGTTAGAAGTGAATGGATTGGTAATTTCAAGGAGGCTGCAAATGTATTGGACTTACAGTCAGAAATTCCATCAGTTAAGCACAATTGAACGTCTGTCTCAAGGATTTATCGAGGAATTGCAAGCTTTGATCGATCACTGTCAATCTCCCGATGCTGGAGGTCATACGCTTTCAGATTTCCCACTTGCAAATTTAGATGAAGATAAATTCCGAAAAATATCCAATTTATTAATAGATTTATAAGAGCGGCATAGAGGGAGGTACTAAAGTGAAAAATGTTGAAGATATATACACTCTATCGTCTATGCAGCAGGGTATGCTCTTTCATGCCCTTTATGCTCCCAAACAGGGAGTTTACTTTGAGCAGATAAGCTGTACGCTTCACAGAATAAATTTCTTAGGGTTCAAGCAAGCTTGGCAGCAAGTGGTAGCTCGTCATGCGGTTTTACGTACAAGCTTTATTTGGGATGGTTTAGATGAACCTCTGCAAGTAGTACATAAGCAGGTAAATTTGCCTTGGGTTGAAAGCGATTGGCAACACCTGAGTTTAACTCAACAGCAAAAGCAACTGGAGGCTTTCTTAGAAGCCGACCGCCAAAAAGGGTTGGAACTAAACCAGGCCCCATTGATGCGTTTTGCTCTGATGCAGATTGAACCGACAAGTTACTATTTTATTTGGAGCCACCATCATTTGCTGCTCGATGGTTGGAGCAGTTCTATCATCTTCAAAGAAGTGTTTGCTTTCTATGAATCCATCACCGAAGGCAAAGATTTATACCTTGAGACACCGCGTCCCTACCGCGATTACATTGCTTATTTGCAGCAGCAAGACCTCTCTCAAGCAAAGGTGTTTTGGCAGCAAGCGCTAAAGCATTTTACCATGCCTACCCCTTTGATGGTGGACAAACATGAAGGCAAGCGATCGCATCAGCAGACTTATAAAGAGCAGTATCTTTGCTTCAGGGCAACTACTACTACGGCATTAAAATCGTTTGCGATTCAACATCATCTTACGCTCAACACCTTAGTACAAGGAGCATGGGCATTACTGCTGAGTCGATATTGTGGGCAACAAGATGTAGTTTTTGGGGCAACTGTCTCTGGTCGTTTGCCCACCTTAGTGGGAGCGGAATCGATGGTAGGCTTATTTATCAACACTCTACCCGTGCGAGTGCAAATATCAGCCGAAGATCGCCTGCTTCCCTGGCTCCATCAGTTGCAAGTGCAGCAAGTGGAATGGCAACAGTATTCATACACCCCGTTGGTGGAGATTCATCGTTGGAGCGATATACAACGAGGAATGCCTTTGTTTGAGAGTATAGTGGTGTTTGAAAATTACCCAGTAGATACTTCTTTACAACAGCGCAATACCAGTATCGAAATTAGCAACATTCGTGGTTTTGAGCGGACAAATTATCCTTTGACAGTGATAGTAGCACCAGGTTCAGAATTATCTGTACGCTTTAGTTACGATGCTGACCGCTTTGATAGCGACATGATTAGTCGGATGTTGGGACATTTCCAAACATTACTAACGGGGATAGTCGCCAATCCACAAGCAAGTATTTGGGAACTACCTTTGTTGAGTGCCGCAGAACAACGCCAATTAATTTTTGAGTGGAATGATACCAAGGGTGAGGAGACTTCACTGTGTATTCACCAGCTATTTGAAACCCAAGTAGAAAAAACACCTGACTCTGTGGCAGTTAGCTTCTTTGAATCTCAACTCACTTATCAACAGTTAAACGACCGTTCTAACCA
>JAHHGZ010000010.1 GCA_019359595.1 Cyanomargarita calcarea GSE-NOS-MK-12-04C
TTAGCTTGTTTGTAGAGCTGCTCTAATTCAGAAATATTTGAATGCTCCACTATACTGATCCGTTTTGGCATAAATCATATTTTTACTCTCTGCTTTTATCGTAAGCGATTATGCGGACATGATATCAAATAATAATCGCAACTCTTTAGGTTCACCCGACCACTTAGAGAAATTAAATACAGCCTTCTGGATTCCTTTTAAGCCTTTTTTCTGCGATGACCGCAATGAAACTCTCATCATAAATAGATTCTGACTCAAGTCATATAGAAACAATTGAATTCAAATAGGTTGCTTAAGTGACATAAATAACATCAAGCAAATAATAGCGCTTTTTTCGCTTTATTGCATAAACCATAGAAATTTTTGTGAATAAATCCAAAACATGACGATTAGTAACGAAATAACATCAAATTGTGTCGAAATCTTAATCGATGTAAAGTTAACAATTTCGGAGCCTCCTGTCAGGCTACTCCGGTTTCCATCCCCGTGAGGGGTAATAAATTCAAAACTTCTGCAAAAACTGGATATACGTTTGAAAAACGTGTCAACGTTTCCATCCCCGTGAGGGGTAATAAATTCAAAACAAAAAAATCCTGTTGAAAGATGGATTTCAAGAAAGTTTCCATCCCCGTGAGGGGTAATAAATTCAAAACTTAAAAAAAGCGTTTATGTGCTCGCAAGAGTTTAGGGCGTTTCCATCCCCGTGAGGGGTAATAAATTCAAAACCTTTAAGCAGTATGAAGTTAACTGCTTACAAGAGGACAAAGTTTCCATCCCCGTGAGGGGTAATAAATTCAAAACTGGGTTTACTTTGCGATGGGTTGATAGCGAAGGTAAGTTTCCATCCCCGTGAGGGGTAATAAATTCAAAACGTCGTGGGTGGGAAATGCCCGACATGATTCATCATTGTTTCCATCCCCGTGAGGGGTAATAAATTCAAAACAACAACCGATTGGTGACGTTGCCATCAAATGACTCCCTGTTTCCATCCCCGTGAGGGGTAATAAATTCAAAACAAATTGTGCTAAAGGATCGGATAGGCTTGAAGTATGTGTTTCCATCCCCGTGAGGGGTAATAAATTCAAAACAACAAGGATTTAGTTACAATAAATCAATAAGCACTGAAAGGTTCCATCCCCGTGAGGGGTAATAAATTCAAAACATGTCATTGCTTGTCACTTACCAAGGTGCGCGCAGCAAGTTTCCATCCCCGTGAGGGGTAATAAATTCAAAACCACTGCTACGGAAGTTTTAACCCTTCCATGAGCCACTGGTTTCCATCCCCGTGAGGGGTAATAAATTCAAAACCAATCAGTACCACCGGCAAGGTGAGCTATACGTTGAGGTTTCCATCCCCGTGAGGGGTAATAAATTCAAAACCTACGATTTTCAAAAACGTGTCAATGATGACACGCTAGGAGTTTCCATCCCCGTGAGGGGTAATAAATTCAAAACCTTAATTAGCTTCCAAAGCTGTGAAAGCCTGTCCAACAGTTTCCATCCCCGTGAGGGGTAATAAATTCAAAACTTGTGGAACAAAGCGACAAAATGAATCAGAGGAAGTTTGTTTCCATCCCCGTGAGGGGTAATAAATTCAAAACTGGACGTAATCATCGTTGTCGCAAACGACAACCAAGAAGGTTTCCATCCCCGTGAGGGGTAATAAATTCAAAACATTTATACTTTCCTCACAAGAGACCGTAATAACAACATGTTTCCATCCCCGTGAGGGGTAATAAATTCAAAACAATCTTTTATGAATAAAGATGGTTATTTATCAAAATCAATGTTTCCATCCCCGTGAGGGGTAATAAATTCAAAACAAGCAAAACAACAGCTTATGAGTAGCGGTTTATCTGTGACGTTTCCATCCCCGTGAGGGGTAATAAATTCAAAACTCTACCCATTTGAAACCTTTGCCATGACTGACTTTCAGGGGTCATTTTAGCAGGGACTCTAACTTACCTATCAACAAGCATCAGCTATTGACAATAAGCACCCCACACACCCCAATCAAACCCTTTCACAGCAAGCGATTAGCGGGGGTCAACGATAGAATCAGGGCTTCAGAGCTTGCCCTACCCCCGCTAAAAACTTGCGTGTGGTTAGTAGAAACAAAAACTTATACATTCACTGTGAAACGCAATATTAACTTTTCAAGGTTCTAATTTGATAAAACCAAGTATACCAAATTACTCCTGATTCTTTAAAGCCCGACGTGCTAACTTAACATAAGTTTTCACAGTTTCATAAGGCATCTCCAAATCTTCCGCGACTACCTGCAACGACTCACCCATCTCTCGCCTTGCTAATATTGTCGCCCATTTAGAAGCAGTTTCATCCGCACGGGTTCCCCCTGTTCGCTTGCGTTGTGCTTTAAAAATCTCAATTAAATCTTCAATTCGTTTTGCTAACACAGTCTGCACATCGGGTATATCTTGCACAACCTCAGATGACCAACCCAAGCGAGTTTGTCCCAATCCAAAGGTAGTTTTATGTCCAGTACCGCAATAGGGTGCAAGTTTTCCCAAAGCGTAAAATAATTGATAATATTCTGGCTTTTTCTCAGCAACATTTGTCAAACTTAACTCAACTGCACCAGTAAAACCTGTCACCGAACCTCTTTTACCGGCTGGTACTTTCATTGTTGTTAGATGACAGCGATTAATCAACACACAATTATCAACCCAATCTAAGAACTCATCTTGATCGACAGTCATTCCCGAAAAATCATTCCACCGTCGCAAGTAGCTGTGGAAAATATTCGCTGGTACTGGTAGGGGAAAATGATGACCTTTGCGACGAAAACTTGTAGGAGTAAGGAATTGTAGCGTCAAAGTCCCACCAACTTCAGAGTTTAGTAGTTCCGCATAAGTTGTGGGAGGATGGAGAATATTGCAAGCCTTTATTTGTAAAGGTGCATCGCGCAAATCAACAATACTCGGTAAATTATTTGTCCACTGCGCTAGCCATTCCTGAACTCGACGGGATAAAACCGTGACATACCAACGATAGGTACTGTTTGCTGATAATTGTAACTGCCTACCAGTACTAGTGATTTCTCCATCCAGCCCAGAAATAGTAAAAGCTTTTTCCGACTCTCCATCATGAAGATATGCAGAAAGTCCTGGGTCATTTTGTTGTACTTGCTGGAGAAACCAAGCATGAAGTCCCACAGTATACTGAGGAACCAAATAAAAATCTTTTTCAGCTACCAACTCGAACTCCAGCCCAACCAATTCCGTGTCTAACGACCATTTGAACTGAGATTCAGATGTGGTTGGCTTTTTGCGGGTTTGTCTGGGCATGGTAGCAATTGAGTCATTTTTGCATATACTACATCTATCTTATCTTTTTTGCGTCCCCTCGCGGGGATAAAAAATCCTCAGCGGAGTTTTGATTGCTGAGGATAATAATAAATATGTTGGTTGAAATCAAAAAACGCAGGTAATTTGACTTCACATAGAGCTAATCAATTCAAAGCATCACTCTCAGGTAATTGTTGCACTCCTTGCACATCAAAAATAATCGCAAATTTGATATTCTTGATTGAGCTTTCCAGCACTTGTAGATAAGCAACTGCATCATTACGTTTCCGAAAGCGTGCAACAATATCAGACTGTTGACTAGCTTTAGAGAGACCAGTATTATCCAACTCTTGATTATTAGATAAAATGCGAATAATACACCAAGGATGTAGTTGCTGCAAATAGGTCACGATAACCTCCCTACAAATGCTAGTAAACCACCAGAGATGTTGCTGTGGAATTGACTATCATCACAATAATTAAAGAAAAGCTAATAAAACAGTTCAAGATGATATTGACAAAGTAATTAATACCATTTCTGTATGAAGATGCAATTAATAGCCCACGCAGGTGGGCTTGGTTTGTATAGCCCCACCCTTCTAGGGTGAAGGGCATAAAGCTTCATACAGAATTGGTATAAGTTATGAATAGTCTAAGTCAAGCTTGAGAGTTATGAAAATTTAACCACTGCAAAACCTGTTCGGGAATCTCCTCGAAATGTTCCAAGAAAAAATCCATCAAAGCGAGATGAAGTAAATCGCTGTGTGTGGGGTAGCGTCGGTTTTGACCATTTCTAAACCAGCCTCGCACGGTAGAATCAGAACGCGAACATATCAAAGCAATTTGCTCGTAACTTACACCCCATTTTGCATAAAACTGTGTTGGTGTCATACTAAAATCCCAATCGCTATAGAGTTGAATCAGCCGTAATTCTCGCATTTGCAATGAATGAGGTTTAGGCATGATAAGTAAGGTAAGAAGGTAACAAAATCTTGATGTAGAGACGCTATATATAACGTCTCTAGAAATCTCTACAAAATTAGTGCGAATCTAAATGCGTAACGAGAATGCTTCGTTCTTCCTCCATATAAAGCCAATAAAATCGTTTCGCCATTGATGCAGAAGAACTCCAAACATAACCATCTGTGCAGTGATATCGATGCGTTCTTAAACTGCGGTAATTCGGGCCATTATTAGCGAAACATTCAAATGCTTTGTCGTATTGCTTACGGTCTAAAGAGGGTAATGCATCAAGTTGTTTTTCAGCTTTTGAACTAAAAATCAAACGAAACTTGAAAGTTTGAATGTGCATTTTGAATGTGCATTCAATAGTTTCCAAATACCCAAACTTAAAACCTCGCACAGAAACCTTTATGCATTGGTGGTGCGCGTGCTTTTTTCCAAGCGTTCATACTGGTATTATTAGTAAGGCAAATATTTGTCTAAATCTTGGACGGAATGTATCGCATTTCTACAGCACCTCTCACACAATAAACGCGGCATCGTCTACCACAAATTCAGGTTGCGTCCCCACCACTGCGACTTTACAACGATTGTGAGCAGACATAGGATAAAATCTCACTTGGTCTTCGCGCTTGTTCACAAGTCGCATTAGGTATTTAGACACAATTTGGTACTGATTTTCATCCAAAACGCACTCGAAAACCGATTTTTGTACGCGAAGTCCGTAAGCTTCGAGAATTTTTGACACTTTGGTACGACGTGTATCGCTAACAATGTCATAGCAAACAAGGTAAAACATGATTATTTCACCAAGGTTAATGCTGTTTTCTGAGGTCTAGCGATATTTGTGAAAGTAGAATGATTGGGATGAAATTTCAATGCTAAAGGACGGTAATATTCTACGTCACCAAGCAAAGACGCAATATATTCGCGCACCTGTAAATCGATGCACTGACGATATGTAACTTCCCCTGCATAAGGATGAAGTACAAAAGTTCGGAGTTTTCCTTCCCAACATTGGAGGAACTGTTGAAGTAGAGTATGGGTTTTTTTCCCATTTCCATTACCGTTGCCATTAGATTTCAAACTAGTCAGATTACGAGCAAAATTTAACACTAAGTCATCGACAATCGGTGCGCGAAATTCTGCCGCGAAATCCCATGCTAAGGGTAGTTCGTGACAACTGCTGTGGTGTAAAATTGCGTAATCTGGGTGAAGTCCTGCGGTGTTAAGAAAGGTGTAAATATATTGATGAAGCAGTGTATTCCCCAGGTTTTGCAGTCCACTAATGTGCTTTGCGGTTGTACGTGGGCATCCGTTGTTATAGAAGCTGAGTAAGGAAGCAACGGCACAATAATAGATATTATCAGCTTCCTCACTGCATTCGTGCAATTCGTTAATAGACCCTGAAGAAGGTAAATTATCAATCATCAACGTCAGGTAATTTAATGCACGTTGGGTTGTATGGTTTGCGTGGTACTGAGTCCAACTTTGCAAAAAAGTATGTTGGTTGTGCAATTTTGCCCAGATGATACTTTCTGCTGTCGCACGATTAAATTCAGTATCCCGTGCGCGTCTACACTGGTAAGTTAAGTATTTTGGTCGCAATTTTGAGAGGTTTTCTAGTCTTCCTAAAGGTTCACCTTGTTGGGTTAAATACAACGCAGGAATTTGATGGCAGTATATAGTTTGAATCACTTCCTTTGGTAGATGAATATTACCAAAGATGAAGAATTGACTAATATTGCGAATGGGAATACAGATACGTTGCTTTTGTTGGTGAAATACCTTAAAATATTGGTGCTGTACTTGATATGAAACGTCCGATTCGGTGATGTAAATTGTGGACATAGGTTCAGCAAAGTAAAAGGTTAAAAGTAAAAAGAGGAAAGCTTGCTCTTGCTTTTTACTTAATTCCATCATCTCAAACTGATATCTGAGTTCATATCTGCGCAAACGCAATTTTTATATGAGTTCGTATATGAGTTATATGAGTTGAGAAAAAATACTCTTTATCTCATGATTTTTTCTTGTACAGTGCAAACATAATACGCTTTGCGTCAATTTCCTGGCTTATTGCACTCCTACAACTTTCACTGAGGGAAATATCCAATCTTGTGGGATGGCCCGTCCGAAAAACTGGAAAAGCAGGGATGCCCACCCCACAAGAGATTTTTGGATATTTTTTATTTGGAATTCCCTAAGAAACACTATCAAAAGGGGTTAAGCTTCGTTTAACCCCTTCGACGTATCTCAATAAATCGTTTTCTATTGGTGAAGTTAACATTGACAAAACCACTGTTGCCTGAAACACCCTTCGACGTATCTCAATAAATTGTTTTCTATTGGTCAAGATTTTCATCCCCGTGAGGGGTAAATAATTTCAAACGAAAAAAAACTACAAGAAAGTAGGTATACCGGACAAAGTTTCCATCCCCGTGAGGGGTAAATAATTTCAAACAAGAAGGGACACCATAACGGATCCTTCGGACATCTTAATGTTTCCATCCCCGTGAGGGGTAAATAATTTCAAACCCTTACCTTTTGAAACCCTTGGCATTAATGGCTTTAAAAGGGTCATTTTAGCGGGGGGTCTAAATCCTCTGTCAACAAGCTCAACTTATTGACAATAGGCAACATATATACCGTCCTCAAACCTATATGTAGCAAGCGATTAGCGGGGGTCAACGAAAGAATAAGGGTTCCAGAGGTTGCCTTACCCCCGCTAAAAAGTTACGTGTGCATAGTCAAAAAAAATACTTTTGCTTTCACTTAGAAACGTGAAATTAAGTTGTCAAGGTTCTGTTAGACATATCCGAGAGTATAACGTAACACTCTAGATTTTTTCGCAGCGCCAACAACAAACTTAACATAAGTTTTCTTGACTATCTCTCCCAAATAATCGGTCGGTAAATTTCCACCTCACCTTTCAAGCAAGAAATATACTCCCGCACCTGTAACTCAATAGCACGACGGTATGCTACTTTTTGTCCGGTATGGGGATGGGTCAATTCCGATTGCAACTTTTCTTCCCAATGCTTGAGAAACTTCTTGAGTGCGTGCGGCTGAAAATACACCGCTGCTCGTTCGTCGGGTAATGTAAAATCATCAATCGTAAAAACTTGAGAATTAACCAAATAAGTTACTAAAGAATCGACCAACTGCGATCGCCACTCTTCGACTAAATCTGAAACCAATGCTGGGTGATTATCACGGGGAACGTGTAAATTGCCAAAATGGGTATGCAGTCCTACAGCTTGGATAAAAGAAAAAACATTTTGGCTTAATAAAGTGTATCCCAGACTCAGCATACTATTAATCGGGTCAGTGGGTGGGCGTTTTGTGCGCTTCTCAAATTTAAACTCACCAGAAAATAAACTTCCCAGTGCTTGAAAATAAACTGTCGCAGCTTTTCCTTCATACCCCCGTAACATATCCATATTTTCTGCAAAGGGTAATTTACTCATCAAAACGTCTAAATCATTAACGGCCGTTTTAATCAGCTTTCCATCAGTATCTTGAGATTTGCGACGACGATTTAATCGCATTAGCAATATCCGTGAATTATGTAACTTTGCTTTCACTATGGCTACAGCTTGTTTTTTGACAAACTCCGGATTTTGGCAACACTCCACCTGCCGCATCAAATACTCAACTTTTGCATCACCTTCTACCTGCAACCTACCGAAATATCTGCCTTTTTGTGACAAGTACATAATTAGAATTCGTCTCCGTAAGGCTAGAGAAGCAGCACCATGAGATACATTACAAGAACCAAATAAAACAATACTACTGACACGACTTACCGGAACCTTAATCCGTAATTCCCCCTGATAAAAAACTTGAAATTGCTGATTTTTTACACTCAAATATGCACCTTGGTCAGTTATATATAAAGTAGTCATTGCTTCCTGCCAATAATGGGAATTTGACGCTCTCGGAAAATTAATCGGCTTGTCGATACTGCAAGCCTTCGGAGGACGAGAAACGGGTTTCGTTGGTTTGGGCTTAGTGCGAAAATAAGGCGTACCTGAATCGTTGATTACCCATTCACCTTCTCGGATGGGTTTGGGTATTGGAGGTGCGTAAACTTCACCCCATGCGAAGCGATAACCCAGAAAAGTAAACTCGTCTGTGGGAATAAAAATCTGTGTCTTTTCTGGTTGTAGAGTTAAATAAACCTCCCCTAACCACCCGCTAACTTTGTCGAGAATACGGTTAGCTTCTTGCCAACTACTACAAGCAATAGCAAAATCATCTCCGTACCTTACTAAATTAATCCCGTGACTGAGACATTTTCTATCAAAATTAGTCAAGTATAAATTTGCCAATGCCCCAGAAAGTACACCACCTTGCAACACACCTTTACCTGGATAAACAGGTTTTCCAGCGATGACAATACCCGAACGCAGTTGTCCTTCAAGTAATCGCAATACAATTGGTTCAAGCTTCAATTCCTCCAACGCAGTTAACAACAACGGCCAACAGAGGTTGTCATAAAAATCGGCGATATCAGCTTTGATAATCCATTTTGGCTGATACTGGTAGTAGGAATACAAATGCTGTACAGCTTGCTGGATGCCTCGTCCGGGACGATAGGCATAGCTGCAATCGAGAAAAGTATCTTCCAGGGGAAAATACAGTTCATCAAGTAGTAAACGCTGCACGATTTTGTCCTGCACCGTAGGAATGCCAATCAACCGTTTACCGCCATTTTTCTTAGCGATATAAAACCCTTTAGCAGGGCTTGCAGTATAAGTTTCGTAGTGGATTTGGTAAGCAATATTGCGTAATTTATCGGCAGCCATTGACTCAAATAAGTCAACAGAAATACCATCTACACCCGCAGCTTTACTTCCCGCACGAATTTGTAACCATGCGGCTGTAATGAGTTCGAGGGAAAAATGCATGGAAAGTTAAAGGGTAGAAGTTAAAAATCATTAATCTACAAAAAAGAAAACTCAAATGTGTAATTTGAGGTATTATATTGGGAAGCATCACCGCAAATTCCTCTGCACAATCGAGGAGGCTAATCAGCATTCAAAAAACAAAATATTCTTTGTATTTCTTTTTACTTTGCCTTTAAATTAATTTTTGCACCCCTATATATGAGTTCATGTATGGGTTATTGACTTAGTTATATGACTTCGTATATGACTTAAATAGAATTCTTTACCTTTTTACCTTTTTATGGGACGTACTCTGGTTGCATCACCTGAAGGCGTTAATCATGCAAGAAAAGCCTTAAAAGTTAGAAATTTAACCCAAACCGATTTGGGTATTGAGGTAGAATTAGCCTACTCAACTGTTAGTAATTTTTTTAACGAGAAACCCATATATCGCACGAATTTTCAGGAAATCTGCACCTTCCTGGATTTAGATTGGCAAAATATTGCTGCACCTGGTGAAGAAGAAACCCAGAAACTAACACTCCTCGAAGAACTTTGGCAAAAACTTCAAACCTTAGGTTCACCCACCGAACAAATGGGATTAGTCATAGCACAAGAGGAAACCCTCGGTTGGACAAAAAAAATACCAAGTCGTTACGAAAAATCAGTGCGAATGGGTAGCTATATTCGTTTTGAAGTCAATTTGGAAACACCAGGATATTTACTACTGCTACAAAAAGATACATTAGGACAATTGTGGTGTTTTTGTCCCTCATGTTTTGCACCTCAGCCACAATTAGAAAAAGGTAAAACAAGTCTTCCGCAAGAAAGTTCACCCATTACCTCATTTCACATTGAAGGTACACCAGGTAAAGAACAAATTCTGGCAGTAATTACTCAAGATATGCCTAAATTGGAATGGCTATCACAAGCAAATGACGAACCTTTAGAGTTAACCGAAAGCTTTCTTGGGGAATTACTCAATTATATAAGTACTAGTCGAGATAATCAGATTATATATACCGAATATGAAATTGTTGAGTAAAAAGGGAAAAAACTAAAAAGAGAAAACAAAAGGGCATTTAATTAGCCCACGCAGGTGGGCTTTGTACCCCTCCGGGGAAGCAAGCAACGTATAGCCCCACCCTTCTAGGGTGAAGGGCTAAGATAAACTGGTTTGTAGAACATCGACGACGATTGTTTCTAACCCACCCTTCTAGGGTGAAGGGCACTAAGATAAACCCTCAAATAAATTTCAGGGCTAAAAATGTCTTAACTTAGTACCTCTCCCCGATCCCTGCGGTGTATACACAATATCACAATATCGCCCTCACCCTAGAAGGGTGGGGCGTTGTGCGTGCCAAGCCCACCTGCGTGGGCTAAAATCTTTCTAGCCCATGCTTGTAATCAGAACTATTACGATTATCACGGCGATTATCCCACCTGCGTGGGCTAAAATCTTTCTAGCCCATGCAGTTGGGCTTCCTTTGTTTAGCTCTACCTTTCTAGGGTGAGGGACTTAACTTTTCACATGAAAAATATCTCAAACATCATCGAGAAACTAAATCAACTTAATAGCAGAGTTGTCAAACTAGTTGAAGAAGGAGATTTTGAGTCAGCATTATTAGTCACGCAACAAGCAGTAAAATTAGGTGAAGAAAGTAGGAGCGAACATCCAGCTATAGCCGATAGCTTGAATAACCTTGCAGAATTATATCGGATGCAAGGACGCTATTTGTTAGCAAAACCCTTGTATCTTAAAGCCTTCAATATGAGAAAATCCTTATTAGGAGAATCACATCCCGATATTGCTCAATCTTTAAATAACTTAGCCGCATTTTTAGTTACCCAAGGACATTATCAAGAAGCAGAAGAAAAATTATTTGCAGCCTTAGATATCTGGAAACAGCACTTGGGAGAAGAACACACAGAAATAGCAACCAATCTCAATAATATTGCTGAAGTCTATCGTGAACAAGGACGTTATCGAGATGCTGAACAGATGCATCTAAAAGCATTATCAATGCGAAAGCATTTGCTTGGTAATGAGGATATCGAGATAGCCCAAAGCTTAGGTAACCTTGCAGCGCTTTATGAAACTCAAGCCCAATATTCAAAAGCCGAAGAATTACATCTAGAAGCATTAGCAATCACAAAAAAAGTGTTAGGTGATGACCATTGGTACATTGCTGTAAGCTTTAATAATTTAGCTGCATTATACGACTCCCAGGGACGATTTTCTCAAGCGGAAGAAAATTATTATAAAGCCTTAAATATCTGTCAACAATCATTTGGAGCAGAACATTCCTATATAGCAATTACATTAAATAATATTGCATCTAATTATAAAGAACAGGGACGCTATCAAGATGCAGAGAAGAAGCATTTAGAAGCTTTAGCAATGCGAAAAAATATATTTGGAGACGAACATCCCGAAGTTGCAATGAGTCTTTCCCATCTAGCAGAAATTTATCAGGAGCAAGGAAGTTATCAAAAAGCGGAAAAAACTTGTTTAGAAGCCTATCAAATGCGAAAACGTCTTTTGAGTGCAGAACATCCAGATATTGCCGTTAGCTTACAAAATTTAGCTGTATTATACTCATATCAAGGGCGATACCCAGAAGCAGAAGCAAAATATTTAGCAGCATTATCCCTCTTGGAAAATTTATTCGGAAAAGAACACCCTGATGTTGCCCAAAATTTTAATAATCTTGCTGGACTTTATCAAGAACAGGGACGTTTTTCTCAAGCAGAACAAAAATATTTAGAATCCTTAGAGATTAGAAAGAAACTACTCGGACAAGAACACCCTGATATTGCCGATAGTTTGGGCAGAATCGCAGAACTTTATCGTCAGCAAGGACGCTACAATCAAGCCGAAGAAATTCATCTAGAAGTATATCGAATGCGCAAACGCTTACTAGGAGAAATGCATCCCGACGTTGCCGCTAGTCTCAACAATTTAGCAGTATTATATGATGCAAAATCACAATATTCTCAAGCTGAATTATCAGCTTCAGAAGCATTATTAATTACCAAAAACCTATTTGGCAACAATCACCCACAAGTTGCCAGCAATATGAATAATTTAGCTGCCATCTATGGAAGTCAGGGACGTTACTTAGAGGCAGAAGAAATTCATTTAGAAGCTTTAAAAATCAGAAAATCTTTATTAGGAGAAACCCATCCTGATATTAGCAATACTTTAAATAATTTAGCGAATATATACTTTGCTCTTGGACGCTATCCTGAAGCGGAGCAAAAGTATAGAGAAGCTTTATCTCTGCGTCAGAATTTATTGGGAGAATCACACCCAGATGTGGTATTAAGTTTAAATAATCTAGCAACTGTATTAACTGCTACCAATCGTCCTGCTGAAGCTTTATCATGTCGCATTCAGGCAAGCAACATTAACGATAAAATAATTAGTAATATATTTTCCTTTAGTTCAGAAAATGACCGTCTGGCCTTTGTCGAAAAAATCAGAAATAACTTTGACCTATTCCTTTCTTTAGTTTGTAACCATCTTCCTAGTTCTCAAGATGCCAAACAAGCAGCATTAGATTTTGTCCTCAAACGTAAAGCTGTAACTGCATCAGCACTCACGGCTCAAAACCAGGCACTTGCTAACGGACGTTATCCTCATCTGACAGAAAAATTTCGCCAACTCAATAACTTAAGCAACCAAATTATTCATCTAACTTTTGCAATTCCCCAAACAGATAATTCTGCTCCATACCAAGAAAACCTAAAACAACTGCGATCGCAATATAACAGCCTGCAAAAACAGCTAGCTGCACAAGTCCCAGAAATTCAATTATCCCAGCAAACCTGCGACTCTTATACCGTCGCATCCGCTTTACCCAATAACTCAGTCTTAATTGAATTTGTCCGATTTGATACCTTTGATTTCCAAGCGATTCAGGCAAACAGCGAACCTCAATGGCTTCCCGCTCGTTACGTAGCATTTATATTACCTGCAAATCAACCCGATGCGGTACAAATGGTAGATTTGGGGGAAGCCTCAACCATCGATGAATTAATTTTGCAGTTTTGCACCATTGCCTCGGATAATACGAAAAATACCCTAGGATGGGGTAAAAAGGCTAAGATTCAATCCCATAACCCCGCTACCGGAATTCAACTTTATAAAACACTCTGGCAACCTATTCAAAAAATAGTACAAAATTACCAACATATAATTATTGCCCCCGATAGCAACTTGAATTTGCTGCCATTTCAAACATTACCTTGCAATGATGCAGGTACACGCTTGTTGATTGATGAATGCACTATCAGCTATTTAAGCGTGGGACGGGATATTCTGCGAAGTCATTGCAGCACCTCTGGAATCGAAAAGCGAGCCGCAAGTCCAGCATTAATACTTGCCGACCCAGATTTTGATTTATCTGATGTTACTAAAAATACACGCAGACCTAACCCCCCTACCCCCCTTCCCTGCGAGGGAAGGGGGAAATCAAAGTCTCTCTCTAATAATCAACTTGATGAATTTGTACTCAGCTTAGATGAAACCAGCCTATCTCGGGCACCTGGTACAAAATTGTTAGGAGAAAGCATCGCCAAAAAGCTACCGGGAGCAAGGCTATACACTGATATACAAGCACTAGAAACTCGTTTAACAGCCAACGATTGTCCCATTGTAATGCTTATTGCCACACACGGCTTATTTATTCCCGATTCGCAACACCAACCACCCGATAAAACAAGATTTGCAAAAGCAACCAACCCAATGCTACGTTCTGGACTTGCTTTAGCCGGGGCCAACATCTGGCTATCTGGTGGAACTCTCCCAAAACAAGCAGGTAAAGGCTTCATTCTTGCACAGGATATTGCAGGTTTAGACCTGTGGGCAAACGAACTGACTGTATTATCTGCCTGCGATACTGCTAGAGGAGACATAAAAATTGGCGAGGGTGTATTTGGCTTACGACGTGCATTTGCGATCGCAGGTTCAAAGAGGCTGGTAATGAGCCTGTGGAAAGTCCCAGATAAAGCAACGGCCCTGCTAATGGAGCCTTTCTTTGATTACTTGCATGACGGGATGGGATGTGCAGAAGCATTACGAAAGGCCCAAAATTATATCCGTAAAATTACTGTGAAACAATTGCGGCAGTCTACTCTGGGTTTGGAAGTCCTCAAAGAAAGGTTACGACTAAATGAACTGTCACAACAGAGCAAAATTGATTGTCACGAAGAAGATGAACCACTTGAGCATCCTTTTTACTGGGGAGCATGGATTTGTCAGGGGGGAGATACACATAGGTGACATAACGTAGTAACTACCGATATTGCGGTTAATTGACCGGACATCATATTATATTTTGCTCATGCGATCGCCACTTGCTACAAACGGGGGAACCCGTAAGCTGATATCTTGCATCTCTCAAATCAAATGTCAAAATCATCACTGCTATTACCCAGGTAGATCGATTCATATCCCTATCCGCCAGGGACTAGAAGTCCCTGTCTAATAGCATAAGTCCATTAAAATGGACTGAGAACAAAGATGGTTTTTATCGTAACTTACAAAATTATAAGTTTTGGGTTTATACGCAAGCTGTAAGATATAAGCGCCCACTCCTAACTCCTAACTCCTAACTCCTTCCTCCTTCTCCCCCCGTTCTCGGGTTAAACTATCGATCGCATCACCCAATGCCGTTGTCAGACTTTTACGGCTTTGAGCGTGGCTTTCCTGCTCAGTTTTCAATGCTTGCTGCAGGCGATCGCGTTCTTTGGTGACTGCAATTAATTTTGCTTGCAATTCCTCCACAGAGCCTATACTATCTATTTCTTCCCGGATGCTAGTCACAGAAGAAGCATCATTGAGAGATCCGTCTTCGATACCCCGCAGTTGCTGAATTTCTCCCTTGAGTGAAGCGATCGCTAATTGTGAAAGTTGAGTATCTCGGCGACGTTGCTCTGCTTCTGTATTGTAGAGTTTGCGCCATTTTTCAGAACTTTCCCAAGCTTCATCGCGAGCATTCTGAAATTCTATCATCTGCAGTTTGAGGGTTTGAATTTCTGTCAACCACTGTTGCGTTAAGTCTTGCGTCATAATTTTTTATACCAAGTATAGCGATCGCAAAAATATGATTTGTAAAGTTAGTGACATGTATCTCAGAGAACTCTTGAAAAATACTAGCAGGGGAGTAAAATATTTAGCGATTCAATTTAGATAAATAATGCGATCGCCAATGTCTCAACCACCTCTTCGCTTATCTACGACTCAACATGAAACCAAGGCGGATAGCTTCAAACGCCTGCGTAGACTCAGCCGCCTCCTAGATGGTATGATTACCATCCCCGGAACAACCCTTGGAATTGGTTTAGATCCGATTTTAGGATTACTACCAGTTGCAGGTGATTTCTTAGGAGTCATGCTTTCTGCTTATATTGTCCTAGAAGCAGCACGCATGGGTGTATCTCAAGCTATTTTGGGCAGAATGGTCTTGAATATTATCGTAGATGGTTTGGTAGGTGCAGTTCCAGTGTTGGGAGACTTTTTTGATTTTGCCTGGACAGCGAACATTCATAATGTCAAACTTTTGGAAGACCATTTACAACAACCAGCCACCCAAAGAAAGAGCGCAAGTAAATGGTTTATAGTTGGGATTTTAATCGGATTATTTATTATTGCCGTTGGATTGGTAGCCATTACCGTAGCGCTGATGAAATGGTTAGTGGGAGGATTGTTTGGTGGTTAATGTTTTACTCGTGAAATTAATTTAATGAAAGATTGGTGGGAAGTTACTTTTCCAAACGGACGGCAAAGTCTAACAATTACTGATGCTCATGGTTACCCCGTACAAATAGCTTATGGTGAGAAAGGTACGGGTAAACCACTATTTTTATTACATGGGATTGGCAGTTGGAGCTATAATTGGCGGCACAGCATTGAGCCATTATCTAAATATTTTCGGGTAATTTGCTTTGATGCCAAAGGTTATGGTTTTTCAGAAAAATCTCTGTCCCGTCGGGAACAAAACGGTCATCAAGTTATAGAGATAGAGCGAATTATTCGAGAATTATGTGATGAACCCGTGACGATTGTCGCCGAATCTTTAGGTGCATTAGTTGCCCTTGCTCTTGCTCAACAAAATCCCCAATTAATCGCCCGGTTAGTGGTATTAAATGTACCGATTTTTGCTCAGAAACTACCCCATTGGGGAATGTCTTTACTTTCTCAAATTCCACTAGAGATAGTGCAAACAATTGATACTTTGCGTTTAGCATACTTATTTGCACCGCTAGTTAGAGAAGTGATGGCAATAGAACGGCGCGGAGTCCTTTTTGACCCATCGATATTGACACAAGAAGATGTTTTTTGGATAACTTATCCGTATATTGAATTTCCTGGTACTTTAACCAAAGTCACCGAAGAATTACAAATAGCAGCGCGAGAAATTGCCGATTTCCAAGCAGGTAAACCAAATTGGTTGAGTAAGATTAAAGATAAATTGAATACTATTGAATGTCCGACATTAATTTTGTGGGGTGAACAAGATACTTGGTTCCCTGCCAGTGATGGGGAGAAATTGCGTCAGCGTTTGCGTAATTCTCGGCTGCAAATTCTCGCTAATTGCTGCCATGATGCCTCATTTGGTGCTTCAAAGGTGGTGAATGCAGCGATTTTAGAGTTTCTGCAACAGACGGATTGGTTTTAATGTCCTCAACAAGAAGCAAGGAAGCAGGGGGCAGGGAGAAAGGGGGAATGTCCCTTAGCTTTTAAGTCCTGCACTCAAAATCTGTGCAGCCGTCAACTCTAATGCTGGAAAGTTGAGGGAAACAATCTGTTCATTGCCCTGGTAAATCCGCTCCTCATACAGCCCATCCACCCATTCGAGCACCGTCACTTTTGCGGCGATCGGGTCTACAATCCAATATTCGGGAATGTGTCGTGCTGCATATTCTGTCCGTTTGTGTCGATAATCCCGGTTCTCCTGCTTGGGGCTAACGACCTCAACCACCAGTGCCGGGGGCGGCATATCGTGAGTGAGTAGAGCCTGCGCCCGACCGTCTAGAGCAGTGGCGGACTCTTCTGAGTGAATCATTAGGTCTGGTTCTCTAGCGGTCGCCCTTGCACCCGCGACGGCAATCTGGTGACGGATACCCAACTGAGTATAAGGGATGCCAATTTGCAAGAAAGCAGCCAGAAGGAAAGCCGCAATCTGAGTATTCAAGGTGCTTTCTGTGGGCATTTCGATTAGCATTCCATCAACCAGTTCATAGCGAGTGTCAGTGCCGTCGTCATAATTCAGGTAGTCTTCTAGAGTCATACTGGATCGGATTGCAACCATTGCGATCGCCTCACGCTTACTGCTCAACCGTCAAGTGAAATTTGCTGCATTCTCGCTTCTACAGTTTAGCAAGGTAACCTGAAAACCAAAAACCCCAAACTTACCAGGAAGTGCTTTAAACTGAGTAGCAAGGTGATGATGCTCTGCATTAAATTACAATTGGTACGTAGCTACAACAGGAGAGTTAGTCAATGAACCTCGTTTTAGAGCGTGAGACACCGCCTCTGCGCGAAGATGAAACCGGAGCAATTCGAGTCGGAAATTCAAGGGTTTTGCTAGAACTTGTGATCCGAGCGTTTCAAGATGGGGCATCCCCTGAGTCTATTGTTCATCGATATTCAACGCTCTCCTTATCGGATGTCTACAACACAATCGGTTACTATCTTCGGCACCAAGATGCTGTGGAAGCGTACTTAAATCAGAGAGAGCAGTTAGCTGAATCTGTGCAGCAACGTTTGTCTGGAGTTCAACCTGACTTGAGCCTCATTCGTTCTCGTTTATTGTCTCAACAACAGCCATAGCAGCGGTATGTTGCGATTGTTCAGCGACGAGAATTTGAATGGTGACATTGTTAGGGGACTGTTTTTACGTCAACCTGAGCTTTCACTACTGCGAATTCAAGATGTAGGTTTGCGAGGAGCCGATGATCCAGCAATATTAGCTTGGGCAGCAAGTAATGAACGTATTCTGCTTACCCACGATCGCGCAACCATGCCAGATTTTGCTTATGAACGTTTGGTTAGGGGAGAACGAATGGCAGGATTATTTATCATCAATGACCGAATGTCGGCTCGACAGGCGATCGATGAGTTGTCACTGCTGATAGATTGTAGCGATCAAGCAGAATGGCAGGGAGTTGTGTTGTACCTACCTTTGTAGATTTATCGGTGAGACAACCACCATCATTATGTTACTCGCTAGAAACAATCGCAATGAAGGAAGAAGTAAGGAGGAAGAAGGAAGAAGGAATAGCTAATAAAAATGCGCGTTCGTAAGTTTAAAGCTCATTCAATCCCACCTTTTACTCATGTGGGTACTTCTTCCTTCTTTCTTCGTGAATGGAGTTAAGCGATTCCAATATCCCACTGCGGATAACTGATTGGGGATAGTAAATTAAGAAAAATCCCATCCATGTTAATACAGGGATGGAGACTATAACTGTTAACCAGATAGTTTGAAATATCAACCAGCTACCACTGATGATTGTTATACCTGTGAGCAAAATAGACCAAGGTTGACACCACCAGGGTTTGTAATTCCAGACACTAAGGGGCTTGTTGTCAGACATTTGATTGTTGGAGAATCCGCAAATAGTGTTTTAATTATCTAACACTTGCCGGATGCGTCGCTCCAACCTTTCTAAATCCAAACCGCCTTCGTCACGACTAATCCGCCGCACGGTAGAATTTACATTACCTAAGTCTGTCAATAAATCTTGGAGAATCTCCTGTTGTTGGCGTGCTTGAGTCACTTCACGCGGCTCCTGTACCAAATCGCGGACAATAGTATCCTCAGCCCTTGACGCGATAATTGGGTCAACTTGTCCCTGTACATGGACGAAAGTTCGACGTCCCGGTCCCCGCTCTTCTTCAATAGGCATAACTGCTGTAACCTGGTCAGAGCGCACATATTTGCCAAAACCGAGATGGACTAGCATTGATGTCTGTATTTTCATGTAATTTAAGAGTTTGTTTTATCACTTACTACTATTTTAAACCTTGGCAATATAACCAATTAGCTATAACTAGAGCGGGTTCCACGGTATTTAGATGTAGTAGTTTCCTGTGTTTTTTTTGGTAAAAATTGAGTAATACTGGTTACTGTATCAATGTGTTGGTGGATACACTCAAGCTGTACTAGTTTACCGATTGAGTTCGTTCCGAAAATATGAGCGATCGCCAATTAATTTTAATTGGCATGGTTTGGCTTATTCGGCTACTTTTGATACCCGATAATATTATGGCGATCGCCCGAATGTGCTTTCGTATATGTGGAAAAGCTTAATAATTCGCCACATTAATTTCGAGATGCCGCAAGATCCCCGACTTCGCAGAAGTTGTCGGGGATCTGACCCTCGCAATATGTCAAAAATAAACCGATTTTGTATTTCTTGTGGGGTGGACAGAAAAGCCCATCACCCAATCTAAAATCTATGGCTCCAAAATTCTTACCCTATCTCTCCACCACCTCACGCAACAACTGCGCCAACTTCTGCGCACTATCTAGAACAGCGATCGCCTTAGCCTTATCCCCCATCTCCCTCAACTCGGATGGTGACTGCAGCAACCTCAAAACCTGACTTTCCAACACAATAGCCGTCAACTCAGACTGCTTAAAACTTAAGCCCGCACCTACATCCGTAAACACTTTTGCATTGTAAGATTGATGGTCTTCTGCCGCAAAAGGATAAGGAATCATAATTGCTGGAGTACCACATACAGCCAATTCTGTCAAGCTTCCAGCCCCAGAACGTGTAATCGCTAAATTAGCACGTCGTAACAATGCCGCCATATTGCTATAAAAAGGTAACGATATATACTGCGGGTGCTTCAAAGTATCAGCTTCTGGGTCATTATCCCCCGTCAAATGGACTACATAGGCACCTGCATCAAACCAAGAGGAGGCACACTCGCGCACCAATTTATTAATCGCTACGGCTCCTTGAGAACCTCCAAATACGACAATTACCGGAACACTCTGGGGGATATTTAAATCTAGGGATGAAACAATAGATTCATCCAAGAACTGCGATCGCACGGGAGTACCCACATAGACATTTTTGGCACGAGGCAAATACTTAGCAGCGGCTTCAAATCCTACAGCCACCGCATTACACCAAGGGCCGAAAAAGCGTGTTACCTTACCAGGTAAGGCATTAGATTCGTGAAAAACCACAGGTATACCCAGCGATCGCGCCGCAATTACACTTGGTCCTGCAATATAACCCCCCGTAGTGAACACACCATCAAATTTGCCTTGTTGTAATAGCTTCCTTACCTCTAAAATTGAACCCACAAGTCCACCAAAAATCCGGAGAGTACCAAGTCCAAACTTCTGCTGAAAGCCCTCAACGACAATAGTATTCAATTTATACTGTTTGGGAACTAACTGAGTTTCCAGGCGATTCGGGACACCCAGCCATTCAATTTCATAATCTGGCAATTGTTCAGCTAGTGCGATCGCCGGAAACAAATGTCCACCAGTTCCACTTGCAGCTATAAGTAATCGTATGGGTGCGTTTGCCATCAACCTCTTCCGTTGTTCCTTCTTCGGTTCTCTAAGTTCAAACAATTTCCCTGCAATCTCTAGTCAAATCCGTAAACTACTGCCGATGAGTAACATTTTTGCCTTACTACTGAGACGCCAACAAAAATTTCCCAGAAGTCCTTGGGTACTTGTATTCCTACTAGCACTTGGGTTGACAAGTGGTTGGAAATGTGCAGAAGCTAGCACACCGGTAAATGCACCCGCTGAGTTGAAAAACCTGCTGACGCAAATTGATAATTCAGCAAACAAGGGCGATGTCAAAGCAGTGATGCAGTACTACAGCCCCAATTTTACACACGGGGATGGATTAACCCGTCAGACTATGGAAAAAGCCTTAACTGCACTCTGGAAGCAATATCCTAGGTTAAGATACACCACGCAGTTACAGTCTTGGAAATCTGAAGGTAATGCCATCATCGCCGAAACGGTGACTAGTATAACTGGTTTACCGTCTTCTAACAGTAGGAACTTGGCTTTAAATTCTACAATTAGATCGCGTCAACGGCTAACAAGTACGCAAATTCTTCGTCAAGATATTTTATCTGAACGAACTCAACTTACCTCCGGTGCTAAACCGCCCAAAATAGAGATTAAGTTACCAGACCAAGTAAAGGTAGGTCAGCAGTATACTTTTGATGCGATTGTCAATGAGCCGCTTGGCGAAGATTATCTCCTAGGGGCAGCCTTGGAAGAACCTATCCAACCAGAAAAATATCTCAGTTCCACATCGGTAAACTTGGAATTACTCTCAGCAGGCGGACTTTTTAAACAAGGACGCGCTCCTGCTACCCCCGGTAGTCAGTGGATTTCTGCAGTAATTATGCGCGGTGATGGCATGACGATGGTCACTCAGCGCTTTCAAGTTGTGAAAAAATAGTATTTGTTAGGAGTTAGGAGTTAGGAGTTAGGAGTTAGGAGTTAATTCTCCCTTGTCCCTATTGCCCCCCTTATCCCCTGCTCCCTGCCCCCTTCCCCCTGCCTCGATCAATGACTAAAAATCAAACTATATTAATCACTGGTGCTTCTTCAGGTATTGGGGAAGCTTGCGCCAGAATTTTTGCCATCGAAGGTGCAAAATTAATCTTAGCGGCACGTCGATTGGAACGTTTGCAAAAATTGTCGGATGAACTTGTAGAGACGTATTTTGAAACATCTCATCAGAATATTTACTTATTACAGTTAGATGTGCGCGATCGCTCTGCTGTCGAATCGGCTATCTCCAATTTACCGGATGAGTGGGCTGATATTGATATTCTGATTAACAATGCCGGTCTAAGTCGCGGTTTAGACAAACTCCACGAGGGCGACTTTCAAGATTGGGAAGAAATGATTGATACCAATATCAAGGGTTTGCTTTACCTCACTCGTTATGTTGTTCCTGGAATGGTGAAACGCGAACGCGGTCATGTGGTAAATATTGGTTCTATCGCCGGACATCAAACTTACCCCAAAGGCAACGTCTATTGTGGGACTAAAGCGGCTGTGAAATCAATCACCGAAGGATTGAAACAAGACCTTTTGGGAACCCCTATAAGAGTCACATCCGTTGACCCTGGTATGGTCGAAACCGAATTTAGCGAAGTCCGTTTTCATGGTGATAGCGATCGCGCTCAAAATGTTTACCAGGGATTAACTCCTCTAACTCCAGATGATGTGGCTGATGTTATATTTTTCTGCGTCACCCGACCAGCACACGTAAATATCAACGAGATTATACTGATGCCAGTTGACCAAGCAAGCGCAACACTGGTGAATCGTCGTACTTAGAATTAACAGATTTATTTATATGTATTTTCATCGTAGGTAAAAAACACCTGCGATTTTTTTGTGAAAAAACTTGCAACTCATAGTCATTATGAGTATGATTTAATTAAGATGGAGCGAACACCCCAGATGTGGAAAACCAAGAATCGGTAGATTGCCGATACTCTTGCGAATCAAGCTGGGGTTTGGTGGGGGGAGTGATGTTATTCACGAAGAAAGAAGGAAGAAGTACCCACATGAGCACTCATGTGGGATTGAAACAAAGACACTGTTTTTCTTCTGTGCGAGACACTACGTGAACGCGCTACAAAGGACTCGAAAAACATCTTTTTTTTACTGAAGCTCTAAACTTACGAACGCGCATTTTTATTAGCTATTCCTTCTTCCTTCTTCCAACTTCGGTCCTTACTTCTTCCTTCATTTGTAACGACATCATAAAAAAAAGGAGCTAAAAATGAACTTTACCCGCTTTGAACACATTAACGTTTGTTGTAAAGATATCGATGCAACTCAGAAGTTTTACCAAACTTTATTTCCTGATTGGTATGTGCGTGCAGAGGGTATATTCAATGGTAGTCGCTGGATGCATTTCGGCAATAACCAATATTATCTTGCGCTCAACGATTGTTCTGAGCAAGAACGGGTGAATAAGCCTTATGAAAGTATCGGCATAAATCACATTGGCTTTACAATAAAAGATGGCGAAGCGATGAAAGAATTGTTGGATGCTTATTCCATTGAATATTACACAATGACAGCATCGGAAACCAAGCATAGGATTTATGTCAATGACCCAGATGGTAACGAAATTGAATTAGTGGAATATCAACCCGAGTATGCATTGAAGTAATTCAAGATTTCTGGCGGGAGTTTTTTCAAACCCCCACAGTATAGAATACTGGGGCTATAAGAACAAAGCCTGCCTTCACAGGCTATAGAAGTTTAGCCTGCGAAGGCAGGCTTCGTTTGTATAGCGATACCCTTCCAGGGTATTGATTTAAAAAAGTGGGATGTTCCCTTGCTGACTTCTTAGTTGTATCAAGTCCGCGCTTATGGACTTGATATAATCGTCGCTTCCTGGTTCCCACAAATAGCTTTAAAAGCATATCAACGCTAGAGCCTTCTACCAAAATGGATGTTAGCCATTAGGTTTTCTCCCACGCATTTATTAGATTTTAGCTGTTATACCTTCCTTCGCCTACCGAACAATCTCAAAAATCATCACAATTTTTTTTTCAAAACTCTTGACCCTTACGTAGCGTCAGGTTCTAGTATCAAATTATCGCACATATTTTCTTTAGCGATTGCAATTATGAATATACAATCTACCGCAATGAAAGTGGGGGAACTTGCCAAACGAACTGGTATTTCAGTTCGGACGCTCCATTACTACGATGAAATTGGATTGCTATCACCATCTGGACGTACAGACGCTGATTATCGTTTGTATGCAGAAGCAGATATTGTCAGGTTGCAGCAAATTATGTCACTGCGACAACTCGGTTTTTCACTCTTTGAAATTCGAGAATGTTTGCAAAGTCCAGATTTCTCTCTGCATCATACAATTCAACTTCACATCACACGGTTACGAGAGCAAATTGAACTGTCTCACAAACTGCTACATCGATTAGAAATAATCGATTCCCACGCAGCAACATCAATTACTATCGAAGATTTAATTCAAACTATTGAGGCTATTACTATGTTTGAGAAATATTATACCCCCGAACAACTCGAAACTTTGAAGCAACGTCGGGATTCTCTGGGGGAGGAGCGGATTCATCAAGTTGAGAATGAATGGGAAAAATTAATCTCGCAAGCTCGTGCTGAGATGGAAAAAGGCACCGATCCAGCTAGCGAACCCGTGCAAAATATTGCCAAACGTTGGCGAGAATTGATTAATGAGTTTACAGGTGGAAATCAGGAAATCGAGCAATCCTTAACAACGATGTATCAGCAGGAAGGGGTGGAAGCAGCAAGTCGAGGTATGGGTGATGCGGCATTGTGGGAATATATGGGGAGAGCAATTGCCGAACTCACTTGAACGCGATCGCTTTCTCAAGGTTAAATATTCAAATCCGATAAAACTTCCTTCTAACAACGAGGTCGGCAGTTATTTAGAGTAAAATTATGGGGTTCGTCATCAGAAAAATTATGACTCCTTACGATGAAGAAGTCCGTGAATTTTGGAATCGAGTTGCTGATGATTGGGACATCCAGGTAGGAGACGACGGAGATAGTAACCGTCGTCTAAACTCCGACCCTACTTTATGGAAGTTTGTGGGAAATGTCCAAGGTCTGCGCTGTTTGGGTAAATACGTTTCGGGATGCTCCGGCAGAGGTAGCTTGCCCAACTGGTACTTGATAATTGCTTCCCAGACTGAAATTACACTCAGATATATCTCATTGTCTGGATCGCGAATTGCATCCCGAACATCCGTTGACAACTGGGTATCGCCACTGATGAACCACAAAAAGATATGCGTATCTAACAAAATCCTCATTTGCCCTCGAATGCACTGAGAATATCTTCCGGCAAAGGAGCATCGAAATCATCTGGAACGGTAAACTCACCTGCACACAAACCAAATGGTCGCAATTGCTTAGTACTGGCAATAGGTCTAAGTTCAGCGTTAGCGAAGCTGACCGAAGGTATCGGCTTATCTGCTTGCAGGATCACAAAAGTTTCACCGGCCTCCACTTGACGCAGATACTTTGAAGGATCGCGTTGAATTTCGTCAACTGTCACATTCACCATAAACATACCTCAGTGTAAACTCAACTTAGGACAAGCTCTATCTCACTCAATTGTAGATGATGGGTTGTATGTTTCCAGTTAGGATGAGTCTGGAATCGTAATTTATGATAAAACTCATCAGCTGCTAGCGTATCGGTTCGCAACGTCACCCTGTTGGAAATTCGAGAATGTTTACAAAGTCCAAATTTCTCTCTATTAAGAGTAATCCAAGAAATAAACGATCCCGTCTTGTTAGGCGTCTCGCCTGTCCTTGGTATGTGTAGGACAGACGCGACGTCTATCCTACGATATTGACTTTGGATATTTTTTTAATTGAAACACTCTAATCACCCCCAATACGGTTCGGTTAATAGCCGTGAAATAAATTACCCTTCAAGATGCCTTCGGCTACACAGCGATAAGCAAAAAACCCATTAAACTCCTAACTAACACATTCCACAATCCATATATAGCAAGGGTTACAAAAAAATGTGTTATTTTCATATTTTACGCTCCGCGTTTGCTGCGCCCGTTAGAGGCTGACCGGAATGCACCATTCTCAATAAGCCCAAAATCCAGCCCTGAAATAAATTTCACAGCGAGAAGCTAAAGTAAGCGGTCATCTTACTGGGTAAAGTTTTTAACCCATTTTAATGGGTTTAAGCTTCTCGCTGTGAACTTTAGTTCAGGGCAGCATTTTGGGTTTAACCGAACCGTATTGTAATCACCCCTTCTTATAATTCCGCATCGCTTTAGTCAGCTTTTTCCATTTTTCTTTCTCAGCTATATACTCCCTTTGGTCTTGTTTCCTTTCCATATACTTAACTTCTTTGTGCAACTTCTGGTAATTCAAAAACCTAGATTCATCCAATCTCCCCTGTTGTAATGCTTTTTGCACCGCACAGCCGGGTTCCTGCTGGTGCTGGCAATCTCGAAAACGGCACTGTTGCGCCAAATTTTCAATGTCTGCAAAGGTTTCGGGCAAACCTTCATCTCCCGCCCATAACTGTATTTCCCGCATTCCCGGAGTATCAATCATCAAGCCACCACCAGGAAGTACCATCAACTCTCGATGGCTAGTTGTATGCTTACCTCGGTCATCTCCTTGACGCACAGCTTGCACTGTTTGGACAGTTTCACCCATGAGTTGATTGGTAATAGTCGATTTACCAACCCCAGAGGAACCCAACAAAGCAACGGTTTGTCCCGGTTGCAAGTACGGTTTGAGTTCATCCAATCCTTGACTTGTGGCAGCACTGATAGTGATAATTGGCACACCCAAGGCAACTGCTGCGACTTCCGCCAAACATTTTTCTAGGTTTAGGCATAAATCCGCTTTATTTAAGACAATTACCGGGTTGGCACCGCTTTCCCATGCCAAAATCAGATAACGTTCAATTCTTCTGGGGTTGAAGTCACCATCTAATCCTGTGACTAAAAATACAGTATCAACGTTGGTGGCAACAATTTGTTCTGCGGTTTTTGCCCCTACAGTTTTGCGAGAAAATTTGCTTTTTCGGGGCAAAATATCGTGAATAGTTGCAGTTCCTTCCCCTTCTCTGGCACGGATAACAACCCAATCACCAACTGCTGGTAAATCTTGACGTTCGGCAGCACGATATCGTAATTTACCTGTAATTTCTGCCGATAATTCGAGGCGATCGCTTTGCAGAATGTAAGTATTTCTGCATTCAATTACTACCCTAGCCACCGTAAATCCTTGGTGACGATAGGGTTCAAAGCTGGAAGCGAAAAAATCATTCCAACCCAATAAATCCAAATTCATTGATATTTCCTCAGTACGTGTTGCTTGTGTTGCACAAGGCACGCAGAAGAATTTAATGGTTCATTTCTCCAAACCATTTTGGCACGTTCACATTTATGTGTGCGCTAAACCACGATTCTAATTAGTTCTGTCTAATCTCAAATCCTAATCAAAAACGGTAAGGGGACTGAACCAGAAATTCTGCACCTTGTTTCGGTTTTGTGGCGATGGTTCCACCCGGACGGCGATGGCGATAAATTCAGTCATAGTTCAACCTCCTGTAAGGCGTTTTTTAAGTTGGTATTTTGTGAGCTACAACTCTAAGTTAGACAATTCCGGAAAATTTGGGTTAGTTGTTTCTAGGAGCCAAAAGTATTCATATTGTTGTTTCCAAACTGATTATGAATATAGTCTACAAGCTTTCGGATATCTGCTACTAATTCTTTCATATTTTCTGGAGTAAGTATTATTTCTTCTCCAGACTTTGACTTTCCGTTACGATGAACAAGATCGTGCCTAACATCAATTGCTTTAAAGAATTTTTTCAAGTCTTCTGGAAACTCTATATCTAAAGTGGCTTTGTACATTGGTTTAACCTTTTTTAGATTATGCCACATTTGTGAAGACAAGTATTTTTTAACTTCGTCATCAATTTTATCAACTGTAGAAAATAGTTCCTGCAAAGAGAATTTCTGTTTTGCAAATTCTGGATTAGACTCGACAAATTTTCTAATCAATACACGTTTTTGTAGAACCGTATTGATAAAAGCATCTGACAAAAAAGTTTCTAAGACGGTAATCACGTTGATGTAAAGCAATCTGAACAAATACTGTCGAACGTCAACAGTGTTTTCTTGGTTTATGACAGGTACTTCAGCATAAAGTAAAGCTTCAATTTTTTCTAAGCTTTCTAGAAAAGTTCCATAAAAATCAGTATTTGACAGAATGACTGACGAATAATATTCATCGTAATCATTATCATTAGGTGGATAAAAATCAGCTTCTAGCACTTCATAATCAAATATCTCCCACTTTTCGTCTTCTTGAATAACTTCCCCCTGGATTTTTGCCAAAATCGAGGTTCCCAGAATTGATGTTTCATCATCTGGTGTGCCATCTAAATATACACCAGTAGAAAAACTAATCTTCTCTGGTTCTACAAACCAAGCTTCAATAATCTCGTACGTATCAAGTCCCCAACCTATCGAACCACTATAGGATATTAAACTTGCTATCGTGTCATCATCCATTAAGTCCAAAGCAAAACGGAAACCAGTATTCGCAAGCAATTCATCAACAATTTTTTCTGCTACTGCATCTAAATTTGTTATCATTATTAATTTTATTATTCAGTGGACAGCTTTAATTTATAATCAGCAATAATATCTCAATCATAGTCAATATCCAGTCAAACAAAAAGTTATTAATTCTACTCAAATCAAGCTTTAAACGCAATTATTTTTCTCTACAAAGAGGTATTAAAACAAGATTTAAATTTGAAAGTAGATGCGGTACGTGCAAAGAAATCTAAATATTTACCAACAATGATTACAAAAAAATAAGTTTTAGCAACCTGTCGCAATAAGCGCGACTTTTTAGACGCGATGGCTTAACTCAATGATTGAGATTGGCTTGAGCGATAGTTTTGGGGTGTTTGCCTTGTCCATCGTATTTTGTTTTACATTTATAACGACACAATTGAGGCAACGCAGACAGTCTCTCAACCGCAACTGTTCGCTTCTATGCGTCCTGCTCCAGTAACTTGTTAGCGGGCTGACGCTGGGCAACCTGCATCAATAGCCGCAATGCATTATTTACATCATCCTTTGTTGGAAAAGCTTGAGCCACATCAGGGTCTAGAAGAACCAAATTTGTGCCTCTTTGATAACGCTCAACATACTTGCCTCTGACCCCTCCTTCAAGTTGAGAAAAGTCATATTCAGGGAGTAATTCATCGTCCATCTCGCTGTCAACTCTCTTGTTCATAGAACCTCCTTTCCGATCCGGTGGCTTTTCGGGCACTGATAATTCGTATCGTTTCCCCTTGGTCAGTATGAGCAATGATTAGAAGTTGCCCAAACCTAGATATGCCTATAATAACGTAGCGACTCTCTCCAATCGAATGGCCTGGATCGGGAAAGGTGACAGAGAGCGAATCGTTGAATACGGTAGCGGCTTCTTCAAACGAAACACCATGCTTTCTATAGTTTGACTCGGCTTTATCTGGGCTCCATTCAAATTCCATAGGAAACTACTTACTACCACCTTGACTTAGCTGCCATAAGCTTATTGTACAAAGCAGGATCGTTAGTTTGTAGGGGTTGGGGCATAGCACCAAAAGCTACTTCCAAGGGCTGCCAGGTAAGAATCTATCTCAACACGATTAGCTAGATAGAACGCGATACGGCTTTAGCCGTTGCCAAGGGCATCGCCCCATAAACTTGTTCCAATGCTAGTAACGGAAAAGACTGAACAATGCTTTCTGGTGATAATCCACTTCGGAAGGCATAAACAACCGAGTCGAGGGAAATCCGGGTTCCTTCGACCCAGTAAGCATCGTCCCGATACTCTACATAAGATTTGGCTGCAACAACTGGCATATGTTTGTTTTGGCTCTACCTATTTTTAATCATAAACGAACAGACTCCCGGAGTAACTACGCGATCGTCCACAGTTTTAATTTGATAATGGCTAGCTTCATCGCCGACAGATAAAATATAGACGGAGCGGGAGCAACGTCCGTCCGGTGAAAGCGTTGCTCCCAGCATTGTTACTGGACTGGGGTTGCTGGATTTCATCACTCAACCTAGTCTAAAAAGTGACTTGATTGTACTAAAAGGAGAGTAGCGATGAAAAAAGTAGCGGTGTTTGGCAATACTGGAGGCGGTAAATCAACTTTAAGCAAGAGATTATCGGAAATTATTGGTTTGCCACTTCACGTCTTAGACAAGATTAAATATCAATCAGGGGGCATTGAGATTGCACAGGACGACTATAAGCGCACCCATGAGAAAATTTTGGTTACTGACCGATGGATTATTGACGGGTTTGGTTGCATGGAAACCCTCTGGCTACGACTGAACGAGGCGGATAGTCTGGTTTATGTGGATTTACCGCTATACGTACATTTCTGGTGGGTAACTAAACGACTCATCACAGGTTACTTTAAACCACCAGCAGGCTGGCCGTCCAATAGTCCAATATTGAAGAGTTCGATTAATAGTTACCGCGTGCTTTGGTTATGTCACAAATATTTGACCCCAAAATATCGTGAGTATATCGAGCAGGCTCAAAGCACCAAAAGTGTTTATCACATTCGATCGACTGAACAGATTACGCAATTTTTTAAATTAATTGATGCAGGACACCAACTGTAAAAATGTTGTCGAGTAATATAGACCGCTGTTGATAAGGTTTTAAACCATCTTTGATGCCATATTTTTCCATCATCCTGCGTTTATCATTCTCCGAACATGCATCATAGGGTGAACGAATAAGTTGACCAAGATTCCGCAGGATTTCTCCATAGTCGTAAAATCTGTTCTGCTCAAAAAAAGACTCTTCATCTGAACTCAATGCGAAACTTTTGTCAAGTACCAAACCAAAATCGGTCAAATATATCTGTTCCCCATCGGTGAGGATGTTGCGAAAATGCGCATCGAAGTGGATAGTTCCCTTCGTCCTCAAAAAGTCAATCGTCGTGCGTAAGTCATCCAGGGGTTTTTGAAGTTTGTTGGGGTTTAAGAGGAGCCATGTTTCCAGAACATACGGTATATACTCTAGGAACATGATTTTTTTATTTTCATCGTCCCAATTCTTCTGGGTTCGGGAATATCTCTCTATCAGTCGATACCAGAACTGAAGCTAAAACTAGTTAATACACAATCTTATCCCTATGGTGTTGTTGAACTCCATTACCAAAGAACAGACCAATAAAATAAGTTAGCCGATTAAACCAATCTTGTAACATCTTGTAGCATGGAAAAGTAAACATATTTTGTCTCTTCTCCATGTGTCAGGATTCTCCAAACCAAAAAGTTTCGATCAAATCACCTAATGACAAACCCAATCGTTCTATCCTAACAAAGCGTGCAGTCGATGCGTCGGTATCGATTGCGTCCAGTTATGGCATTAATGTTGACGACCCCCATGTGTTAGCTGATGCTTACTCCGTAAGGATTCACCTCCGACCTGCGCCAATAGTTGCTCGTGTAAGTACTATTACTTGTGTTTTGCGATCGCCGATTGATTCTTGGCTCGCAAGGGAAATATCTATTACTGAATTTCTTTTATCACAAGGTATTTCAGTGGTTCCACCCAGCGATATGTTACCACCATTACCCCATCATCACGATGGTCTATCTATGAGCTTTTGGCGTTACGCTCAACCCATATCCGATGTAGTATCATCTGCGGTGGTTGGAGAAATGCTAGCGGAGTTACATGGTGTTCTGCGGGATTATTCTGGGGAGTTGCCATTTTTAGCACCACCACTCAACGATATTCCACGGGGACTCGAACGAATTGAGCGCATTGGAAATATCCTCACTAAAAGCGATCTAATGCTACTGCGAGAAACTTACGAGATATTGCTGCCTCATGTAAAAAATAATTCAATCGATTCGTTGCAACCATTACACGGGGACGCACATGCTCATAACTTAATTCCAACAGCGAAAGGTCTGCTGTGGAATGATTTTGAGGATACTTGTTTGGGTTCTATTGCTTGGGATTTAATTAACCTTGACTCGGAAGGGAGAGCAGCTTATCCAAATGCACCCGAAGCTACAACACTAGAGCCATATAGGAAGCTGCGACAATTACATGGGATCGTCTGGGTATATGCGCTGCTACCAGAATTTCCAAATTGGCTCGAACCTGCCAAGGTCATGCTCGATGAGTTGCGTGGTTAAAGTCAGCGGCAGCAAACAACATTGTTATGCTGCCGTAATCGCTTTGACTAATCTGGACTAACTTGATTCTTTGCTTGAGCAGTTCGTCTTCCCCAGGGCTTCAGAACTGAAATTCCAATGATGACAAACAGAAAGAGAACCTGAATGATAGTTCCAAGCAACACCCCTTTAGCATCGAATCCATAGATTGGATTGTCAAGGGCTTGTAATCCCGCTTCCCTTGAAAGGCTAGCAGCAACATTGCCCCACGGGAATAGCCAGAACGTACCAAAAATTACTAATCCAGTCGTCAGCACCCACTTCGTAATCACCCAGTAAAACTTGGTGAAGCCATAATTTGTCACCCAGCAAAGAAATGTTGCTGTCACGACCGAACCAATAGCTGAAGGAATCACAATCCAGTCATCAAGCAGAGTAATTGCAGAATCAAGCGTATGCAACACCTCTGCATTGGTTGAATTTGTATTCCTCAATGATAGAAGAAACATACTCAAAACGGCTCCTGTCCACAGTGCAGCAAAACCGACGTGTGCCGACAGTAACCAGTTTTTTTGGTTGACACTCAGTTTCGGCATTTTTCCTCCTGAAAGTCGTAAAGATCCAAACCTGCACTGATGCAAGTCGCGTCAGGCAGAAAGATTAATATATTAATATTCAATATATTAAGTAATTTGGCAAAGATCAACATAAAAAAGTTGCGATCGCTAGAGAAAATTCTCAACAATTTGATCGAGGAGCTTCAAAACGGTTTCTTGCTCTGATGCCGACATATTATTCGCTGCCCTCTCTATCGTCTCTGCACCAAGTGGCGGTAGCACCTTCATGAGTTGCTTTCCCTCATCGGTGAGCCATACCCGAACAATCCGGCGGTCATTGGTGTCGCGTTCTCGGTAGACGAGATTGCGATCCTCCATCCGATCCACGACTCCGGTCAGGGTTGCGCCTAACTGCTTCAGTCTGTCAGCAATTCCTGTCGTCGAAAGACCGTCTTCCTCCCACAAACAGCATAAGACAAGGTAGTGAAACGGAGTCAGACCGTAAGGTTCAAGCCGCTCTAAAAAATCGCGGTACATCAACTGAGAGGCAAGTTTCAGCTTGTATCCCAAGTTGTAAGGAGCTAGAGCATATCGCCATTGTCGGAGAAAATCAGCATTAGAGGATGAACTAGGCATTTGATAAGAGGGTGGTTGCTTAAGCAAATAGTTAATACGTTAACCATTCTAAGATGCTCATTAAACCAAGCGCCTCAAACCACAGCCCTACCAACTTTCTCCAAAGAACTTAACCTTGCAATTTAACTAGATAGAATTAAATCTAGAGTTTTCAAAAAGCTAATGCCGTGCAAAGTTCTCCTTTCCCGACTATCAACGTCCTGAAGCAACCCACCAGTTCAGCTTGGGTTGAACAAGCGATCGCCAACCTTGATATCATCCTTCTAGACCACTCCCACTGCGAACGCAAGGCAGCGGGAGTAGCGTTAAATTTGATGTTTGCCTACCCTTCCAATACCAAAATGGTGCGAGAGTTAACTAAAATTGCGATTGAAGAACTAGAACACTTTGAACTAGTCAATCAATGGCTGGAAAAACGCAATATTCCCCTTGCACCTTTACAACCACCTCCCTATGGTGCAGGTTTAAAGGCACAAGTCCGCACTCAAAAACCACATAAATTCTTAGATTCTTTATTAGTTACTGGTTTAATTGAAGCTCGCAGTCACGAACGCTTGGGATTATTAGCTACAAATTGTCCAGAGCCAGAATTAGCTAAATTTTATCGCGGTTTGATGGCATCAGAGGCCCGCCACTTCGGTATTTATTGGGTATTAGCAGATACCTATTACGACCGTGAAATTGTCATGCAACGGCTGGATGAATTAGCGGTTGTCGAAAGTGAGTTGCTCGCAACTTTGCATCCAGAACCGAGGATTCATAGTTAGGGACTTTTTCTGTGTAATTATCTGCCTATATATGCGGTTTTCTCTCTTATGTCTACTTCATTGACTTGCAATTTACTCGAATGGCACAATTTCGCAAGTTCGTAGCGAATCCTCTGAAAAAACTCTGCGTACCTCTGCGCTTTCCAGCCTGCGGCAAGCCGCAAAAGCGTCTACACCATCCCACCCTACGGGAAGGCGAAGCGCCTACTGCGTTTAAAAATGCTACAAATTTATGCTCTTCTGTACCAAGTTGGTTTTTCAAGTTCATGGCCACTCAAATGACTAATTATTATAAAGATTTTTTGATTCGCAGTTGGGAAGAACGCGATCGCCTCTTCGCATCTGAAATCATCCACTCAGTATTATCAGAATACGGCTTGGGTTGGGAAGCAAACGGTGCAGACCGGGATGTGTTGGAAGTGGAAGAATGTTACTTAGCAACTGGTGGTGAATTTTGGGTAATTGAACACCAAAACAAACTAGTAGGAACCGGGGCATATTATCCCATCCAACGGGGAGAAAACGCTGTAGAAATCAGAAAAATGTATCTTTTGCCCAACGTCAGAGGTTTAGGACTGGGGAAATATTTGTTACAACAGTTAGAAATAAGCATAGCCTCTCGTGGTTTCCAAGAAATTTGGATTGAAACCGCCAGTATTCTCACTGAAGCAGTCAAACTGTACGAAAGCAACGGCTATGAACCAGGAACAGGAGTAGAAACAACCCGATGCGATCGCGTCTACTTGAAAAAGTTAGGAGTTAGAAGTTAGGAGTTAGGAGTTGGGAGTTGGGAGTTGGGAGTTGGGAGTAATCTTTCTGGGTGAGCCACAACCATTAACATTTGTATCGCTGTCGTTTCATATATATACCTCTTAAGAAATAACTACGATTCTTTCATTAGAGGGAAGAAGTAATGCTTGTGAAACTTTAAAATAACTTATGGTATTGGCACAACTAAAATATTTTTTAAATGAGAGTACTATGATATCTTTGACACAATCTTGGCTGTGGGCTGTCTGTTGTGTAGGTATGGTGATTGGCTCAGTAGCGATGGGCTTGAATTCAGCTATTTATAGACAAAAACAAGGATTTAATTATGCGTTGTTCAGTTTTTTCGTTACTGTTTTAATAGTGAGTATGTATACCTCAATCAACTTGGAATGAAAAGAGAGTCATCCCGTGATTCTTTAGGGACTATTCTACTGCCACTAGGATTAATTTTTGGTTTAGTGCTGTTACTTTCGTTAAATGGACAATATAACGAAGCAGCATCTAAGGGTGTATTGGAATCGTGGCTAAAGGTGATAGTCGGTTACTTAGCAGCAGGAACAGAAATCGCTGCAGCTATGGTCATTGGACTGGCAGTTATTCGTGGTATCGCTGTTTATTTAAGCCAATTGTTCTCCCGTTCTAAACAGCATATCGATTCTACAGAGCTAGTGCGCTTGCAACTGGGACGAGGATTGGCCCTAGGATTGGAATTTACTGTAGCTAGTGACATCTTGCGAACGGCTGTTGCGCCAACTCGTCAAGATATCTTGAATCTAGGAGCAATTGTGCTGTTGCGAACACTGTTGAATTATTTCTTAGAACGGGAGATTAGGCAGGTAGAACAAAGCCGATTCCCAGAACGGGATTTTGCGACCAAAGAGTGATGAGTCGAAAGCTGTCACTTCTATAGGGGTTTTCAAAGAATGCAATGACCGTATTTCTACGAATTAAGTCGTATCTCTTAATATATAGTTTTTTGATTAAAATTGCTGATACTTTACTCCAGGTAAGCATTACAAGGTTTAAAATCTCAGTATGAATTTTTAAATTGTGAAAATGCGAACCTGGGCAAAAAAATATTTTCAAGGCTTTCTCAAACTTTTTCTCCAATCTTCTTGTCCTCTGTGTCAAAGGCAAACATCAGAGGAATTTTGTCCAGACTGCACAAGACAATTACTCAACTGTCACCTCAAAGACCCCAATTTTCTTTGGAAACAGCCATTACCCGTGTTTGTGTGGGGTGCTTATGGCGGTAGTTTGAAACGAGCGATCGCGGCAATGAAATATGAAAATCACCCCGAAATTGCCCGTCCCTTGGGTCAGTGGTTAGCAGAAGCATGGATGTTATATTCACAACCAAGTAGCAAGCAGCCTGTAGTTGTTCCAATCCCACTCCACAAAAGCAGACAAAAAGAACGGGGTTTCAACCAAGCTGCACTAATCGCAGAAAGTTTTTGTGAAGTTACTGGCTTCAAATTGAAACAAAACGGTTTGCAACGGATGCAAAACACCCAGGCACAGTTTGGTTTAAGCGTGTCAGAGCGGCAAAAAAACTTAGCTAAAGCCTTTGAAATAGGGCAGGACTTTCGCCGTCTGCCAGATGCCCCCGTTCTGTTAGTCGATGATATTTATACTACAGGCGCGACTGCCAGAGCCGCAGTGGAAACACTTAATCAGAATAGAATCTCCGTATGTGGCTTAGTCGCGACTGCTACCACGGCAAAAAGCGGCTAAAGTGGTAGCCCACCCAGGTGTCGCTCCGTACGTATAGCGACACACGAATAGGGTGTTGAGGCTTAGTACAAAAAGTGGCTAAACAAATAATTTATGGGCAAGCCAGCCTTGGTAAAACTATAATTGACCAAATTACGCTCTTTTTGTGGGAAGACACTCCGGGATGATAAATAAGCCTTTTGCAGTGGGTTTAAGACAAGTTACAATCATTCCTGCGACATTACTGGCAATTGGCATCAGTACAACAGCAGCTTTTGCCCAAGCTAAGTTGTATAATCCGATCCCTTTACCCAAAAGTAATGAAGTTGCTGATTCGCTGACCGATAAAGACATTCCCACAGGTCAAGGTGGATTCGCCCGTGATTACTCGGTACAGTTGACTAAGGGTGATAATCTAGCGGTGGATCTGTCGTCTGATAGTTTTGACAGCATTATTACGCTGCTCGGACCGAATGGAGCAACAGTGGCAGAAAATGATGATGGGCCTGATGGTAGCAGTAATTCTTTACTATTTACCCGCATTATGGAAACGGGACCTTACATAGTTCGCGTCCGGTCTTTTGGGGAAACTGGTGTTGGCACTTTTAAACTCAAGGTGACACGACTACAGCCAGCCAAATAAAGTTATAAGTTAGGAGTTAGGAGTTATGAATTAGGAGTTAAGAGTTAGGAGGAGCAAAGTTGGGAATTGGGAGTTAGGAGTTATGAATTAGGAGTTAAGAGTTAGGAGGAGCAAAGTTGGGAATTGGGAGTTAGGAGTTATAAATTGGGAGTTAAACCTCATCCATGTTGAAACCTGGAGTTTATAGTTATTCAGACGTGTCAAAGTAGCGACGTATGTTGCAATCTCAAAGTCTTGTCAGAAAACAACGGTTCTCAAGGCAGACGAGGTTTATAAGCTATGAGTTATTAAGTCAAGAAAATATTTATTCCTAACTCCTCACTCCTAACTCCTCACTCCTCACTCCTAACTCCTCACTCCTAACTCCTAACTCCTCACTCCTAACTCCTCACTCCTAACTCCCCAAAGCCGTCAGGACACACAAAAATAGGGCTTCAGTCCACTCAACAACTGCACCGTAGGTATCTCCTGTATGTCCGCCCAGTTTATGATTGAACCAGGCACCAGTTAGAGTGGCGATCGCGCTTCCTCCTAGGATCGTTGTCAAAGCCAAAAATAGGTGGTGGTTCAGCAGCAATAAGCTACTTAATCCAAGCAACAACAACAGTCCTGGTAAGACATCCCAGTAGGAACGAATCGCTTGTTTGTGAAATGCGCCTTTGCCAGTGGGTTTTAGATAAGGATAGCGGGCGATCGCCAGCACCTGTCCCCAACGTCCCCACCCACAAGCCAAAATTAGCCCCAAGCAACGGTCTTGGTGGATATCGTTTAATGCAGTTGTTTTGAGCAACAGCAGGACTACAGCAGTCATTGCCCCAAACGCACCTGTAGCACTATCTGTCATTACAGACAGCCGACGTTCTGGATCGCCTACCGCCAAACCATCAGCTGTATCCATCGCCCCATCTAAATGCAGTCCTCCAGTTATCCCAACCCAAAGACTCACTACCAATGCGCTACGAGTTAACACAGGCATATTCATATAATGCATTGCAATGTCAACTAATCCTAATATTCCCCCAATGATTAGCCCGACTAATGGGGCGAGACGTGCTACTCCCCGGAACTCTAAACCGTTCATATATGGTAAGGGAATACAAGTATAAAACGTCATACTTGCTACTAAGTTTAGAAACCATCTTTGATACCACTTATACTTAACAGTCATATTAATAACAAGAGTTCTTATTTATTAGCACTATAAGGAAAAAACAAAAATGACTGTTCAACTCATGACGCTCGAAATTCCTTCACAGCAAGGGCATGAGATTTTAAAGCTTTAGATAAGATTTATTCGTCGATTGGCTTGATTCAAAAAATTTTGTTATGCTGATCCCAGTGTTAAACGCTAAGATAAAAGTATTAAATATCACGTTTTATCCGAAATGAAGAAGCAACAATTTATTAAATGTAGTTTTGTTGTCAAGTTGTGCAGCTAACAGCTTATTGAAAGTTTTGCTATTTGATCGCCCTACAGAATAGATAACAAATTAAATGTAGGGGGGTTAACAAAACTGTTAAATTAACTGTTGGGCTGTGTTGTACTTCACCTTCGCTCTCCTTTGCTATTTTCTTATGAGCCATCATCTACCCGACACTAAGATACCAGCTCCGTGCATTATCAACACGGGCATAATTGTTAATAAGTTGGATATGCGGCGATTGTTAGAAGATTTAGGTCGTGTCCACTATATTCACACCCAAAAGGGCAAGGTTGTGAGCGAGGGACAAGGGGATGTGATGGAAGTATTTGCCAATCCCCAACGCTCCACCTTAGTCGCCAACCAAGCGTTATATCTAAACGTTTGCAGTTTTGATTGCCTGGAACTCAAACAGTCTGAGGAAAAACAAACCTACTTGGATTTGGTGCAAGAAGGTTTTTGTTTACGACTGATTCCCCTCTCAACCCCCCAGCAAGAGCGACGGGAGCGTTCCATCAACGTCACCGCTATAGAAGCGATGATGGAGCAAGTACTCTCAGCCAGATGGGATGCAGAACTTGACGACGACTGTTCTGATACATTTTGAATGGTTAGTTGTTAGTTGTTAGTTGTTAGTCGTTATTGGTTAGTGGTTAGTGGTTAGTTGTACGCTGCACCGTTCGCAAAGCGTTGCCTTTACTGCTAGCCGCAATAGACACGAAGTAGCTTCCGTAGGTAGCGTCTATGGTGTTATACCGTTTCTTTGTGAAGCTGCATATATTACCCCCCGGCTACGCCGTCCCCCCTTGGCAAGGGGGGACTACAGGGGGGTCTTGATTATGTGCATCTTCATACAGAATTGGTGTTAGTGGTTAGTGGTTGCTGGTTAATCTGTAACAACCAACCACTAACCACTAACAACTAACAACCAACAACTAACCACTAACAACTAACCAATAACCATCTAAATGAGTCCCAAATTTTCTTTTGAATGTCTTGCTTGCTGCGGTCAGACAAAAGCACGAGCAGGCGTATTTTTAACGCCACACGGCCCGGTTGAAACCCCACGATTTATGCCTGTGGGGACTTTGGCGAATGTCAAAACTGTCACCCCAGCTCAACTGAAAGATACTGGGGCGCAGATGATATTATCCAATACCTATCATCTCCACCTCCAACCAGGTGAAGAGATTGTAGCTGGCGGTGGAGGACTGCACAAGTTCATGGGCTGGAACGGTCCCATGCTCACAGACTCTGGTGGTTTTCAAGTCTTCAGCTTAAGCGAAATGCGAAAAATTACTGAAGAAGGTGTAACTTTTCGTTCGCCTCATGATGGTCGAATTATTAAATTAACGCCAGAACGCTCCATTGAGATCCAAAATACTTTGGGGGCAGATGTGATTATGGCGTTTGATGAGTGTCCGCCCTACCCCGCGACTCGGGAGGAAGTGTCCGAGGCTACAGGACGTACATACCGCTGGTTGGAACGTTGTATTGCCGCCCATCAACGGGAAGATCAGGCGCTGTTTGGGATTGTACAGGGCGGCGTGTATTTAGATTTACGCTCACAGGCCGCGATCGCTTTGGCTGAGTTCGATTTACCTGGATATGCGATTGGTGGTGTGAGTGTGGGAGAACCACCAGAATTAATTGCCAATATAGTTAATGCAACTGCCCCATTGTTACCACACGATAAGCCGCGTTATTTGATGGGTGTGGGTACTTATAAAGAAATGGCAATGGCAATCGCTTCTGGGATCGATTTATTTGACTGCGTGATTCCGACTCGTTGGGCAAGACATGGTACAGCGATGGTACAAGGAGAACGCTGGAATTTAAAGAATGCTCAGTATAAAGAAGATTATCGTTCCTTAGACGAAACTTGTCCTTGCTACACCTGCCAAAACTTCAGCCGTGCCTATATCTCTCATTTAGTGCGATCGCAAGAAATTCTCGCTTACACCTTATTGAGCATTCACAACATTACCGAACTCATCGGTTTTACGAATCGGATCAGAGAGGCAATACTGGGCGATCGCTTCCATACAGAATTCTCACACTGGCTGACTTAAAGGGACAATCAAGAAAAATTTATCCCCCAATGCCCAAAAATTAACAACTAACCAAATCATGTTAAAATATTTGTCAATTATGAAGCGGTTAGATAGGTCAATTTAAACGGATATGGACGCAGCATTTTTGTTAGCAACATTGCCTGAAGCTTACCGAATCTTCGACCCCCTGGTAGATGTTCTCCCAATTATCCCCGTCTTCTTCTTGCTCTTAGCTTTTGTTTGGCAAGCAGCAGTGGGATTTAAGTAAGCAAAAAGTTTTTATTTTATTTCACCAGACAGGTAAAATGCCTGTCTTCTTTTTTTGGGGTAAAATTTTTGATAAAATTAATTATTCTTAATACTTTGTAATGAATTACTATATTAAGTGAGATGCAGCAAACTAGGAATCGGGTATGGGTAACATCAAATTCGTTAAAGAAGATAAAGAAGTAGTCGCTGCAGATGGTGCCAACCTCCGTCTGAAAGCGATGCAGAATAATATAGATATATATAAATTTATTGGCAAGATGACCAATTGCGGCGGTGGTGGCAATTGTGGTACCTGTATTGTAGAGATTGTGGAAGGAATCGAGAATCTTTCGCCACGAACAGATACAGAGAACCGATTTTTAAAGAAAAAGCCGGAGAATTACCGCCTTGCCTGTCAGACTTTAATTAATGGGCCGGTAAGTGTGCTAACTAAACCTTAGCGTCTTGCGAAGAACAAATAACACCTTATACGCCAGGTAGTGTTATTCTGAAAGTGTTGACACCGAAATCATAGAGAGGCTTTCTTGCCATGCAAGTTAATGACCTAGGGTTCATCGCGAGCATTTTGTTCGTACTGGTTCCCGCTGTTTTTTTAATACTTCTTTACACGGTAACTGCTAGCCGCGAAGGTAGAAAAGATTAATTCAGACCTGTGTATAAAACCAAGAACCCCTGCACTGATAGTGAAGGGGTTTTTTATTAATGAAGGAAGAAGGAAGAAGGAAGAAGGAAGAAGGAAGAAGGAAGAAGGAAGAAGGAAGAAGGAAGAAGTTTTCAATATACAAACTTCTTCCTTGTAGGGATTTAAAACCCCAACTTTCTATGCGTTGTCAGTAATGAAGGAAGAAGGAAGAAGTTTTCAATATACAAACTTCTTCCTTGTAGGGATTTAAAACCCCAACTTTCTATGCGTTGTCAGTAATGAAGGAAGAAGGAAGAAGGAAGAAGGAAGAAGTTTTCAATATACAAACTTCTTCCTTGTAGGGATTTAAAACCCCAACTTTCTATGCGTTGTCAGTTTTGAGTTGAGGTCAGAATCCCCATATCAAAACTCCCCTTCTTCCTTCTTCCTTCTTCCTTCATTCAAGCGTTTGTGCGTGCTAACAACACCGGGCAAGTGGCATTCACTCGAACATAATCAGACAAAGAGTCACCTAAAAGCCTGTCTAAATCGACGAAACTTTTAGCAATTGAGGGACGGCGATCGGGAGAACCAAGTAGTAATAAGTCTACGTTCAAATCCTCTGCCAATCGACAAATTTCTTGACCCGCTCTACCGCTGCTTGTGATATAAGCTTCTTGCCCAGGTTTGCCGCTACCGGTGACACAACGATACGGGACACCATATTTTTTCGCTTCGGCGATCGCAGGGGCAAAAATTGGGTTTTGTTCTGGGTTAACCTCAACACCATCTTGTTTTTTACCGATCCATTCGGTGTTAATATTAGCCAGAATTAATTCCCCTCCCTTAACATCTCGGACTAAGTACAAAGCTAACCCGAGACAGTGTTTTGCAGCATCAGAATTGTCTATCGCTACCATTACCCGCTTGATTTTTTTGACATAAATGTCATCTTTAACCAGCAACATTGGACGAGAGGACAATTGAAAAACGTACTGACTAACTGAGTTCCCCAAAATCGATTGCAGCCGCTTCAGTCCGCGCGAACCCATAATAATTAAATCAGCTTCCATTTCATCAGCTACTTGGCAAACTACATCCTTGGGTTCTCCTTGCCGCAAAATAGAAGAAACTTGGCTGGGATCTAAGTTCAAAGACACAATGGCCGACGCCAAAATCTTGCCCCCTTCTTCCCACTTAGCTGTCATCGCTGCAGCACTAGTTTGTGGGGTAACAACGTGCAAAACTGTAACTTTTGCTCCTTGAATCGATGGCATATCTGTCAAAGTTTTGAGCATCTCTTCCGCGTGCCCCAATCCAGAGACAGCCAGCAAAATTTTCTGTATCATCATGACACCTTGTTGTTTTTGAATACTTGGGTTAGGCTCGGGAGCAATTGGCTCGGCTTTGATTAACCCCCTCAGGGTCAACAACCTAGTCAGTATATAGGCACAATTAAATTTCAGGAATCAGTCTTTAATTAGAGACTTTACACTGTAAATTTTAATTACGACCAGTTACTTTAGTTTCCAACTAAGCTTTTATGCTTCCAGCATACTCTCAATTCTGTCCGACAAAGTTAACGAATTATTATCAAAGTTATTATCTTTAATTTAAATTAAACATCCTTAAACATTATCGATTCATCAATAATTAAGTATTGCAAAGAAATGCAAATAAAATATACAAATAATAATTTGGTGAAAGAAGCCCCCATGACTCCAATTCTGGGGGGGAAGAAAATTCAAAGTTGAACATACTTGGGGAGCCACTGCGTTTCTTAGCTCTGCCGACTTGTAGCATGTGGCGTGGATTTAGTTCTGTTTTTTTGCATTCAGCTCACAGTAAGGTGGGTAGGGGAGCATCTGAGTCGCACCAGCCCCCTAAATCCCTTAATCCTGGGGGTTTAATTTTTTCTCAAACAGAATTGGGGGTAGGGGGCTTCATGGTCTTTACGCTGCAGTTAAACCATTATGCTTAAGTAAAGGTTCCGTACTGGGTTCGCGTCCCCGGAAAGATTTAAACACCTCCATCGGATGTTTGCTACCACCGAGTGCTAACACAGTATCGCGGTAGCGTTTACCTGTAGTAATTATTGCCTGCTCATTTTCCAAGCCAGCTTCTTCAAAAGCAGCAAAAGCATCAGCACTTAGGACTTCAGCCCATTTATAACTGTAGTATCCCGCCGCATATCCACCCTCAAATATGTGTCCAAAAGCACATAGAAAGGCATCTTCTGGCAATGGTGGGATAACACTTGTAGTTTTGGCAATGCGATCGCGCACATCTTTGGGAGTTTCATTTCCACCAGGGCTATAGCGATGATGCAGTTCTATATCCAATCTGCTAAAGTGGACTTGCCGCAACATGGTACCGCCACTCATGTAATTTTTTGCCGCCAGCAGCTTTTGATAATAATGTTCTGGCAGAGGCTCACCAGTTTCGTAATGCTTTGCCATTCCAAACAAAGTAGTGCGATCGTAGCACCAGTTTTCCATAAACTGGCTTGGTAATTCCACTGCATCCCATTCTACATTATTGATACCTGCCGCCCCTGCATAGTCAACCTTGGTGAGCATATGGTGCAAACCATGTCCAAACTCGTGAAACAAAGTCTCGACTTCATAAAACGTCATTAAGCTGGGCTTACCATCGACTGGGGGACTTTGGTTGCACACCAAATACGCCACAGGTAAACGGGTGCTTGTCTTGCCATTTTCTGTACTTTTGCCCCGGTTGATGCAGATATCCATCCAAGCACCACCACGTTTTTCCGCAGGACGACTGTAAGGATCTAAATAAAAGTAGGCAGTGGGAGTGCCTGTTTCGTCTGAGATTTGGAAATAACGGATATCCTCATGCCAAACTGGGGCTTGTCCGTCAGCAGGAGTGACAGTAACACCAAACAGCCGTTTCACAAGTCCGAACAAACCATCCAAAACTTGGGGAAGGGGGAAATAAGGGCGTAATTCTTCTTGGGTAAAGGCAAATTTTTCTTCTCGTTGACGTTCGGCCCAAAAACTGATGTCCCAGTGTTGAAAGTCGTTCGCTTCTTTTGCACCCTTGTGAGCGGCAAAAGCTTTGAGTTCTGCCAATTCCTTACCAGCAGCATCATAACTGGCGTGACGGAGTTCTTCCAAGAGCGCTTCGACTGCTTCAACATTAGGAGCCATTTTACTGGCAAGACTTAATTGAGCAAAAGTCTTAAAGCCGAGTAACTCAGCAAGTTCTTGACGCAGCACCAAAGTGCGCTCAATTAAGGGGTTATTATCCAATTCCCCCGATGAAGCCCGAGAGATAAAAGCTTTGTAGAGAGTTTCCCGTAAATCGCGACGGGTGCTATGTTGCATAAAAGGCCCATAACTGGGAAAGTCTAAAGTAATTATCCAAGGACCATTTTCTGGTGTGGCATTTTCTTCACCTGCAGCCCGTGCCACTTGTGCCGCCAAACTAAGTAAACTGGGTGGTAAGCCATCCACTTCTTCTTTGGTAGTTAGCTTTAACTTAAAGGCTTTGGTAGCGTCCAGCAGATGGTTGGAAAATTTGGTAGAGAGTTCAGCCAATTCCATCTGAATTTGATTAAAACGCTCTCTGGCTTCACCATCCAAGCCAACACCGGATAATTCTGCATCCCGGATAGCAGCTTCGACAATCCGCTGCTGGGCAGACTCTAAACTTGCCCAAGTATCGCTATTGCGGAGGGCTTTAAAAGCATTGTATATTGGCTTGCTTTGACCGAGCTTGTTAGAGAACTGCACAACCTTGGGCTGTACTGTTTCTTGAGCTTCTCGTAGTTGCGGGCTATTTTTCACACCCATGAGATGATTAACTATACCCCAACTCCAACTCAAGCGTTCCGTCAGCGTTTCAAGGGGTTCGACCAAACCACTCCAAGTGGGTTTAACATTAGATTCCAAGTTGGTCAGATCCTTGTCAAGTTCTGCCAAAAGCTGGTTCATCGCCGGCACAACTTGTTCTGGCGTAATTTCTGCAAAGGGCGGTAACCCGTAGCCCCTGAGTAAAGGATTATTGGAAATAATGACGTTTGAACTCATATTGTTGTGTGAGTAGCCGTTAAATACGGACAAAGTGAGAATTTGTGTTTATATCATCTAATATAGCGATCGAGTAGCATTCCACATATCAATTCTGTGTGAGGTTGCACCAAATAAACATATCCATCCGCGTCTATCTGTATTTATCTGCAGTTAATTATTTCTTTTTCATCCTTTTTACACCACATCTGGTGACAATTCATGTATAGTCACCAGATGTCCAATAAACACACAACAACGCCAGTTCTCGACATTTACGCAGACTTGGCTTGTTTTTGCTGTTCTTGGTTCTTGCCATCAGGAATTACTCGTTCCAGCAAACGGGCAATTAGGGGTAGAAAACCGATTACCAAAACCACTCCGAACACGTTGAATATCAACTGGGCATTCGCAATTTCGCGAGCGACATCATTTTGCGCTCCTAGCAAACTAGAAAGCCACTGGGCAAGTCCTACCAATTGTGCCGCAAATAAAATTCCCACAGCGGCGGTGGTAACATTAAATACTAAATGAAAAATCCCCGTCCGGACTGCTGGGCGTTCCCTTCCAATAGTAGCTACCAAAGTATCGGCACAGGTACCAACTTCTGCACCCAGCATTAATGCTATACCAGCAGGTAAAGTTATTAAACCTTGACTTGCTAAGGTGACGACAATGGCAACAGTAGCAGAGGAAGATTGAACCAAGATTGTAAACATTGCCCCAACTAAAGCACCCAGCAATTTATTATTACCCAACCGTTCCATCAAATTAATAAACGGCTGGTAATTCTCAAAGGGTTTCATAGCATTTTCGATTTGGTCAAGCCCGAAGAACAGCAAGCCAAACCCAAGTATAATTAAACCGATGTGCTTGAGGCGGTCTGTTTTACCAAACATCAGTAACAAAAAGGCAATCAACAACGCTATTGGGGCATATTCGTTAATTTTAAAAGCAACAAGTTGAGCGCCGATAGTCGTGCCAATATTAGAACCGAGAACTACCCCCAGAGACTCTACAAACGTCAACAAGCCAGCACTAACCATCGCAATCACGATGATAATTGTGACACTTGATGAGTCTAACACTGTTGTCGCAGCTGCACCAGTTGCCACCCCTGCATAGCGATTTGTGGTAAACTTGCTAATCCAAGCTTTCGCGCGATCGCCAGCTAGAGCTTCCAATCCTTCAGCCATTCTTGTGACACCATACAAAAATAGCACGAGTCCTGCTATTGCACCCATCACTATCTTAAAAATATCTAGTTTCCCATTTTCTTCTTTTTTCGACTCTGCTTTTTGAGGCTGTTGATTATTTTTCTGCTCTGTTGTATTTGGAGTAAAATTTTGAGCATTTACCTGCAGTTGAAAAGCTGGTCTATGAATCCAAGAGAAATTATTGTCAAATATAGTAGGTTGCACAACCAAAGCTGAAACTAAAATACTCAAAGCTATCCATTTAAGTATTCTTTTATTGGACTTTTTGGAAAATAGCATTGTCGTTCCTCTACAATCACAGCTTGCACGGAATATCTACTGATTAAAATTGCCAAAGAAATAAAGCCAAACATATATATGCAGACTATTGAAAACTATTCATCGTCAAAGGAAATTTTCAGGAGACAATAAAATTTTCTAATTTTAAAACTTTATTTACTTGCACCTTAAGATGGAGATTATTATTAAAATATATTATTTACCGAAAATTTAAACTTAACTTAAATAAAAATTAACTTTGGAATTAGCCTGAAGTTGCCGTAAACTGCCTATAAAGGATAATTTTAAGAGCAATTTATGAAATCACTGTTTTTTTTAGCGATCGCCCCTGTAGCTGTTATATTCTTATCTTCAGTGCAAGCATCGGCAGCAATTCAAACTTCATTTATTGAGTACAAAGACGGTAACCAAGTTTTAGAAGGCTATCTAGCATACGACGACGCTATCAAAGGCAAACGTCCTGGTGTACTAGTCGTTCACGAATGGAATGGCTTGCAAGATTATGCCAAAAAACGCACCGAGGAATTAGCGAAGCTCGGGTATGTGGGATTTGCCGCTGACATCTACGGTAAAGGTATCCGGCCAAAAAATCCCCAGGAGTCGGCAGCACAAGCAAAGATTTATCGCAGTGACAGAAAATTGATGCGCTCCCGTGCAACTGCTGGGTTACAAGTATTGCAAAAAAATCCCTTAACAGATAGCAAACGCATAGCCGCCATAGGTTATTGTTTTGGTGGCGGTACAGTATTAGAATTAGCGCGTAGTGGGGCTTCAATCGCAGGTGTAGTAAGTTTTCATGGCAACCTTGATACACCCAACCCCAACGATGCCAAAAATATCAAAGGTAAGGTATTAGTATTACACGGTGCCAATGACCCCCTTGTACCAAACGAACAAGTCAAAGGCTTTGAAACAGAAATGCTTCAAGCAAAAGTGAATTGGCAATTAGTATCCTATCCTGGTGCAGTGCATGGCTTTACCAACCCAGAAGCAGGTAACGACGCTTCAAAAGGTGTTGCTTATAATGAGTCTGCAGACAAAAGTTCTTGGCAAGTTATGAAGGGATTTTTTCGGGAAATATTTAAATAAGAGTTAGGAGGGCTATTTCATTCTCGCAAAAACCCAAAAAGCCCTCATCCCCTAACCCCTTCTCCCAAAGTGGGAGAAGGGGGATTGGATTGTCTGTTATCGAAAAGATTAAAGGAGCAGCAAGATGGTTAATGTCCGAAATAGTTCAAGAAATAATAGATACCGAAATCGAAGGTCTTACTAAAGTACTATCAATTGATAGAGCTAAAGAATTTTATTTAGATATTGGATTTCAAGAAAACCCTGATTATCCACGAGAATTAATTCTGACGAAAGAAGCAGCATTAGCTTTTCTAGAAGACCAATTGCATCGCAGAGGAGAAAGATAATGACAAGTCAAAAATATGAACCAACAACAGAAGATTTGGAACGATGGGAAAAATTGGATGAACTTGGTATGACCGCAATGTGTGGTACACCTATGTCAGATGAAGAATATGAACATCGACTTCAATCTGTTATCGATGGTAGTTGCTTTGTGAAGTATCTAGACAAAGTACTGAAGCAAAAGCAAGAACTGGAGGATAAGTTAGCAGGTATCGAAAAAACAGAACAAATGCTAAGGACAAAGATTGCAGAATTTAAAACCAAAAAATAAATGCTCTTGAATTTTCTTCTCCCCTTTGAATTGGGCGTAGGGGGGCTTCATGGTCTAATGTTCTTAACTCAAATTTGATATTTGGCAAAATTATCTATTCAGAATTTGTGAATTCTTGGATCAACTGTTGAGGAGTCATAATTCGCGGACTAGTTACCGCGAAATCGTTAGGGTTGCGAGTAACATTTGTGTCTAGCAAAACTTTCACAGGTTGTGTTTCTCCTTCAAAGCTTCCCATTTCGCCTCATCTGGGTCAAAATCAGCAGAGGTAGGCTGTGTCTTTGAGAACCATCCTTGTAAAGCTTTGATTTTCGTTCTTCGTTTTGTTGTTTCTGGTTCTGGTTCGTTTGTACTTTCTGCTGGACTAGTAATCGTCTGGGCAGATAGTAAGACAATTACTTCCACATCTCCACCAGGTGGCATCTGAATGGGTTCGGTAATAACTAAGTTACCAGTTGCGTCGATTTTTCCCTTGAGTTTGTATGCTTGCATGATTATCGCTCATATCACTCTATTTCTAGAGTATCTCGTGCTGACCAAATTGCTTCTTTGTATTTTTCCCACCCCTCCTAATTCATTTCACCCGTGTCATTTCAAATAAATGTTGGGCATTGTTACCTAAAAATCCATCAAAAAGTTCTTTTTTTCCATCCATTTCTATCATATAGCGTTGGGCAATTTCATAATAAGCATAAGTCCAAGTAATTTGAACTTCCTCACCACTTTTCTCATCAATTACTGTTACCAATTCTGTTACAGCTTGAGTTGCCGTTTGCCGCAAACCACAGTTAATATTACCCTCAATATCAGCTTTCATCGGTACACCTAAATTAGCCAAACCAACGACTGTAGTCTCTATATCAGGGAATTGTGGTGTATTCTGTATATTGACATAACCTGTAAAATGATTGACAGCGAAACCGTGGAGTAACACCCAAGCACCATATTGAGTTACTCGATTAACTTCTTCTACAATACAACGTTTCGGTGCTTGCCAAGGGCGATTGAAGAACCTCAACCCGTCTAAAAGAATATTTTCGACTGTAGTAGGTTCAAAATACAATTTTGGTTTGACAGCAGAGACTGTTTCATAAATTAGCTTTTGAGTTGATTCTAGTAAATCATCTACTATTAATTCACTAATAAATAACTTAGGTAAATTAAACTCCTCTTGTTGCGGATGGCGATAGTGACGCGCATAAAGATGAGTTTCTGGGAAATTATACTCTCCCGCCACTTCATAACCCAAAAAATTAACAAAACTTTCCAGATATTCAATTCCCAAATTAACTATACCTTCTGCTGTCTCCACATTCATCCGCAAAGAACGAAAAGCAATATGGTCATTAGCAATACGACCCCCAGCAGCAGTTATCATTTCTTCGTAGATACTGGCATAAATAACCCTGTGACGATACTCCTGCCAAAGTAAATCCCACAATTTCTGGATATTTTCTACTTTCATAAAAAACTGTTCCTTTGTGAATTCCCCCTCACCCTAGAAGGGTGGGCGCCAGGTGCTTCAAGTCGGCGGAGCCGCCCAACGCACTGGCTCGGCTATACGTTGCTTGCTTAGAGCGGAGGGGTACAAAGCCCACCTGCGTGGGCTATTAATTGAATCTTCATACAGAAATAGTATTAAAGAACTTCTTCTAATAACTCCGAAAAAATATCCAAAGCAACTTGAATTTGTTCCGCATCAATCACCAAAGGTGGACAAAAACGAATAGCAGCCTTACCACAACCAAGCAACAACAAACCCTTATAAAATGCAGCTTGAACAATGGTATCGCGTAAATCTCGATCCAACAAATCCACCGCTACCATCAAACCTTTACCGCGTGGTAGGGAAAAGAGCGAAAATCTCTCATGCAACTCCCTCAAACCAGCCTGTAATAATTCTCCCATTTTGACGGCATTTTCCATCAAACCGCCTTCCAACAATCGCAAAGTCGCAATCCCCGCCGCACAAGCCACTGGATTACCTCCAAATGTGGTAGCGTGAGAACCAGGTGGCCATGTCATGATTTCCGGACGGGAGAGAATAGCACCCAAAGGCATTCCGCTAGCGATACCCTTGGCAATCGTGATTATATCAGGCATCACACCCCAATGTTCGATCGCAAACAACCGACCAGTACGACCCATTCCAGATTGCACTTCATCAACCACCATCAAAATACCGTGGCGATCGCATATTTCCCGAATTCTTGGCAAAAAGCCATCCTCTGGGACAATATAACCACCCTCACCTTGAATCGGTTCCACAACGATCGCCGCCACTTCGTTTGGTGGTAATATAGTAGAAAATAATTGCTCCTCTAAATAATCCAAACTAGCGTGAGTACCGTAAGGGATATGAGTCACACCACAAAGTAGCGGTCCAAAATTCTCTCGCTGCACAGTTTTGGAAGCAGTCAAAGACATTGCCCCATAGGTGCGTCCGTGAAATGCGCCCAAAAACGCCACAATTAGAGAACGCTTTGTGTAATATCGCGCAAGTTTTATTGCCCCTTCGTTCGATTCGGCACCCGAATTTGTAAAAAAAACCTTCGCAGCACTCCCCCCGATTGCAGCGTTAAGATAAGGAAAAGGCGCACGATTAGCTAATTTTTCCGCCAACTCCACCATCGGCTCATAGTAAAAATCAGTACCAGACATATGTAGCAAATTCGCCGCTTGGTCTTGTATAGCCCGCACAACATCAGGATGGCAATGTCCCGTAGCAGTAACAGCAATACCTGCAGTCATGTCCAAAAATACATTACCATCCACATCTTCCACCATACACCCCTCACCGCGAGCCACAACTAAAGGATAATCGCGGGTGTAGGAAGGAGAAGTTACAGCACGGTCACGCTCTACAATGTTTCTAGCACGAGGCCCCGGTAAAGATGTTATTAAATGGGGTATGCGCGGTAAACCTATGTTAACAGGGATACTTAACATTATTTATTTAAGTTTTTTTAAAGAATTATTTATGATTAAACGGTTACCAGCTATGAGTTGCTGTAACAATTGATTCTATTTTGGAAATTGAGTAAAAACGCAGAGGTTTTTTGACTCACTCCCTCTGGGTTACTCTGCGCCTATCATTAACTATGTGATATGAGCCTAGTAGTCTGTGTCATTAATTTTGAAGTTTAGCGAGGGTCAGATCCCCTTTTCTTTGAAAGTTGTCGGGAATCTAGCAATCCCCCAGAATTAATCATATTGTTAAAAAATCCAATTGTTCAACGTAGCGTAAGCACCGAGTCCTGCAAGGGACACGAGACACGCATACTTTATTTCGTGGAATATTCTAACTGATACTAATGCTGCTATACAATAGTGATTAAAGCTACTCAATACAAATAATCCCAGTCCATTTAAATGGACTTATGCTATTAGGATGGGACTTACAGTCCCAGGTGGATGAAACCGCAGTAAAATAATATGTAATTATCTTTATTATGTTACCCTGATGTTTATTAAAGTGTAAAATAATACTCCAAGCTTTAATTTGATTGAATATGTCAGCTAAAGATAAATTTCATGGAATTGTGAAATCCGCCTTAGAAAAAGATAGGTGGACAATTACAGATGACCCTTTGCGTATAGAGTGGGGTTTAGTAGAAGTATACATTGATTTAGGAGCAGAAAAGATTATTGGGGCACAAAAAGAAGACCAAAAAATCGCGGTTGAAGTGAAAAGTTTTCTTGCTCAATCAACTATTTCAGAATTTCATACAGCACTTGGTCAATTTATCAATTACCGTTTTGGATTGTCACAAGAACAACCAGAGCGTATTTTATATTTAGCAGTTCCTCTAGATACCTATAATACTTTTTTCAAGTTACCATTTACTCAGGCAATAACTCAAGAAAATAAATTACGTTTACTTATCTATGATGTTCAAACAGAGGAGATTTTCCAATGGATAAATTAGAACAATATAGAGATTGTATTAAACAAATCCTGAAAAAATACCAGCAATATACAAAAGCTGATAGCGCTATAGAAGCGCAAACAGTATTTGATACAGAACACGACCACTATCAGTTAGTATATGTAGGTTGGGAAAATCAGCGGCGCGTCTATGGTTGTGTATTACATTTAGATATCAAGAATCAAAAAATTTGGATTCAACACAATGGTACAGAGGCTAATATTGCTGATGAATTAATCGATTTAGGTGTTTCAAAGACGGATATTGTACTAGGTTTTCATTCTCCCTATAAAAGACAATTTACGGATTTTGCTGTTAGTTAAGTTTGGGAGCATCTCAATGAGCGTAAAGCACAACCTAACCTTGTATCTATTTAACCCCCTCTTTGCACAGGAGGGGTTAAGTCTCTCTACAATGATTCAATCATCGGTGAACCATCAGCTTTAATCCAAACGATTTGGGCTATCTGACTCGAATTCGCATATTGTCTGATATCCGAGGCATTTCTTTCTCCCAAATCCATTTCTACCCTAACTAAATGGGTGGAATCTCGGAGTTTTTGGGCGTAAGCAAATGCTGCTGTATATGCATCCTCGCTTTCTGGTACTACCAACCAGTTACTAACTGGTATATTTTGCGGTAATTGCTGAGTTGACAACAATATTTGGTATAAATTATCTAGACTCAACGCAAAACCAATACCGGAAATATTTTCTCCTTGGGGATGATACAGTTCCAACAATTGGTCATAGCGGCCACCACGTCCTAATACTTTTGCTCCAGCCCGGTTATCGCTGACGACTTCAAACACAATCCCCGTGTAGTAGTCGATGGTTTGGATAAGGCTGAGGTCGAGAATTAAGGGGAATTTGGAGCGAGATTCTAGTAAATCTACCAGGGATTTCAGGTTACTTACAGATGTTTGCTGTTGTTCGTCTAAATCCAACTCACTGACTTTTTGTAAAACATCCCCTGGTTCTCCGCGCAAATCGAGCATAATTCTGGCACGATCGCGCAATTCTTCAGCTAAAGGTAAGCTATCAAGAGTTACCCTATCTAAATTCGCGATCGCACTCCGAACTTTATCCCGAACATTTGGGGGAAATGCATCCAGTAGCGATCGCGTGATTTTGGCCTCTCCTAAAATTAAATGCCAGCGGTTTAAGTCCAGGGCTTGCATACAATCTGCGACTAAAAGCAGCACTTCTGCATTACCCAACAATCCCCCACCACCCAACAACTCCACCCCAGCTTGGTAAAATTCCTGTGCCTGGTTGTGTTTCGATTCCGGCATCCTCAAGAACACATTAGCATTGTAGTAGAGGCGTTGGGGATAAGCCACACCTGCGAGCCTGGTGACGGCTGTACGGGCAATGGAGGCTGTTAATTCTGGACGCAAGCCCAATTCTTCATCCTCAGCATTTTGCACCTGAATCACTGTTCTGCGCCCAATAGCACCCCCCGCCATCAGGGTATCCATGCGCTCCAAGGTTGAGGTGATAATCCTGTGATATCCCCAACGGTGAAACACCTGCTCTAACCTGTCTTCTATCCAACGTTTTTGAGCCACATCCAAGGGTAATAAATCCCTAGCACCTGCGGCTGGTTGATACACCATTATTTTTTCTTCCCGCCAAACAAACCACCAAACAAACCGCCTCCCCCGGACTTATCTGGTTGCTTCACCCCAGTCGTTGACGATGCTGTAGGCTTCGTCACACTGGGTTTATGCCCCAGAAGTTGTTCGATTCTGCGTTTCCCCTCCAACGCGGTTTCGTCTTTGGGGTCTAGTTGCAGGGCGCGGTCAAAATGGACTTTTGCCATTGTCGTTTGATTTTGCTTCAAATAGACCACTCCGATCAAGCTGTGGCAGCGACTATTATTCGGCTCTAGCTTCAGTGCGTCCTGTAATTCCACCCTTGCTGGTGCCCATTGATTCTTCGCAATCAACTCTTGTGCCCGACGAATATACTGAGTTCCTGGTGATGGTTCTGATGGTGGAGTTGCTGCTGCTTTGGGCTGAGAATTGGAGTTGCTACTTTTTGCTTGTGAGGCTGGGGGGGGAGGGGGTGGTGCGTTGTGAGAAAATGCTTTGCCAGCAGTCCGCATCAAGTACACCAAATTCAATTCGCTGATTTGGGCAATGACTTGCAGCGCTTTCTCTAGAGAGTCATATTGAGTTTCAGCTATTTTGGCGATCGCATTCCGATAAATCTGCTCGACATTCCCGGCACTCGCCATCTGCCTTCCCAACTCGGTATGAAATTCTACTGAGGCAGATTCTTGTACAAGCCGCTTGCCCATTTGGGACAACACAATAATGTATTCTGCGCGACTGCGATCCACAGAAAGTTTTTCGTAAGCTGGGTTTACCAATTTTGACAACAATTCGCTAGCTAGTTGTTTTTCTTTTGGACTTCCAGTAGCAGAACTATCGGGATGCAGATGACGAGCGATTTTTATATAGCGTTTGCGGATATCCTTCACATCCGCATCAACGGGCACGCACAAAACCGCGTGGTAATCTATGAAATCATATCTAAATAAACCGCGATCTATTTTTAATGACATATATCTGTTTTATACTTTGTAGCCTAGAGATTCTTACTAGTTTACGATACAAAAATTTTTGTGAAGACGACATGGGTAAGGCACGGAACCATTTATTGCTAAAATTACTTTCATACCGTGGGCACACGGAAATAAACCCTTGCAAATTCATAGCGAATTATTTAAACGCAGTAGGCGCTTCGCCTTCTGTGTAGGGTGGGTTGCTGTAGACGCTTTTGCGGCTTGCCGCAGGCTGGTAATCGCAGAGGGTCGCAAAGTTTCTGTTGTTATTTCCAAGCCGACAATGGAGGAGCTTGACCCAACTCAGAACTCAAACTGCCATGAATAGAGCCATTCGTTGCCAGAATCTTACCTGACTCAATATGCAGAGGACTTCCATCATAGGAGGTTACTTTTCCTCCAGCTTCTTGCACCAAAATCACCCCAGCGACAACATCCCAAGGCGAGATACCCCGTTCCCAGTAGCCATCGGCACGCCCACAAGCTACGTAAGCTAAGTCTAGTGCCGCCGAACCACTACGTCGCACTCCTTGAGTCAGGTGCGTGAGGTGACAAAATTCTGCGTAGTTATTATCAGATGTTTCCCGCCTGTCGTAAGCAAATCCCGTAACTAACAGAGATTTACTTAATTCAGATGTATCCGAAATCTTGATAGGCTGACGATTGCGCGTTGCCCCCAAATTAGCTGCTGCTTGGAATAACTCATTGTGGAAAGGGTCATAAATTACACCAACCTGCGGCACACCATTCACTAGCAGCCCAATAGAAACCGCAAAAGCTGGGTATTGGTGGGCGAAGTTGGTTGTACCATCTAGGGGGTCAATTGCCCACAGAAATTCATTATCTTGATTTCCCAACTTGCCTGATTCTTCCGCAAGGATCGCGTGTTCGGGGAGGTGACGGTGGAAAAAGTCCAAAATTACCGTTTCTGAAGCTTTATCCGCAACCGTAACGAAATCACCAGGCCGTCCTTTTTCGGTAATCGCGTTTTCTACCTTACCTAAATAACCTTGTAACACCGCACCTGCAGCTAGTGCGGCCTCTGTCGCAATGTCGAGAAATATTTGTAAATTTGTCATTTGTTAGGAGTTAGTGGTTAGTGGTTAGTGGTTAGTGGTTAGTGGTTAGTGGTTAGTGGTTAACTGTTCACCAACAACTAACAACCAACAACCAACGACTAACTTTATTTAACGATTCAAACGGCGAAACTCAGCAGGAGTGAGACGCATGGGTTTTTCTGCGTCCCAAATACCTTGCCCCATGAGTCTAGCCCATTGTTGGGCGCGTTCTAAACGTTGGTCGTATTTATGGTTAGGCGATCGCCCGACGAATAAGGCATAACCTTCTTTGACTAATACTTCATTCAATAACACCCGATCTTTCCACACATAAGCGAGCGATCGCCCGGTTTTGTCTTGTGTTTGCACATCAAACTCCACCATTACTGGTTGCTCTCCATCCCTCATTAGCTCTTCTAAGCGTTGTTTTGCTGTTTCTCCCCAAGGACGTTGGCGCAAATCTGGTGCATCAATGCCAACTAAACGCACCTGGGATATTAAACTGGGTTGTTCTCCCATACCGACCGCTTCAAAAGCTTGTCCACTGACCACCCTTGCCACATTCACGGGTAAGCGGTTGGTTTCAAGTGGCTTTTGGGATTGACAACCCAACAGAAGTAATAAGCAAGCTAAAATTACAATTCTTATCATTTTTTAGTTGTTGGTTGTTGGTTGTAACCACTATCCACTAACCAATAACAACCAACAACTAACTAATTAATCTTCATCTAACGGTAAAGCCTTGCGGATTCTACCTTTTGCAAAATATTGCCCAAACTGGAGTTCGTAGACTTCATCTTCATCTTGTGTCTCTAGCTCTAAATCAGAACGGGCGTAGCTAACACATAACAAAGCGTACCCTTTTTTCCGTAACTCCGGCGATAATCCGATTGCCTCCGGTTGATAAATCTCTCCTGAAATCACCCGTACGGCACAACTGGTACAAGCTCCATTTCGACAGGAGAACGGCAGTTGTACGCTCTGCTGTTCCGCACTGTGGAGGATGTAGCGGTCATCTGGGACTTCTAGAGTATGTTCTCCAGTTGCGCTTGAGCGAATTTTTATCCTGTAGGTCATGACGATTTTGGATTTTAGATTGTTCAACGGTAAAAGGGATTAATTTCCCCCTCCCTTTTTCCTTATTCTCTGTTCTTTCCCCTTCCCCTTTAACCTTTGTCCCTATTTTAGGAAAGAGTTTGCTATTTATTGAATTTCAATGTAGGATAATACCTTGTGGCATCTGGAGAGGTGGCCGAGCGGTTTAAGGCGCAGACCTGGAAAGTCTGTTTAGGGAAACTTAACGAGGGTTCGAATCCCTCCCTCTCCGTTCCAAAAGTTTTTATTCGTTGTTTCAATAGAAATTTACACATCAGCTTAATATCAAGCTGCTATGTGAATTTGTAAACGTCAAATATTTAAGTCTTATGGGGGTGCAAGATCCCCTTTTCTTTGAAAGTTGTCGGGGATCTGACCCTCGGTGAACTACTAGAAACCGCTTATATAAACAAAGCCTAACTCTTTTATCCAAAAATGGTATCAATACTTATTCATAAAGGTGAAAATTTTGCCATCTTGTGATAAGCTGTGCCCATCCAAATGGCACTTTTTTTTGCGAAAAGGTATCAATACTCAAAAGTTACTTGTTACACTTGACACTTTTGACCTTAGATAACCTCAGAAACAAAAAATGTATAACTTATTCAATTTTTTAAAACAGCAGCCTGAAGAATTCATGAACAAAATTCAATTAGGCGAATTCAAGTTAGGAAGTCCAAAAACATCAGGAAATATAAATATTTTATATCCGCAAGCATCTTATCTACATCATTTTTTAGAACCTTACGAAGATTTAATAAGTAAGTTAATTATAGAATTAACAGATTTGGCTGAGGAGAATACTTCTAGTAATTATCTGCTTGATATAATTAGAAAGTCCTCGCAAGCAGATTTTGTTTTTATCTTACAGAATATTACTCAGAATAGCTGGGTTGTCAAATCACAAAGCAATCTGTCTGATATTCTCGATCAAGATGCTTATGCAGCCAATCTAAAATCTACAATTTTACAAATAACTTCAATCGAATCTGTTTTTAATTCGGCTCATTATGGAATATATAAAATCCATGAAAGTACAAAAGGGGTTTCCAAGGCATTTGTTATAATTCCCTCGCGATCGCAAGCACCACATGAAGTAATGATTGTTTGCGGTTTACCTCCAGATTCTTATCTTTTAGAGAATATATATAGTCAAATTTTAGTAAGTTTTTATCAAGCAGTTCAGAGACTATCCCTTCAACCAGAATTGGTTGAAGCTGCAATTATTGATGACTTAAAGAAAAACTTTGGATTTGTTTCTGCATCGCTTTATGATAGAAGATTAAAATTATTCTGTGACCGACTCAAAGCAATGATAGTTTATTTTGAGCCTGTCCTGCATTTAGACCCCGAATATTTATTTATTAGTGGTTGGGAGGCTTTAGCAAGAAATCCAGAAAGTTTAGTTGCACCTTTAGATTTATTTGAAGCAGCGGAATTGTGGGGTTCGCGATTCACTATGAAACTTGACTGTCATTTTCTGATGGTTGCAACTACAAGTTATCGACAGGCGAGAAAGTCAAAACAAAGAAGACCTGAAGATATTGTACCATTATCTGTTAATGTTTATCCAGCATCTTTGATGCAAAAAGAATATTTTGAAACAGTGCGCGAGATTCTCAAAGATAAAATTATTGCACCCAAAAATTTGGTATTAGAAATTTCTGAAAAGACTGAATTGCCCAAGCTAGATGAAGGTGCTTACTTAAATTCTCCAATGGCTGTCTTCAAAAATAAACTTTTGGAATATGTACATCAACTAAAGATTAGATTCGCTATTGATGATTTTGGGGTTGGTTATGCTTCTGTATCTCGTCTAGCCGGATTGAGTCCATCTTATGTGAAAATTGATAGAGATATTTTGCATCATCCACCCAGTGATGTGATTATCCGTTTTGTCCATGAACTTGTAGGTGCAAATAATTTAAATCCATCGAATGTGATTGTGGAAGGTGTGGATGAGACTACTCCTATTACTTTGCATCGCTTGAAAGAGATAGGAGTGAGTTATATTCAAGGGCATATTGTTGGTAAACCCGAACCGGAAATATATCGTCTCACTCAAGAAAAAGCAGAGTATTTGAAGAGCTTGATTTTGTTCCCGAAGAATTAGGTCAACTAATTTTTCTTGCGAGTACAAAGAACGCATTTTAGAAACCTTAATTCTCCCTCACCCTATTCCTGTGGGGCTACACATACATAAGCTGACCTGCAAAGGACTGAATAAAAGCGATTGACAAACCCAGCATCTCATCATGCTAATATGTATTTTATATTACTAAAAAATCTATTTATCGGTCTATTAGCCCCAATAATAAATAATTAGTAGCACCCTTTTAGACAAGGGGGCTTGCGCCGATCGCTTGGGAAGTTCAAAATAAAATTGCAATGCACACGGGGAAACTAACGTGAGTCAGGGATTTGATTACGATTTAGTAATTATAGGCGCTGGGGTTGGCGGACATGGCGCAGCCCTCCACGCTGTGAGTTCCGGTCTAAAGACGGCGATTATCGAAGCTGCTGATATGGGGGGTACCTGTGTCAACCGGGGCTGTATTCCGTCGAAAGCGTTGTTGGCGGCTTCTGGACGGGTGCGGGAGTTACGCAATGCCCACCACCTAAAAGCCTTGGGAATTCAAATTGATAACGTCCAGTTTGACAGACAGGCGATCGCCAACCATGCGGGTAATTTAGTTGCGAAAATTCAAGGGGATTTAACCAATTCTCTCAAACGTCTGGGTGTGGACATCATTCGGGGTTGGGGTAAACTCGCCGGACAGCAAAAGGTAACTATTGTTACAGACAGTGGTGAAAAAACGATTACGGCAAAAGATATAATTCTTTCCCCTGGTTCCGTTCCCTTCGTTCCCCCCGGTATTGAAGTTGACGGCAAAACGGTATTTACCAGCGACCAAGGGGTAAAATTAGAGACATTGCCAAATTGGATCGCAATTATTGGTAGCGGTTATATCGGCTTGGAATTTTCTGATGTTTACTCGGCTTTGGGTTGTGAAATCACGATGATTGAAGCCCTAGACCAGTTGATGCCGGGATTTGACCGCGATATTGCTAAACTGGCGGAACGGGTGTTAATTACTCCCCGTGATATTGAAACTCATGTGGGAATTTATGCCAAGAGAGTCATTCCCGGTTCCCCTGTAATGATTGAGTTGGCTGATTTCAAAACCAAGGAAGTTGTGGATGTTATCGAGGTGGATGCTTGCTTAGTGGCAACTGGACGCATCCCCGCAACCAAAAACATCGGTTTGGAATCTGTCGGTGCAGAACTTGACCGTCGTAATTTTATCCCAGTTGATGACCGGATGGCGGTCTTGAGTGGGGGTGAAATAGTACCGCATCTCTGGGCAATTGGCGATGCAACTGGGAAGATGATGTTAGCCCATGCCGCATCTGCCCAAGGTGTGATTGCGGTGGAAAATATCTGCGGTCATTCCAGAGAAATTGACTATTTATCAATTCCCGCAGCCGCATTTACCCATCCAGAAGTTAGCTATGTGGGGATGACAGAAACCGCAGCTAAGGATTTGGGTAAAGAATTGGGATTTGAAGTAGCGACTTCCAAGAGTTACTTTAAAGGTAATTCTAAAGCTTTGGCAGAGGGTGAAGCGGACGGGATGGCGAAGGTTGTGTATCGCAAAGATACGGGAGAAGTTTTGGGTGTCCATATTTTTGGAATGCATGCCTCAGACTTAATCCACGAAGCATCAGCAGCGATCGCCCACCGTCAATCTGTCAAATCCCTTGCTCACCTAGTCCATGCCCATCCTACACTTTCCGAAGTCCTGGATGAAGCCTACAAAAGAGCGATCGCCTCTTAAAAAGTTAGGAGTGAGGAATTAGGAGTGAGGAATTATTAATCCCCAACTCCCAACTCCCAACTCCCAACTCCTAACTCCCAACTCCTAACTCCTAACTCCCAACTCCCAACTCCTAACTCCCAACTCCTAACTCCTAACTCCTAACTCCTAACCGTTCTCAATTTATGCAAATCCGTCGTCGTCAACCCCACCCATCTGTTTCTGTAGCCATGCTGTGCTATCAAACAGCGCTTCCTGATGCTGCCCCTAACAATATATTGGAGGAAATTGTCTGGCAAAAAGAAATAGAAGTCGGTCAAATGCGGGAAAAGCGTCCTTTGCGAGAGTTGCAAAAACAAGCACTGACTGCACCAGAATCTCGTGACTTTGTGGCTGCACTGCGATTCGGTAAAACTAAACCCGCTTTGATAGCCGAAGTCAAAAAAGCTTCTCCCAGTAAAGGAATTTTACGAGAAGATTTTGACCCAGTACAAATTGCCATTCAATACCAGCAAGGTGGTGCTAGTTGTCTCTCAGTTCTCACTGATGCCAAGTTCTTCCAAGGCAGCTTTGATAACTTAGCCAAAATCCGCAGCGCTGTTGACTTGCCGCTACTGTGTAAAGATTTTATTATCTATCCTTACCAAATGTACTTGGCGCGAATTCAGGGCGCGGATGCTGTATTATTAATCGCAGCGATACTGAGCGACCAAGATTTGCAATACTTTCTCAAGATTGCCAAAAGCTTGAAAATGGTGGCTTTGATTGAAGTTCATACCCTTGAAGAACTCGACCGTGTGCTAGCCTTAGATGGCGTCTCTCTCGTGGGAATCAACAATCGCAACTTGGAAGATTTTTCTGTAGATTTACAAACTACCTGCCAATTGCTGACGGCAAGAGGTAGTCAATTGCAGTCACGGAATATTCTAGTTGTAAGCGAATCCGGATTGCATAACCCAGATGACCTGACTATAGTTATGACTGCAGGTGCATCTGCTGTGCTGATTGGAGAGTCTTTGGTGAAACAAGCAGATCCAGAATTAGCTATCAAAAACCTCTTCAAGTTGTGAATCTTCATCACCTGATAAATCAGGACTTTAACCAATCATTTATTTGCTGTGTAACAATTGATTCAGCACTCTGCATTCTCTGACCGATAAAAAAATCCCTACTCTAAAATCTGAAAGCAACTTCATGGAGCAAATTCCTCTGCCTTCACCTGTCCACTACGAACTTATACTGCAACTGCTGGAAAGACAAACCATGTCAGCAGTTAGTCAAAACCCGGATCTCCGACGTCAAGTGAATCAGCTAATTATTACGCTCCGTAAAGCTGCCGTTCAACAAAAGCACTTGGAAGAAATCTGCCAGTTCTCCTCGGTGGCAGTTGACCATCGCTGGTCAATAAATCATAATTCTGGGAAAGCTGTTGCCCCTGATTGATTAAAACTCGTCAATCCATTAGTTCCTCTGAAACCCTTTTAATCAACAGGGTTTTGAAGAATCCAATCCTTAACTCCTAAATCTAAAATTCGCTATTTCACAGACATCCGCTCTAAGTCGGCTTATTTTGTCCTTAAACGCGGAAACTAGGTAAAATTTTCTAGGCTAGGGGATAAAGAACTTTACTTTATCTCCCCAAAAAACCTACAGACACCAAAAACACCAATAGGGAAACCTTAACTGCCTTGATGCTTTTATTTTATATATGGTTTAAATTTAATAATAGATGCTTATTATACCATATATTTAATTTTTTTTACAAATTAATCATCTTTTTGAATGCTCGGTAAAATGGGCTATTCAAACATAGACTCGGAAGCCCCCCTGCCCAGAAGAAAATTCAAAGCTTTATTCACCCACAGATTGAAGTAATAAACGCTACACGAATATGTGCCGTAGGTAGCCCACAGTAAGGTAGACTAATTAAACGTATCTTCATAGTTACAATCACCAACCTTTGCTGCAATTGGCTGTACCGGGTTCACTAAACCTACTTAAATCTGGACAAGCCAGCTAGCAGTAAGGTTTGTGTCGGAATAAGTAATCTTGCTTATCCGGAAATACTGTATAATTCTAAGTCAAGAATTATACATTTTTTAGCCAGGAAAAAAATTCAGTGAGGATAATAGTGTGAAAGGCCAACTGCAGAAGTACCATAGGCTATTGATTCTTTTTGTCTGTACAGTATTTATTGCCTTTGCGGGTCAGGTAGCAATCGCCCAGAACAATTACCGCTGGGGCAATCAATCCAGACAGCCAGTAGAAATGATTGTGAGTGGTGATTTTGTTGTCACCATGAATGAAGCACGACCTGTAATCGAGAATGGGGCGATCGCCATCAAGGACGGCAAAATTGTTGCAGTAGACACACAAAACAAAATCATGGCAGCTTACAGTTCTGCCAGAAAGTTACCAGGCGAGGGTATGGTACTGATGCCGGGTCTTGTCAACGGTCACTCTCATTCGGCAATGGTGTTGTTTCGCGGTCTTGCGGACGACTTAAGGTTAGAAGATTGGTTACAAAATTACATATTTCCCGCAGAAAGACGGTTCGTTGACGATAATTTCATCCGTGTTGGTGAAGAACTTGCTTGTTGGGAGATGATTCGTAGTGGAACCACAACATTCGTTGATATGTACTTCAAGCCGGATGTTGCCGCGAAAGTAGTTGATAAATGCGGCTTGCGAGCTATGATTACAGGTTCGGCGATAGATTTCCCCAGTCCTGGTTTTCAAGGCTGGGATGATGCGTTTGCCTCGGCGGTAGATTTCGTGAAACGCTGGAAAGGAAAGAACCCACGAATTATACCAGCCCTAGCTCCACACGCTCCCTATACTGTCTCGCCAGAGCATCTAACACAGGCAATTGGGGCTGCACGTCAATACGATGTGCCATTGACAATTCATCTTGCAGAGACACAAACCGAAGTCAAAGACATCCAGCAGCGCTATAATGCAACCCCAGTACAACACTTGGAAAATATCGGTTTTCTGGAGCCACGAGTCTTTGCTGCCCATGTAGTATGGCCTAATGAAAGTGAAATCGCTCTGATGGCGAAACGTGGTGTTGGTGTCATCCACAATCCTGAATCGAATTTGAAGCTGGCTTCTGGCTTTGCACCAGTTCCGGCGATGATGAAGGCGGGAGTTAAGGTTGGTCTAGGTACGGATGGCGCTGCGTCGAACAATGATTTGGATATGTGGGAAGCTATCCGTCTTACCGCACTTATCCATAAAGGAACAACCCTCGACCCAACCACTTTACCTGCCAAGACAGTTTTACGAATGGCAACCTTGGGAGGCGCGGAAGCACTAGGCTTGGCGGATAAAATTGGTGCTATTAAGGTGGGACTCCAAGCAGACCTAATTCAAGTAAATCTTACAGCAGCACACCTTACCCCTCTTTACGATGTCATTTCCCATCTCGTTTATGTAGCGAAAGCTGAAGATGTTGATACAGTGATTGTAGATGGGCAAGTTCTCATGTCTAAACGTAAGCTACTTACGCTTGACACTGAGCAGATTCGGCGTGAAGCTATTAGAATTGGTGAGCAGATTAAAGCTGAGTTACGACCATCTAATTAACCAAATTCTTCTCCAGTCGATTGAAAGCCTATACCTGCATGGTTTTCCCGATTGGTACATTTAGAGGCGCGATCGCCTGGAGTTTCGGTAGGAATAAGAGTTTAAGAGAGTTTTTGCGTAAGTCCTACGGAATATTGTCGTTTAAATGCAAGAAACTATTATTCTCTCAACAGTTTCTGAGAGTTTGACACTGCTGGAACTAAACCCAAAATCAAAAGAGCGAGTTGAATTACCAACTCGCTCTTTTGATTCATATATAAATGAGTAGAAAAGGCAACAGTCAATTTCCCTACTTACAAACCTTAGCAAAAGGCAGAGTGGATGTGACATATTTCAATTCTCCAACAATGAGCTTCATAAATGCCTATGCTGTCTCCAGCCAATCATAAATCTGTTCTAATTGTTCCAGAGTAACCAAGCCATATTGCCAAAGAATCATTGGCAAAGGACCTGGGTCTTGCTCCAAATGGCGAAGAGCTACAGCGAGGGAAGCTGTTGAAATTGCCAAATCTTCTTGTAAAAAACGAATCATTCCAGAATAAGTTTTTGGTGACATTTATGTCTCACCTCCTTGCGTAGTGTGTATTGTCATATATCTATCTACAATTTATACATAGTCTGTAGCCAGTATCTTATCTGTCACTATAAATCTGCTTCATAACCCCCGTATAAAATATTTTCTTGCGATGTTAATTCCTGCACTACTTGTCAAAATCCCAAGCAGCACTTAACTCCAAATTGGTAATATCTTTTTACTGCAGTACTTTAATTAATTACACCTGTAGTAAGAAAGATTCCATAGTTTATACTCCCTCATTGACGACTATTTACACGTACGCCAAAAGGAAGATTTTTTTCAGCAATGCTTATAACTGTGTTCCCAGCCTCTAGACAATTTAACCTTACACGATGAACACGCCCATTAAATAGTACATTGAATATTAACTTTTTTGCTAGAGTACGTGATACTTTTTTTACAAGATTTTAATCTCGCGTAACATTGTAACCTATAAATATAAAGAATCCGGAATTCTTATCTCCGCAAATTACCGGAGTTGAAGTATTCAATTTTGACCCCATCGCCTGCTTTTAAACCTAATTCGGCTGCTCGTCCAGAACGCAGTTCAATTACCTGGTCGAAGTCTTTGCCTGGACCATAGCTAGGACAAGGGTCATCTGTACAAGGGGGGACTTTTGGGGCGATCGCGAGTATTTTGCCGTTCCGGATAAAAACCATATCTAACGCCACGGGTACATTCTTCATCCAGAAGCCAATATTTTGCGGTGGCGAAAACGGAAACAACATTCCTTGGTCATCTGGCAGAGCAGGTCGATACATCAATCCCATCATCTGTTGTTGTTGCGTCTGTGCTACTTCTAATTTTATTTTGGTGCCATTGGGCACAATGGCATTAGCTGTAATTGGTAGTTTTTGACCGTTATTCACTCGTGTTGAAGAATTAGGGCTAGGAGTAGCGTTGCTAGGTTTTGCTGGTGTTGGTGTAGAACAGGCAAACAGTAGAACACTCAAGATGATGGGAAATAGGCTTAACCAACGAATCATAAAATTGGGATTTTTGATTGGAAGTTTCGATTTTACACCTTTTGTCGTGGCTTTTGCCGTTAGTAGGATTCCATAGCTGTTATGACTCTCTTAATACATATCCTACGCCACGTACAGTTTGAATTAGGCGCTTTTGACTTTCGTCTTCAATTTTTAGCCGTAAGTAGCGAATGTAAACTTCAATCACATTCGACTCGCCCATAAAATCGTAGCCCCAGACATTTTCCAGAATTTGTTCGCGGGTCAAAACTTCACGAGGATGCTCCATTAAATACTTGAGCAGTTCAAATTCCTTCATCGTCAAGTCAATTGCCCGTCCGCTGAGTATAGCGCGACGGGTGGCGATGTCTAGAATTAGCTCCCCAAAACGTAACTGTTCTGAAATATCAATATCCGGCTTTAGGTACAGACGGACTAAATTTAAAAAGTCTTCCGAGCGATAGGGCTTGATGAAGTAATCATCGGCACCCGCTTCTAGACAAGCTACACGGTCATCGACTGTATCCCGTGCCATTAATACCAACACAGGCGATCGCATTCCAGAGACTCTCAGATTTTTGCACAAAGAAAGTCCCGATTCTCCAGTCAGCAATCGGTCTAAAACAATTAAAGCAGGTTGGCGATCGCGGCAGTATTGCAAACCATTTACCCCATTGTGAGCCACAATCGGGTCGTAGCCAGCTTCTTTCAAATCGAAAGAAAGTTGATTTGCTAGGCTCTCGTCACCTTCAACGACCAAAACACAGGGGCTTTGAGCAAGGGTCATATTAATTTTGGATTTTGGATTTTGGATTCTTTCGACGGATTTTCGATTCTCCATTATACAAATGAAGGAAGAAGGAAGAAGGAAGAAGGAAGAGGTTTACAAGATGTAGATACAGGACCCAAATCAAAGGATAAATTAGGTATACATACAACTTCTAGTTTGCCAAATCTGGATGAATCCAGAGATGTCAAGGTTTCAATACTTTTGGTTTGTATAAGTATCCACCATCTCAGTCGGAGAATTTATAATTTTTATTACAAATTAAAAATTAGGCAATCCAAAATCCAAAAATCAATTAAGGTAATTCTACTGAAGTTGGTTTGGCGATATGCGGTAAACCCCAGCCTAATTTTTCGCGAAGAATTCGGAAAAACTCTGGTGGTTGCAGCCGAATAAACCGGACACTATATTGCGATCGCTCTAAATATACCCTGTCTTCCGGCAGCACATAACATCCCGCATTTCCATCCACTACCATCACCAGCCGCTGAGTATTGACTGGATGAATGCTTACCGATTCGCTATTTGGGAACACTAAGGCCCTTGATGCGAGGGAATGCGGACAAATTGGCACCAACTGTAATACGGGGACTCCTGGTGTAATCACTGGTCCCCCGGCACTCAACGAATAAGCTGTAGAACCTGTCGGTGTTGAAACTATCACACCATCCGCAGCAATATCTACTGGTGCGTGACGACCCACTCTGATTTCAAAATGGCACATCGAAGTCAACGGTTCCCGATGCAGAACCATTTCATTCAAGCACAGGGCTTCCCACAACACTTCATCTCCCCGAAACATCTTGACGGTGAGCATTGTTCGCTCTTCAATTTCATACTCACCCGCAATTACCTTCTCTATCGCTTGAGGCAGTTGATTTACATAAGCTTCGGTTAAAAATCCCATGTGACCAGTATTCACCGCCAACAATGGAATACCGCAGGGAGCAGTTTGGCGAGATGCGGCCAAAACTGTTCCATCTCCCCCCAATACTACGGCAAACTGCATTTCTGAGTCAAAACCAGGGGGTGTAAGACCTTCGATCGGAGTGTGGTATACAGGACTTTCTGGAGTACAGTAGCCCAACATACCACCAATACCGCTTGTCATATAGACATCCCAACCGGCTGCGGTTAGCTTGTCTTTCAACTCGATAGCGATACGCGCCGCTATCGGCTTAACGTCATTATAAATAATGCCTGCTTTCGGCACACTAAAATATCCAACTTTTTGGGAATGCTCTGTATTATGTTAATTCTTGCACATTTTTGACAAATTAAGTCCTGAGTGCTGAGTTTAGAATTAGGAGTTATGAGTTAGGAGTTAGGAGTTAGGAGTTAGGAATTATCGAGTAAGTCTAATTATACAGAGCAATCCTGCGCCGGCTACGAAACTATTACTTTTGCGTAGCCCACTCAACTGGGGTTTGTATGTATAGCGACACCCTTCTAATGTGTTGCCGCTTGGTGCAAGATGTGAGTTAATATTTTCTTTACCACTCAACACTTTTTTTAACTCCTAACTCCTAACTCATAACTCATAACTCCTAACTCATAACTCAGGACTCTTTAAACGGAGTCTTTTTCGTTTTTTGCTTTTTGCCTTTATTTTTCTGGTAGTCAAGCTCCTTCAGCTTTTTCATAATTCGACTAAAGTACTCTTGCAGGTAGTTTTCCAAGGTAGTGGTTTCGTTCTTGTCTAAGCCAAAGACTTGGTATACTTCATCCATCGGCGCACTTAGTGACTTCCCACTTGCCAAGACTTCTGTAAATGCCAGCCTGTCAGAGATATTCCATCCCCACTGAAAGAACCGCAATATTCCACGCACAGTCCGCAGTAAACCGATTGGCATCCGCGTGACTCTACCATCTTTTCCTGATAAGCGTTCGCACAGGCTAATGATTTCTTCTGCACTCCAAGCCCGAGTTCCTACCACTGGGAAAATTTGCTTCTCGGTTTCTTTTACCGACAAAGCACGGATGGCAAATTTGGCAATATCCTGAGTGTCCATGTAGGCGATCGGAGAAGATTGACCTGTTACCCAAACAGGCTGTCCTTCTAAAATGGGAATACCATATTGACCAATCAAGCCTTGCATGAACCCTGCTAATCGTAAGATGGTGTAATTTAAGCCTGATTCAGCTAGGAAAAGTTCAGTACAACGCTTAATTTCCATCAAGGGGACTTCTGGATACTTTTCGGCATCCAAAATCGAGAACGAGATAAAACGCTCGACACCAGCAGCAGAAGCCGCTTGAATCAATGCTACTTTCCCCGACCAATCTACCTGTTTGATGGTCATAGAATCGGTAGGACGAGATGTTGCTGCATCAATCACAGCAGTCACACCTTCTAGCGCTGTCTTTAATGTTTCCGGACGACACAAATCTCCGCCCACGAGTTCAGCACCCCATTCTTTTAAAAATGCAGCTTTCCTGGCACTCCGGACAAGACAGCGTACCTTATATCCCTCATCGATAGCACGACGAGCCACTTGTCTTCCCAAGGTGCCAGTGGCACCGACAATTAATAAAGTCATGAGGATTCGTAACGAAACATAAATTTTTATTAAATAGAATCTTAACAGAATCGCTTGCGCAAACAAAAGTTTACATTCGCTAAATAGCTTGTCGGGAAACCAGGCAAGCTATTTAATGAGTGTTGGGCTATTCTTCTTCTGCGCCCTGAATTTTCAGTAACAGCGCTCCCAAACCCCAACCTACGAAGATTAAGCCGAAGGGCAATACAGCTGCTGTGACAAGTTCGCTCATTGGTCAATTCTCCTTTGAAGAAAGTCAGGTAAATTAAGTCTACCAGAAGCTATTTTACAGTCGCTGTATGATTAGACTTGTGTTAATTATTTTAAACCAGTTTGGTAATTGTTATTTCATCGCTTCATTGTATGTCTCAATTAATTGGAAATACTTCAGCAAAATTACTCAATAATCACCGCCCGCGTTTAGCTTTGACTCTCGGCGATCCGGCCGGTATTGGGCCAGAAGTCATTTTAAAAGCGTTGTCTGACCCAGAAGTCCAGCAAAACTGCGATATCACGGTGGTCGGTAGCAAAGATTTATTAGTTGCTAATTATACAAGGCTGCGAAAAATTAACAATTCACAGCCATTGGTGAATCCTACTGATTTGTCTATTCTGGATGTGCCGCTTGCAGGTGAAATACTTGCAGGTGTAGGTAATGCTGTTAGTGGTGCGGCTAGCTTTGCTTATATGGAATGCGCTCTAGCCCGTATTTTAGCTGGAGATTTTGACGGTATCGTTACTGGCCCCATCGCGAAATCTTGTTGGAAGGCGGCAGGGTACAATTATCCCGGACAAACTGAACTCTTGGCAGAGTTGGCGGGGGTGGAAAGATTTGGAATGCTATTTGTGGCGCGATCGCCTCATACTGGTTGGATGCTCCGAACACTACTCGTTACCACACATATCCCATTATGTCAAGTACCCCAGGTATTAACACCGGAGTTGATGACTAGGAAGCTGGATTTGTTGGTGGAGTGTTTAGAATCAGATTTTGGGCTAGTTAATGCTCGAATAGCGATCGCGGGTTTGAATCCCCACAGTGGGGAACAGGGACAATTGGGACGGGAGGAGCAAGATTGGTTAATTCCCTGGTTGGAAGATCAGCGTCTTCTTTGGCCAAACTTGCAGTTAGATGGGCCGATACCTCCAGATACAATGTGGGTTAAGCCGGGTCAAGCTTGGTATGGGAATTCTTCAATGGAGAATCCACATGATGGGTATTTGGCACTTTATCACGACCAAGGTTTGATTCCGGTGAAGTTGATGGCATTTGACCGAGCGGTAAATACTACTATTGGCCTACCTTTTATTCGGACTTCTCCAGACCACGGAACGGCATTTGATATTGCAGGTAAGGGAATTGCTGATGCGACTTCGATGAAAGCAGCGATACTTTTAGCGGCTGAGTTAGTATGTCAGAGGGTGTCAACTAATTCGCTTCCATAAAACGCTGAAAAATGAGACTGCAAATAACGAATGCACGATAACCACAAGTTTATTCGTTATGCCATCATTAAAGGTTGAAAATTGGGCGATCGCTACCAGAGCGTGAAAAGTAAATAAGGCAATTAATCCCGGTTTCAATTCTTTTGTTGTGGTCAACGAGAGCATTAAAAAACTTAAAGTCCCTAAAGCCAAAGCGCTGCATCCAATTACCCGCAACAAAGAAATCGATAAATCGTTATCTTTTAAAAGCAAAGTTGGGAAAAATAGAAATAAACAACCAATTCCTATTTCAAAAATAGTATTGGCTATTAATAGTATTCGCATGACATCGCCTAAATTTTACAAGATTTTCCTGATTTTACTCTAGCTTAGTCTAATTCTGGTTCAAATTTATAACCATAAGACCGAACAGTTTTTATAAACTCGGGTGCATTTATCTCAACTTCTTTTATCTTCTTCCGAATCTGACCAATATGCACGTCAACGACTGCTCGATATGTAACTCCCACAGTCAGAGAGGAAATTGAGCAAACATTATTGCTTCCGTTCAATTGCATCTCTTGTGGTTTTATACGCTTCAATAAAAGTCCGAAATGATTCTTGAGAAATATTATCTGCAACTAAATCTGTTGCTACTTGTTCAAGAATTTTATCTAGTTCTTGCTTTATATTATTCTTACTTTGCTTGCTATCTTGCAGCAGATGAACCACTGCTTTAATATATTCTGTAGAAACTTCTCTTTGTTTGTTCTCTACTGCTTGCTTCGCTAATTGTCTTTCACGCTCTATTGCTTCTCTGGTAGTTTTGTAGGCTTCGTTAAAGGTTCGGAATGATTCTTGAGAAATTCTTTCGGCAAATAGAGCTTTGGCTGCAGTATTAAAAGCTTCATCAAGTAGTTCTTGCCTAAACTCTACTTCACCTAGACCTTCATTCATTAATTTAATGGTTGATTCAATGTATTCATCCGCTTCATCTTTTTTACCCCGTGCAATCCATAGCTTAAGTTGTCTAATCCATTGAATTCCTAGCAGAATAACTGTCAGAATAAAAGCTAAAAAGTCAGAATTCTCTTGAACAAACGAACGTTTATCCCGCTCATAAAAAGCTAAAGCACCTGGATGAAGAGTGATACCTGCGCTACTGGTAATGTTAGGACGATCAATAGTGGCAACCAAGGGTTTCACCTCATCATGTCCTTGTATCGCATTCGCTATTTCTTGACGATTTTCAGATAAAATTATCGTTATTTCTTCAATTACATTTTTATCTACTTTGTCACTTGTCAACAGCAATCTTGATACACCAACTGTATCTAAGTCTTTCTCAGGCACGGGAGAATAACCCCGATATGCCCCTAGGGGAATTTTGGCGGTATCAAAGGTGGGATATTTAATTTTCATTGCTTCTGCTTGTTCAATTGCTAATAATCTCCCTTGGTTTTTCTGTATATGTTCTGAAATAGATTTATTCCCAGCAGCACGGACACGGAATAAAGCGTCTGCGTTCCCATTGCGAAAATCGTTATCTGCGTCCTCGTCTTTATATTTACCTTTACCTTTACCTTTACCTGTAATTTGGAAATCTTTTTCACTCATTCCATAATGAGCAGCCACTTCTAAAAAAGATTTATATTGCCCTCCCTCTGTAGGTAAAGCGATTATCTTACCTTTCAGTTCAGAAAATTGTTTAATAGTGTCACCTTTGACAACTAACTGAAATAAATCTTGATACAACACAGCTACACTTCTGGCACCTGATATATTCGTATTCCCAGCCGCAACATCTGCTTGTGCTGTTACTAATTGTGCTTTACCTTCATGCAACAATCGCAGATTATCTGTTGTACCACCAGTTTTTTCAACTTTAATTTTTATCTTGCTTTTGCGTTCAACTACCTGTTCTATCGCTTTGCTAATAATATAGCTTTCCCCTGTTTCGTCTCCAGCTGCTAGGGTGAGATTAGGTGCTAACAGCCGATTAATAATGCTGTAACTAATTCCCAGAAATAAGCCTGTGCTTGCAAGCCCCAAACTAATAAAAACTACTTTAGATAAAAGGTCAAGATTCAGAATAAATTTCACAAACTTGCTTGGGGTGAAATTTTTAGATGCTGCCATATTTGCAAAGATATAAATTTCAACGCTCATTCTGGATGATGTTGACTGATATTTAAACAAATAAGTTTCAATTAAGATAAGGTTATGAAAATATAAAATATAGGTTAAAAAAGTCTGTAATTCTAAGATGTTTACACACAATTTCATCGGAGTTGACGAGTAAAATTGGATGCGTTGTAACACACCATTGAATTTACGGTCTTATACCAATTCTGTATGAAGATGCACATAATCAAGACCCCCCTGTAGTCCCCCCTTGGCAAGGGGGGACGGCGTAGCCGGGGGTTAATATATGCAGCTTCACAAAGAAACGGTATTATGGGGTAATAGTTCAAAATAATCGGCTTCTGTTTTTTGCTTTCTTCGGTGTTTTTAATGAACCATAAGACTAAAAAAAACGGGTTTCTATGTCTTAGGGTAGAGGTTTTGAAGCTTCATACTAAAGAAAGAGCGACTATCTTTGTATTATTCGATAAATTTCTGTTAGTAGCTATCAACGAGAAATATTTATGAATAACAAACTAGTAGATGGTATCATTCCATCACAGCCACCAATAGAAGCCCTGTCTGACGCTCACGAATTAAAGTCTCGCCTGGAATGGGGTGAGCCAGCTTTTACAATTCTTGATGTGCGCGATCGCATGACCTATAACAACGGTCATATCATGGGTGCAATGCCGATGGAACTTGAACAATTGACAGACCGTGCAGTGCCATCTCTAGCGAAATCTCGTGATATTTACGTTTACGGTGAGTCTGAGGAACAAAGTGCCCAAGCTGCACAAATGCTGAAAAGTGCCGGGTTTGAGCATGTTTCTCAACTCAGAGGTGGTCTAAACGCATGGAAGGCAATTGGGGGTCCGACTGAGGGAGTTGAGGAATCATTGTCTCCCCCAGATGCCGGTGATTACAATGTCGTAGACCGGATGAAAACTCATTTTGATACTGCGAAAAAAGAAGTTTAGTCATTTGTCATCAATTATTGGGATTAGAGTATTCCAATTAAAAAAATATCCCAAAATATTGTATGATAGTCTGTCCATCAAATACCCTGATACCTGTTGAAGCCTATCCTACGGGATCGTTTGTTTTTTGGATTACTCTTAACCAATGACTAATGACTCATGACATTAATGTTCAAATAAGTCTTTAAATTGTAACAAATCTAAGGAAACGATTGTCGGCAGGCAATTAAAGCATTCTTGGGCAAGCTCTAAGCGTTCTTCTCTTTCCAGCATTGCGATGAGTTTCTGTCGAACCCCGATTAAGTAGCGCACATCATTAGCAGCATAACTCAGTTGGGTATCTGATAAATTAGTAGCGTTTCCCCAATCGGAGCTTTGAGCGCTCTTATCTAATTCTACTTGTTCCAATTCATTCACTACTTCCTTGAGTCCGTGGCGTTGTGTATAAGTACGCACTAATTTGCTGCCGATTTTTGTGCAGAAAATCGGCTGGGTTTGAATTTTGAGATTATAACGCAAAGTGGCAATATCGAAACGTGCGTAGTGAAAAATTTTGACGATATTCGCCGCTTCCATCAATTTTTTTAAGTTTGGGGCTTCTGTTTGTCCTTTGAGGATGCGGATTGCAGTTACTTTGCCCTTTACGTCGCACAACTGCACCAAACACAAGCGATCGCGTTGGGGTATTAATCCCATTGTTTCTGTATCTACTGCAATAGCTTCGGATTGTAAATACTCGGACAGGGTAGCCTGATCAATGTCGCGATCGCAAACTTGAAAGTTTTCTAATTTCATAAATCCCTAAAAAAATAAATGTAGTGCTTTTTGACGCTCCCCAACCGTAAACGGAAGGGATTCTTTAGGAGTTTAAAGCGTATCCCCTAAATGGACGTTTGTTGCCCTTTGATTTTCGGTGAACACTACATTATTGTGCAAAAAAATAAAATCACTTCTATAACCGATATCAAGTCCGGTGCGTCCGTTCATCCGGACATGATAAGAGTCTAGCGATTGTTAAGGAAAATTTGCGTTAGGTAAACTTCGCCTTCCTTATTGGTAGCTACACCAATCCCAGTGAGGTTGTACTTTCCTTTGATATTGGTAAGATGTCCGGGACTTTTGATCCATCCTTGTACGGCTTCGCTTGCCGGATCGCTATAACCGAGGTTGTAAGCGACATTCTCCGCTGCACTGTTGAACTTTATAGGAAGGGCTTTGACTCGTCTTTCAAATCCATTATGGCTAAAGGGGACTTTACCTTTAGCCATATTCTGGCTATGAATCCTTGCCTGTTTTGTGATGTTTGGATTAATCCTGAGTTTTGACATACCCTTAGAAGCGCGATATCGATTAATTTGCTCAAAAATTGATTTTTCTAAAGCATTCGTTTCAGAATTTGTAGATGCTATAACCTGACGCGATCGAATCGATGTCGCTTGATTCTGATTTATTTTCGTTCTTGTGTGACCTGGTACGGCATTGGTCGATAATCCACTGGCAAGGACAAGCGCACTAAAAGCGATGCCGAAAGCAATTTGCCGGCTCATGAAGGTTTAAGTAATGTGTAGGGTCGTAAAACGCACACCCGGATGATAGGTTTCTTTGTACACCAGTTTTTTATTCCGCAATACGGAATATAGCAAATGGTGTCAGATTCCAGCAGGTGTGTCTAGAGTAGTTTTACCGATTTTATGCTGTGTATTTCGGATTTTTCAGTTGTCATAATATCAATTTTTCTTATGGCGATAGTAGATTCATTGTTTACAACCGTATTTATACTTAGATAATAATCTAAAATTAATCAGATTTTTATAAAGTCATTTTAAAGATATAGGAGCCTTATATTACACTAATTATGCTTTTTGTCAAGGTTATAGGGCTTCAAAGACTCAACCTAGGTCACTATCTTGTTTGGTAAACTTATTACTATAGATGGATTCACCTAAATATTAACTATCAACCTCAACTAACTCTTATGTCTTCAAATCCCAAATCTTCTGACAAACGCATAATTTACCGGGAATTTGGCAACGATAACTCAGCCGCTTTGTCTAGGGGTATTCAAGAGTTACCCCCGCAACAACAAAATTTGAAGGTGGAAGCTTCTCGCAAAGGACGCAAGGGTAAAACTGTGACTGCGATTACTGGTTTTCAAGCTAAACCGGAAACTTTGCAGGAGTTAGTTAAGCAGTTAAAAACGCAGTGCGGTACTGGTGGGACTGTTAAAGAGAATGAAATTGAAATTCAGGGTGAACACAAACAGAAAATTTTGGAGATTTTGACTGCTCTGGGTTATAAGGCAAAAATCAGCGGGGGTTGATTGAGTCGGGTGGATTCACTCACCGGAATGCACCAAGCCGCAACACAGTTACTGCATAAGCTCAAAACAGTGACATCTATACACTTTATGTAGATAAAATACTAATTTTATGCCAGGAGCGCAAAGTTATGGGCGCATCATCAAGATACTGGAATATTTGGCGAATTAGTCTTAAGACTGAAAAAGTTAGATATAAATATTGTTTGGTTCCCATTGCACAGGAGTTTTGCTACAAGGAAGTTGTCAATGCAAATGGGAGTAACGTCCAATCTGCTCTACTATCTCATTTTCACTCTAAGAATTCTGCCGATACTATTAGTCGTGCCCAAGCTGGGCTTTGTCTGCGATGCTATGTTTCTGACCCCATTCTGAAAGCTTGTAAAAAAATAGACAATCTCTTTAGTGGTGAAAAACATTTCAACTACCAAGATTTACTGCCTTATGTCCTGAATGATGATGGGAAAACTCTAGTCATTTTGGATAGCGATCGCAAAAATCAACTTGTTCTGGATAAAAATGGGGAAACTAGGAAAACGGCTTATAAATTCTTTTCTGTGAAGGTTTTACAAACATTTGATGCTGACTCCGAGGGAAGCATGAGTTTGGATAACTGGGCATATCTGCAAACCAAACAAAATCCAGAAATCAGAGATTTTTTGTCAGAATTTGGTTTTCAACATCTCAGTGACTGGGCACTATTAAATAGAGCTAGACCCAAGCAACTCCAACGTTTATCAGTACGCGATCGCCAAATCGTAGAAGTCTTTCATGCAGTCTACCGTCGAGATCGAATTTCCTTGACTCGACAGTTCGGGATGAAAAGATGTCCAGATCCTTCCATAGCTCAACTTGAAGAAATGCTCTCTTACTTGCAACAACAAAATATTAATACCTCTGTTGATTTGATGAAGCAGCTCCAACAAGTTGCAATGCAACTGAGACAATATGATATCTGGAGTTATAGAGAGCCTCTAGATATTTACGACCCTGATACTAAAACTTACACAACTAGAGCGGATTTATCTAGCGATCCTCTTAATGAATCATTAGTGGAGCAGCAAGAAATTTTAGAGTTCTTTCACCAACAAGTTTCTAATTGTTTAAGTAATGCAATAGAGCAAGAAATCGGCTTCCGAATGAGCAATTTGCGCTCCAGTAAAAAGTATGCTGTATTTGCACCAAAATTGCTGACTGGGTTGCAATTATATTACTACGAGGGGATGTCTTTAAAAGACATTGCTCCGAAGTTGGGTATGACAAGTTGGGATCAAGCTAGACGAATATTAAATCCAGGAGAACTTCTGAGTAAGGTGCGGGCCTTGACTGCACAAAAAATCATCGAAAAAATGTTAGAAAAAGCTAGCAGTATGGGTTTAACCAAAATTCCTCCAGAGCCAGATTATCTCAAAACTTTGGTTGAACAAATTGAAGCTTTTGTGGATGCAGAAATTTTTACGGAAGCAGCAGAAGAAATTAGAGCCGGGAAGAGCCGTTCTATGAACAGTTCATACGCTCAAGCAATTCGCCTTTACTGCAACCGTTGTAGTCAATATGTAGGGGTGAATTAATGTTTAAGTTTCCGGTGAAATATACCGATTTAAGACTTTTGATACCAGAAATAATTTGGTTAGAATCAGAACATTTGGAGCAGGCAAAGAAAATGTGCAATTTGAACGGTGAAACAGAGCATAGTTGGCAAAAATATTTAAATTCACTGGCACTGATGGGCTTTAAAAAATGGCTTGATGGCAGAATTTCATACCCAATTGTCAATCAAGATATCAGTGCGGTAGAGACTGCTTGCCATCTCCAAATAGGTGATTTTAAGTTTTCTTTGATTGCTATTGAGCATCTACTTGATGAAGTAGTAACTATACATCAAGATATTATAAACATACCAAAATTTGCCGCTCATTTTTATGTAGTGCTTGAGGTGTTGGAAGAAGAAGCCGAAATTATTATTAGAGGCTTTTTGCGGCACGATGAATTAGTAAATGCTCGCAGTCGAATGAATTTACCAATTCTTCAAGAAGATTTTTACCAGATACCTTTCTCAATATTTGACACAGAACCAAATCACTTGCTGTATTACTGCAAATTCACAGAAGCATCTGCGATTCTTTCACCTGCAAATAGCGGAGATTTACTGGAATTCTTGAATAAAAATACAATTAAACTGAGTCAATGGTTGCAGGGTGCTTTTGATGATGGTTGGCAGACTATTGACACGCTCATCAACCCAGAAGCTAATTTAGCTTTTAGTACTAGGAACGTTATGGAAGCTGCCAGAAGAGCCAAACTAATCGATTTGGGTGTGCAATTAGGTAGTCAAACTGTGGCATTGCTAGTAAATATTATCGAGGAGAATGAGGGCAAATTAGGTGTTTTGATTCAGTTACATCCAACTGGAGGAGAAAAATTTTTACCCCCGCTTCTGAAGTTGACTTTGCTATCTAAAAGCGGGAAGGTTTTGCAAGAAGTTCAATCGAGAATTCAAGATAATTATATTCAACTTAAACCTTTTAAAGGTGAAGCAGGAAAATCTTTTAGTATCAAAGTTACTTTGGGAGATACTAGTATTCAAGAAAGTTTTGAAATGTAGAATAGTCCTGAGTGCCGAGTCGAAGAGGAAGTCAGTGGTGGGCGATCGCTGGTATATTTGATGATATCACTCACTTTTAGGAAAAAGAACATGGCAAAAAAATGTCCTGTATTTTTCCGGATTCTACAAATTATTTGCATCACGGCACTGTTCTGCGTGTTATTATTCCCTGTCAGAGCAAATGTGCCCGGTACCAAACCTGATTTGGTACAACAGGGTAGAGTGCTTTATCAGTCAGGAAAATTTCCTGAAGCGGTAAAATTATTACAGCAGGCTGTGGATAGTTTTCGGACGAATGGGGATAGTCTTAGAGAAGCCATGACGTGGAGTAATATTTCTTTGACTTATCAACAACTTGGTTTATGGACAGAAGCAGAAAGCGCTATAGCTAAAAGTCTAAATTTATTACAAAATCTTGACAAATCTCCAGAGCATTCTGCAATTACAGCCCAAGTTTTAGATGTGAAAGGGCAGTTACAATTGGCACTATCGAAAACGGAAGCGGCACTAACTACTTGGCAAGAAGCAGCGGAGATTTATCGAACTATTGGTGACACCCCAGGATTGAATCGCAACCAGGTTAATTCCGCTCAAGCTCTGCAAAGTTTGGGTCTATATCGGCAAGCGAGTAAGATGTTGATGAATGTTGAGCAAAATCTCAAAAACCAACCAAATGCATCATTGAAAGCTGCAGGAATGCGTAGTCTGGGTGAAGTTTTGCAAGTTGTCGGTGATTTAAGTGAATCCCGTCGGGTGTTACAGCAAAGTTTATTACTCGCTCCCAATAGTGAAACTTTATTTAGTTTGGGTAATACAACCCGTGCCCAACGAGATACGACAGCCGCTTTCAATTATTACCAACAAGCTATATCCACATCTACGAATCCGACACAACGCATTCAGGCACAGTTAAATCAATTGAGTCTATTTGTGGAGACAAAGGAATATCAAAAAGCTTTAAATTTAGCTTCTAAAATCAACTCTGAGATAGACAAATTGCCTGCTAACCGCACGACCATCTATCAGAAAATTAATTTTGCCCATAGTTTGATGATTCTGAGTAACTTAGGACACAGGACACAGGACTTAGCAATCTTACTAGCTAGCTCCGTCAAACAAGCGCATATCCAACAAGATAACCGAGCCGAATCTTATGCTCTTGGAACTTTGGGGGAGTTGTACGAACAAGCCGGACAGTTTTCTGATGCTCAAAAAGTCACGGAAAAAGCATTGTTGATAGCGAGTAATATCAATGCATCTGACATTACTTATCAATGGCAATGGCAGATGGGACGTTTGCTCAAAAAGCAACTTGACAACAAACAAGCGATCGCCTACTATACTGAAGCTTTTAACACTCTGCAATCTTTACGTAGAGATTTAGTTGCCATTAATCCTGATATCCAGTTTTCTTTTCGAGAAAGTGTGGAACCTGTCTATAGGGAATTAGTTGGATTGTTGTTGCAAAGTCCCGCAAATCCCAAAAATCTTAAATCTGCTCGTTTTGTCATAGAATCTCTACAATTGGCAGAATTAAACAATTATTTTCGGACAGCTTGTTTAGAAGCAAAACAGGAGATTGACCCAGTTGTTGACAAAAAAGACCAACAAGCAGCAATTATTTATCCAATTATTTTACAGGATAGCGTAGATGTAATTCTCAAGTTGCCCAACCAGCAATTACGCCATTATAAAACTTTAATTAGCAATGATAAAGTAGAAGACATCGTTGGAACCCTGGATAAATACTTGGGAGATGTCACTCGAACAGCGAGTGTCAAGCAGCGGTCACAACAGATATATGACTGGTTAATTAGACCTTTGGAAACAGAGTTAGGGAAAAATGGCGTCCAAACCTTAGTATTTGTCCTGGATGGTTCCTTACGCAATATTCCCATGTCCGTTCTCTACGACAAACAACAACAGAAATATCTCTTTGAAAAATATGCGATCGCTTTAACTCCAGGATTGCAACTTGTGGACCCCAAACCCTTGCAAAAAGTCCAATTAAATGTCTTAACTGCTGGAGTCAGCGAAGAACGCTTCATTGAAAACCGGGAATTTTCCCCCCTGAAAAACGTCAGCCAAGAATTGCAACGCATCCAATTAGAAATCCCCACAAATCAAAAACTTTTTAATCAAGACTTCACCGGAAATAACCTGCAAAAACGATTGCAAAATACTCCTTTTTCAGTCGTTCACCTGGCAACTCATGGGGAGTTCAGTTCCGACTCAGAAAAAACATTTGTTGTAGTTTGGGATAAACTGCTGAAAGTGAAAGAATTTGATAATTTACTCAGAGCTAACGACCAAAATAGTCAGAACAAAATTGAATTACTCGTCCTCAGTGCTTGCAAAACTGCTGAAGGTGATAAACGGGCTGCATTGGGGCTTGCAGGGGTTGCTGTTCGCGCTGGGGCAAGGAGTACACTAGCTACATTGTGGTCGGTAGATGACCAATCTACTGCCGATCTGATGACTTATTTTTACCGCTACCTGACAGCGGGAGTGAATAAAGCCGAAGCACTCCAACAGGCTCAATTAGCCGTTTTTGCCAAAGAAAAGCGTCCATACTTTTGGGCACCTTTTGTGCTATTGGGTAATTGGCTTTAGTTTATCCGCTTCTTTGTAGGGGTTTAATACCCCGACTTATTCAGGTCGCTCCTTTTGAGTTCGGGTCTAAATCCACATATATAAACCTTCTTATACCAATTCTGTATGAAGATGCACATAATTAAGACCCCCCTGTAGTCCCCCCTTGGCAAGGGGTAATATATGCAGCTTCACAAAGAAACGGTATTACGAATTCAAGCATCAAGTTGTAGCTCGGGAATTGAAGGGTAAGTTGATGATAGTAATGGTGCAGACCTTGCTGTAATCATCGGTCCGAGTATGGAAGTAACCACCATCAAAACAATTACACTATTCAAAACATTTTCACCAATCAACCGCTCACCAGCAGGATTTAAACTTTCATAAGCGACTAAAGTTGCTGCAAGTGTAGCTGCTACCTGTGGCAGTGATAATGACCACATTGTCAACATTTCTACAGTTTTGTAACGATATAAAAGCTTGGCTAGATATGCTGCAACAAATTTGCTACCAATCAATCCTACAACAATTGCCACTGTCAGCCCAATTGAACTAAGAGTTTTGATAAATCCAGGAATATTAATTAAAAGTCCCATGTCTATAAAAAAACAAGGGATAAATAGAACATAACCAACAAATTCGACTTTTTCTTTCACAGGACTCTTGCCCAAAACATCGTTAACAGCTAATCCTGCTAAAAAAGCCCCAACAATTTCCTCGACTCCAATCAATTGCGCTCCTACTGATGCAATAAATAATGCCAGTAAAATAAACAAAAATTGGTTGGATTGTTCATTCCCACTGCGTTTAAAGTATTCTTTCCCTGCCCAGTTAAAGCCAAATAAAATAACGGCTGCATAAATAGCTAATCCACATACCAACCTAATTAAACTCAGGGTTGAGAAATTTCCTGCGTGAATTCCCACACAAATAGCCAGTACAAGTAAAGCTGCTGTGTCTGTAAAAATTGTCGCTCCAATTGTGACTGTAACGGCTTCATTTTTAACAACTCCCAAACGGCTGACAATTGGATATGCTAAAAGAGTATGAGAGGCAAGTAGAGAACCAATTAGGACAGATGCATTCCAACCAAAACTGAATAAACGTCCCACACAAATACCAGCAATCATTGGTACTAAAAATGTGAGACTGCCAAATGCTATTGACCGATTCTTTGTTTTGCGAAACTGATTGAGGTCAATTTCCAAACCTGCCACAAACATTAGATAAACCTTGCCAATATCTGACAAAAGTTTGATAGTTTCTGAGTCGGGGTTCAGAAACTTTAGTCCGTTTTGTCCCAGGATTACACCTGCTACCAACAATCCGACTAATCCTGGCAGTCGCAGTCGCTCAAAAATTGGTGGTACAAGAAAAATTACTGTTAAAAGAATTGTGAATACAATCATAAATATAGTAAAAAAGCCAATGTTACCGCTAATTGGGCTGCTGAGATTCTTAATTATTAAACGAGAAAATTGGCAATAGTAATTTGAAGACAATTCATATCCTAAACTATCTTACTTTATTAGTAATAATTATGTCGTCATCTCAATGACATATATGCACTTACACCCAAAGGTAGTTTAATCTTATATTTTTGGCATTGCTGAATCAAAATATAAATTTACCTCACCGCCGTATTAAAGTGAGTGCATCTACCAAAAGGATTAATTTTCATATATTTGCACAATTGGCGTATTTGCAAGTTCTTCCAAATCTAGCCCGTTCAATAATTTTGTCCAATATAAAGCCAAAGTGCTGTCTCTGGGATTGATTTGACGCAATCGAGCTAAATATGCTAAAGCATCATACCAAAGTTGGTTGGCGATATAGACATTATATTCCTGCGATTTTGACCTGGACAATTGTCTTTGGAGGTCGGGGGTTAAAGCAATGCGTTCCACCCATGCATCTACATAAATATACTCTGGTTGATTTCGCGGTTCTCCACAATATACTTTGAAATACCAGTGATATTTCTTCTTTAACTGAAGTGCGTATTTCAAATTTTGTGGTAATTGCAGTGCGATCGCTCCCGGTTTTCCTGGTAATGGGATTAATTTTCGCCATAAATCGTTACCTTGTTCATCCTGCAATACAAACTCTCCATTTTGCAACCCTTGTGGTAAAGAGGGAATGTAAACCCAAAATTGAGGGTACTCTGCAACAACGAATCCCAAGTTAGAGCTATCATTATCTTTCTCACCTGGAACCAAGGCTGTAATCGGCATTTTCAGGTCTGGACATCGGTTGCGACTTGTGCCTCCCCTCCTCCGACCCTTGGGTGCGCCATTATTGGGAAATGGGACTTCTGCAATCAATTGATTTTTGGGTATTATTGTTTGAGATGCTTGCACTAATATTGGATAATTCACAATTCCGATTAAAAGTGCGCTGAGAATCCTTGATGATAATTTGTTTATGCTCATGACTAAATCCTCCAATATTTATTAACTGAATTCCAGACAAAATAGTCTAGATTGGACTAACAGTTTATTAGGGGGTAGTAATTTCAATATATGCGCTTCTCTCTGTGCTTATAAGTACGTCAATCTAATTATGAATCCAATTTGCGGAGGCACTACAGCGATTGGTATATCGTTGATTGAGACAGTGACTTGACGAAGCAAGAAGGAATTCGTAAGAGGTTTCGACAATAGGATTTAAACAAGGCACGTTTGAAGAGGAAGCTTCCCCCACTTCTTCTGCCGTCCCAACTCAAAACAAGCGACCTGTAAACGTCGGGGTATTAAACAGAAACAAGGAAGTGGATAATTAATAGAGTTGTTGCTTCATTACCGAAAAATAAATATTTATTTAACTGTAGGGTAGAACACAGATAAAAAGGATATTATCCTATAGCCTATTTTTCGCTGGTGAGATGCCCACTTTAGGGAACTATTAAATATTTTTATATCTGGAAATCCCTTAAACATAAATATGATTCATAAGTATTTTACCTGAATATATAAGTTTTAATACCAATTCTGTATGAAGATGCACATAATCAAGACCCCCCTGTAGTCCCCCCTTGGCAAGGGGGGACTACAGGGGGGTAATATATGCAGCTTCACAAAGAAACGGTATAAGGATATCAACTGTTAAAATTGCAGAAATATTTTTTGTATGAAGTCAGAATATCTAATGGTGTCAGAATGAGTAATTATCCAGATTTGATATTAATTAGACTTTTGTAGATCCTTCACAGATTCTTCCAGGATTTTGTCAATGCTCAAAGAAGAATGCGAACGCCTGAAATATTCGGAATTATCTAGTACCACACAGCTTAAGTAAAATACCCATTAAAATGAGATACTAAGCACAAGGAAAAAATAGCACTTAAAGTAAAAGAAGGAACTCCGACGTGGCAAAATTAGCCCCAAAATTGCTAACCCTAAGTGAGTGTGAGCGCGAGGAATTGGAAAAGCTGCTCAATCGCCGTAGCGCACCACAACAAATCGTACTTCGAGCGAAAATTATCCTGCTGGCGGAGGAAGGAAATAATAATCGTGAGATCGGGCGGGAATTGAACATCACCAGGGTAATGGCACGCAGATGGCGAGATCGATGGTTGGAGTTAAGCTTACGCTCGTTGCCAGTGATTGAAAGATTGGTTGACTCCGAGCGCCGGGGTAAACCTGCAACGTTTAGTATGGAGCAGGTTGTAGAATTATTTGCGCTTGCGTGTTCTCAACCAGAAGATTACGGACGACCCATCAGCCATTGGACTTCACGAGAACTTGCGGAAGAAATGGTTAAACAGGGCATTGTCGAAAGTATATCTCCACGTCACGTCGGACGATTGTTAGAAGAAGCCCAAATCAAGCCACACCAGAATCGTTACTGGTTGACACCCCCCCCTCGATGAAAAATTTGATGCCAAAGTCCAAAACATCAGCAATCTGTATCTAACTGCGATGGAACGTGATGTCGTTGGGGAACGAACGGTGTGTGTTGATGAAATGACTGGTATTCAAGCAATTGAGCGTAAAGAAAAAGATTTACCATTGCGCCCAGGTAAAGTTCAGCGACAAGAATTTGAGTATATCCGTCATGGAACACAAGCATTAATCGCCAATTTCAATGTAGTCACTGGTCAAATTATCCATCCCACCTGTGGAGACACGAGAACTGAAGAGGATTTTGCCCAAAACATCCGTAAAATGGTTGAGAGCGACCTTGATGCTCAAAAATGGAATTTAATTATGGATTGTCTCAATACCCATCAATCCGAATCCTTAGTTCGTCTGGTTGCGGAAAAAGAAGGGTTAAATATAGACCTTGGTATTAAGGGCGAAAGTGGTATTCTCAAATCGATGCTAACACGGGCAGCATTTTTAACCGACTCAACACATAAAATTGTTTTCCATTACACCCCCAAACATTCTTCTTGGCTGAATCAAATTGAGATTTGGTTTAGTATCCTTATGCGTAAGTTGCTCAAACGTGGAAGCTTTTACAGTAAAGATCACCTCAAAACCCGCATCGAAGATTTTATCGACTACTTTAATCGCACTATGGCAAAGCCATTTAAGTGGACTTATAAGGGTAAGCTTTTGGCTGTTTAATGGTAACTTTATTTACGCCGTGCTGTACTAGCACCTTCACGACAACGGCACAACAGACAAAAGCCAATGCAGATGGAATCAGCGGTATCCACCCCGCAAACTTAAAAATACCAGAACAGATGCCCCCAAGTGTCAACAATCCTGTCGCTGTAGCCAATCCCATATATAAAGGTTTCCGAATTTTCCAAGCTAGGATTCCTCCTACCAACGACCACAGCCATACCCAAAGCATTTCCATCCACTCAGACCACCACCATAACAAAGGACGACGGTCTAAAACTGCACTCAATATCTGGCTAATCATCTGCGCTTGCACAAACACCCCTGGGACTCTTTGACGATAGGGGGTTTTCCAATCATCAGCTGTGCTGATAGCAGTAACGCCAATAAGGACGATCCGATTCTTGACTGATTCAATTAACTCTGGCTTAATCTGGTCTTGGAGAATTTTTCTTAAGGGTACTTGAGGGGCAATATCTTTAACATCCGGGAGGGAGCGATAATTTAGGAGTAATTGATAACCGGATGCATCGATTCCCTGGTAACCGCTGCTGTGAGATTTTAATTGTTTAAATATGACATCGCCTATCTGAAAATCTCCTTGGGAATTTATTTTTTCTTTATAACCAAGGCTATGTAAATAATCAAGTGCTAATTTTAAACTAAAAGCTTGTTTTGCCGCACAGGGAGATGTCACAGGGGGAGCCATTTGCACAAGTTGGCGACGGGCAATTTCATCGGAATCTGCAACAAAATCGCTAAAACCCAAACGTTCTTTAGGAACTTCCGGTGGCGGTATAATCCCATTAGGTGCGGCATCATCTGGGGCTGAAACTTTACACACAGAAAATAAGCGCTTGTCCCGACGCAAACGAGTTTCTAACTCCGGATAATTACGGTCAATAGGAAAATCGCGATAAATATCGATACCAATGGATGAAGGTTGATACTGCTCTAGCTTTTGTAAAAGTTCAGTTAGTGCTTCATCTGATAGCGACCATCGCATATCCATTTTGCGTTGGTTTTGGTATTGAATATCTGCATCATCAATTGTGACTATCAACAAACGGGGATCTGGTTTTTCATGGGATTCTCGCTGAACCATAAGTTGTTCGTAAGCATCTAATTCCCAAGGTTGCAATATCCCCACATGACGCACTCCCATCACCAAAGTTGCTATAACTAAACTGACGATTAACAGAATTCGCATCCGATGATTTCTAAGAACTAGTTTCTGTTTATCAATTAACTTTTGATTTCTAGTTGGCTCTAACCAAACCATTGGTGGTTCAGCGGGATTTTGGCAAATTACTGGCAACCAAGTCGCACAGGGATAATCTGCTTCTAATACTTGCAATCTTTCTCTTGCATAACGCACCGCAGCATATAAAGACTGTCCCAAAGAAAATTCCGCAAGAAAATATTTTAAGAATTCTTGAGCGACTACATCCGGTACAGGTTCCCGCATGACAATCACTTGTGGAATGTGCAAATCCTGTAATTGCTGTGCCAAACACAAACTATCGCAAGAGTTGAAAATCGCTAATTGTAATCCACCACTAATCGCTTGTTTGAGAGCATACTTTAATTTTTCCAGAGATATTGCTTCTGTTTGATTGATGTGGAGAAGCCCTTTTTCTTTGCTACTACTGTGACCTGCAAAAAAAAGTATATCCCAACCTTGTTGCCAAAGTTTATCATTTAATGCGCCCAAATTTGGCTCTACTAAAAATTCAATTTCTGCCCGTTCTGATAGTCTCTCTAAAAAAATCCGATCCTGACCAATATCAATTTCTTTGCTATTCCCAAATATTGCCAAAATTCTGATTTTCTCTCTACCAATATACGGTAACTTATTCGATTTTTGATAGTCTGTAGTACTTAATGCTACTTCTGCATTCGGGTAATCTTCAAAGAAATTCCATAAATGCCAGGGAAGCCTCCGCAGTATACTATCATTAGTTTCTACAGTAAAACGAATTTCTTCGGATGGTTTTAGCTGCGTGCGTAATTGTTGGTCAATCTTGCGAAATTCTGTTGAGTTAAGCCATGCGTTGATGCTGTTCGATAGATGATGGCATAAATCAATGATATCAACTTCCGAAAAATTAGTTATATAAGCTTCTTCAATTTCAAAATCTTCTTCGGGTTCTGCAACATCAAGACGCAATCTTAAACGTTGATAGAAAGCTGAGTAAAGTGACTGCCAATTCCGATAAAGTTGAGCAATTTTTGGAGAGGAAGGTAAACTCGCAGTAAATTTCATCCGGTAAGGGTTACCCTGTTCTCCCACCTGTGCTGTCACAGACGGAAAGCCTTCGTCTAGATTTCCCTGCCCCAAACTTAAAACAACTAATCTGCTCATAGGCGCTTTCACCAAATAACCATCGGAATATGCGAATATTGATGGTTTATGCTTAAAATCACCGGACTCTAAAATTATGGACTGATTTTCTCACACTAAACAACGGTTATAGTAAATTTACCCTCAATCACTATACAGATTATTTTACAATAATTTACGCATAAAAAATGATTACTTAAGTAAAATTTGTTCCTTCGTATACAGATAATCAGGGAAGCTGTAGAGTGGGCTTGGGCATGAGTACTTTTAATGCATCAATATAAGGCGCATCTTCACAGTGCGGTTTCCCGAATTCATATACAGATGCCAATCTCACAGAGGCGATGTTATCTTGATAAATACAAATAGGCTTAATTATTTTCCTTAATTTGTTTTAGGAGGTTTTAATGGATTTAGTTCGGATTTTATTTGCTATCTTTATACCACCTTTAGGGGTATTTTTGCAAGTCGGTCTTGGTAAAGATTTTTGGATTAATTTAATATTGACGTTTTTTGGTTATATTCCCGGCATTATTCACGCAGTATGGATAATTGCGAGGAAATAATTTTTTTTGCAATAAAACCGCAGATGAACACGGATGCACACGGATAATTTATCTGCGTGCATCTGCGGTTCCAAATGCCGATTCAGAAAACACTCTATTGACTTGTACATTTTCTAGAGTTACAATACTTCCAGTTAACGGTAATAATCTCATGTTTTTACAGCAGCTATCTCTACATCAACCTTCTAGCCTTCTGCTGGGGCTACTCCTACTGCTGCCGTTGGGGCAACAATAATTTTTTACTCACTCAAATAAGTTTTTCTAAGAGTATTCCGCAAAATAAATTACCCTCTCGGGTAGGAAACACGTCTATTTGAAGTTGGAATACTCAAATTTCAACCCCCTTATATATGCAGGGCTAGATATAATAGATAATTTGTTTATTTGCAAATTATACGTTCCCTATCGCATGAAAGAGCCTGGGCTTATATATTCCCTAACCCCTTCTCTGAAAAATGGGAATCACAGCCTCTTTCAAAAAGGACAGAGGTTTGGAGCAGTTAATCAGAGTGCAGATTTATTAACTTTTTAGGAGATTTATATGTTTGGAATGTTGCTGCGACTATTAGTGGGTTGTCTGGCTAACCGGGCAACCCTCATCACGCAATCATTCGATGAACACTACAAACAAAGGAATCGACGAACGTGTTGAACAATCCCGCTACAAAATATCGTCAATTTATACCCATTGATTTACCCAATCGCACTTGGGTTTCCAAAACAATTACCCAACCACCAATCTGGTTAAGCACTGATTTGCGAGATGGTAACCAAGCCCTAATTGAACCGATGAATATCGAGCGCAAGTTGCGGCTGTTCAAGTTGTTGGTGCAGATTGGTTTTAAAGAAATTGAAGTAGGTTTTCCTTCTGCTTCCCAAACTGAATTTGATTTTGTTCGCTATCTAATCGAGCAGCAGTTAATTCCCGATGACGTAACGATTCAGGTATTGACACCGGCACGAGAACATTTAATTCGTCGCACCTTTGAAGCATTGTGGGGAGCAAAACAAGTAATTGTCCATATATATAATGCCACATCCCCAGTATTTCGCCGCACCGTATTTAATTTGGATTGTGCCGGAACTATTAACATGGCAGTATCCGCAGCCAAATTATTGACGGAACTCTCGAAAGAACAACCCCAGACAAGATGGCAATTTCAATACTCTCCTGAGACATTCACCGCTACTGAGTTAGATTTTGCTTCCTTAATTTGCGATCGCGTTTTAGATATTTGGCAACCGACACCGGAACACAAGGCAATTATCAACCTCCCTGCATCGGTGGAAGTTGCAACCCCAAATATATTTGCCGACCAAGTGGAGTGGATGCACCGCCATTTAACACGGCGAGATAGTGTAATATTAAGCGTGCATCCCCACAACGATCGCGGGTGTGGAATTGCCGCTGCCGAATTAGCTCAAATGGCTGGTGCTGACCGAGTTGAGGGATGTTTGTTTGGCAATGGCGAACGTACTGGTAATGTAGATTTAGTCACCCTGGCATTGAATTTGTATACCCAAGGCATCCATCCTGGGTTAGATTTTTCCGACATTAACCAAATAGCAAGAATTATCGAAGATTGCACCCAACTCCCCATCCATCCCCGTCATCCCTACGTGGGAGATTTGGTGTTTGCGGCTTTTTCCGGCTCACACCAAGATGCAATCAAAAAAGGTTTCGCAGTCCAAAAACCAGATGCGATGTGGGAGGTTCCCTATCTTCCTTTAGATCCAGCAGATGTGGGACGCAGCTATGAGTCAATCGTCCGGGTGAACAGCCAATCAGGGAAGGGGGGTATCGCCTACTTATTGGAACGAAATTACAACATAATCTTACCCCGTCGCTTGCAGGTTGAATTTAGTCAAGTTGTGCAAGGGGTAATGGATGGTTGCAGTCAAGAAATGTCTGCGGCAGATATTTGGCAGATTTTTGAACGAGAGTATTTGCTGGTCGATTCACCCTTGAAATATATTTCTCATCAATACGGTGAGGGAGAAACTATTATGGCGGCGCTACAGTTGCATGAGAGGATAATAACTATCCGTGGTGATGGAAATGGACCGATTGATGCATTTCTGAATGCTCTGAATTTAAACGTCCAGGTTCAACACTACGAAGAATCTTCCTTGAGTCAGGGTAGTAATGCGAGTGCGATTGCTTGTGTTGCGATTACAGGTGATTGGCTTTCAGGTTCGTTGCATGGTGTGGGTATTCATGGCAATATCGTCACAGCGTCGTTGATGGCTGTTATTAGTGCTGTTAATCGGGCATTGCAACGAGTTGATGAGGGGACGCAAAGTAGGTTATTGAGTTGTTTGGAGAAACTAATTGTAAGAATCAATTAGTCCTCCATCCTTTGTAGTGACAATACCCTACATATAGCGGAGTTTCCCGTAGAATATTGTCGCTACGTCTATTAAAATGGACTATAGCGATTCTGAGGTACAAAAAAGAAAGAATTAACCGCAGATAGAAGAGGATGGACGCAGATGGACGCAGATAAATTTGTACCTTAGCAGACTAGGAAACGCTATAGAGAAAAAGCGCTAAATGCGAATGACTTACGACTGTCGAAAAGATTTCAAAACAAACCCAATTTTGAGGCACAAGTGCATAAATTACAATTTACAGAAATTGTGGCAAGCGGGCACTCAAGCCAATTAAGCTAATAGTAATCGTAATCTGGGAGCTATAAGATGCTATTGAACATTAAACGTATTGATGTTCCACCAGGACAACGTGTTTTGTTGCGTGATGTTACTTGGCAAGAATTTGAAACAATTCTTGATGAGTTGGGAGAACATCGGGCAGCACGTATAGCTTATGACGGAGGAGTGCTGGAGATTATGGCACCATTGCCAGAACATGAATTTGAGAAGGAAATAATTAGTGATTTAATAAAAGCACTTTTGGAGGAGTTAGATATAGAATTTCTGAGTTTAGGCTCAACTACTTTTAAAAATAAAAAAATGCTGAAGGCAATTGAGCCAGACCAATGTTTCTATATTCAAAATGAAAGTAAAGTTCGAGGCAAAAAGAAACTCGATTTAGAAACAGACCCACCCCCAGATTTAGCTTTAGAAATCGATGTTACTTCTCGGACAAATCCGAGTATTTATGAATCTTTAAAGGTTCCCGAACTTTGGAGATTTGAAAAAGGGAAGCTGCAAATAAATGTGCTGCGGAATGGTTCTTATGCAGAGTCAGAGCAAAGTGTAATTTTTCCGAATTTTACCTTAAGTGAGACAATTATTCAGTATTTAGAGTTAAGTCAAACAGCAGGTCGAAATTCTGTTATTCGAGCTTTTCGACGTTTGGTACAGGAACAACTGCAAAGTGAAGGTTAGGTAATTAACATGACTAATAAAGAGCTAGTAAAAATTAGTACAGCACTTTGCAAGTAAATGAAGTACACCCCCTCCCCGTATGTCTTGTCTACGGTATACACGCAAGTCCTAAAATTATTTCTTCGCGTCCTTTGCGTCCTTCGCGGTTAAAAATATATATTCTTTTTTTTAACCGCGAAGGACACGAAGAGCGCGAAGAAAGAGTATGTACACGGTAGGTATGTCTTAGGATGGGGTTCTTGTATCTCACTGAATTGAGAACCGCTATAGATAATTTATTGGGTGTAGATACCATTGTTTCAATCTTTTTACTACGGAATCGCCTAAGAAAGTAGAGTGTGTTAACAAAAATTAACACACCCTTAATTCTAGTTCTGCAAATTACCTGCGTGTAAACCGCACTCTTTCATAGTAGACTCTTCCCACCACCAACGGCCTTCCCGTTCGTGCTGATTGGGTAAAACGGCTTTCGTGCAGGGTTCGCAACCGATACTAACAAAACCGCGATCGTGTAATTTGTTGTAAGGCACTCCTAAAGCGCGGATGTATTCCCACACCTGTGCTGAAGACCAGTTTGCTAAGGGGTTAAATTTAATTAATTCATGGTCTGGTGTAGAGAAGGCGGTATCAACTTCAATTACTGGGATATGATTGCGGGTACTGGGACTTTGGTCTTTGCGCTGTCCAGTAATCCAGGCATCAAGGGTATTCAATTTTTGACGCAGTGGTCTGACTTTTCGGATGCCGCAGCATTCTTTGTGACCGTCTTTATAGAAGCTAAACATCCCCTTTTCTTCAACTAATGCCTGTACTTCCGCTGCATCGGGAAACATTACTTCTAATTTTATCCCGTAATGTTCTCTTACTTTATCCAAAAATTGATATGTTTCTGGGTGCAATCGTGCGGTGTCAAGTGTAAAAACGCGGAAATTTTTGGTAATTTTTGATGCGATGTCAATTAATACAACATCTTCAGCACCACTGAAGGAAATAGAGATATTGTCAAAAGTTTCCAGGGCAAATTGCAGAATTTCCCGTGGTGTTTTTTGACTGTATTCTGCTTCTAGGGCAACAATATTTAAATTTGTCTGTGCTGCAACCATTTTTTTATGTTCTTATCTCTCTAACCCCCAATTTTACCGCACAGGGCGCACTAGGTTGCTGAGATAATATTTCAGCACTCCTTATGGAATTATGCTTTCAAGACGCAGTAACCATCGGTTAAAATGCTGACATTCCTCACGTATCGTATCCAGCCCAATGTCAATCGCCAGCAGCGAACCATGCAGGGGTTTGTCGTATCCATTGCAACAATTGCGAATGCGTTTTGATGGTGCTGTTAGGGGATTATCGTTAATATGCTCAGGGGAAGGAAAGGCGTTACGTTCGGCTTGCAAAACACTGACAACACTTGCATCAAACCACGCAGCAAACGCTTGTGGCTGACTGTACAGAAGTCCTTCAAACTCATGAACTAGCAAATTTGGGATAAAATTCTTGTGACCGATATCCTTGCCCATTCCCTGTTCAAGATATTCAGCTTTCTGAAACGGGTTCCTGGTTTTTGGCAGGAAACAGATTCCGGGAAAATCATTGGGCAAGGCATACAGATCAAACATTGTGGTGACGAACGCCGATTTGTCTTCAAGGCACTTGCGATTTAATTGCGGCTTGATTTTGGCGTAACTCACCACACCCCCCTTGCCCGTTGAACTGGTTTTCACAAGAATCGGGTTGAGGAAGATGTTTTTTTCCTGAAAATACTCGTAAAGCAGTTCCCTGACGAAAGTTTCCTCGGTTTGCCCTTCAACAAAAACATTTACTCGGATCATCGTGAAGGTCTCCCACCCAGGACGTTCTTCTTCCAGAGTTCACCCAGGCTATAGTCCTCAAGCCAAGCCTCCAACTCGTGCTGATTTAGTCTGCGAAGGGAGGATTTCCCGTCATCTCGGTTTACAACAATCACATCATTGGCATCAAATTCGTTGAGTAGTTCCACTGACTGAGTTGAAACAATTACCTGTCTTTTGGCACTATGTATTAATGATGCCAGGATAGTGATGGCATATGGGTGGAGACCCAGTTCTGGCTCATCAACCAGAATCGTTTTAGGCTGAAAGTCCTCCGGTTGCAGAAAAACGGTTGCCAGACAAATGAAACGCAGCGTCCCATCCGAAAGCAGATGTGCCTTAAATGGGATATCCTGCCCCCCCTCGAACCATTCCAGTTCAATAACCTCCTTGTTTTGTGGAGAAGGACGCAGGTGAAAGTCTCCAAAGAACGGGGCAACAAGTCGAATAGTTTTGACAATTCTTTGATAGGATGCTGGGTAGCTGTCACGCAACAGATACAGGAAGGATGCAAGATTGCGTGCATCACTCCGCAGATAGGCGTTGTCATTGATACCGTGCGGTTGTTTTATATAGGCACTGTCACTGGTATCATGAAAATGATAAACCCGCCACTGCTGCATAGCAGACAAAACGTACTCATCAATTCTAGTCCCTGTGCCGACGAAAGCCTTTGTCTCGAAATGACCCTTACCTATTTCACGCTCACCACTCATGTTCCACCAGAAGGATTCCTCGGCGAACATCAGACGATTGTCCTGGGTTGGTTCTAAAGTAGCGAAGTATCCATTATTGCCGAAGTATAATTGAAACTCCAATTGTTCTGTTGTTTTACGTCCAAAATGTAATAACGCATCAGGACTGCCTTGACGGCTGACAAATACTTGCAGGTTTTGCTCAAGCAACTGTCCAACCATGCGGAAGAAGCCAATAAAATTAGATTTACCGGCTCCGTTAGCGCCAATCAAAACGTTAAGTTTGGAGAGTTCAAGGTCACACTTGGCGATAGACTTGAATCCTTTTAAAACTATTCTCGACAGTTGTTTGTCACTGTTTGTCCCCGTCATAGAGTAGTCTCCCGATAGACAGGCTTTTTATGTGCTTATCTCATCTTATTTAGTAATTTTCGCACATCTAGCCCCAATACGGCTCTGATAAGCAGGGGATGCATGGGAGAAAAAAGAGTTATTGAGCAATAATTTTTCTCTCCCTGCTGGACTCAACTAATCTAGCTCTACTGACACAAAGTTCAGGATGACCTGCGTTTTCCACAAGATTCAACTCTTCACCGAGATTGGACGTGCTGCTAGATACTCGTACATCTTCCAGCGTGCATCTACTTCTGCTTGTGCTTCTTGCAGCAATTGTTTGGCTATTTCTGGTTTGCTTTTCACGAGCATCTTAAAACGATTTTCTTGATACATCGACTGTTCGATTGGCTGTGACGGTTGACGCATATCCAATTGCAAGGGATTTTTACCCTGCTTTACCAAGTCTGGATTGTAGCGATATAGCAACCAACGACCAGAATCTACTAATGCTTTTTGGTGACTCATTCCCGTTGTCATGTTGATGCCGTGGGCGATGCAATGACTGTAGGCGATAATTAATGATGGTCCTTCGTAGGCTTCTGCTTCCAAAAATACTTTTAGGGTATGTTCATCTTTGGCACCAAGGGCCACACTTGCGACATAAGCGTTACCGTAGGTCATGGCAATTAACCCCAAATCTTTCTTCGCAGCAGGCTTTCCACTAGCGGCAAATTTCGCGATCGCTCCTTTGGGGGTGGCTTGGGATGCTTGTCCACCTGTATTGGAATAGACTTCGGTATCCATGACGAGGATGTTGACGTTGCGATCGCTTGTCAAAACCCGATCCAATCCGCCAAAGTCGATATCATAAGCCCATCCGTCACCACCGACAATCCAAACGCTTTTTTTGACGAGGTAATCGGCTATCGATTTCAGATTTTGGATGCGTGGGTCTTGAGTCTCTAACAGTTGTTTGAGCAGGGTAATTCGTTCTCGTTGTTCCCAAATATCAGCTTCTGTTTTTTGCTGGGCATTTAATATCGACTGAACCAATTCATCAGGAATTACTTCCCTACTCCCCAATTCTTCTAATAATTCTCTCGCAAATTCGGTATGCTTATCCAAAGATAGACGGAAACCATAACCAAATTCGGCGTTATCTTCAAATAAACTATTCGACCAAGCTGGGCCTCTTCCTTCTGAGTTTACCGTCCAAGGGGTTGTGGGGAGGTTCCCACCATATATTGAAGAACAACCTGTCGCATTCGCTATTACCGAGCGATCGCCAAATAGTTGTGTCAGTAATTTTAGGTAGGGTGTTTCACCACATCCGGCACATGCACCGGAGAATTCAAATAATGGTTCTTGCAGTTGTTGTTGCCGTATTTGATTGACTTTCAGTTGCTTTCTATCAGGATTGGGCAAATTCAGGAAAAAATTCCAATTTTCTCGTTCTTGCTCTCTCAATGGCAACTGCAATTCCATATTTATCGCTTTTTTAGCCGGACAAATATCTACACATATAGCGCACCCGGTACAATCTTCTGGTGCTACTTGAATCGTAAATTTTTGTTGGGCAAAGTCTTTATCTCTGGCATTAACTGATTTAAAGGTAGGAGGTGCATTTCCCAACTCACTTGCTTGATAAGCCTTAGCCCTAATCGCACTGTGGGGACAAACCATCACACATTTCCCGCACTGTACGCAGACATCTGTATCCCAAACGGGAATTTCTTCTGCCACGTTGCGCTTCTCCCATTTTGCGGTTCCCGTGGGATATGTTCCATCAACTGGCATCGCACTCACAGGTAAATCATCTCCCAACCACGCCATCATTTTACCGAGAATTTCCTGCACAAAGGAAGGAGCATCAAGAGCTACAAGATTCTGAATTTCTCTTATACTGCTGACAGTGTTCGGCACATCTACTTTATGTAAGTTGCTGAGGGTGTTATCTACAGCTTGCAAATTCATCCGAACAACTTCCGCACCCTTCTTCCCATACGTCTTTTCAATCGCTTGTTTAATTTTAGCGATCGCTTCTTCTTGGGGCAAAACTCCCGCTAATGCAAAGAAACACACCTGCATTATTGTATTAATCCGTCCACCCATGCCACTTTCACGGGCGACTTGAGTAGCATTGATGACGTAAAATTTTAGCTGTTTGCTGATAATCTCTTCCTGTGCCTCCCGTGGAAGTCTATCCCACACTGTATCAACATCATAAGGACTGTTAATTAAAAATGTTGCCCCAAATACAGCCGCTTTTAACACATCAATCCGTTCGATAAATCCCCAATGATGGCAGCCAATGAAGTTCGCTTTGTCAATCAGGTAGGTGGAACGAATTAACTCCGGTCCGAAACGCAGGTGCGAAACTGTCATCGAACCAGATTTTTTAGAATCGTAGACAAAGTAACCTTGGCCAAAATTATCGGTTTCTTCTCCAATAATTTTGATGGAATTTTTGTTGGCCCCCACCGTCCCATCAGAACCCAATCCATAGAACATTGCCCGAATGACGTTATCTGCTTCGGTTGAGAAGTTCGGGTCAAAGGTTAATGAAGTGTTGGTTACGTCGTCGTTGATACCAATAGTAAAGTGATTCTGCGGTTGACTTTGCACCAAATTGTCGAAAATTCCCTTAACCATTGCTGGAGTAAATTCTTTGGAAGAAAGACCGTAGCGACCCCCAACAATCGATTTTAGATTAACTTTGGCTTCGTGGATGGCTGTAACTACATCTAAATACAACGGTTCCCCGATGCTACCGGGTTCTTTGCAGCGGTCGAGGACTGCTATACTGCGGGTGGTTTTGGGCAGTGCTGCTACAAATTGTTGCACATCAAAGGGACGATACAACCTTACCTTCAAAACACCTACCTTCTCCCCCCGACTGTTGAGATAATCGACTGTTTCATGGACAGTCTCGCAACCAGAACCCATAATCACAATTACGCGATCGGCTTCTATTGCACCATGATATTCATATATTTTGTAATACCTCCCAATGCTTGAGCCAAATCTATCCATCGTTCTTTGGACAATCTCGGGACAAGCATTGTAATAAGGGTTAGCGCTTTCCCTGGCTTGGAAGTGGACATCCGGATTTTGAGCAGTTCCCCGCAACACCGGATGGTCTGGAGTCAATGCACGGGTACGATGGGCAAATACTAACTTGTCATCAATGAGCGATCGCAAGTCGCTATCATCAAGCAATTTAACTTTTTGAATTTCATGGGAGGTGCGGAAACCGTCAAAAAAGTGCATAAACGGTACCCGTGCCTCTAAGGTAGCAGCTTGGGCTATCAAGGCAAAATCATGCGCTTCTTGCACTGAAGCCGAACACAACAAAGCAAACCCAGTTCCACGAGCTGCCATGACATCACTATGGTCGCCGAAAATTGACAATCCTTGTGTTGCCAGGGAACGGGCCGCAACGTGGATAACAGCACTGGTCAGTTCACCAGCAATCTTGTACAGATTCGGAATCATCAATAACAGTCCCTGAGATGAAGTGAAGGTCGCAGTCAGAGAACCTGTTTGTAATGCTCCATGTGCCGCACCAGCCGCACCCCCTTCGCTCTGCATCTGAATCACACTCGGAACCGTCCCCCAGAGGTTAGGACGACCTTGAGAGGACCAAGTATCAGTCCATTCACCCATCGACGAAGAGGGGGTGATAGGATAGATGGCAATCACTTCACTTAATTTGTAAGCTATTCTAGCTACACCTTCATTCCCATCAATTGTTGCAAATTTATGCATCATTTTCTCCTAGTAGATTGCCCCAATTGCCGATGGGTAAATATATATATGCGTTTATTTAGAAATTAGTATCTCATCCTATTTTTCGTTTTCCTTGATATGTATTAGTAATGTACTCAAGGATATAAAGTATTGTGTAGAAGGGCTTTGCTGAAATTTTATTTTTGTTTGGGGTGGAGGTTCGAGAGTTTTTAGCTTTGCTTCATTGCCAAAAAAAATAACCGCTGATGCACGCAGATGAAGAAGAGGCTACCAAGCTGGCACTAAAAATCATGGATTAGCTCATATCTTCTGCCTTGCGTATAAACCACATATAGCCAATATTTTGTGTTATCAAAAAATACCTAAAAATACTACGTTAGTCTAGTCCATTTTAATGGACTTGTGCTATTAGACAGGGACTTATAGTCCCTGGCGGGTAGGGACGTTAATCGATTCTCCAGGGTAATAACAGTGATAATTTTGACATTCTTTTCTAGAAATACAAAATATCAGTAAAGGAATAAAGATTTATTAATGTCGAAAATTTGCCCTCATCCCCAACCCTTCTCCCCTGGAGAGAAGGGAGCTAGAAATCTTGTTGGGTGAGGGCAAATCCGGGTCTTATTTAATCCACATTCCTAAGCGACTTGGTGTCCTGCGACCGAATCAGATTTTTTCTGTGAATCATATACCGTCGTCGGTCTAACGCACCCTACAGGAATTTTATCTTTATTTTATAAACACCATCTCAGAGGAATGTCCCAAAAAAGCGCTACCATTGAGGCTGCGATGCCGAAGGCGACCACTTCGTGGTATCGCTTCTTCCCAAAGCGATGTATTATAGAAAAAATTTAACAGAAGTTAACAATGGTAGAACGCCCAATCAAAAAATCTGAACGTCAGACCAAACCTGAGACTGACAGCAATTCCGAGAATGCGGATTTTACTCCTCCTGTTAAATCCACCAATCCTAAAAGTTCAAAAAGCAGCGATGGTCGCTCGTCGGGTAGAGACAGAGACAAAAAAGCCTCCTTTGGGGACGACTCCAGACAACCAAGTAATCCTGCCCTAGCTCGTGGCCCAAAACCTGTTAAACCTCAACCCAAGGTTGAACCAGAGCCTGAAACTTTGGAGGAACCTATCTCCGAGGAGACTCAAGATTAATATCTTCATGTATATATAAGTATATTCTAAATGAAGATGAAGTTCAAAAAAGCTCGCGTGTAAAGCGGGCTTTTTTGTATAAATACGCAAAGAATTGGTAAGCGCTAAATTCAGTAGGTCGTAATCTTTTCTCTTAAAAAAGGCAATCCTCTTGCATTAATAAGGCTATCAAATCATTTAGCTTGGATTGATGAATGGGCAGAGATTCGCAGATAATATTACCCTACGATTTGTTGCCTTACAATGGACACTAAACCAAGAAAATTGCGAAGCAGACAATGAGTACCACAGATAATTCCCCAATGGATGATAGGTCGTCAGCAGATGTAATATCTGTGGCAGAGTTACAGCTTCAACTTAATGATTTACTCAAACAATTATCACCGGAACGCTTACAGGTACTTGCTGATTTTGCCGCTTACTTGGCAAATGCTGAAAGCGAAGCTGCAACCCAAGAACTTTTAGCAATTCCTGGATTGTTAGAGCGAGTTAAACACTCATCAGCAACCCCTAAAACCCAATACGCAAACTGGAGAACTCTTCGCTCCGATGTATGAAGTTCTGCTACATCCCGATGCTCAACAGGTGTATGTCAATGCTAACAAAGCCCTAGCCAAAAAAATTGCTCGATGTTTGGAACACCTAGAACAAACTCCGCGTTCGCACCCAAATATTAAAGCCCTCAAGGGAGATTATACAGGGTATTATCGTTACCGAATCGGGGATTATAGGGTCATACAAGTATTTGTTGTGGCAATTGCTCATCGTAGTGAAGCATACGAATCATGAATGCGATCGCTAAAGAGAAAAAAACCATCTTTTGCATACTACAATATAATACAGATAGTTTATGATCTGATCTAAGCTTTGCGCTTATGTATACGCTAACATACATAAAATTGAGTATATTAGACAACTAACTATGTATGAAGCCTTCATCGATCTGGACGAATTAATAGTACGTTGTAGAGACAAGCAAGCTAAACGAAAAAAAAGTAAAAGAGCTTTGGCAGTTTGAATCAGATATTCCCAAAAAAGCGCTTAAACCATTTGAATTACTTTCAATTATCGAAATATCAGATATTGAAAGATTATTTGAAGATAGAAGCCGATGCGCTCATCCTTCAATGACATCTTTAGAAGAACCATTCGAGGCAACAGCCGAATTGGCACGTTATCACTTAAGAAGTGCTGTTACACATCTTTTAGAAAGACTACCAGTTCAAGGTCGCGCTGCTCGTGATAGAATTTTTGAAGATATTAAATCTGAGTATTTCCCAACAGACTCAGAACTGGCGATCAAGTATTTTCAAAAAAGCCCTTTAGCTCGCGCTCGTTTGGCTCTAATCAAAGATATTATTGTCGGGTTAACAATCAGTTTATTAACAGAAAACCTTCCTGAAGATGAAAGAGCGCGTCAATTCTCTGCAATTGATGCAATATCAAATATGTACCCTGAACAAACAAGAGAGATTTTAAATGAAAAATTGTCTACACATACAACTAAAAAAATTGGGCAAACTGAGGATTATAATAATCGCACCATCTTTGTATTTAAGAAGCTTCAGACAAAAGAATATCTATCTTCTCATCTTCTTCCATAGCCTCCCACGCATTGGGAACAGCAACATTTAACCACCACGACCAAAATTCTAAACGCTTCGCAGAATCTGATTTTCCAGAAATATTTTCCCATACTGTACCATTTGCATAGGCACAAGCAGCAAAAAAAGCAGCATCATTCCCTTCTATATCTCGATTATCTGTCAGATTCAAATCAATTTCATCTGGGTCAAAATTCTCATCAAAAATTGTAGTATCCAGGGCTGCAACTGCTGCACATCCAACAGTAAAAGTCATACCAGAATCTATCGGTTAAATTGTATGATTAAATTTTAATAATATTCTTTGACTTTACTTTCATCTTGCTCTAGAGATATATGCTTATTTTGTTTGATAGCTTGTGTCCATTTTATATTTAATAAATCCCAACCGGTAACCGTAGCAACATTATCACTTACGGCAATACTTTTTCGATTACTCATCTTTGGTTTAACCAATCTGCCACTTCTCAGAATAGAATATATTTCTTCCGCCGTTTTTTGAAAATTATTGGCTCTATTAATATCTGCCATTATTTGTGCAGCAATCACTGACTCAAGATTGAACACCAAATCTTGAATATTTGCTACAACTTCTATATTCGGCATATCTTTAAAGTATTTTCATATTTATCAGACCTTAAACAGGCTTTGTTGAGCTTATTATAGAGTAAAATTCCCTGGCAAATTAAGGAGATAAGTCGATTGCAAATTAGCGAAGATGACCTGACAGGTAAAAATATCGCTGACCTTCTTTGGGAACATCTCGAAAATATGCATGAGATTACCCCATCTGAAAGCGTTCATGCTCTTGATTTAGAGGCATTGAGATCGCCCGATATTACTTTCTGGTCGGCTTGGGAGGGTTCGGAATTACTCGGATGCGGGGCACTGAAAGAGTTAGATTCAAGAAGTGATCAATGCGAACCGTCAAGGCTCATCGCCGTAAGGGTATCGCTTCTAAGATTCTTGAACACATTATCAAAGAAGCCCAACGGCGTGCTTACGACTGCCTGAACTTGGAAACAGGGGCTTTTCCTGAGTTCGACCCAGCACGAGCCTTATATACACGGTATGGATTCGAGTACCGAGGTTCATTCGCTGACTATATTGATGACCCGAATAGCGTATTTATGACGAAAAAGGTCTAGGACTCGCTTCTCAAAATTGAGCAACAGAGTTGAGCAGTAACCTAAGAATTTGTATTAATTGCCTTATCTGCTGCAATACTCAATACTTCATCCATCCAAGCATTAATACTTTTACCTGCTTTAGAAGCTGCGATAAAAATCTTGCGATGATGTTCTGGTGTAGTACGAAAGGGAAGTTTCCCAGAAAAAGGTTTGTCGGGTTCTTCCCCTAAGTCTTCACAAAAAGCAAGATAATCATCTACCGATTTATGAAATTCTTGACCAGCTTCCTCGACTGTTTTACCTTTAAATGTCACTACATCATTAATATCTAATACACGCCCAAAAATAATTCCTGCTTCTACATCAACTTCTAAATTTGCTGTATATCCTTTATAAGTCATCATAGTTTTAACTTTAAAATTTACCGATCGCCATTTACTAATGTTTCTGGTTCAATGCCTGCCTTAAGTAAAAATTCTCGAACTGATTTTACTGCTCCTTTATCAGTTTCTTTTTCTGGATGCGGTTCATGAAATACAGCCTTGACATCGTTTAATTTCACTCTCACTCGCGAACCTTGACCTTGACTTACATCAGCACCTAAAGCCATAAACAATTTTTCAATATCCTGCCAAACAATATTTGCAGGAATCGGATTTGTAAAAATAGATTCCAAAACCTGACGCTGTTTGTTATTTAAATCCATCTAGCAGTAACAATTTGTAATACATACATTTATCAACAAATTAAACCACATTTTTATTTATGATATCACAAAACGATGTCACACTCAAACTCTTAGAGATGTGATACATTCGCGCAAAGTTTCGGGTTGCCTGTGCAGCAGCACGGAATAAAGCACGACGTTCTGTAATACCAGTAGTTTGTTGTTGGCAGTCCGTCAAATAGCTGCGTCAAATAGTCAAAGCTACGGCTCGTCGCAATCCTGTATTTCCATCAAGGTGCTTGTAGATTGCGGGAGGTTTAATCCCCAATTCCCGTGACCCTATTTACAGCCAAAGCCCCTTCCTCTTCTTTATCTAGACATGCGATCGCGGCATTAATCACATCTTGCTGTGCCAAGGATTTTTCTTTAACTGGACGACCCATAGTTGACTTAGTTAATATAATTAACTTTATCAAGAATTACTGGTTTCTTGCTTATGACTAACCTGAATTTTGCTTCTGCTCATCAACTAGCGCAGATGATTCGAGAAGGTCAAGTTTCGGCTGTGGAAGTTCTCGACGCTTACCTAGCTCAAATAGCCAAATACAATTTAAAGCTGAATGCTATTTGCACTTTGGATGAAGACAATGCCTGTACCAGAGCTAAATTTGCAGATGAAGCTTTAGCCAGGGGAGAAAATTGGGGTGTTTTACATGGCCTTCCCATCACCATCAAAGATATTTTTGAAACAGAAGGACTACGTACTACTGCGGGGTATATTCCTCTCAAAGATTATGTTCCTCAACAGGATGCCACGGCCGTTGCTAGGTTGCGAGCTGCGGGAGCAGTGATTTTGGGAAAAACCAACATGGCAGAATTAGCTGGTGATTACCAAAGTACCAATTCCCTGTTCCCACGAGCGAATAATCCTTGGAATATTGAATACACTCCTGGGGGTAGTTCCGGAGGTAGTGCTGCTGCGGTTGCTGCTGGACTTTCAGCGTTAGATTTAGGCAATGATTTTGGGGGTTCGGTACGTCAACCCGCTCATTTCTGCGGTGTGTATGGCTTGAAACCGACCGACCGTCGCATTTCCACAGCAGGAACAATTCCAGAAGTACCGGGAATGCGGATATGTCTGCGACAAATGATGACTGTGGGTTGTTTTGCCCGTTCCCTGGAAGATATCCGACTGTGTTTTTCCTTAATTGCAGGTGCCGATATTCGTCGTCCAGATGTGCCACCAATTCCTCTAGATGCACCCTCTAACAAATCTTGGCAGAATTTGAAAATAGCTTGGATTGACGAATGGGAAGAGGTTCCCGTGAGTAGGGAAACAAAAACGGCAATGCATAATGTTGTTCAGAAATTATCCCAAACAGGAGTACAAATCGAACGTTGGCTTCCCCCCAACTTTAATATTTCCAATATCCTAAACCTTTATTCCCGGATGGCCGCATACGTCAACAATTATGCCCAACCCAAGGATAAATATAACATTCGTCGGAGCTTGGAGTTAATATTTCGGACTGCAACCCAAGGTGACAAACAACTGCGAAAATTAGGAGACTTCAGCCGATTTTTACCGGAACTATTAAATCCCAGTCTCAAGGGATATTTTGAGGCACTTACAGAACGCGATCGTTTTACTGCCCAAATCGATACAGCATTGGAACCGTGGGATGTGTGGCTCGTTCCTGTTGCTGCTACTCCTGCATTTACCCATCGTCCAGCTTGGAGTGCTGTTGATATTGATGGCAAACTTTATCCCCACGCAGTCGCTAACGGAGCTTACACAATGCCATTTAACCTCAGCGGACATCCTGCTGTAGTCATTCCTATTGGTCAGACTCAGAATGGCTTACCAATGGGAATGCAGATTGTGGGTAAGCGGTGGAGGGAGATAGAAATGTTGGCGATAGCTCAGGAGATTGATACAGTCATTAATGCTTTCCGAAATCCATCTGGTTACTAAACTTCACGAAGCCGATCAAGGATTGACCCTAGGAATAATTATTGCTAGGTTAGGAGGTGAAATGAGCAGTGAAGCAGAAAGTTACGCGCTTGGAATTGATTGCCTGCCGCTAAACATAAACTTAGCACACCAGTAAAAAAAATAATTAAATGCTAAAAAGTTATGAAGCGATTTATGACAATGGTCGTGTAATATGGCTCACAGAGCAGCCGGAGGTTAGCTCCGCTCGCATTATTGTGACTGTCCTGGCAGAGAATATTCCTAATGTAGCTCCGATAAAGCGTCGAATTCCTCCTGCGTCAATGGCTGGCAAAGTTAAAATTTTCGGTGATATTGTCAGTCCTATTGTGGATGAACAGGACTGGCAATGTCTGAAGTAATTGTTCTCGACACTCATATTTGGCTGTGGTTTATAAATGCCAACCTGGATCAATTTCCGTCGCACTGGCTCGATCGAATAGAGACTGCGAATCAAGTTGGTGTTTCTCCAGTATCTTGTTATGAGATTGCTTTGGCTCATAGCCGTGGTCGAATAGAGTTACCATCTACAGCTCAAGAATGGTTTCAAGGAGCGCTAACAACTGTAGGTATCGAGCTATTTCCTGTCACCGAGGTGATTGCATCTCGTGCTGTTGACTTATCACCTGTCCATAAAGATCCTTTTGATCGCTTGATTATTGCAACAGCACTGGTTTATGGAGCAAAGCTAGCCAGTATTGATGGTTTGTTCTCTCAATATTCAGAACTTGATGACTGCTTGATAAAGTAAGGGGGCTAATATTGCCCAACGGTCACTTTCTCCCCCTGCTAGAAAGCTCCCTGCTCCTCTGCGGTCTTAATGATAAGTCTTTAACCGAACACGATATAACCTCTCTACGAAGTAGTTGCACCTCTTCTTTCCTCATTTTTAAATTTCAAAATTAACAAACATATTTATATCGTTTTATAGTTAATTGCGAACATCTTTATTTAGCTTTATTTTTTATTGACTATATAAACAACAATCAAAACATTTAAGCATTCAAATGTCTAAATGCTATGAGTTTTAAATATCTAAACATAATGCCACTAAAATTAAATACTTAAACATCTAGGTGTGCATGAAACATCCAAACATTTAGACGAAAATCCTGGTATTATTTGCAACAACTATTTGTCAGAAAAAATGATTATTACTGTTGCAGCATTTAAAGGGGGTGTTGGCAAGTCTACGACTGCGTTACACCTGGCTACATACCTCCAAAACAAGGCTGATACCCTATTGGTGGACGGTGACTTAAACCGTAGCGCATTAGACTGGTCTAACCGAGGTTCTTTACCTTTTAAAGTAGCTGATGAGAAACAGGGGGTAAGCCTCGCAAAGCTTTACGAGCATATTGTGATTGATACCCCAGCTAGACCGGAACCAAGTGAACTCAAAACCATTGCTAAAGGATGCGATTTGCTGGTCATTCCTACCACACCTGATGCGATCGCTTTAGCGGCAACCCTACAAATGGTTGACGCACTGAAGCAATTAAAGACTAATTACCGAATTTTGTTGACTTTAATCCCCCCACATCCAAATAAGGCAGGAGAAGAGGCTAGAACCGCCTTGGAGGGTGCGGGACTACCTATATTCAAGTGGGGGATTAGACGCTTGGCTGTGTTTCAAAGAGCGGCTTTAGAAGGGGTGCCGGTGAATGCTGTTAAAGACTCAAAAGCGCAAATTGCATGGAGATGTTATGCCGAGATTGGCAAGGAAATTTTACCGTGAATAAAAAGAAAAATAGTCGTTTTGATGAGTTGATTGATGCGGCTCGCAGTCGTCAACAAAGGGATAAACAGCAATCATCTGATGAAGATAAGCCGACTTCTATAACTAAAAGTACTGACTCTAACTATACTCGTACTACTATTTATCTACCTAAGGATTTGCATCGACGACTGAAGGCAACAGCGGCATCAAAGGAGCGACAAATGAGCGATATTATGATTGAGTTGGTTGAACAGTGGTTGAAAAATAATGGTTAGTGGTTATTGGTTATTGGTTATTGTTATGAATTTTTCACTCCTACAACTAACCACTAACAACTAACCACTAACAACTAACTAAATTAAATAGGAATTTCTTCACCTTTTTCAGTGAAGCGGACTTCTTTAATATTCCATTGAGCATTGCTTGTTAAGGTTTTGCGGAGACTACCAAATAAAGCAAATTGTTCGCAACTCGAAAGTGAGGTGAATTGCCGCTTTGATTCCGGAGAGATGCGTAAATCAACTGTGGCAACACCATCTTTGACGTTGACGCGATATCCAGATAAGCTAAAGTCGGCTGTATCTCGTTGTTCTATTACTTTACCCACTGCATTTGCCACAGGTTCCCCGGCTGGCACTTTGATTTCTTTTCCTACCAATTCTTGACATTGAGGGTCACTTGTGTATACTGTAACATTAGTGCTTTTGCCTAGGGCTTTGGAACCGTCAGGAGTTAATTCTGGTGTACTTTGGGTAGAAAGCTTGGATTTGGCTCTGAGTTGAGCCATGCTGGGGCTAGGAGTTGCGTTCGCAGTTGGGCTAGGTTGGGAACTGGGGGTTGAAAATGGGACACTGTTGCTTTGTGTGACATTATTTCGAGAGTTAGGATTAGAACTACAACTGCTGATACCCCCAGCGATCGCTACAAAAATCAGGGGGAACAAATATTTTTTGTTAATGTTCATAATTTTGCTCATAAATTTTGGCAGATGGGTTTCTCTATCAACTTCACTGTTTTTGGGATGAAATCCGCATGAAATTTTGGCTCGTGAGCAATGCGAAATCTGACCTTTATTGGGTCTAAAATTCAGAAATAGTCAGTTTATAGCGTATGAGTAAGCAACCAAGCATTTACGATCCACGGAAAGCCGAATGGGATGGGATATCAATTGACCAATGGGAACCATCCAAGTGGAAGCAGTGGAAAGCTAAAGAAAATTCAGCTTCGGAGTGTGTAAAGAGCGAGCGTGAGTACCTGAGAATCAAACACGCAGTTGTTCAAGCTAACACTGCTTTAAGTTTAGATAGAGTCAAAATTAAACTAAAGCTAACCAGTTTTAAATCTATCGGTTTACAAGGTACATTTCCATGCAAACCTGGGGATACGGGAAAAGATGGTAGTGCTAATAGACAGTATACCATTTCTCTGGGTCACGTAGCCAATGATGTTGGTATCAAGATAGCAGTAAATAAGGCAAGGGAATTAGATTTATTGTTAGTTACAAAACAATTTGTCTGGACTCTTGAACTCATGGGTAAACAAGCCCAGAAATTACCTATATCTGAAGAGAAAAAACCGAAAAAACTTATTCAGGAATTAATCGAAGATTACGAACGTGAGTTTTGGAAAACTCATGAAAGAAATCGTCAAGGAGTTCGTACTTGGGAAAGCCATTATATCAGGCATTTAAAAAAGTTACCGTCAGATGTGCCACTATCTTTGGAAGCTTTGGAATCAGCGCTGTTGAAGACGAAACCCAATACTTCAGCGAGATTTTTTTTAGCTTGGCAACTGAAAAAGTTTTGCGATTTTTGCGGAATTGATCCCGGGAAAACAATTAGTTCTTATGCAACTCCCAAACCTCATCCTAGTTTGCGGAGGATTCCCTCTGATGAAGAAATTATTCAAGCTTTTCATAATATCGGAATGCCATTATCACCTTATGCCAGTAAGGAGAATATTACCCTACCCGAACAATGGCAATGGGCTTATGGAATGTTGGCTACTTATGGCTTAAGACCGCATGAATTATTTGCTGTTGATTTAGAAGCTTTTGTAACCAGCACGAATAGTTTTCATTTACTAATTATTAACCCCAGTTTAACGGATGGGACGAAGACTGGTGAGCGCAATTGTGGAATTCCGCCATTATATCCTCACTGGGTGGAGTTGTTTGATTTAAAGAATGTTAAATCACCATTTAATGAGGGAACTCTGAGTAACAGAACAGCAAAGATTCAAATTAGATTTAGAAATACTGATATAAATTTTAGACCTTACGATTTACGTCATGCTTATGCAATCCGGGGACATCGTTTAAGGGTGCCGATTAAGACGATGGCTGATTATATGGGACATAGTGTCAATGAGCATACCAAGACTTATCAAAGATGGATGAGTGAGGATGCGAATTTAGAGATTTATAAGGAGGTGGTGATTCACAGACAAGGGACGAGTAAGGAAGCGATGAAGGAGAGGATTCGGGAGTTGGAAGCGGAGAATTTAGCCCTGAAGGCTGAGAATGAGACGTTGAAGGGGATTTTGATTAAACACCAGATGGGTGAATTTTTGAGGTAGTCTTCATGGCATCTAAACATCTAGATGCCATGAAGATTACTTGAATGTTTAGATGTTATGCTGACAGAGATTATAAATCGAATGGCATCAAGAAAAGCCCTGAAATAAATTTCGGGCTAAAAGCTTAAACCCGTTAAAACGGGTTAAAACTGTTATTCTAGTTAGCTTTAGCTAACTTTAGCTTTTAGCCCGAAATTTATTTCAGGGGTATTGAAAAAATAGTTACTTATGGTGTAAATGATGACTAGCACGACACTTAACACACAAAATCCTGAAGTTATTAAAAGTTATATTTCTCTCTTACTAGAGCAGTTAACTATTGATTATAAAAATACTAAGGAAGAGCGAAAAAATATTGCTTCTTTGCCGTTTGCATCTGATGAAGAATTTACAGTTTTAGAGGAAATCGAACTGCTGACGGTGGATATTAGGGGTTATGCAAGTCAAATTTTAGTCACGGGTATGGTTCAAAATCAACAACAAGCAATTGAGCGGTTGCAGTCTATGAGGGTTACTGATATACCAACTATTGCTCAGTTTTACCTGGAAGCAAATGATGATTATCGACAAATAAAGGCTTATATTCGACTTTTAGATTATATGCGATGCCCTTGGCAACCATCTTCGATGGTATCGCTTCTTCTAGAATATGTATATTTTAAAGATGTTATGACAAACATAGGGAATCAAAAATTACTAAGATAAAATTCACTTCTTTGTAGAAATCGTATTCAAAAAGATGTGCGAATTCCAATAATTGCTCTTTCAGTTAATTTTTCCAAATCCCTAATTTATGTTCACAACGAAGGTCAAATTGGCGGAAAAATTTTTCTCCCGCTTCAATACTCCTAGCACTGTAATAGTCTGCAATTTCCTTGAGGTCTTGGGTAGCAAGAACGTTAATTATATATAGACGAGTCATTCTTGCCGAGAGCGTGCGTGTTTGAACTGTTCAAAAATTTGGTTTACGAAAGTTTTTCCATCAACAGGTGGAGTATGTTCGCTTACTGCAATTGCAGCATCTATTTTTTCTCGTACAGAGTTTATCCAGTCCGAGTCTGCTTGCTCATATTCATCAAGTAGCCTAAAAGCAAACTCCAGTATTTCTTGGGCAGTGCTATATTTGCCTGTTTGCAGTTTAGCTTGAATGAATTGTTCTTGCTCTTGTGTAAGTATAATGCTCATCGCGTTTACTTCTACCGTTTGCTTTATATTTTAACAAAGCTTTGCGCGTGGCCATGAATAATGATATAAAAATAAGGATAATATCTATATCTATGAAAAAGCTTGATATCTCCTTGCCTGAACAAATATAAGCATTTATAGTTCAAACGCTCGCAATTTTAATCAATTTCTTAAAAATTTTCAACACATCATACAAATCATTACCAGGGTTACGCATTGAAAAAACTTTTGATGTTGCGTATTGATTAATATCACCTTTAACTAACTTGATAAAAATAAATTCACTACCCGTTGCAATCATTCCAAAAGTCGGCTTCTCAATGGTGGGACTGCCAAGCATATACGCAAGTATTTGCGCTAGTCCGGATTCAATTGAAAAGGATGCTTTTTTTGACTCAATAATCATTACCCAGAGTTGGTCGCACAAAACCAAAGTATCGATGCGACCTTTGACAATAATATCTTTGTCGGCGACTTCGATATCAATTGATTCTTCCGATTTGACGTAGAATGGTGCAAGGTAAAAATCACCGATAAAAAGCAACGGGTCAGTTATTGCTTGACGAACCACTCCTTCTAGTAATGGTGGATAATTAAGCAGGTTAAAATAACCTTCTTTAATTTTATCCAGCAGTTGTTTGTCATAGTCGGTCAATTCTGATAAATCGTGTTGCCATTCACAGAAGAAGTCAGGTTCTCGGACTAGTTGAATGCCGAAGTTGTCTATCAGATAACGAAGGTTGATGTCTCTTGCTTGAATTGTCTGCATGGTCGTTTTTCGCTCACCTTTAACTGATTCCTTCCTTCCTAACTGTAACGCTTTTACAATGCCGCTATCCCTAGTGCATTAGGGCAGTAGTCAAGAGCATTGTCATGTAAAGGTTTTATCTGATTGTGACTGGCTACAACATTTACCCTAGAATCGTTGGGTTGCTAAACAGTTGTTCTTTCATAACGCAATATTTCCTTAATGACCACTTGGCAGCGCTTGCTAGCATCGTATGCTTGACGCATCAACATTTTACCTTGCTCGCGGTCTGTAGCATGAACTTGGTTCGCTTGCCGACTATACTCAGCAGCAAGATGACCAAGTTCCTTAGCACGTGATTTTAGTTCTTCTAAGGTTTTCATTGAGCCTCCTGTTCGGAAATTATGTATTCTAGGTTAATAGCTTCTTCAAATAATTTATCCGCTTGACTTTGCAAGAATACAGCATCGTCAAAATCGTCGTTGTCTAGAGCTATTTCTGAAGCACTATATAAATCTTCACATAATCGTCTCAGTTGCAAATAGGCAAGTTCCAAAGCTTCAATCGTCGCTTGTTTCATTGACACCCCTGTATACCGATGCTTATGTTTCGCTCGATTCTCGGTTACTCCTTTGTGGTGATAACGGTTATTTTTTAATTTTACCTCGAACCCAATGATTATCCGCAAATTAAAGCTTATATTTCGACTTTTATATTATATGCGATGCGATAACCTAACCGCTTCTTCGACTCCCAAAGAGTACCGTTTGTAATGGACTATCTATCAAATTCATAAATGAGAATACGTTTGAACGTGGATATTTATGTTTGTGAGCTACCTTAGATAAGTTTGACCAAATCCACCTGACAATACCAAGTATTTTCTGCTGATTCTAATTATTGGTTATACTTAATGTACATAGCTTCACTTACTTTCTGACATTAGGTTTCTCGTATGGATGTTTCAGCTACTTTGAAGGAAATTACGGCTTTAAGTATTGAAGAACGCATTCGTTTTGTGCAAGCCATCTTAGATAGTATTGCAGCAGAACAAGTTTCTCCTGACTTTACAGAAGCTCAAAAACGAGAACTTGACCGTCGAATTGCTGATTACGATGCTAACCCCGATAACGTATTGACATGGGAAGAAGTTAAAGCCTCAATCAAAAGACCAAAATGAACTATGCGCTAGTATTTCGCTCCGAAGCTCGTGATGAATTAGATGAAGCTTATAATTATTATGAGAGTCAGCAATTAGGATTGGGCGATGAGTTTTTGGAATATGTAGATGAAGTGATAAATCGAATTTGTCAACAACCCGAATTATATGTTGTTGTATACCGAGATGTTCGACGGGCTGTACTACGACGTTTTCCTTATGTAATCAGCTACCGAATTATATCTAGCAGGATAGTTATAACTGGTATTTTTCACGGTCGAAGAGACTCTAAAATCTGGTTAGAAAGAACTTAAAATTATTGAATTGGACAACTGTTCGGTCTTTTCAACCTACCAAGCTATCCAACTCGGTTTTATATTTGGAGGTCGTTACCTTCCTCACCGGAACAGGTCTGGACTCCTTGTTGTACGCTCGGTAAATTAATAATCTACCGACTCTGACATGTAGGAGCGCTCACGCAAGAACAACAACCAACCGAAAACCAATATTGTTGTTACGGTTGTCTGGGGTATTCCAATTGCGGTTGGCACTACGACAATTCTCTGGATTGTTGTTCCAAGAACCGCCACGCAGCAGCTAAGTTTTGCCCATCCCGTCTTTAGCCTCTTGTCTAAGCAAGATAACTAAAGCATTTATATTTTACTTTAAAAACGAATTAAATTTATCAAAAATACGATTTGTACATAACTCTTAAAAATGCAAAAAAATTTTAACCGCCTTCGGCGGGAAGAAGGGTAAAATAAAGAAGTGTAAAGGGCAAAAGGGCAAGGAAGTCCTCACGCAAGAACAACAACCAACCGAAAACCAATATTGTCGTTACGGTTGCCTGGGGTATTCCAAAAGCGGATGGCACAAAGACAAAACTCTGGATTGAGGATCCAAGAACCGCCACGCAGCAGCCGTGTAGTGCTATTTCCACCTGTTAACCAGGCACTTCCATCAGTTGGGGCACCTTGATAATTATCATGCGAATAATCTTGACACCACTCCCACACATTTCCATGCATGTCATATAAACCAAATGCATTGGGTGGAAATTTCCCTACTTCTGCTGTTTCTTTCCTATAAACTCCTTTTGGAGCAGAAGCGTAAGGGGTAACAGTTCCATCGTAGTTTACCAAATCGGTTGTAATTGTCTCGCCAAAGTAGAATGGAGTTGAAGTAATAGCACGACATGCATATTCCCACTCTGCTTCGCTGGGTAATCGATAATTACGTCCTGTTTTCTGGCTTAATCGTTTACAGAATTCTACTGCTTCATTCCAATTTACTTGTTCAACTGGACAATTCGCACGTTTAAAATTAGAAGGATTACTCCCTACAATTGCTTGATACTGTACTTGAGTGACTGGATACCTTCCCATAAAGAACGCTGGCACTGTAACTTGATGCTGCGGACTTTCAGAGTCATATCGTTTTGCTTCCGTCGCTGGTGAACCCATCATAAATGTTCCACCTGGTATCTGTACCATCTCCAAGGTCACACCATTTCCCAAATCTTCAACAAAATATTTCGCTTCCAAGTTGCGACGGTTAGTAATTGTTCCCTTTGCATCTACAGTAACGGTTTCAAATTGGAAGGTTTGTAATAAAAATGAACCTTTCTCCTGCTCCCCCTTCCCTCCCTCTTTCACATCTTGAGTAACTAGGTTTGGTAAATTTTGCCTAGATAAAGCTATCCTTTGCAAAGCCCTCACAGCTTGAATATCCTGCCCAGAAGCTGCTACTAATACCCGAATCCATAGTTGTTCCGCTAAACTTAAATTTCCCTCGACCTCAGCACCGTAAGCATCATTTCTCAACGTTGCAATATCTGCCAAGCTTGCATATTGTGGTACGAGAATCAAATGGGATTTATTTACAGGTTCAGCAATAATATAAGGTGTTTGCTTGCCTCTATGATGCTCCCGCACAAGCTCAGGAACTGTGTGGATTTTCCATTAATATCGGGAGAGTTATCAGAAAAGAAAAAAATCTGCTCAAAACCAGCTTCCCCTTGGAGAAACTTCTGCATTAACTCTGCATCCCGCTGGGCAAATCTCAACGGTTGCAAAAAATCATACTGATTAATCCCAATGGCGATCGCCCAATTTTTAACCATCTCACTTTGCTTCTTGCCGTTTAAAGGTCAACTTAATAGCCCCTTTCCCCCCAGCTTTAGCACCGTTCCCAATTAACTTTACTTCACCTTCGCCGCTAATTTCTACCGATAGCTCAATTTCTGCGAGTTGCATCCCGGAGTTGACTTTAGCTTGATTTTCTGCATTCTTAAATAATCTTCCCACTGCTTGTAGAAAGTGAGTCATTTCTTGCTCTAATTTTTGAGTGGGAACCTGAACAGCATCTCCTACACCTTTGCTACCAGTTTCATCTCCCCAGTCGCTCCCTCTACCAATTCCACCTCTTGTACCATCAGGAATCGTTATTTGAGGTGCATCGGTGACAATCCAAATTGCATCTGAAGGTGTTTCTGGCATAATTCGTTAAGTTTTTACCTCAGTTTTCCCCATATAGTATATACACAGGTATCAATGACAATTTCGATAAATATTTTCAGTATTGTGCCAGATTTATCTTGAGTTGGGAATAGAGGATAGCAAACTAGTACAGTACGACGTAAGTAAGTATACTAAAGACGGTTTGGAATTTTACTTTTAAACGCACCAGGTAGCTGAGGTAAACGCAAAGGTACGCAGAGTTTTTGTTCAAGTTTCTGCTAAATTACAATATTGTTGGCGTAGCCTGGAACGCGATTGATTCAGGAATGGCATACTATAGTTAAAGTATTAAGCAATTTAAGAGTTTAGCTATGCAACAGACTTTTAACTTAAAACTCAACATTTTACTAGAAAGCAAGGAAAACGGTGGAACAATTGCCTCCGCACTAGAATTTCCTGGCTATAAAGTTGAAGCATCGACTCGTCAGCAAGCACTTGAAGCTCTTCAGCAAGTTTTAGATAATCATCTTAAAACAATAGAAATTGTTCCTTTAGAAATACAAGTGTCTTACACTCCGATATCTGGAAATCCTTGGGTTAAATTTGCTGGTATCTTTAAAGATGATGTATATTTTGCACAAATTGCAGATGCGATTAGGGCTGAACGAGAATCTGAAGATGATACAGAAGTTGACCCTTCTGTATATGAACGTTAAGTAGCTAAACAGATGACTCGCTTCATATTAGACACTGACCACGTATCATTATGGCTTCAAGGCAACCCCTATATTTGTGCAAAAACCACACAGTTGTCTTCTGATATTGCTGTAACTATTGTTACGGTACAAGAACTATTTAATGGATGGGTAGTGCAAATTAATAATCCGACCCAGGCTAACAATTTAATTGAACTTTATACTCGGTTTTGGACAACTGTAGAATTATTAAGGAATGTCCAAATTTTAAACTTTGATGTTGCTGCGAACGTACAATATCAAAAATTGCTAAGAGAAAATTTATCTCTTCGTAAAAATCGTATTCAAAAGGATGTGCGAATTGCAGCAATTGCTCTTTCTGTCAATGCTACTTTAGTAACTCGCAATCAGCGTGACTTTTCACAAATCCCTGATTTACCAATTGAAGATTGGACAGGGAATACCTTTTAAATTAACCCTGTGCCAAATTTATCTTTGTTGGCCAAGAAGTAGGAAATACAAGAAGTAAGGAATAAAAGATAAAAAACTAGTCTCGTATAGCATCTAGATGTTTAGATGCTATCATTTCCAAACCAACTGTAAATCTAATATAAAACTCGGTAATATATCCTCTCCCGATAATTGCATGGGACATTCTAATACTTCTGTTGGTTTTCCCAAACGATATATTTCAACTTGACGTAATTTTCGATTGATTAACCAACCCAACTTCACCTGATTACTCATGTATTCCTGCATTTTTGCTTGAGTTTCCTTCAAGCTGTCGGTCGGTGACATTAACTCTAAAACAAAATCGGGTGCGATCGCCGGAAATTTTTCTTGTTGTTCTGCTGTCAGTGTATCCCACCTATCCTTCCTTATCCAGGAGACATCAGGGGAACGATTTGCACCATTGGGGAGTTTGAAACAGGTGGAAGAATCGAATAGCACACCCAATTTTACCTGACGATTCCAAATTACAAAATCTGCCCCGATTTCAATGTTGCGGTTTCCCGTCCCTCCTCCCGTTGGTGGCATTATGACTATTTCTCCCTTAACATTGCGTTCAAATTTGATATCAGGATTGTTGCGACAAAGTTGATAAAATTGGTCGTCGCTAAGTTGGATGATGTCGTTAAAGTTGACTGTAATGCTTGTCATAGAGATATTTGGGGTGTGGTGCAATACTGTTCGGTTAGGCTAAAAGTACGAAAATTCGTAGGTTGAGTTGAGGAACGAAACCCAACAATCATAAGGCTTTGTTGGGTTTTGCAAAGCCTCCACCCAACCTACAATCATCCTTATCCGAGCAGTATTGGGGTGTGGTGCGTGCGATGAACACTTTCGCAATTAAGCGATTCCTTATTAAGGCGATCGCTATAATATTGTAAAAATGAGTCATAACTAATTGCTGGTATTATCTATGACAAAAATATGTTAAATTCAGTATTTATATTTAGGAAAACACGGCTTTTTATTTGGCTTCAAAGTATATAATATAACTAATAAATATAAATACCAGCCTTTCCCACATTTTTATTGCTCCCACAACTCCTCATTGTGTAAATTAGCGTCATTAATCAACACAATATCGGGAAAGTAACCAGACGATTTCTTCGGTGGTTTCACTAATACAGTTTTAGGGATGAAGTAAGGAAGTTTCAAACGCTTATACTCTACAGTGATTTCACCTGCCAAAAATCCTGTAACTTTCTCATGCTTCCCACTTGGTTGTGACATTTCTACAATTATCCCATCGTGTAATTCATAACGTGTTCCGGTGTTCTCTGGTAACCACTCCACAAATTCCTCGAAGGTTAGTGTTTTGGGTAGGGTTTGGGTCATAATTCTCTCCTCCACATATATTTGACTTTACCATTCCTGAGTAAACACTGGCTTTGTTAACGTATTGGGTAGCTAGGTTTGGTAAATTTTGCCGCAATAGGGCTATCCTTTATAAAGCTCTCATTGCTGCTACTAGCACCCGAATCCATAGTTGTTCGGCTAAATCTATATCTCTACCTCAGCACGGTAAGAGCGATCGCTTTCTCTAGGAATGGCTACTCCTCAAACACGCATCAGATATATTTCAGAAAAATTAGCCCCGTCAGCTTTACCATTCCTCAATAAACACTGGCTTTAAGATGGCATCACTATATAATGATATAAGAATTAAGGATAATAAATATCTATGGAAAAGCTCGATATCTCCTTACCTGCATTTTGCTTATATTGCTCAGTCTAACAATGAAGCAGCACTTAAATTCTTTGATTCGACACGACAAACGTTTTCCTGGTATGGGTACTTTATACGCTGTTGATAATTCTAGTTTACAAGGGTTACGCAAATGGGCTATTAAAGGCTTTAAAAAATATTTAATTTTTTATTTAGACCAAGAAGACTTTATTACAATTGTGCGAATTTTGTATACAGCACAGGATATGAAAAAATTATTGGCTCTGCGGACGAGTAAAATTTGAGCAAATGCAAAGAGGCATTTAGATATTTTCACAAATCATCGAAGGGAAGAGACGGTTACAAATTTTAATTTACCGTACAGTATCTATCTTCTTCGTCACACACCTTTATGTTATTAATGTGCCACTGATATAGCCTTTCCTAGTCTGTTGAGGTACAAATTTATCTGCGTCTATCTGCGGTTAAATTAATATGCTGTACCTCACTTGTGTGGGAATTGCTATACAAGTCCTACAGAAGTAAAATTCTGCTTTTTTACCCAAACAAAGAAGCCCTATAAATGCTTTAATTGTAAAACTGGTGTTCTGATAATATGATAAAAAAGCTATATTATACAAACAATGCTGTGTCAAGGATTATTGCGATATTCGTAATAAAAGTTACTAGAAATAAGTAAGAAGTAAGTAAGAACCGTAGAAAGCGGTAAATACTGTGAATGATGTATAGAGGGGGTTATGAATGATACGACCGCGCAGGGTGCTTTCTCAGCATTGGCTCAAAAGTGACAAGGCTTTGGATTCGATAGTTCGGGCTTCTCAGTGTAAATCGGGCGATCGCGTTTTGGAAATTGGTCCGGGAACAGGCATTTTGACACGACGTTTATTGCCGTTGGTGGGTGCGTTAGTCGCAGTTGAAATTGACGAAGAATTGTGCAAGGTATTGGTAAAGCAGTTAGGTAGTAGGGAGAATTTTTTACTACTGCAACATGATTTTTTGTCCGTGGATTTGCCCCTGTTATTAACGCAGTTTCCCAGGTTTCAAAAGCCGAATAAAGTAGTTGCGAACATCCCGTATAATATTACTGGACCAATTTTAGAGAAGTTATTGGGGACTATTGCTAACCCGAATATTCAACCTTTTGAATCGATGGTATTGTTATTACAGAAAGAAGTTGCGGAAAGATTAGCGGCAAAGCCAGGGTCAAGAACTTTTGGGGCCTTGACCGTGAGAGTTCAATATTTGGCAGAGTGTGAGTTAATTTGTACGGTTCCTTCTTCCGCATTTTATCCACCACCAAAAGTTGATTCGGCTGTTGTCAGGTTGATTCCAAGAAAGATAGAACCAGTTGCAACTGATGCCAGGAAATTGGAGACCCTTGTAAAATTGGGGTTCGGTGCCAAACGGAAAATGTTACGAAATAATTTACAATCAATCATCGAACGTGAGAGCCTGACACAATTACTGGAACAATTAGAAATAAATCCAGATGCTCGGGCTGAAGATATCAGCGTTCAGCAATGGGTTAGTTTAAGTAATTTACTACACGCAAATGGATTCAATCACCCTTATTGCCAGAGCTAAAATTAACTTATATCTAGAAATTCTTGGCGACCGTTCCGATGGGTATCATGAGTTAGCAATGATACTTCAGAGTATTGACCTAGCGGACGAGGTTGAAGTCAGAAATCTCAGCACAGACAGGATTTTGATTCGTTGCAGCCATCCACAGGTACCGACAGATGAAAGTAATATCGCTTACAAAGCTGTAGAATTGATGGTGAAAGAATTCAATCGGGGTTTCGCTCTTCATGGAGGAGTCGAAATTATCATCAACAAGCGGATTCCCGTTGCAGCAGGGTTAGCAGGAGGTTCCACAAATGCCGCAGCAGTATTGATGGGGATAGATTTGCTGTGGAATTTAGGATTAACGATACAAGAATTGGAAGAGTTAGGAGCAACTCTAGGTTCAGATGTCCCCTTTTGCTTCGCAGGTGGAACAGCGATCGCTACAGGTAGAGGTGAACAACTTTCTCCTTTACCCTCATTGGATACTATATATATAGTATTGGCAAAATATCGGAGTTTGGAAGTATCCACTCCGATTGCCTATAAAACTTACCGTTCCCGGTTCGGTAGTTCCTATGTTAAGGAGAAAAATAGTTTGGTTGAGCGTGCAGCTGCGGTACATTCTGGAGAAATCGTCAAAGCGATTTTGCACAAAGATGTCAAAGCAATCGCCTCCAAAATGTACAATGATTTGGAGAAGGTAGTATTACCAGAATATCCCCAAGTATTGCAGTTGCGCGAGATGTTTGCCGGGTTGGATGGTGTCCTCGGTACAATGATGTCTGGTTCGGGACCTTCTGTATTTGCGATATGCGAAAATAAAGAGCAGGCAGAAGCTGTGAAGTTGCGTGTGAGAACAGCCATTCCTGATGATGATTTAGAATTGTTCGTGACTCAGATGATTGGACATGGAATTCAAGTTAAGAAAAATTTAGTCTAATACTATCCAAAATCCAAAATCCTATGAGCGTGCCTAATTTACCTCAACAGTCAGAAAATTCCGGACAAGAAGTTCCCCCTACTCCCTTACGTTGTTTCGTTGGAGCAACCATTTCATCCGGGATGGGGTTTGCGTTATATAAGTTGATGATTTCGATTGCGACAACTTTTGCTCTTAAACCCATACATTCTGATAACCCAATGGTTGTGAATATTGGTTCCGCTGTTCGTACTTTGGTTGTCGGTATCGTTGCTTTGGGTATGGGGATATTTGGATTGGTTGCTGTTGGGTTGTTTGCTTTGGGTATACAGTTAGTTATTCAAGGATTCACAAAGAAAGAGTCTTCGAGTAATTAGTTTATATCTGTTTGGTTATATAACCATAGAGATGCAAAATGTTTGAATTTTTGAATGATATCCAAATTTCTCGACTCGCTATTTTCAACGTCATGATTACAGGAAGAATAGTTTATATCTGTTTGGCTATACAACCATAGAGATGCGAGATGTTTGAATTTCTCGACTCCCCTAAAAGCGATCGCTATTTCCTATCATCACGAGCATTGTAATTGTTGAATGATATCCAAATTTCTCGACTCGCTATTTTCAACGTCACGATTACAGGAAGAATAATTTATATCTGTTTGGCTATATAACCATAGAGATGCGAGATGTTTGAATTTCTCGACTCCCCTAAAAGCGATCGCTATTTATTTCCTATCATCACGAGCATTGTAATTGTTGAGTGATATCCAAATTTCTCGACTCGCTATTTTCAACGTCATGATTACAGGAAGAATAATTTATATTTGTTTGGCTATATAACCATACAGATACGAGATGTTTGAATTGTTGAATGAAGTTGAAATTTCTCGACTCCCCTAAAAGTGGACGCTATTTTTAACGTCATGATTACAGGAAGAATATTTTATATCTGTTTGGCTATATAACCATAGAGATGCGAGATGTTTGAATTTTTGAATGAAGTTGAAATTTCTCGACTCGTTTTTTCCAACGTCACGATTACAGGAAGAATATTTTATATCTGTTTGGCTATATAACCATAGAGATGCGAGATGTTTGAATTGTTGAATGAAGTTGAAATTTCTCGACTCCCTAAAAGCGATCGCTATTTCCTATCATCACGAGCATTGTAATTGTTGAATGATATCCAAATTTCTCGACTCGCTATTTTCAACGTCATGATTACAGGAAGGATAATTTATATCTGTTTGGCTATATAACCATAGAGATGCGAGATGTTTGAATTGTTGAGTGATATCCAAATTTCTCGACTCGCTATTTTTAACGTCATGATTACAGGAAGAATAATTTATATCTGTTTGGCTATATAACTATAGAGATGCGAGATGTTTGAATTGTTGAATGAGGCTGAAATTTCTCGACTCCCTAAAAGCGATCGCTATTTCCTATCATCACGAGCATTGTAATTGTTGAATGATATCCAAATTTCTCGACTCGCTATTTTCAACGTCATGATTACAGGAAGGATAATTTATATCTGTTTGGCTATATAACCATAGAGATGCGAGATGTTTGAATTGTTGAATGAAGTTGAAATTTCTCGACTCGCTAAAAGCGATCGCTATTTCCTATCATCACGAGCATTGTAATTGTTGAATGATATCCAAATTTTTCGACTCCCTATTTTCAACGTCACGATTACAGGAAGAATAGTTTATATCTGTTTGGCTATATAACCATAGAGATGCGAGATGTTCAAATTTCTCGACTCCCTAAAAGCGACGTGAGAGTCACCCCTTGATCATAATGAACGTAATTGGGAGAAAAATTGGTTGGTACTGCAAGAGTTAGCAAGTGCAACTATATTAATCATCGGTACGGGGAATATCGGTCAGGCGATCGCTTCTCGTGCCATGCTAGCACTATCCCCAATATTCCAGTTACTTGAAGACCCAACCTAATTGCTTCATTTCTACCTCTTCGTTCATCTACAATCAATCTGTCGGCATTTAATTCAACAGCAAGGGTAATAATACATTATAAAACAGCAAGATTCGTTGGCGGGTTCGGTATTCACAATCTTTTTGTTTGACGATAATTATTGAAAGTTGGGTTACAGCGCAAACCCTAATTATTCGTTAAATATTAAATCTTTTTCGTACTTCTTCACCCAACCGACACAACTTATGCTTGTGTTTCATCAGCTAACACAGCTAAACTAATGACTCGTTTTTTATGGCGGTCAAATAAGCGATAATTGTAGATGTACATACGTTCCATAAAGCCTTTGTCATATTGGCTTTGGATTTCCACATGGATAATTACCCACGCTTCTTCACCGTCGAGTAAATAAACTTTTGCAACTTTATCAACTAAACGCTTGCCAATTTCCGCATCGGGTTCGAGTTGTTGCAGTTCGGTGTCAAGAAATTCGTAGGGTTTTGTCCAGTCAATGACAGAATATGCTTCTTGAAAAAAAACTCTAAAAAGCTAGGAAAAAAATCTTCAATAATTTCTTTCCAGGGACTGTCATATTCAGTTCGCTGTTCGGTCATGAGAAAATTGTTTAATAAAATATTTATTTAAAATGATGGCTAAAATAAACTTTTTTGAGGGCTTACACATATGTAGTAATCAATTACCTCTATATTTTAGCTTTAGAGTTCATGAAACTCAATTATTAACTACTTATACTCCTCTAAAGCCCCCAATTTCCGCATCTGAGGCCAAATAGAAGCCACTGCTATAGCAATTACAATCGTCCCAATTCCCCCACCCACAACAGCAATCACCGGACCCAAAAAAGCCGCAGCTAAACCGGACTCAAAACCCCCCAACTCATTCGACGCACTAATAAACACGCTATTAATTGCTGCAACTCGACCACGCAAATTATCGGGTGTGCGAATCTGCACCAAAGTATGACGAATTACTACACTAATCGCATCCAAGGCACCACTCAACGCGAGCATTAATAATGACAGCCAATACCAACGTGATAACCCGAAAATAATCGTCACCACCCCAAAGCCAACCACCGACCACAATAATGCTTGTCCGGCTTTGCGTAACGGTGGTAAATGTGCCAAACTGACCGCCATAATTAAGGCACCAATCGACGGTGCAGCCTGCAAACAACCTAACTCAAAGGGTCCTACTCGCAAAATATCCTTGGCAAAGATGGGTAACAGTGCCACTGCACCCCCCAGTAATACGGCAAACATATCTAAGCTAATTGCCGCTAAAATCAGTTGATTCTGCCAAACAAACGTCGCACCAGCCGCAAGTGCTTTCAAGGAAATAGGTTCATTGGAACGGGTGAATTTTGGTTCTGCCACCATCGCCATTAAAATAAAACAGAGTAACCCGGCAACAGCAGCTAGCACATATACACCCGTCGCACCTCCCAAAAGCGCGATCGCAAACCCTCCTAAAGCAGGTCCCACTACTGACGCAATCTGAAAACTACTGCTATTCCAAGTCGCTGCATTGGTAAACAAAGTCACAGGTATCAGTTGAAACATCAGCGCATCGCTAGCAGGTTTGAGGAATGCCTTGGCAATACCTGTTATCACCAAAATTGTGTAAATTAGAACAACTGAATTTGGCATATGAGTGTAGGAAATTACTGCCAAACCCAGGGAACACAAGATAAACATCATCACCGACAACAACATGGTGGGTTTGCGATGATATTTATCTGCTACATGACCAGCGATTAAAGTCAGTAAAATTGCTGGCACAACTTGCGCCAGTCCAATCCCACCCAACACCAAAGCAGAACCAGTACGCTCGTAGAGTTCCCAACCCAACGCTACTGTCTGCATTTGCCCAGCCGTAAACAGGAGGGTGCGGCCGATGGTAAACAGTCGATAATCCCGAAATCTCAGGGCTGCAAAGGCATCGTGTTGTGTAGCCTCAGCCTCACGGAGCTTTTTTAACTTCTGATTTCTCAAAGACATTTTTAAGTAGAGTTAACCCTTCTTGAATTTGTGTAATTTCCTTCGCCGAAAGACCGTCTAACAAGTCTGCAATATGAGCGCGAGTTTGTGCTTGGGTTTGCTCAAGATGGTGCTTGCCTTCCGAAGTCAGGTATAAAACTATTTTCCGTCGTTCCTGGGGGTGGTCGCTGCGTAGCACAAAATCGCGTTGTACCAGCCTTTCTGTAGTTGTGGATGCCGTTGCACAGGTAACACCGAGATGTTCCGCTAGGTCAGATAAGGAAGCTCCAGGATTGCGTTTGAGAAATGCTAGCGATCGCAACTGCGGTACAGACAAAGAAGCGGCACTATTTTCGCGCATATCCGCTCGGATAAACCGCATTACCAATGGAATAGTATCCATGACTCGATTGGCACATTCTTGAGTCGGTTTATCCAATTGCATGGGCTAGTTATTCTCCTGGTTACATTGCCACCCGTGGATAAAGTTTTCCACAGATGTAGGTCAAGCCTATTAATGTTAGCAAGAGAATTGTACAATCCAAAGTAAACCCGTAAAGGCTGATGCCATTGAGAAGCATTTTACCCCGTAAAGCATCAACTTGATATGTTAAGGGATTGATGCGGGAAATAAACTGTAACCATCCCGGCATTAGAGAAATGGGATAGATGGCATTGCTGGCAAAAAAGAACGGCATGGTGATTAATTGCCCGATTCCCGTCATCCGTTCCCGCGTTTTGACCACGCAGCCAATAATTAATGAAAATACACAAAAACAACCCGCTCCCAGTACGACAATTAGCAGGACTTGCAAAAATGCTAGAAGGTTGAGATTGAGTTTAACACCCAATACAAATGCTAATCCATAAATAATAAATACCTGTGACAAGCACCGCACCCCACAAGCCAAGGCTTTGCCCAAAACCATTGCCGAACGAGGGATAGGACTCGCTAGCAATTTATGCACGACTCCTAAATCTCGCTCCCAAATCAACGCCATCCCACCTGTGAAAATTGCCACAAATAAGACGCTTTGAGCGAGAATACCAGCCGAGATAAAGTCTAAATAGGGTAAGTTTCCTGTGGGAATAGCGCGGGTTCGGGTGAAAACTTGCCCAAAAATCAGCAGCCACAATGCAGGTTGGACGCTTCTAACCACTAAATCAGTTGGGTCATGGCGGAGTTTACGCACTTCCAACTCGGCGATAACGAGGGTTTTGTTAATTAATTCAATAATTGCAGAGATAAAATTGCGCTCTGGCTTTGGTTGTGTATCAACCCAACCGTTGAGCATTACGCCGGGTTCTTGCGGTTTCACGGTAGCTAACTCCTGATGTTAATTGGTCGCCTGTATAGTAAATAAAGACATCATCCAAGGTTGCACCCGACTTATCCAAAGAGGCTTTTAAGTCAGTCGGTGTGCCAGTGATAATTTCTTTGCCGTGCTGCATAATTGTCACGCGATTGCACAAGTTATCGGCTTCTTCTAAAAAGTGAGTAGTTAAAAATATCGTTGTGCCAAAGTCTTCACGCAGTTGTTGTACCAATTGCCAAACCTGATTCCGAGCGATGGGATCGAGTCCGACAGTCGGCTCATCCAAAAACAAAATCGGCGGTTCATGCATGATGGATTGGGCAATTTCCAATTTGCGAATCATCCCACCAGAATAATTTTTCACCAAACGGTTTTGCACATCTTGCAAACCCATAAACACCAGAACATTGCGAATACATCGCTCCCGTCGTATCCGGGGAATATCATACAGCTTGGCAAAAATTAACAGATTTTCGTAACCCGTGAGGTTGCCATCTGCAGAAAGCGCTTGCGGTACGTAACCAATCAGCCGTCTAACAGCAACAGGCTGATGCGTCACGTCATAACCTGCCAAAATTGCCTTCCCTGCACTCAGCGGCAACAAGGTAGTCAACATTTTTATTACCGTACTCTTACCCGCACCATTCGGCCCGAGCAAGCCAAAAACTTCACCCTGTTTGACAGAGATATTCAGAGAATCAACGGCAACAAACTTGTCAAAGCGGCGTGTCAGCCCCTGTGTTGATATTACCGTATCAGTGCCATTGTCCGGTTTTTTGGGTTCTACTTGTCCCGTAAGCGTTGTCACGACTCTATGCAACCCTTATATTTAGATAATCTAATTATTAGCTTCTCATGATGTAAAGTCAATAGCTTATTTTTGGCAATAGGGTATTGGTGGAAGACAGAATGCAGATATACGTAAATAATTGTAAAAAAACTTACCAAAAGTCAATTGCGGCATTGACTTAGCTTTTGCCCCGTTCCCAGTTTGCGGGCTGGAAATACCTTCTCTAAGTATCTTTCACTTGCACGAAAAACGACGCGAGTATGATGTACTTCCACTGACTGATGAAGCGATCGCAAAACAGCAAGATGTTGCTGATACCTTCTACAAAATCAAATTGATTCCAAAACAAGTCATTATGAAAGAAGCAGTTTGGCAAGGTAACAATTAAACAAAAAATTTAAGTAAGGTGGGTTACAATACTGCAAAGGTTAAGCCCAAAAATCCGCCCTGAACTAAAGTACTTGCTCATAGCTAAATTTTGCAAGAGGGCGCTGTACGCCCTCTTGCAGGGTAAGCTTACTAGGCAGCTTTTTAACCCATTTTAATGGGTTTAAGCTTTCAGCCGGTACGCCCTTGGCGTTCCGAAGGTAATTTATTTCACGGCTCAAAACCTTCGCAGTATTGGGGTGGGTTAGGCGGAATATTATATCTAAATCTTTCATAGGGCGTTGTAGAGGTCTTAACCTTCAGCAGTTTAGGTAAAATAGTTCTAGAAGGGGAAAGCAGACAACTAAGGGAGAGCGCGATGGGAAATCCTTTTCCTGGGATGAATCCATATTTGGAACAGCCGGAATTTTGGCATCAGGTACACAATCGTCTATCGGGAGAACGAGTAGCACCATTGGGTAAAATAAAGCCAGTAGAGGAGTCAAAGGCTAACCCAGGTTCACCCGAATTACGCCACCACAGATATAACTCCCCAGACATACTCCAATTGTATGCTCCAGTTTCCCAACCTGTTGGTGGGTTCACAATTAACTCTCCTTGTGCAGTTCTTTCTAGTTTCAAGTCTCGGTTTACTGCTGCTAGGGCTACAAACTGTTCTTGGGTAACGTACAGCCCAATTGATGATGGCAACTCAATCTTGCTAGTTTGGTTCTCAGGACTGGGGGGTGTCTGTACCATCTTGACCTCTTGTAAAATAGGGATTACAGGAAAGATGACTACCCTATTGACTAACATATTTTACAATGCATGAAGGCGCAATCGCATTTGGTAATTAGGGTAGCCGATGGTCTTCGCTGAAACCTTGTATAGTGCGATCGCCTTTCGTATAATCTCAACAATTAGCGTGATTGTAGGAATAGTGCGATCGCACCCAATAGGCACACTGTCAGCGCGTAGTTCAATACTACTGAATAAAGGCACTTTTAATTACTCTTGATAATTATACCAGCACATCAAACCCTTTTTCATCTCTCAATTTTCTATCATATGCGGAAAGGGGGATTAAGAAGATTCAAAAATTAGAAAGTTAAAATGGTTAAAATCATGAAATTATAGTAAGGTATGCACAAATTTTCCCCAGCTTCGGTTCACGAGGTAATAGTATTTGGTGCTTCCAGACCTGGATACTCGAATCAGGAGATACTTGATTGGGTCGATTTTATGAAGTGTCAAGGCATTAAGCGAGTTTGCTGCCTTCTTGACGATATACAGCTAGCTCGTTACTCCAATCTTTTAAGTACATATCAACAGGCATTTGGTAATGAGCAAGTTTGCTGGGCACCGATTAAAGATTATCATTTATCTGATTTAGAAACCCTGACTATTAAAATACTTCCTTTCTTGATAGAAGCAGACAAAAAAGGAGAGAAAGTAGTTGTCCATTGTGCTGGTGGCATCGGACGCACTGGTCATGTTCTAGCTGCATGGCTGGCTAGCGTGCGGGGATTATCAAACAAAGCGGCAATAACTGCTGTCAGAAGAACAGGTAGAAATCCATATGAAGCTGCGATCGCTGCTGCGGTGAAAGGCAAAAATCCCTTGAAAGTTGTAGCAGAACTGAATGCGCTGCTTGATGGTTGTCGTTTATGGGTGGGTGGCCAATAGCACGGTACATTATCTTGCAAAAAGGCGATCGCGGAATTATAATTCTGTATGATGTCCCTTTGCGTAAAGATAACTACGATTTTATACACAGCCCTAGTTCGTAAATTTCTATAAAAGCGATCGCCGCAATTAGGGAAAACTATGGGAGTATCAGCTTTGACTAGGAGGTGTTCTTCTCCTAGTTCCGCACCAAAGTAAATCCCTTCTTTGAGGTCGGGTTTCCCAGATGAATTTGAGTAAAGTACAGAGCCAATAAATCTAGCTAGAGGAAAGGTTGTCCAGGAGCAAAGGGAAAGAAGTCCTAGCATTAAAATCGGCTATCTGAAGAAGCATAACCCCCAAACCTTCGATCCAGAAATCTCGCAGTGAGGAAACTATGCAAGTCCAACTCAAACAGATCGTCGTCTCTCCCGGTCAGCAACTCCTAATGACTGATGTCAGTTGGCTGATGTACGAACAACTCCTAGAAGAGTTTGGGGAAAAACGAGGTTCGCGGATTAATTACAGTGAGGGAGTCTTAGAAATCATGGTGCCCTTACCTGAACATGAAGATGATAAAGTAATAATAGCCGACTTGGTGAAGGTGCTTCTTGAAGAACTTGATATTGAATTTAGAAGCTTGGGGTCAACAACCTTTAAAAGCAAAACTATGAAGCAGGGTATAGAAGCAGATGACTGTTTCTATATCGAAAACGAAGCAGCAGTTCGGGGTAAAAAGCGCATCGATTTAACTGTAGACCCCCCACCAGATTTAACCCTTGAAATTGACATCACATCCCGAACCCGGTTCGATAACTACGAAGTCTTAGGGGTGGGAGAACTATGGCGATTTAACGGAACGCAATTAGAAATTAACGTACTGCAATCGGGTCATTATGTCCAGGTGAATGAAAGTCCTCATTTCCCTGGTTTTCCCTTGAGTGAGGTAATTCCACACTATCTAGAACGCAGTAAAATAGAGGGGAGAAATAAAATAATGAAGGCGTTTCGTGCTTGGGTGAGGACAAGGATTGGAGAAAATAAAGGTAAATAATGTTACCTTCTGTAGATGTATTCTCCGTATTTACTTGTCTTTAAATATAGTTGAATTTTTTTGTGCCCACCTACTTAGAAGTAGCACGATAAACTCAAACTAAATCCTCACAGTAATAAAGGTGACTTAATTCAACACATTTTATTAACGGAAAATCTTTCACGCATATCTACTGTTATGGTAGGCGATCGCCAATATGACATTATTGAATTACTTTAATCGCTGTATTGTTTTCTATTTGCACTCATACTTATTAATTCAGATCGCAAATATGTCTATCTTCCTCTTTTAGCTTGGAGCTATTTTTCACATAATCACGCACCCAATTACACCCCTGTTTTAATAACTTATCTAGTTCCATGTTTTTCAAATCCCAGAGAATTATTGTTTTCTCCAAACCAGCAGAAGCAGATGCTAAAATATGGTCGTTGATAAAACTTACATTTCTAATTGCACTTTTGTGACCATGAAGACTGTGAAGTAAACTCCCATCACTTCTTTGCCAAACTTTAATTATTGCATCTTCTCCAGCAGAAGCTAAAAGTTGACCATTTGGGCTGAAATTTAAACTTAATATATCTCCTTTATGAGCAGTCAAAGATTTTATTAAGGTTCCATCACTTGTATTCCAAAGCTTAATTGTTCCATCAAAACTAGCAGATGCTAGTAACTTACCATCTGGGCTAAAACTTACATTTTTAACAGCAAAATTATTATTTTCTAGAGTTTTAAATATTTGCCAATTTTTACTATTTTTCCAAAGCTTAATTTTTCCATCTTTGCTACCAGAAGCTAAAATTTGACCGTTGGGACTAAAGTTAAGGCTGAGGATTTTATCATTATGCCCTGTTAGCGATTGCAGTAATTTTTTATTACTCACATTCCAAATATTTATAATATTGCTATCACCAATTGTTGCTAGAATTTGACCATCTTGATTAAATTTTATATCTAATACAGAGGTACTTTCTTTCCAGCTATCAAGTAATTTACCATCCTTAATTCTCCAAAATTTAATTACCCCATCAATACTGGCAGAAGATAGAAACTTATTGTTGGGACTAAAACTAGCACTTTCAACCGATTTTGGATGTTTTAGAGTTTGTAATAGTTTACCGTCAAAGCTCCAAAGTTTAACCGTGTTATCATTACTAGCTGTAGCAAAAATTTTACCGTCGGGACTAACACTCATTTTTTTGATAACATCATCATGGTCTGTAATAATTTTGAATAAATGCTCATTCAAGCTCCAAAGAATAACTTTTTTATCTTCTCCAGCAGAAGCAAGGGTGCTACTATCCGGGCTAAAACTTACACTGTAAACTTTATTAGTATGACTTAAGCTTTCAATTAATCGACCATCACTTCTTCTCCAAACTCTAACTTTGTTATCATCGCTAGCAGTAGCTAAAAATTTACCATCCCGACTAAAGCTGATACTATTCACCCAATCTTCATGGGATTTAAGTGTTCCGACTAATTGCCAATTATCGGTTTTCCAAATTTTAACTGTGTTATCTTCACTAGCTGTTGCTAAAAATTTACCATCTTGACTAAAACTGACATATAAAACTGCTTTATTATGAGCGTTAATAGTTTTAACTACCCTTCCATCTTTGCTGTTCCAAATTTTAACAGTTCCATTTTTATTGGCGGAAGCTAATAATTGTACATCAGAATTATTGGTTGAACTAATATTTGGAGAGTAATTTATATGCAAAATTGTATTTTCCGAATCTTGAATAGTTCTAATTAATTTCCAATTCTGACTTGCATTCCAGATATTTATTTTCCCATGACTATCGTCACTTGTAGCCAGATTTTGTCCATCGTCCGAAAAATTAATGCTAGCAGCCCAACCTCTTTTACTTTCTTTTTTGAGAGTTTTTAGTAAAATTCCGTCTTTCGAGTTCCAAAGCTTTACTGCTCCAACTTCATCAACTGTAGCTAATAAATTTCCATTTTTGCTGAAACAGAGAGCTAAAATTGCATATTTTTGCCGAGGAAAAGTTAATAATAACTTACCATTTTTATTCCAAATTTTAATATATTTATCTTCGCTCACAGTAGCTAATAAGTTTCCATCTGGACTAAAAGAGACTCCTTTTATTCCTGCGTTATGTCCTTCTAAACGGTTACGCTCTTTGGTAAAATTAACTGTCCGCTGTAATATTTCTAAAAGCTGAATTTTAGTATTTTTATCTACCCCATAGGTACTTTGAATTTGCGTTCCTGCTTTTAATGCTTCTAATAAAGCATCAAGTTTTTGTTCGGAAACAAATAGCACATTTGCGAATATACTTGAAGACTTAATTTTTTCTAATTGTGTTTGTTTAACCATTCTCGAAGCCCATAGTCCAGCTAATACTGCTACTATTAGGGTAAGCGCTAATATTCCACCTCCAACCTGAATTCGTCGTTTAGCCTTTTGGTTAGCTACAAATAAAACTTGATTTGCTTGTGTTAATATCTGTGTTGCTTCCGCTTCGGCTTGAAATCTTTTCTCAATATCCCGCTTTTCCACTTCTTGACTAGCATCTAAAAATCTTCGCTCCAAATCGCTTAGACCTTTATCTGCTGCCCAGTTGCGAGCATCCTGTAAGGTTTGTCCTCGCAATAAACGTGACTCATCCTCAAAGTTAGAATTAACCCAAGCATTCAAAGTTTCATTGTAGGGTCGAATGTTTGCTAGTATTCGTTCGAGCCATGTTTGATTAAATATCTCAGCATAAATGCAATTATATATTTGCAATTTGCCTTGGTGTTTGACAACTAATCCAGTTAAACGCAATTGTGTTTGTTCAGGACTGTCCGAAGCTAATATTTCTCCTTCTTGTAATATTTGTTGATACAATCCTAATAATCTTCCAGTCTGATTTTGCGAGCTTTGCGTTAGGCGATCGCGTATGGTTCGTAAATGCTCTGGTTCGTCCTGCGCTTCCCAGTTTTGGATTATTTGCGTTTGTACCAATTTCTCCACACATTCCCGTTCTTGGTATTCTGGGAATGAATCTTGAGAAATGCAAATCAGTTGACAAAGCTTTTGAGTCAAAAATGGCTGTCCGGAAGTCCACTTTAAGACCTCTTCGAGTATCGCTTTGGGTCTTGTAACTATTCCCTCTAAACCTCGAACTAAAACTTCTGCTTCATCTAATTCAAATCCTGCTAATTTTATCGCTCGACCAATATTAAACGGTGTGCGATTTTTATCAGCAATTAAATCAGAGGGAGTTGCCACCCCCAACAAACAAAAAGTGAGACGTTGATATTCTGGATTATCTGCCCGTTGATTATAACAAGCCCGAATAAAGGCAAAAAAGTCATCTTTGAAACCTATTCTTAAAATACTATCGATTTCATCGACAAAAATGATAATTTTTCCAGTAAATTCTGTTAGTAGTACATCATCAATCAACTCGCTCAATCGTTGCTTAGGTGGTAAAAATTCACGACTTCTCCACCAAGTTCCAAAATTTACTTTTTTCGATAAACCAAAACCCCTTAATAGCTCAGAAACGAATCCTGCATACCATTCTGAAGGGCTAACATGGCTGCCAATTCTTGTTAAATCAACTGAAGCGCATTGTATTCCTTGCTCTTTAAGCTGCTTCATAATATGTACCCGCAGGCTCGATTTACCCATTTGCCGAGAGTTTAAGACATAACACAAGTCACCATTCTTCAACCCTTCATAGAGGTCAGAATCAGCTTGCCGCACTACATAAGTTGGATGCTGATATTCGAGACTGCCTCCTAGTTTGTAGTAGTTGAAAGGTGTCATGATGTTTCCGATATATTTAGGGCTTCAAAATCAATTTTTAGATAAAAGACAAATATTTTTATAATTCTACTGTAAAAGATTTTTGTTGAAGAAATCTCTATTTTTTGAGCTTACCTGATTTTTTCTGACATTTACTGATTTTTTTTAGATTCCACTATTTTTTAGGTAATTTAACTCAGTAATAATACTGATTTTATATGTATTTACATTTATAGAGCAAAGTCACATAATCTTAATTAGCGATGAGCTTGATGTTGCACTGGCAATATCTTGATGTAATTAAACCCACACTACTTAAATAGAACCAGAAGTACATATGACCTACGACTATCAATATATTATCCAGATGGGAAACACCGTTTCTTTATCTGGAACAACTAAAATGGTTCTTCTAGAAAGTGCTAAACATGTTCGTCAAGCCCAGATTCGATTACCGAGATTTCTCAGCGAACCTGTTGTGACTGCCACTGTTCATAGCAAGCAAGGTTCTGGCACGATTTTTGCACTTTGGAATATTGATTACCAGGATGTGGAGAGTTTTTCTTTGGTTACATTTGTAGCTCAAAACATTCAGATTGGGGATGAGAGCGATCTCGAATTTTTGTGCAATTTTATGGTCGTTGGAGAAATTGAATAAGTACAAATATCTCCCAGATTAGGAACATCAATAATTATTCACTTCTACAAATTATCGGAGATTTATATGTCCTGGATGAAACTATTAGTTTTACCAACCTTAATGACGGCTTTAACATATACTGTGTTAGCTAGCTTTACAACTCAAGTTAATGCTAGACCACGAGACACTATAAAGAGAAATACACCCAATACTCAAATTAGTGTAAATATAGTAAAAGGAGATACTAGAGTCGATAATATTCCTTGCACTCAAATCTATGTTACTCTGAAAGAGTTTATTCCAACTAAACCTGAGCCAAATAAATTTAGTATTCCTAAAGAGAGGGATGTTAGTCAAGGTTCTTTATTTAAAGGTAATAATCTTAGTGAAGGTTGTAGCTATAATTTAGGATTTAATTATATTCCTAAGATAGGAGCTTACGGAGCAAGTAGTTTTCAAATTAGCGCTCAAGCTGGTCGAATCGTTAGTACTCAAGCAGTAAGTGACCCATTCCCTAACAATATTAACATACAACTATTTCCTCCCCCTCCCGTTCCTCGATAATTGAGCAATAGCTTGCTTGCAAGCTTTTGCGTAAAAAAGAATGAGTATAGAAAACTAGCTCATTTATTAATGCTAATTATTCAAGTGTTTGGGAGCATCTCAATTTGCCATGCTGAAGGTCGTCGGTAGCGAAGTAAAGCATCTTGCAAATTCAAGTTTATTCGCTACGCTTAGAATGACAATTCATATTTTGGCAAAATTGGGATGCTCCCAAGTGTTCCCGAAAATATTGCTGATATAACTGGCAGCGTGGGACTAGTTTATCACCAATTCTCTTAACGAGTCCCATACTATATAACTGATATGCCTGCATTGTCTCTATCCCGACTGCTTCGGTCGCATTAACTACTTCAAAAAATGCCTCAGCTAGTTTATTATTTGCTTTAAAAGTATTCAAATATCGGCGTAAATATTCTTCATATATTCCAGCGTTTGTAGGAGCATCTTGCAGTAATTTATCTATGGTTGTATCTCCAAGCGCAAGATGATAAAGTGCTAATCTAATTAAATGTGGATGACCTCCAAGCATAGACATTAATTCCTGCACTTGGGTTTGATTATAATCAAGCTTATGACGTTGGGCTAAATCTTCTATTTGTTCTTGAGTAAATTCTGCCAATTCAACTACTAAACCAACATTAAAGGGTGACTGATTTATATCTAATGACCCATAATTTTCAGTCGAATTTACCACAATTAACCGTAAATTTTCCCAAATATCTACAGTTTTAGCTTCCTCATGCCAACTACGTAACATTGAAAAAAAACCTTGGGAAATCTCAGAATACTGAAAGATTCTATCTACTTCATCTAATGCCAAAACTAAATTATTGTTAATTGGCATTAAAATATTGTCTTCAAAATATGTGGTGCAATTAATAATGCTACCTCTGTATTCATCCCAAGACTCATTTAATAAAGAAGGTAATTTTAATTTGTAACTAACATAATCGCAAAACCAGCGCAAAAAATTATCCAAATTGCTAAAAATTTTTGCTTCTGCTTGCAAAAAATTTAGACGTACTGTGTTGTATCTCTGCTGATTCGAGTGGGCAATAATTCGGTTGAGCAAGGATGTTTTACCCATTTGATGGGGAGCTTTAATACGAATTAGGGAACCAGATTGGAGAATTTTCTCATAGCAGCGCGTGTCAATCTGCCTCTGGACATAAAATAAAGAATTTTGAGGTACTGACCCTTCTGGATATTCTGGTACAAAATTATTAGTACTAGAGTCTGTTGTATGCAAAGACTCTAAATGCTGCATTTCGATTGGCAGAATATTTGTACTCCTAGAGCGCGATTCTTCAAAGGATACACTACGGGAACGCTCTACTGCTGCACGAAAATTAGTCTTATTAACCTCTTCCCCTAGTGCATCTGAAAGTAACTTCCACAGTTTGAAACCGACATCTTGCCGGAGATATTTGGCTGCATAACCTTCATGGCTGGCAATATCATCATAATTTGAACCTTGCCACGAGCCTTTCAGGACTATTATTTCCACATCTTTGAGATGTCTGTTGATTTTGCTGAAAATAGCTGCATCTAAAATTCGTAGTCCTTCTTCAAAGTTCATTATTTATTCCAAGTGATTACTGACAACTCAGGACACAGCACAATTTACGTAAATAAATATAGCAGTCCTATGTAATTTATTTACAAGCCTGTGTAAACTTATTTAATGAGGTTGTCATATGTGACTATGAAGCCACAGGAAGTTTACAAGGACAACATCCGCGTTACTATCGTCGAACCAGGCTTGGTAGATACAGAATTTAGCGACCTGATTTCTGACCCGATTAGCAAACAACGTATTGAAGAACGACGCAAGGCAATAACACCTCTGCAAAGCGAGGATATTGCAGCAGCTATAGTTTATGCTGTGACACAACCTGCTCACGTTAATGTAAATGAAATTCTGATTCGACCAACTCAGCAAGATAATTAGGCAGCGATTAGAAGCAGATGAATATATGTTGGATTCAGACAATATTTTTGACACTCTGCGCTATAAACAAATGACAGAAGATACCATTGCAATCGCTAGTTTTCACGCTCATGTCTATTACGATACTGAAACTCGTGAAGCTGCTGCCCATGTCCGCGAAGAATTGGGCACCTTATTTGAGGTGCAGCTTGGACGCTGGCGTGATGAACTCGTTGGACCCCACCCAAAATCTATGTATCAAGTTGCATTCTCACCAAATCAATTTGCTGAGGTTGTCCCCTGGTTAATGCTGCATCGTCAGGGATTAGATGTTCTTGTTCATCCGAATACAGGTGATGCATTGGCTGACCATGCAGTACATTCGCTGTGGTTGGGGGAAAAGTTGGAGCTTAATCTTGAGGTTTTAAAAACGCTCTAGCACAACTATATAAATTCCAGGTCGGGTGATACCGCTCCTGGAATTATATTTGGGGTTGAATACAGCCGTGACTGGTCAAGTTTTTGGAGTTTCTTCTGTATTGAATTTCCTTTTAGGTAAGTCGCCAAACATTTCAATCAGCGAATTGAACTTAGCATTACCTTTTGTCCAGGATGAAAGTAGTATTAAACTTTTTACTTTTTCTGGGTGTGCCAAAGCTAATTCCTGAGCAATTTGCCCACCCATAGAATGACCTGCTACATGAACTGTGGTAATTCCTAAAGAACTAAGTAGTGCTGCTGTATCATCAGCCATTTGCTTAATACTGTATGCACTATCCGGTGCAGAACTTTGTCCTACTCCTCGGTTATCGAATCGAATTACTTGGTATTTATTTACGAGCGTCGGCATCACTGCTGACCAGTACGAGGTATCGCAGTCAAATCCAGCAATTAATATTAAAGCCTCGCCCGTTCCTTGAACATCATAAAACAAATCAATCCCGTTAACATGAATTTTAGACATAATTTGTAATTTGGCGCTTAAGCAGAACTACAAGCAATATGCAGTTTTAATTTAAAGAATTAATCCAAGGTTACAACATGCCTTTTGATAGAGGTTTGTAAGTTGTAACCCACTTGATTATCCTTTGCCCGCGAACTAGCTCCTAAGAATATTCATGTGGCACATTTTGTGATTGATGGGGCAATTCGTTCTGATACCCGTGTGGAACCAGCACATAAGCCCGATAGCTATCTCGATCCAGATGCGATCGCCCTTGGCGACTCCGAAGGAGTATCGCCCAAACCTATCTCAACATTCTCCGTCAACCTCGCAGTGCTTGGACATGGGAAATAGAATTACGTCCTTGGGTGGAGACGTTTTGATTAGTTATTAGTTATTAGTCATTTAAACCTCTCCCCAAAAATGGCTCTGCGGAACTCTGCGCTTACCTTAGCGTTCCTTAGCGTTTAAAACATAACTCAAACTAAAAATGGTAAAAGATATAACACGCCGCGAATTTATCGCAACTGCGACCCTAGCAACCGGGTTTGCTCTGGCAGTACAGCCCGTTTCCGCCAAAGTTATTACCACAGATGCCAAAGGATTGGTTGCGGGTGCGGTGAAAATTCCCGTTAAAGATGGCGAAATTCCTGCTTATAGAGCGCAACCCAATACGGGAGACAACTTCCCAATTGTCCTGGTAATCCAGGAAATCTTTGGTGTACACGAACACATTCAAGATGTCGCCCGTCGCTTTGCCAAGTTGGGATATTTAGCGATCGCACCCGAATTATTTATCCGTCAGGGTGATGTCTTGAAGTTAAGCAGTGTTGACGAAATTCGTCCGATTGTTGCTAAAGTGCCGGATGCTCAAGTGTTATCTGACCTTGATGCTACAGTCGATTGGGCTGTAAAGTCATCCAAAGGTAACGCCGAGAAAGTCGGTATTACGGGTTTTTGCTGGGGTGGTCGGATTACTTGGTTATATGCAGCACATAATCCTAAGTTAAAAGCAGGAGTGGCATGGTACGGGCGACTCGTAGGCGATGCTACCGAACTTCAGCCCAGGTATCCCGTTGATATTGCTTCTACGCTGACAGTCCCAATTCTCGGACTCTACGGCGGTCAGGATACGGGTATTCCTGTCAACACAGTTGAACAAATGAGGGAAAAGCTCAAATCCAGCAGCAGCAAATCCGAAATCGTTGTTTACCCCAATGCACCCCACGCCTTTTTTGCCGATTATCGCCCCTCCTACCGCGAGAAGGAAGCGAAAGATGGCTGGAAACGTCTCCAGGCATGGTTTAAGCAGCATGGTTTATAAAGTTAACTGAAAATTTAAATCCCCGACTTCTTAAAGAAAAAGGGGATCTCGACAACTTACGGACTAACCTGGATGCTACAGTCGATTGGGCTGTAAAGTGCTTCCATTGGTAACGCCGAGAAAGTCGAAATTAAGGGTTTTTACTGAGTAGCGAAACGAGATAACATGGTTTTGTGGCTTTGTAGCTTTATAGTACAAAACTATTTACTGAGTAAATACGGTTGCTTTTAGTTTTGAATGTTAGCTATGCTAAATAAACGAACTATTAGCAAGGAAAAGATGTTATTTGAATTAGCCCCATAATTTAAATTGATAAGTACGTATATTTACAGAAAGTCTCCTAATCGGATATTGCAAGTCTTGATTACTACTTTACAATTTGGTAGGACTTACACGAATACTACTAAGGAATTTCAACTGCAATCAAAATTTATCCATAAACGGAGTAATTCTATCTTGATTTAATTAACTAAAGATGAGCATATTTAATAAAATTACAGCAACATTTCAAAAATCTAGAAAAGTTCTACAAAAAACTCTGGAAGAATATGTGACGTTTAGTTCAGAAGCTAAACAATTAACCTTGAAGAAAAAAACGGTTTTACTTCTTTGTCAACAAGCGCAATCCAGAGTTGAAAAAGTAAAAAGTTTACAACCCGATTCTGATGAGGGACTTATTGCCATAATAGAACATCAGCAAATTCAAGTTCAATTACATTTTACTCCAGAGAAAATAACTCTTGGTGAAAAAGATATTGAAGGTGAGCTTCGCTTATTAAAACCACCTCAGTTTGATAGTGACTCTATAGTTTATCGTTATCTTATTGCTAGCTGGAATATGTTTCTAGGAGGAAAAATTCCGAATGGGGCTTTACCACAAGGGGTTAAAGTTGAAAAAAATAAGATTTACTATACTCTGCCTCGAAATCAATCACAGCTTTTAGATAGTCTTTTCCATAATCTTGAAAAAGGTTCTACTTTAACAACTAATCTTAAACAAGGAGATTTAGTTATTGAAACTTCAGTATCATTGAATTTGAACGACTTAAAACTTCAAAATTTCCTCCAAATGTTAAATATTATAAAAGATAATAAAAATGATGACGCAAGTGTTTAATTTGTTTCGATAACCTAACAAATAAAAAGAAAGAAAAAATAAAAAGGGTTTAAAACCTATAAATTTATGGGATTTTCTTTTTATTTTTACCTTTTTAAAGTAAGTTAAGGCTATTATTTTTTACCACCAAAAAGTTTATATATCCCGTATCCGATAGCCCCTGCCGCAAGAATAGGAGCAGTTGCAACTATGGCAGTACCTGCGATTGCACCTCCGCCTACAAGACCACCAACCCCAGCAAGTGTACTCATAATTGCAGCACCACTTGCACCACCAGCTACCGTCACAAGACCAGCACCTGCCACACCTGCTGTAGCTGCAATGTTTGTAGCTGTTCTCGCATTTGCACGGGCATCACGTTCTTCAGAAGACAAATCTGGCTCGTCTTTAAACAAAGTGTTATTAAGTATCTTTGCCCCAGCATAAGCCGGTCCTGCTGCCAGCACCGCAGGAGCAGCCGCCATACCACCACCAACAACACCGCCTGCCGCAGCTAGGCCTGAAGTAATTCCAGCACCCGAAGTTGCTGCAACAGATAACCCTGTAGCGGCGCTAACAGCTGCTCCTGCCGCAGCACCAGTCTCTACTACTGCTCTTACCGTTTTTAGGTCATTAATACCCGTAGCTTTTTCTACAGTTTTTTCTGCTGCTGCTTCAACGACTTTCTTGGCAATATCTTCAAAACTCATAAATTATTTTTTTAAGGTAGGAATGACAATATCTAAACATAATTGTCGCTAAATATTAAACTGTATTCACACTAATATTATTCTTCTAAAACTTCATTAAAAATTATTATTTAATAGCCAATATTCTTTAAATTATAGAGCAAAGATGCCTGCTGCTTCAACTATATTTAGTACAAGGGCACGGAGCGTAGAATTCGTTACGCCGTTAGCACTTGGGTTTCGGCTGTGGAGTAAACCTTAACAAGCGATACCTATAATGAGAGTTCATATTTGAGTATCTAAGTACGTGAGTATGATCGATACTTAAAGCTCTATCGTGCTTGTTATTGGGCATTCTGCAGCTTACAAGCTTGAGCATTAAGTATTTGAGTTCTATATCCAAAGCGCGTATCAACTTACACCCCATGCCTTTTTTGCCGATTATCACCCCTCCTACCGCAAGACGGAAGCGAAAGATGGCTGGCAACGTTCTCCAAGCATGGTTTAAGCAGCAGCGTATTAAATGAAACTTAACCATACCGTCAACAAGTTTCGCCGTATCGTGAAACAATCAACAAACTCTATAAATTGTCATTATTTTACGTTTTGAATACTTCGTCAACTGGTATTTGATAGCCGTTGGCAAGACGATTTGTCATGTTCGCTGCGCCAGTAATTGCCATTAGTTCGCCGAATACGCATGCGTGCCAACTGGCGCAAATGCAAACCAACGCTTTTCGTCAGCTTCTCAAACAACGTAATATCCCACTTTACTCCTACGAAATTGAAGATTTTGAACTGGACTTAAAAAACTTGCGGGAATTCGCGCGGTTGTGATTAATACGCTTGAAGGATTTTTGAACGTCTTTAAGACATCAAGGACAACGCATGGCAAAACACTTCCCTATTGACTCCCTACTCTCAAAATGAGAGAATATATAAATCTCACCTGCTTTTTTAAATGCATTTAATTGCAATCAGTCGGTTACGGGAAGTAGCTGCTAAGTATCCTGATGTTAGCGTTCAAATTGAAGACTGGTATACACTGGTCAAAGCTGCGACTTGGCAAACTTTAACAGAGGTGCAACAATTATATACTTCAGCCGAGGCAGTTGGAAACTTTACTGTTTTCAATATAAAAGGGAACCGCTATCGACTGATAGTAGGCATCAACTATGTAAAACAAACTATTTATTTTAAGTATTTTTTAACGCACGCTGAATATGATAAGGATGAGTGGAAAAATGACCCTTACTTTTAATCGCGAAGTTTACGCTAATCTTTTAAAGGAAGCGCTGCCACGAGCAATTAACACGAAAGAGGAATACGAAAGAGCACTTTCCATTGTTGAAGCTTTAATGTACAAAGAAAATTTAACAATTGAAGAAGACCAGATTTATGATTTATTTATAATTCTAATTGAAAAATTTGAAGCAGAAAATTACCCATTACAAAATTTATCTACTCCTCACAGTCGGTTACTACACTTAATAGAAGCTAACGACTTAAAGCAAACAGATTTGCTAGATGTATTTGGTTCAAGTGGTATTGCTTCTGAAGTTATCAATGGTAAACGCGAGATTAGCAAAACTCATGCGAAGAAACTTGGCGCACGTTTTAATATTACTCCAAGTGTGTTTTTAGCATAAAATAGAGCATAAGCGGAACGACGGGAGCGAAAAGTTGTTGTTCCTTAGATAAATTCCTCAAGTCTTCATAATATGACTTTTTCACAGGCTTGTTTTCTGTTTTATTAGGACTTACGCTCGTATTGTCTGAAAAGCCCCAGAACCGTAGTGGTAATAGCTACGCAAGGCGAAACGCCTACATATTGGCGAAGGAAGCCATCCCGCAGGGTATTACCACTACATTCGTTATGTTTAGCGTAAGTCCTATAACTAATTTGGCAGTGATTCTGGTAACTGTGGAGGTTGAGATTGAAACCATTTTTGGTAGATTTGGTTATAAGTACCATTTGCTAACAGAGTGCCGATACCTTTGTTAATAATGCCCAAGTTAGGAGAATTTTGAGGTGTAGCAATGCCGTAATATTCTTCTGTAAGTAATTGACCAACTACTTGAATTCTTCTGAGACTGCCTGTTTTAATGGCGTATGAAGTAGCGAAAGCATCGCATAATACTGCATCAACATTGCCATTACTCAATTCTTGGAAAAATTCAGTTCCTGAATTAAAAGTACTAATTTTGGCATCTGGGATAGTTTTGGCAAAATCAGCACCAGGAGTACCAATTTGCACGGCAATTTTTTTGCCTTTGAGATTATTTAAGCCTTGAATATCTTGGGTATTTTCTTTAACTGCAATTGCTAATCCAGCTTTTAAATAAGGTCGGGAAAAAGAGATACTTTTGAGCCGTTCACGAGTGATTGTAATGCCATTAATTGCTGCATCGACTCTGTTTGCAATCAAAGTAGAAATCATCCCGTCAAAGGATAAACTTTCAAACTGAACTGCTAACCCGCTTACTTTAGCAATTGCATTCATTAAATCAATATCAAAACCTTCTAAGTTACCATTAGGGGCTTGAAATCCAAAGGGGATAAAAGTCGGGTCTGTCGCAACTTTGAAGATTTTTACACCGGATTTTATATCTGGTTTAGTCAGGGTTAGATGGGAACTGTTGCAGGCAATGACCAGCAATAGACAACAACCGCTGAGAATTAGCTGATTAAATCGACGATTAAGCCATCTTGCCATAATCTTGATTTTTTCTATAGTGGAAGATGTCAAATATAATATTCACGTCTTCATCTGACATTTCCGCATTTAAGGAATGCATTGATAGCCAGGGACTGAAAAGAGTTATAGTGATCGAGAGTTGAGTGAGGCACCTCTACATCTTGACGTTAATAAGCGTACTTCCTTACTCGACTTGCTTCATGGCTTCGCAGAGGAAGACTTGACATTAGAAGTCACGTTCCTCTCGTAGCAATTCTAATGTCGTAGGTGAACCAGGTGGTGGTGTCCAGCGAATTCTATCCATTGTTGCCAAAACTTCCTCACAAGACCGTTCATCTTTTTGAGGGTGTGTTCTACGATTTAGTTGATTATTTACCACTTCAATCACAAATTCTTCGAGTGCTTCAAGGGTCATCACCCTAAACTCCTCACAATACGGTAAAGTTCCAGTTATACAAAAAGGTTTCTTGAGCTATCCTGAAAGAATGATTGGTGAGAAAACCTTGCTATGAGCGTTATTATTTTAGACGATATCTTACAAGCATCTGGGCTTACAGAGAGTGAGTTTCGCCAAGAAATAGCACTACACCTGTTCGGTACAGGTCGCTTAACCTTGGGCTATGCGTGCCAACTTGCGCAAATGCAAACCAACGCTTTTCGTCAGCTTCTCAAACAGCGTAATATCCCACTTTACTCCTACGAAGTTGAAGATTTTGAACTGGACTTAAAAAACTTGCGGGAATTGGGACGGCTGTGATTGTTATCAGTGATACATCGGCAATTAGAAATTGAAGTTTAATCCTGAGGGGCGATGAAATAGGCTGAAAAGCTTTATATGTAAAGCATATAACATTTTGTGATAGAAAAGGATAAATCTCAATTTGCAAGGGGATTTTATTTTTATTTTTTACCGAATACCATCATTATCAATCGCACTGTAACTGTTATTCGGGGAAAGACCCAACCAAGGGTCAGAATTAGGAGTTAAGAAAAGTTGAGAATAAACTCTTTCATTCAGCGCATTCACATTCTGAGTTTGAGAACCCTGGATAAACCATTGATGAAGTTGGCGATGCAGCATATACTCGTTCCTGACGGTATCTAAAGCCATTGCCGCTTCAAAATTGCGAACAAGTTCATCTGGGTTCGCACTCGGGGATTTTTTCGCTTTGATTAATGAGATACTGTTGTTATCTAGCTTTGCATCATTAATATATAGTTGAGCTATCCGATTCCAAGTTGCTTCATCGCTAACTTCTGCGTTCTTATTCAAAAGAGGATTTTCCACCCTCATCTTACTAATAGCTATAGAACCTGCTGCAGTTGCACTCGGTGGTTGAGTTGAATTGTTTGAAATCCCCAATCTGGGAGAAGACGAGATACCCAATTTAGATAAATCTACAGCTAACTGAGATTGCAGCGAATTTAGGCGATCGCTATGATATTTTCTTAAAAAAGCTTCCCCAAGTTTAGGAGAAAGTTTACTATATTCCTTCACAGCCACTTCAGAAGTTTGCAACTGACGCAAAAAAGCCTTGGGACCGTACAATCCAGGAATCGCATCAATCGGACGACCGGAACTATCTAATATATAGTGAATGCTGTTACCTGTAACTGTCCTCTCCAATTTCCGTCCATCACCAAAATCAATCGTCACCTTTGGAGCAGGACGTACCGATTGCCAGTGGAGAATATAACGGTCTTGCAGTAGCTTGGAAATTTCTGCATTCGGATACAGTGCAACTCTAAAAAAGCGACTGTTCGCACAACTCAAATCTTGGTCGAGTTTACCCAGCAACCGCAAAGATAAAATCGGTTTACCAGTAGCTTTGGCTTTCTCTTTCGCCTGTTCTAAATCAGTATACCAGTACAACTTCGAGGCGTAGCAATCCCGCTGCTGACAAAGAGTATCTAAAGCTGCACGGATTTTGGGGGAGTTTAATTGATTTTGATTCTTCTGAAGAAATGTTTCTAACCCAGTTTGCCCTTGTTTCCGCAGTGTAGCAACTTCTTCAGATTTAGGAGTTTGGCTATATCCAACTTGCGAGAAACTCACACCCACAAGTGCGATTCTCCTTCGGAGACGCTACGCGATCGCAAAAATAACTTGAAAATTTTTGATTAACATATTTTGGACACAGGCAAAAAGAGGGGTACCATTTATGAATTCACCACCACCATAAAAGTTTCCGCAAATATTTTCATGGTTTATGGTTATATAGCCATAGAGATATAGGTTAATTCGTTTATATCAATCTCCCACAAACTACACTTCTGTCAAGATTGTAAAAATATTGTTACAATGAAGAGACAGCGATGACGCTACACGTAGCGAGGCAACCAAAATGGATGCCAATGAATTTTTGAGTAGATATGCAGCCGGACAAAGAGATTTTAAGGGTCTAAACTTAATTGCAGCGAACCTGAAGAAAACAAACCTCAGTGGAATTAACCTAAGTGGTGCCAACCTCAGTGGGGCCAAGCTGGACAAAGCGAATTTGAGTAATGCCAATCTCACTGGAGCCATCCTCACAGGAGCTAATTTAACTGAAACCAACTTACAGGGAGCCGACCTGAGTGCTGTAGATATAACTGATGTAAATCTGAGTCAAGCTTACCTGAGTGGGGCAATCCTACCTGATGGAGTTAGCCGAACTTCTGTATCCAATCACCTCAAATCGGTTCGATAACTTAGTAAAGAAAACAACTGAGTTCACGTAATTCAATTTTTGAAGGAATAATATAATGAGTATTGTCATGAAGTCGATTCTCAACGCAGATGCTGATGCTCGGTTTCTGACCCCTGGAGAACTGGCAGGGATTAAGGAGTTTATTGCCAGTGGTGAGCGTCGGGTCAAACTTGTACAAACATTAACCGAAAATCGGCATCGCATAGTTAAGCAAGCTGGAAACCAATTATTTCAAAGATATCCAAACATTGTCTCTCCCGGTGGTAATGCTTACGGTCAAGAAATGACTGCAACCTGCCTGCGGGACATGGATTATTATCTCCGTTTAATTACTTACAGCGTTGTAGCGGGTGATTCAGCACCGATTCAAGAAATTGGAGTCATAGGTGTTCGCCAAATGTACAAATCTCTCGGGACACCGATTGAAGCGGTTGCCGAAAGTGCTAGAGCTATGAAGAGTGTCACTACTTCGATGATGTCAGCGGAAGACGCTCGGGAAGTTGGCGGTTACTTCGACTACTTAATTGCAAACTTATGAATCAGCACATGAAATTATCTTTAGAGCAAGAATTTAGTATTAGAAGCTTTGCCAATCAAGTAGAGCAGATGTCTCGGGAACAAGCCCAGGATTTTTTGCTGATGCTGTACCAGCAGATGATGGTTAAAGATGCCACATACCAGGAATTGCTCAGGCAAGAGTGGAGACTCGATTCCGTTGAGTAAGAGGGTAGATTGAATCTCGTGTAATAGATATAGGCACAATTCATGTATTGTGCCTACAGGCTATTTTGAACTGTTAATCAAGGCCTCAAATTCTTCTAGAGTCTGACTCACACCAACAACCTTGGCACGTTGCATATATTGAGGGATAATTTCCACAACAGCGATCACAGGAAAAGTTGGAGAAATTAGAGACTTGACATACTTACCAGCAACCAATATATATATAGTTAACTTCTCAGCAGTGTAAATCCATAGCTCAGGAACAGCCAACGCTTCATAGGCATCAAGTTCCGTTTTGGAAGTCACATCAGTTTCTAACGCTAAATCGGGTGGTGGAACTTGGGATAAATCGACCCGTTCCTTACCAATAACAGCCTTATAATTTTCGATGTAGAAGCAATCATCAGGTTCAATACCAGCAGCCATCCCCTGACGTTTGAAAGTAGTCGAACCCAAAGGTTCCCAAGCACGTTTCTGGTATTTGAGAATAATTTTTACTAAATCGGCTAGCAATACCTTGGAGCGTTCATGTTCTGGTAAAGGTGCCATAATTTCTAAAATCCCATTGGCATAGGCAATTCTCGAAGCACGCTGCATTCCTAACTCAGCTAAAATCCCCTCAAACCGTTGCCAAGATATCGGCTGGAGAGTTACTTTTTCACCAGGTTCTAATTGCAAACGGATTCCAGTTGTCAGCATAGCGATTCTAATCCCTTGCTTCTACATCATCATTGTCGCATTTCATTCGATCTAGTGCGTGAGACTAAATTAGAATATAAATAAACAACTATGACCATCGGTGTTTGGATATTAGGGGATCAACTTTCGACAGAACAAGCAGCACTACAAAAAAATAGCCCAGTAATATTCATCGAATCGCTGCATCACGTCCAAGCACGTCCCTACCACAAACAAAAGCTAGTATTAATTTGGTCAGCAATGCGCCATTTTGCCGAGGAATTGCGCCAATTGGGTCATTCAGTCACCTATAAAACAGCTGAGAATTTTACACAACCCCTAATCGAGTGGATAAAAGAGCATAAAATTACAGAACTGCGGGTGATGGCACCAACAGATAAACCATTTGGCCAATTAATTCAGAAATTAGAATTACCTTGTAAAATTACCACGATCCCCAACAACCATTTCCTCTGGAGTAGCGAAGAATTCCAAAAATGGGCAAAACCTCGCAAGCGGATGTTGATGGAAGACTTTTACAGAGAAGGAAGACGACGCTTTGATATATTGATGGTAGGAGATAAACCAATTGGCGGACAGTGGAACTTAGATAAAGAAAACCGTCAACCGCCAAAAGGTAGATTAAATACACCTCCAGCAAAATGGTTTGAACCAGATGCGATAACAACTGATGTAATTGAATACGTCAATTCTCTCACGATCCCAACCTATGGCGAATTAGAAAATTTTCGTTGGGGAGTGACTCGCAAAGATGCATTGCAAGTATTAGACTGGTTCATCGAAAATCGTCTGCCAAATTTTGGTCCCTATCAAGATGCAATGGTCACAGGGGAAGAAACAATGTGGCATGCCATGATATCCCCGTACCTAAATATTGGATTACTGCAACCATTAGAAGTTGTCAAAAAGGCAGAACAAGCATATCAAGAAAAACAACTCCCCCTCAACAGCGTCGAAGGCTTCATCCGTCAGGTGATGGGTTGGCGGGAATATATGCACGGTATATATGAATACGTCAGTGCAGATTATCCCGAAAAAAATTGGTTCAACCACACCCAACCCCTACCAGAATTTTTCTGGAATGGTGAGACAAAGATGAATTGTCTACACCAAATTCTCACCCAAGTGCAAGATATCGGTTACGCCCATCATATCCAACGGTTAATGGTATTGAGTAATTTTTCTCTCATCGCTGGATTTTCACCCCAAGAAGTTGAGAATTGGTTTCACTCTGCCTTCATCGACGCTTACGATTGGGTAATGCAAACCAACGTCATCGGGATGGGGTTATTTGCAGATGGAGGAATATTAGCCTCAAAACCTTATGCCGCATCGGGAAATTATGTAAATAAGATGAGCGATTATTGTAAAAGTTGCGTTTACAATCCCAAAGAACGCACAGGGGAAAAAGCCTGTCCCTTCAACTTCTTCTACTGGGACTTCTTAGCTCGTCATCGAGAAAAACTGCAATCCCAAGGAAGGATGAGCTTTATTTTGGCAAACCTCGACCGAATGGATGAAGGAGAATTACAAACCATCCAGCAACAAGCAACAGAATGGCACAGAGAAAACCAGTAGTCATTTTCATCATCCATCCGTATCCTACCCTACGGTTAATTAATCATTTATTTTTCATTTTGTTTGCAAGAACCCCACTCAACACTCATAAAGCTACGCGATCGCGGGATATAATATCAAGTCCGGTAAATGACTCATAATTCCTGTTCCATTATTTTCTTTCTTCGTGTCCTTCGCGTTCTTCGTGGTTAAAAAAGAATATATGTTCTTAACCACAAAGAACACATAAACGGAGCGCTCCCGGAGGGTAGGACACGAAGAAGGAATTTTTACGACTGTGTACAGGATAGGTATACTTACCGGGAGGGGATAAAGGGGTGACCTTGGTTGTGTATACGGGTATTACAACTAATCATCCGAACTTGATATCAGGGGTGGAAATTAATCAGAACCTCATCGCAGACACGAAAGAAAGCATATTTTTCGACAAAAACCCATCGCTAAAACGACGGAATCTAGTCAATAAACCCAGTTCTTCAGGCCGGGGTGTCGCTAGATGTAAAATCATCTCCAGCAACCAAGGAGAAAGACGTTGACACCAAACAGCCAAATGACTTTGCCATCCAACCAAAATTTCCGGTGCATCATGACGCAATCCCGTGACCAGTGCTTGTGCCACTTGTTGGGGAGTCATCGTTATCACCCAGCGAAATATTTTTAAGTCACGCACCATATCTGTATCCGTCAGGGAAGGTAGTAATGCACTCACCCTGATATTGTATTGCGCAAGTTCGCGACGTAAGGCCTGGGTAAACCCTAAGATTGCAAACTTAGTGGCTGAATATGTTGCCATTGTCGGTGCAGCCACCTTACCCATCAAACTCGACACATTTACAATCGTCCCATCCCTTTGGCTTGCCATCCGTCGAGCAATCAGATGAGTCAGGGTGTACGTTCCTAATAAATTAAGAGAAAGTTCTTCTTGCATCTGAGGCAGTTTAGATTGCAAAAACGAAGTTTGGTAAGCCACACCAGCAGAATTGACCAGTAAATTAATTGGCCCATGATTCCGCCAAACTTGGGCAATGGCAATATTTACCGCAGTTGGCTGAGTCAAATCTACTGCCATGATGACAGCTTCTACACCCATCCCCTCGATTTCTTTCGCTACCTCAGCTAACTTTTGGCGATCGCGTGCTACGAGTATCAATCGCTTCATCCCGCATTGGGCTAATTCTAGTGCGATCGCACGACCAATCCCACGAGAAGCTCCAGTAATCAGAGCTACTTTACCTTGAATATTCATTGGTTTTAACCTCCAGAATCTATGTCTTACCGCATTGTTCTTCCGTCTCGGCACAGGGTAAAACAAATAATCAACGGAACTAAGCCTTTACAAAGGATTTTCAAAGGAACACATCAGCAGTTCTCCTAAATACGAGCCTTCACCTGACTCATTGCAACCACACTCTAGCAATTAAATCAAGCCTGCGCAATGTTTATTAATAAGGATTTCTTAATACTAGTTAGCCACAAGTATATATAAGGAATTTATTTTTAAATAAGTTTTGATTAATACTCGCAAATCAATATCTTGATCCCCTGACAAGGGATCAAAGCATCCCTGCTGTATGAAATAACTTCGCTATCTCCTCAAAGTAAACCGTCACAAATAATACATAATCAGTTGATTTAAAATAAATAACCCAATTTCTTCAAGAAATCGGGTTTTTGTATATTTAGATAGTCCTGAGTCCTATTTCATCCTCAAATAAACTTTTTAAGACCCCAACCGCTCTCAGAGTCGTCCGTTTTCCCCCACAAAACCTCCTTCTTCCTTCTTCCTTCATTTGATTTAAAATAAATAACCCGATTTCCTCAAGAAATCGGGTTTTTGTATATTTAGATAGTCCTGAGTCCTATTTCATCCTCAAATAAACTTTTTAAGACCCCAACCGCTCTCAGAGTCGTCCGTTTTTCCCCCATAAAACCTCCTTCTTCCTTCTTCCTTCTTCCTTCATTCAATTTAAATAACCCAATTTCTTCAAGAAATCGGGTTATCGTGTATTTAGATAGTCCTGAGTCCTATTTCATCCTCAAATAAACTTTTTAAGACCCCGACCGCTCTCAGAGTCGTCCGTTTTCCCCCATAAAACCTCCTTCTTCCTTCTTCCTTCTTCCTTCATTCAATTTAAATAACCCAATTTCTTCAAGAAATCGGGTTATCGTGTATTTAGATAGTCCTGAGTCCTATTTCATCCTCAAATAAACTTTTTAAGACCCCGACCGCTCTCAGAGTCGTCGGTTTTTCCCCCATAAAACCTCCTTCTTCCTTCTTCCTTCTTCCTTCTTCCTTCTTCCTTCTTCCTTCTTCCTTCTTCCTTCATTTGTTATAAATATTCCAAAAACTGCTCTCGTGTCATCGGCTCAGTCAAAACTAAACCAACACCAGCCAGGGGATAATTTTCATCTATTAATTGCCCTGCAATAGAAATATAAACTTTGGCTTCAGGGTCAAGACTGGTAGCGGTATATAGCACCTGAGCCAGCCGATATATCATCGAAGTAGTACCAGCACCCAAACTAAATTCATCCGACAAATTTACGTAAATTCCCTCATTCGTAACTCGCAAATCTAGTAATTTAGTACCAGCCGGAATTGTCGTACTTAATTTGTGAGTTTGAGGATTATTCAGGAGATTATTCAAAGCAGCTTTTAATGCCTCTTGCTTTGAGCCACTATTGACAGCAAAATGAAGCGGTACTAATCGAGTTTGCTCATTTTCAGTTAGCAACCAATAAGTTTGGGGTTGCAGTTGGACTAACTCTTGTCGTGAACCAATCGGCTGTTGGGTTGCTTGCTTTGTCCACCAACCTGTCATTCCCACAACCGTCAACAACAGAAACACCAACCCGAGTGCAATTTCAGTTTGGATTGGATGGGTATGTTGGCTTTTCATAAGGACTCCACAATTTACGCAAAATCTCTCCAACTCCTTACCTATATCTCTCTATTTCTTTCTTACTTGGCGTACTACCCTTCAAGAAGGCGTACAGCGCCTATGGCGTACTTGCTCGTTAAATAAAGAAAAAAACCTTGCTCCCCTCTTAAACTAATAAAACAATTTGAGGAACTTGTGAGCAAAGAAATATTAAGAAACTCAAGCATTAGAATTAAACACACCCAAAGATAGATGAACAACATTACTGAGTAATGTTAATAACATAAAGTATGAAAATGAGTAAAATATGCGGTAACCTAAGTGAGTTAATCTCGAAAAAAAATCGCTAAAAAAGAGAACAGAGGGGAGTATGTCACTTATAAAAATACATCAAAAGCCCTCACCCCCAGTCCCTCTGCCAAGATTGGGAGAAGGGGTGACACGCTCCTTTGAAAGCAATTTTAACTTCAAGAGAGGAATTCGCTATGCATGAACTAGTTCAATCGATATTAAATGGTGATGAGAAAACCGCTTTGCGGGAATTGCTGTTGATATTAAGTGGCTCAGGGAAGAAATATTTTCTGAGAAACGAAATAGTACAAGCTTTTGGGCAATATTGCGAACAATCCGAAAAACCTCCATACTTTTATCATTCTTCTTCTGTGGGTAAATTAATAAACTATACCCATGAAATAATTTTAGAAGACGAAAATAGTTGGTTTCTGGTACGACCGAGAATTGCCAGTCAAGAAGCTTGGCGATTAACAGCAGATATGACAAGCTTTGAAGTTATGACACCCCAAGTTTTGTTAGATGTGCGCGATCGCCTGGTTAACCGCTATCAACGGCACATCCTAGAAATAGATTTGCATCCATTTTACAAGGATTCGCCCCAAATCGATGACGCCCGAAACATCGGTCAAGGTTTAACTTTCCTCAACCGCTATTTGTGTAACCAACTGTTAACAGACCGACAGTATTGGGTAGAAGTATTATTTAATGCCTTGCAGCGATTGAAGTATGACCGCATTCCCCTACTAATAGGCAATCGCATGGCGTCGGGTGACGCTTTATATAGTAATGTCAAGCTGGCATTGAAATTTCTAAACTCGCTTTCACCAGAAGAATCTTACGAAAAATTCCGCATTGAACTACAGGAACTCGGATTTGAACCAGGTTGGGGTAACACAGCATCCAGGGTGCGGGAAACATTAGAATTACTTGACAGACTCATTGAGACTCCAGAACCCGGTATACTGGAAGCATTTGTTGCTCGGGTGCCGGCAGTATTTCGGGTAGTGATGATTTCGATTCACGGGTGGGTTGGTCAAGAAGACGTGTTGGGAAGACCGGAAACCAGCAGTCAAGTTGCTTATGTGTTGGAACAAGCACGGAACTTGGAAAACAAACTTCAAGAAGAAATGATTACAGCCGGACTCGGTTTATTGGGGATCAAACCCCACGTGACTATTTTGACCAGGCTGATACCCAACTGTGAAGGGACACATTGCGACTTGCGTCAAGAGAAAATTGAAGGCACAGAAAATGGTTGGATATTGCGGGTACCATTTGGGGAATTCAATCCGGAAGTTACCCAAAATTGGATTTCTAAATATGAGATTTGGCCTTACTTAGAAACATTTGCCCTAGATGCGGAAAAACAACTGTTAGCGCAACTTGGGGGAAGACCAAATTTAATTATGGGGAATTACAGCGACGGTAACTTAGTAGCATTTCTCCTGGCACGGAAGATGAAAGTTACTCAATGTAATATTGCCCATTCCTTAGAAAAACCCAAACATTTATTTAGCAACTTATACTGGCAAGACTTAGAAGAACAATACCACTTCTCAGCCCAATTCACCGCCGACATCATCAGCATGAATGCGGCAGACTTCATCATCACATCGTCCTACCAAGAAATTGTCGGCACACCCGACACAATGGGACAATATGAATCTTATAAATGTTTTACCATGCCCGAACTATATCATGTAGTAGACGGCATTGATTTATTTAGTACCAAATTTAACATGGTGTCACCAGGGGTAGATGAGAAAGTATTCTTTCCCCACACATTTGAGCGTGAAGAAAACAACCGTAAGCGCATCCGTGAGTTACTCTTTCAGCGTGAAGAAGCGAAAATTTTAGGAAAATTAGAGAATCCAGACAAACGAGCAATATTTGCGGTAGCCACCATCACCTCGATTAAAAATCTCTCAGGATTGGTGGAATGTTTTGCAAAAAGTGCAGCATTACAAGAGCATTTTAACTTAGTTCTCATCACCGGGAAACTGCATCCAGATGAAGCGATAAACTCCGAAGAAGCGGGAGAAATCAGCAGAATTCACGAAATAATAGAGGAATATCACCTCCAAAGTAAAATTCGGTGGTTAGGGATACGCCTATCGAACATAGACTTAGGAGAAGCATATCGAGCGATCGCCGACCTGCAAGGAATATTTATCCACTTTGCCAGCTATGAAGCGTTCGGTAGAACCATACTAGAAGCCATGTACTCAGGAGTACCAACCTTTGCCACCCAATTTGGAGGTTCAGCAGAAATTCTCGACGAAGCAGACGAAGTATTTCATCTCAACCCAACCGACTTAGAAGGCACAGCCAAGAAAATACTACACTTTATTGAAGAATGCGATCGCAACCCAGAATACTGGCAACAAATCTCCGAACAAGTAAATCAACGAGTCCACAACAAATATAACTGGCAACTACACACCAAAAAACTCCTCCTCCTAGCCAAACTCTACGGATTCTGGGACCTAGTAACCCAAGAAAATCAAGAAGGACTACTCCGCTACCTAGAAACCATATATCATCTCATCTACAAACCAAAAGCCGAAAAAATCCTCGAAAAACACATGCAAAAATAGAAAATCCCTCCTCTTGTCCCCCTCTCTTCCTTTGCGTCCTACCGAAACGGAAGACGAAGCGTCTATTGCGTCTTCGCGGTTAATAAAAAAAACCACCCCAAAAACCAACAAAATAGCTATATCCTCAATTTAACCAACAAACGCACCCCTAATTATGTACAACCCCTATGAATACATTTACTTACACAGACTGGACATTTAGCGAAACCCAATTCCAGCCAGAAAAAATACACCATAGAGAAACCGTCTTCACCATCGGCAACGGATACATCGGAACACGGGGATGTTTTGAAGAAGGATATACCAGAGCAAACCCAGTCAGCATCATCCACGGCATCTACGACGACGTACCAATAGTTTACACCGAACTCGCCAACTGCCCCGACTGGTTACCCCTCATCATCACAATAGATAGCGATCGCTTTCGCATAGAACAAGGAGAGATAATCACCTACGAGCGACAACTAGACATCCAAAAAGGTATACTCCAACGGAAACTGCGTTGGCGAAGTCCCACCGGAAAAACAGTAGACTTAGAATTTGAACGCTTTGCAAGTAAAGCAGACGAACACATCCTAGCAATCCGCTGTCAAATCACACCAGTAGATTTTGATGGATTAATCGAAGTCCAGGCAAGCATCAACGGCTATCCCGAAAACGAAGGTTTCAACCACTGGGAATTATTAGATCAAGGGAAATTCCAACCAGGTATCTGGCTGAACCTCCGCACCCGTAATACCCGCATTCAACTGGGCATGGCAGCGACCATGAGAATCTCCGGGACAGAAGCATCACTGCAAGTTACCAACCCACCGGGTTATCCCACCCTCACCAGCAGCTACCTTGCCACCTGCGGACAAACGGTGATAATAGAGAAATTGGTGACAATTTTTACTTCACGAGATGTAGAAAATCCCGTTACAGCCGCCAAAGAGAAACTAGCCACCCTACCAGAATACTCAGTATTGGTAGATGCCCATGAAAAAGCATGGGAAGAAATTTGGCAGCAAAGCGATATTTTAATAGAAGGCGATGTCAAAGCCCAGCTAGCAGTTAGATACAACCTTTTTCAACTGTTGATAGCCGCACCTAGGCATGATGATAAAGTTAGTATCCCCGCCAAAACCCTTTCCGGCTTCGGTTATCGCGGACACGTATTTTGGGATACAGAAATTTTTATACTGCCATTTTTTAACTTTACACAGCCAGAAATAGCCCGTAACCTATTAACATACCGCTATCACACCCTTGGAGGAGCGAGACGGAAAGCAGCCCATTACGGGTATAAAGGAGCAATGTATGCTTGGGAAAGTGCCAGTACAGGAGATGAAGTCACACCCCGGTGGTTGCCGCCGAACGACCCCTACGGTGAAGATATCAGAATTTGGTGCCGCGATCGCGAAATTCACATCAGCGCAGATATTGTCTACGCCGCTTGGTACTATTGGGAAGCTAGCGGTGACGACCAGTGGATGCGTGACTGTGGAGCCGAAATAATTCTCGACACCGCCGTTTTTTGGGGAAGTCGAGTTGAGTATAATACCAAATCGGAAAGATATGAAATTAACGGCGTCATTGGAGCCGATGAATATCATGAATTAGTCCACAACAACGTTTTCACCAATCGCATGGTGCAATGGCACCTAGAAAAAGCAATTTTCGTCTACGATTGGTTGCGGGCCACTTTCCCCGAAAAAGCAGCCGAACTCAAAGAAAAACTATCAATCACAGCAACTCGGAAAGCACGCTGGGAAGACATCATTGAAAATATCTGGATTGCTTACGACCCGACCACAAAGCTTATCGAGCAATGTGACGGATTTTTCAAGCTAGAAGATATCAACCTCAATGACTACGAACCCCGCACCCGTTCCATGCAAGCAATTCTTGGCATCGAAGCTACCAATAAATACCAGGTACTGAAACAGCCGGATGTATTAATGTTGCTGTTTTTGATGCGGGAATCACAGGAATTTCCCTACAGCCAAGAAATCTTACAGAAAAATTGGGACTACTACGCACCCCGTACAGATATTACCTATGGTTCCTCCCTCGGTCCAGCAATCCACGCCATCCTAGCATCTGACTTAGGGAAAACAGAGGAAGCGTATGAACATTTTATGCAAGCAGCGTTAGTGGATTTAGAAGATGTTAGGGGTAACGCTCACGAGGGTATTCATGGTGCTAGTGCCGGGGGTATTTGGCAAGCTGTAGTTTTTGGCTTCGGAGGGATCAAACTGACAGAAAGTGGAGCCGTTGCAAATCCTCATCTTCCTTGGGGGTGGAAGCGTTTGCGGTTTAAATTGCAATGGCGTGGAAAATGGCAAGAATTTGATTTAAAGAATGATACGATTATGGAAATTCGCGGATTTATCTTTGATTTAGATGGCGTGTTAACTGATACTGCCGAATATCATTATTTAGCTTGGCAGAAATTGGCAGACGAAGAGGGTTTACCTTTTAGTCGAGAGGCAAACGAAGCCCTGCGGGGTGTATCTCGTCGCGAATCCTTGATGCTGATAGTTGGCAATCGGCAATTTCCAGAAGCAAAACTGCAAGAAATGATGGAGCGGAAGAATAAGTATTATGTGGAGTCAATTGAACATATAACCCCAGTAGATTTACTGCCGGGGGCATTGGAATTATTGGATGAATTGCGTTCTTGTGGGATAAAAGTAGCAATTGGTTCCGCTAGTAAAAATGCCCGACCTGTGGTGGAGAAATTGGGAATTGCCAGCCATGTAGATGCGATCGCCGACGGTTACAGTGTGGAGAATCCCAAACCAGCACCCGATTTATTTTTGTATGCAGCACAGGAATTGGGATTGCAGCCAGCCGAATGTGTGGTAGTCGAAGATGCCGCAGCTGGTGTAGAAGCAGCAAATCGTGGGGGAATGCGGGCTATAGGGCTAGGGCCAGTTGAGCGAGTTGGTGCGGCTCAGGTTGTCTTACCGAGTTTAGCTGGGGTGACATGGGCAGAGTTACAAGAGAAATTGCAATGAATGAAGGAAGAAGGAAGAAGGAAGAAGGAAGAAGGAGGTTTATACTAAAGACGGTTTGGAACTTTACTTTTAAACGCAGAGGCTCGCGCTCGGTAAACGCAAAGGTACGCAGAGTTTTTTGTTCAAGTTTCTGCTCTGATGTAAAGTCCAGATATTAACCGTTTGCAATATATATATGTGAACCCAGACCCCAACTCAAAACGGGCAACTTTGATTAGGTCTGGGTATTAAAAAGAACAGGGAGGATAACGGCAATTCAATTTGTAAAACTTAACCAAAATAGATGCCTATCTAATGTCATGATGAATTAGTTCATAGTTTGTTGTTTTATTCTCCGCAAAAAAGGTGGCTAATGGAGGTAGGCCTCTAAAAGAGCCATCTTTTTTGCTATTTTGGTTTGGAGCGTTGCTGCTTGTAAAATTCGGCAACCTTTTGGACATAGGTCGCAGTGAAGCCAGTTTTGCACTCAGTATAACTACCAGTCATCCACCAACAAGCAACTCCACGCACAGCAGTGGTTTCATTATTTTTAGTAGCACTAGTGTACTGTTTGTTAAGCTCCCTGCGGGTGATGCAGGAAACAACTTGACCTGCGAGTTCTGGACTATTCTGAAATTGCGTTGGTGTAACTTCCTTTTTCAGACAAGTTTTTGACCAGCCTTTGAGAGTTTCTGGTTTAACTTGCCAGTCGCTGTAATATCCATTATTACTCCCACCAGATTGCGGTGCAGCCAGTCGCAAGGCCTCAACCATCGCAGCAACTTGGGCATTAGAAACTTGCTGTTGTGCTTGAGCTAAATATTGGGATGTTCCGATGACAGCGACTCCACATAGTAGTAATCTGATGAAGTTTTTCTTCATGATGGACTGATTTTAGAGAACAATATTTAGCATACTAGGAATAGCACCGAGATAAGCAAAAAAACCTGCTGTTCGGCTTTCACTCATGCTTGATTTGTAGTGTCAAGCTCATAGTAGAGATTTTAGACGTGCAAGACCGATTTTTACTATGAAAGATGCCACTTGGGTTAAAATCTTTACTAATCCTGCCCAAGTCAAACATATCTTTTTAGCTGATTGCCGATTCACAACTTCTCCTAACCTTAATTATTGATTTAAATCTACATATTAAAACTATATTGGTGACAATTAAAGATTATTGCAATTTTATAGTAACTTAGAAAAATTGTTAGATAATTTGAAAGAATAGTGACGAAATGATTGTGATGACAATTGACCATGACCGTTTGTTCAAAGAATTAATTTCTACATTTTTCCTCGAATTTGTAGATTTGTTTCTACCTCAAATTGCGGTTGATATTGATAGAGATTCTATTCATTTTTTACCGCAATGGGTTCGTGGATACTTACTTGGACTTGAATGCATCAGAAGAGCAAGTCTTTTAAGCTGCGGTCGATACAATAGGGTTAAGCAACAAGGAGGAATATATGGAGATTGTAACAAGCTGGGAACGAAAAGCTCTTGAAAAAGTAGCGGTGAATTTACTACGGGAGGGTATGACTGTAGAAGCAATTGTTCGGGTAACAGAGTTGAGCGTGGAGCAGGTACAGCGGTTACAGGCAGAACTACAAATTGAACAAGGTAGCGGGAGTTAGAAATATTGACTATGGTTAAGGGGGTGCGATCAGGGGACTACTAATAGAATTTAAGTTCTAATTTGATGGCGTATAGAGCATAATAAAAAAGTAACGCCGATTAGACCTATTCCAGCCAATGCGGCAGTAGTGTTTGGCTCTGGAACTTTTTGAGTTGTCAGTACAGAGATGGTGCCATTTATTGTCACTCTTCCTTTACTGGGGCTAGTCGGATCTACTAAAAGATTAGCGACTTGATAAACTTCAGAACCAGTAAGCATACCTGTTGCACCTTGAAATAAACCTTTTCCACCAGTGATGTTATTAGTATTAGAGCCAGTGGTGGTCAGCGTTTCACTATTAAGAACTCCTGTACCGTTATCAACTGCATAAAATAATTTGTTGTTGCCTTCTCCAAATAACGTAACTCCACCAAGTGGTAAATTTTGCAAGCCAAATGTTACTGGATTGGTGCTATAACGATATGAACCACTACTTAAGTCTGTTTGAACATAGAGTAAACCACTAGCTTTGGTCAAGCCAAAAGACGCATTACTACTTGAGCCTGAAATAGTTCTTGCTGTTATATCTTGAGTAATAGAATTACTAAGCATAGATGATGCGTCATAGGTGGCATTAAATGTATAAGTAGTTTGCGCTTTTGCACTTTCTATGCTTAATCCAAAACCAACTAAAGTCAGAATTCCTAGAAGCGATGAAGTATATAAGCGAGGCATAATTTCTCCTATAATATAGTGGAAATTACTGAGTATAATTATTAGGATACACCAACAAGGAAGAATTTTACCTTACTTTGATGTTTGATTAAAGTGGGTCGTTCGTCAGCTTACTACGTTTGTGGTGTTACTCGGTCGTAGCTTTTGAAAGCGCGATCGCCCAAAATGCTGACATTATTTCTTCTTTGTAGACTGAGCCGCTCTTGATTCCACAGTAAACACCGGAATATCTTCAAGTTGGACCTCACACAAATTATATTGTTCGCAAACCAAACTCAGACGACTTCCTGGGGTTTTGACAGCATTCACAGAATGAGTTAAATTGCCTTGAAAATAAAGTAAAGTATTCATTTGCGGCTTAATCTGCCCCACTTGACGTTTATGAGAGCGCAGTACCAGTTCACCCCCTTCCATATCCGGTGGTACTTTAACATAGAGGACACTTACTTCCTGTGGTGGTTCAATGGTTTTACAGTAGGAACGCAAAGAGCGATCGATGTGGGGATCGACACGGGAACCTTCCTTTAACAGTAAGGGATTGAGGTAAAAAGCATTACACAATGGCTGGAGGGCAAAATCTAAATAAGGCTTAAAAAAAGGAAAACGCTGCTCCACTTGTGTTAATCCAGAACGCTGGAATACCACTGAAAATCCCTTAGTGCCTACAAAGTCTCGGTTCAGGTTGTTGACAGCAAAGTAAGGACTAGCTTGGACTTCTCCCCACAAATTGTTGAGATAATTACTGGGGAAGGCATTGAGTTGTTCGCGATAGTATTTCAAAACAGATTCGATGATTTGTCTGATATATTTTATAATTAAATATATTATTCTTCATTGTTGCGTGCAAAATTTACTTTCAAAGTAAACTACCTAAAGCTGGTCAATGTTAAAACCCGGAGTTTCTAACTATTCAAATGTGTCATTGCGACATAAGGAAGCAATCTCAAGGTCTTTGCGCAAAACTACAGTTTTCAAGGTAGACGAGGTTTAATTATAATTCGATTCGTCAATTACCAAATTCACTAATTATAGCGTTTCTTAGTCTGCTGAGGTAAAAATTTATCTGCGGTTAATTCAATATTCTGTACTTCAAGACGGTGAAAATCGCTATAACTAACTACTCTTGTTCGATATACTCCGTAGTCAGCATTCCCGCAAATCCCCAATTTTCTGGCTCTATTTCGTCAATAATAATATGCGTATGCTCTGGTCGTTTGCCAAGAACACGCTGTAGAGTTTGAGTAATCTCTTGGACTATCTGAGCTTTTTGTTCAGCAGTTACACCGTCTTTTGTAATGCGAACGTTTACATATGGCATATTTGTACTTACTGATAAATTAGGCACTATAACTGCTTATCATAGCTGTTTATCGCCATAATGCTAACGGCGGTATTTGATAAAGGTTGTAAAGGCAACTCCTAACATCAGAAGCGCAATCGCACAAACTCCATTCCATCCCCATCGGCTCCAAGCATAAGCACCCAAAAACGACCCTAGTGCCCCACCAGTAAAGTAGAAAAAAATGTAAAGGGCATTTAAACGGCTGTGAACCTCCGTAGGTAGACGATAAATCCGGGCTTGATTGGAAATTAACACAATTTGTGCCCCTAAATCCAACAAAATCACCCCAATAATTAATCCCCAAAGTTGATGACCAAATTGCCACATTAATAAAAACGATAACGTGGAAATAGTCAGCCCAAATGCCACTGTCAATTTTGGATTGCGCTTATCTGTGAGTTTACCTGCAATTGGTGCTGCCATTGCTCCCACCACCCCCACTAAACCAAACGCTCCTGCTATCTCACTACCATACTGGTAAGGTGGTTTCGCTAACAAAAATACTAGCGTACTCCAAAAAGCACTAAAGGGTGCTATGTCATTTGCACCAGATAATGCAGCTTCACGCAACACCGCATATTTGCGGACTAATTGCAAAAGCGAAGCCATTAATTTTACATAACTCAGGTGCAGCGATAAGCGAGATTTTGGTACAGAGCGCGATAAAACAACAGCCAGGAGTATCATCACAATACTAGCAATTGCGTACATTGCCCGCCATCCCAAACTTCCTCCAACTACACCACTGACGGTTCGTCCTAGTAAAATCCCAATAAATACCCCGCTCATCACCGTGCCAACTACTTTTCCACGTTCATTGGGGTTCGCTAGTTGAGCAGCGAAGGGAACTATTAACTGTGCAGAGATTGTGGTCATGCCAATCGCCAAACTTGCTAGTCCCAATAAGGCAAAATTAAATGATAGAGCTACACCTGCAAGAGCGATACCACGAAGTGGTTGCCAAGGGCATCGCACTCGCTATCAACATTGTGACAATCAACTTACGACGTTCTAACAAGTCACCTAAAGGGCCAAATAATAAAATCCCCAGTGCATAACCAATTTGAGTCAGCATCGGAATGAACCCACTGGTATGCTCCGAGATATGGAAACTTTGGGCAATGACAGCTAGTAGCGGTTGATTGTAATATAAATTGGCAGCCGCAGCACCGCTAGTTACTGCCATTAGCCAAATTAGACTTCGCTTCACACCTTCTTCAAACCTCACAGAACCTACTAGAAGCTATTATCCGTTTGCCTGCGTCGGTGACTCAAGCTAAAATATAACCTTGCTTAACTTGTGACTCGCAATATGTAGCTTTTCGGTCTTTAACAGAACTTTTAAGACCTCTAAGACTTTCATCATCTAATTAATTTTATAATTAAAAATATTATTCTTGATTGCTATCTGCAAAATTTACTTTCTCGTAAACGTCAGTCAAAGTAATATTAAAATCAACTGTTTGCAGTGATAAAATAGCAGATTCACCTTCCAGTTCAGTAAATGACCATTGAGATAAAGCAGTTTTCACATAATGCATAACATGATATTGATATTGGTCGATTAAAATATATTCCTTAAATTCCGGGATAGAACGATAATATAAAAACTTATCTCCCTGGTCATAATTTTGAGTAGATTTTGATAAAACTTCCGCAATTAATAACGGATTCATAACAGTCGTTGTACTTGTTCCCGTATAAACAGGTTGTCCCTGAATTACCATCACATCTGGATAGGTATGCTGCCGATACCGAGGTATCCATAAACGCACATCACCGATATAAACTCGATAATCTTGGCTTTTTAGGGCAAATTTTAGGTTCGCATAAAGGTTGCCAGCAATTTCGTTGTGATTTGTCGTTCCCCCAGTCATCGGGACAATTTCTCCATCACGGTACTCACTTTTATATTCTGCCTTTTCTTCTATTTCTAAATACTCTTCAGGGGTGTAATAGCGTTTTTTTGTTTCTAACTGCATAAAAATACCACCTACGCTTGTGCTGCTAAAATTTTCAAAGGCAGAAACGCAAAGCATCGCACTCAATCTTAACGAGTACTTCTCCAGCCCTCTGCCAAGTTTGACAAGAGCAGAGGAAGACTCCCAATACGGTTTGGTTAAGCCTAAAATCCTACCTTCAAATAAATTAGTGGCTTATAGCTAAATTTTGTTTTTAGCTTACTGGTAGTCTTTTAACCCATTTTAATGGGTTTAAGCTTTGGGCCTACAATTTATTTCACGGCTCTTAACCGAACCGTATTCACAAGACTGCAATCCCACGAATCCCAAGGTGGGAGAAGGGGTTAGGGGATGAGGGCTTGAGTACTTCCCATCCTAATCGTACCCGGTCTTTTATCGGATGAACCGACCGGAGTGGAAAATACAAATGTAGAGACGCTATCTGTATATAACGTCTCTACATTCTAAAGTAGCCATGTATTGGATTCAAACCACAACCGTTAAAGGTAAGCAGACTGGTTTGTAGCGCTGCTTTGACCGTCAGAAGGCTTATCATCTGCGACCGCACTCTTGGCCACATCTACTGTATTTTTCACCGTATCCTTAATGCCATCAGCAGCACCTTTAACGATGTGTGCCGTATTGATGGCAGTGTCATTAACGTTCACAGCCGTACCCTTAACGGTATCCACTGTATTTTTTACAACATCGTTAACGCCGATCGCTGAATCCCTGACAGCGGTACCGACATCTTTGACAGTATCGTTAACACCATCAGCAACATTCACAATCGTATCGCCAACAGTTTTTACAGTTTGGTTAACATTATTAACTGCACCTTTGACTGAATTCCCAAAACCTTTTACAGTCTGGTTAAGTCTCTCACCCATACCCTTAATCGCTAAAGCCCCAGCTATAGCGCCCAAAGTAGCACCAACGAGCGTTCCAATCGCTACTTTCATCAACTCATTATTATTTTCTGTAGTGACTGTATAAGCCTCAGATTGCTCTACAGAATAATCAAGACTATCGTTAGATTTTTCCAAAAGCTTCTGGTTTCCATCCATTATCATTATCTCCTATAAAAACTAGCCAAGCCCTCCTAAATCCACGCCACATGCTACAAGTCGGCAGAGCCAAGAAACGCAGTGGCTTTCCAAAATTGGGGGAATTTGAATTTTCTTTCTTCCCCCCTTTGAATTAGGGGCAGGGGAGCTTCATCTTTTTGGTCAGATCCCCGACTTCGTAAAAGTTGTTGTCGGGGATCTCGCAGACCATCAACATTTTGACCTTAGTCTAAACTACTTTCAATCTGAGCAATTTCGTCTTCCAGCAAATCCCCTTGAAAAGAACTTACTGAGACTACGGGATCTGGGGAGGAAATATAAGCAGTTGTAGAACTAGTTCCCCAGGACGTCATCGGCTGTCTGTTAGCAATGTTATCAGTTGTATTTTTTACTGCGTCTGCTGTCCCTTGAACAGCTTGGTTAACACCTTGAGCGCTATCCTTTACGGTGTCAGCAACTTTATCAGTTGTTCCTTGAACAGCACGGTTAACATTCTCAGCAGTACCCTTTACAGTGTCAGCAACTGCATCCGCTGTACCTTTCACAGCTTGGTTAACACCTTGGGCTGTATTCTGTACCACATTAGTACCAGCTTTAACAACTTGGCTAACACCTTCACTCGCAGTCTCTACAGCTTCTTGTGTACCACCAACAACCGCATGACCTACACCTTCAGCGACGCTCTTTAAACCTTCACCTACTCCCTTTGCTGAGTGTCCGAAGCCTTCCCCGATAGTTTTTGCAGCATTTCCTAAACCTTTGAGTGCGTGGTTAATGCCCTCACTGGCTCTTCCACCAGCCAAAGCTCCAGCTATTGAACCCAATGTAGCGCCAACTAGTCCGCCAACTAGCGCTCTACTCAATGCGGGACTGATGCCACCACCACCACCATTACCTGCTGCACGATTTTCTGGTTGACGCTGTTGTGTATTACCAGTAGTGGAGGGTTGACTGTAGTTGTAGGTCGTGCGATCAGTATTGTCTTGACTTCTCAATGCCGATGCATCACTATATGGTTGACCGTAGGTCATGCGCTCAACATTTTCTTCACCTCTATATACGCCAGTACCTCTGTTTGTGCCTTCGGTACCAGAATAGTTATCACCGTAAATGGTGCGGTCAATATTTCTGCCTTGATTCTCCGGAGTCTGTCTGCTCTCAACCATTTTAATTATCTCCTCGATTAAAGAATGTCCTTTGCGCTTCTAATCTATCGATTGTAGATAATTGCATAACCTATCTATAGGTGTAATATTTATGTACAATAAATCCACCTTTCAATTATGAGAATTTGTCACCAATTTTGGATTTTAAGGTAAAATTTACGAGTTATATGCGGAACACTAATTAGATGTCTATCTACTTAATTTTCCACTTAGTTATAATTTGAACTTTAATCAAAAAGCAGATGAAAAAAATATTATTTCTTTGTACGGGTAATTATTATCGCAGCCGCTTCGCCGAACACCTTTTTAATTATTTGGCTGCAAAGCAGGGATTAGATTGGCAAGCTGATTCTAGGGCTTTAGCGCTGGAACGGGGTGTCAACAATGTAGGGGCAATCTCTCACTATGCCCTGAAAGCTTTAGCTGAACGCTTGATAATTTTACCATCAGACGAACGTCTTCCGGCATCAGCTTCTGTTGAAGATTTTCAGAATTCAGATATGATTATTGCACTAGATGAATTGGAACACCGACCATTGATGCAGGAGCGTTTTCCCCAATGGTTGGATACAATTGAATACTGGCTTGTACACGATGTAGATAAGACCTCTGCTCAAGAAGCCTTACCACAAATTGAGCAAAAAGTAATCCAGCTTATTGAAGAATTGGCAAATATATAAAAAGCAATCCTTTGTAGTGACAATTCATGTGGCTTGCCTCCTTACCAGTATTCTCACTACACCTTGGACACCAGTTGTCTAATTAGATAAGGCGGGCTAGAAGCCCACCCCACAAGAGTTATGTTAATCTTGTGGGGTGGGCTTCTAGCCCGCCCATTTCATATTGAATTACATTTATTCTCGTCTACTTACTAGCAGCCATAACATCAAAATTAAATGTAGCAACTCGACGACCATCAATATAAACATCTATTCGATGTTTACCTAAAGGGTCACCAGTAGTAATGGCCCAAGTATTTTGAATCATACTATTTTCTACATAATCAGTGCGAGAAGTAATAGCTGCAGATCCATCAGGAGAAAGAGAGAAATTCTCACCATTCTGTGTACCCCAAGTTTCCGGTACTTTAGGTAATTGTAGAATTTCTCGCCAGGTTACTTTCCCTTTATACTTTTTAAAGTGGATGCGCCAACCGTATGAATACCCATCCAACAGAGGTACATTAGTTGTCGGAATAAAGGTCATCTTGCCCTTACCGCTGCGTCTAAAAACCCCAAACTCAGTTTTAGTAACAGTAATTAATTTTGTATCCGAAGAAGTTTTAATATTATCCTTCACTGCAACAGAAGCGAACGCAGGAGATGTCAGCAAAGAAAAAGCTACCGCAATGCCGCAAGCATAAACTCTTAGCTGCATAATTTCTGATATTATAGTGCTATCTATTCATATCTAAAATCGCTGTTTTTTTCAGATACAAAGCTAACACTTCTGATGTATCATTGAATGAAGGAAGAAGGAAGAAGGAAGAAGGAAGAAGGAAGAAGGAAGAAGGAAGAAGGAAGAAGGAGGTTTATAATATGTGAACCCGGACCCCAACTCAAAATAAGCGACCCTAAGAACGGTCGGGGTATTAACAAGAACAGCGAGGGATAAATTAAGGTTTGTCTTTCCCTTTATCCAGTTTGTATATTTATGTTTATTAGAGTTCTTGCAACAGAAGCCCAAAAATAAATAATTAACCGCAGTAGCCGCTGTACGGCTTCTGTGTAGGGTAGGACGCAAATGAAAATAAAAAAAATTGGGTGGAAATGCGTAACTCCACTGCATTTCCACCCGTAAATACTCATCATTCAAGCAACTTAACGAGATTCAGTTCCTTGATTTGGGCTACCTGCTACAGAATCATTACCAGGTGCTTCTGGTCTAGCAGTATCTTTGGCATCACCTTGAGCATCAGTACCAGTTTTACGGATACTTTCATCAATAGGGGTTTGGTAACCACCAGATGCAGTAGGTGTAGTTTCTTCAGATGCTTTATCTTTTTGATTTTCAGACATAACTTTGCTCCTTATCATCTAATCCTGACATTCATGATTCAGTTTAAGAAGTTAGAGGTTTAAGTTCATCTTCCTAAGATAAGGTTCTGGTTTACACAATAATCTACCGGAAGAAGTATTGGCAATTCAATTATCCTCTCTGGGGCTTTAATAAATACCCCGACAAGAACGCAGGTGATCCGTTTTGAGTTGGAGTCCTGTATCCCCATATATAAACCTCCTTCTTCCTTCTTCCTTCTTCCTTCTTCCTTCATTCAATCAAATAGCGATCGCACCAATTGAGCATCTCCCACAATACATGTCCCACAGCTTCACGGGAGCGATAACCGTGGTCTTCTAAAGGTAGCATCACCGAACGCACGGTAGCTCCCAATCCTTTGAGCGCTTCATACAATCGTTCTGTTTGCAGGGGATAAGTACCCGGATTGCTATCATTTTCTCCATGAATCAGCAGCAATGGCGCTTTTACCTTACTTAGATGAGTAAAAGGAGACATATGATTGTAAGTATCAGCAGCTTCCCAATAATTCCGCTGTTCTCCCTGAAAGCCAAAAGGTGTCAAGGTGCGGTTATAGGCTCCACTTCTGGCAATTCCCATCCGAAATAAATCGGTGTGTGCCAGTAAATTAACTGTAGTGAATGCACCGTAAGAGTGTCCACCGATACCCAACTTCTGGCGATCGGCAATCCCCCTGTTCACCACATAATCGACTGCTGCCGTTGCACCTTGGATTAATTGCTCCACATACGTATCATTCGGTTCCGCATCACCTTCACCAATAATTGGCAGAGTCGGACCGCCGAGAATTGCATATCCTTGAGTCAGGAGAAATAATACAGAATCCCGACTGGGACGGCTAAAGGTGTTTTCTGGTTTGGTTACTTGTCCGGCAAATTCCGGGTCTTTGAATTCTTCTGGATACACCCAAAATAGCATGGGCAAAGCACCGTCGCTCTTTGCATCATATCCCAGAGGGAGGTATAATGTCGCCGATAGTTGCACCCCGTCGGAGCGTTGATAGCGGACTAATTCTTTCTGCAATCCGGCGAATTCTGGTGCGGGGTCGGGATAATTTGTTAGGGGAATCGCTTTTTTATCAGTATTTGTATGTAAGAAGTAATTAGGTGGTTCCGTTTGCGACTGGCGACGAGTAATGAGAGTATCATTATCTAGCACCTCTACAATTGATTCAAAGTATGGATTTTGACATTGCCACAAGCGTTGGGTTTCACCTGTTTCCAAATCTAGGCGAGAGAGAAATGGGTACACCCCATCAGCAGAAGCACCTCGACCGCTAAAATAGACACCATTGCCGTCGCTTGTGAAGTGCAAAAGACCCCGTCCGTAGCTTCCCAATATCATCAGAGGTTGTCCTGGGTCGCTATACTTGTCTTCAAAACTGCGTTCAATGAGGAGGTGGGGGGGTGTTTCTGGGGTTGCAGGATTAATTCGCCAAAGTCGGAGTTTGCGAGAGTCGTATTCTCGTTCCCAAGCAAAGGCAATATTTTCTCGTCCCCAACGGATGCGCAAGAAGCGATACTGAGATTGCCAGAGTTGTTTGGGGGTACTAGTGAAAGGTGCATCAAGTTCCCACAAAGCATCACGGTAAGGAACATCAACAGTTGGGTCACCTTCATCCTGAGCTTCGACCCAGTACAATGTGGATGGGCGATCGCTTCTCCAAGATACACCTCTGCGACCGATGCGGGCTGCATCAAATTTGGTAGAGCGAGAATCATCAAGGGGTAAATCAGCAACTTCATAAATTAATTTTCCCGTGCGGTCGAGTACCTGAATTTTTGTCGGGAAGCGGGAAACTGGAAGTTGGTAAGAAAACGGTCGGTGTAGAGTACTGATTAAGATAAAATTGCCATCGGGAGAGGGTAAAGTTTCATGAATCAAACTATTTTGTAACAATTCTTCACGTGTACCGCTATCGTCAGAAATTAGCTCTAAATTAGAAGTCAAATAATACTCAAAAAGTGCCTCATCATGGGGATTTTGCAGCAAATTAGTGTAAGTGCGGCTGGGAGTTTTGCGACCCAAATTTTCTTCGATGTTGGGGAAAAGGGGGACTAAAGGGGCAACAGGAGGTTCTGGACGCTCGATTAATATCGTCTTCACACACAATGCAGAATTCGACAACCAACGATATGGGGCACCATAAGCAGCATTGAGAATCGGTTTTGTTAATTGTTTGGCAGTACAATTAGCTAAATCTAAAACCCACAATTCCAATCCTCGCGGTTGAGTAAGGGTAAACGCCAATTTTTCACCATCAGACGACCATTTCAAAAAGCCAATTTGAGCATTATCTGGTAATTTTACTGATTCTAAAGTGTCAGCGGTAACCAGCTTAAATTTTAAACTGCGGCAGGGATTGTGACGAGCCGGGGCATTGGTTGTAGGATTCACAAGCAATCCCGCTAAAGGCACCTCCGGGGAAGCAAGTTCCGCGATTGGTAACAATAATCGCTGCTCTAATTCCACCAACCACCGCAAATTCGGGGAAAACAGCACAGTTGGTGGTGTTGGTGCATTAAGAATCTGGTTTATCGGTTCTCTAGGAGTTTGCCAGCTTTGCATTTTGATTCAGTTAAAGGAAAGATTATAAGCATTAAACCATCGAAGTAACTGGATAGTTATAACTCTCTTTTACTACTAAACCATCCTTCCAATAGCCAATAGAGAGTTGATTGCTCCTTGAATCAATTATTTGATCGCCAAATTTGACAGTATAATCATTGTACCAATTGGAAATGACTACAAAGTCATAATCCTTGTCTGCTGAAGTAGCAATGTCTTGACTAATTAATTTTGATTCTCTGAACTCAACCAACATTTCTTTGAAAAAGACTTCTCTTCCCTTACGACACTCTTCTTTCCCAGTAGTAATGGTTCCATCACCTTCAATCATCACAATGTTCTCAGAATAGTACTTTTCCAAAGCTACTGACGTTTGGAAGGTAACAACGAGGTTGTTTATATCTGCTAGCTTGATTTGTAGTTCTTCTATTGTCATAAAAAAAATAGGGAGTTTTTTAGAATTTACAACAAATTTAAAATTTTAGCTGACTGGGCAAACTACCTTAAGTCAATTATCTCCCTACTCGCTGGGGAACGCCAGCAATTGGAAACACAGTGCGATCGCTTTTGGAAGGGTTTAATATCTGGCAGAAATCGACCGAAATTTTCCAGCGAATAACCTTGATTTACAGATCAAATGAAGAAAGCAAATATGGGGTCGGAAGGAAAACCGAGTTCAATAGGAACGCCAGTATCCGATATCGAAATAGATACAACTCTCGTCTACAATTTGTTGGAAGATCAGCACCCAGATCTGGCACATCTGCCCATTCATCTCATTGATGCTGGTTGGGACAATGCAATGTTTCGACTGGGTGAGCAATTGTCTGTAAGGCTCCCACGTCGAAAAGCCGCAGCCACACTCATTGAAAATGAGCAAACCTGGCTTCCACTACTGGCAGATCGGCTTCCTATCCCTGTTCCAACTCCTTACAGACTAGGCAAGCCAGCACAAGGCTACCCTTGGCGATGGAGCGTCTTACCGTGGCTGCCGGGTATAACTGCTGACCAAGAGGAACCCCATCCAAATCAGGTAAAACTCTTTACTTCATTCCTGCAATTGCTGCATGTCCCTGCGCCATTGAATGCGCCACTAAATGCTGTACGCGGGGTACCGCTGATTCAGCGAGCGGCTTCTGTGGAAGAAAGAATGCAACGACTTGAGACGAAAACCAACCTAATTACTCAAAAAATTAGGAACACTTGGAATATGGCTTTGAACACCCCTGTTGACGTTGAGGCAAAATGGCTCATGGAGACCTTCACACCCGCAACATCCTTGTTGAAAACGGTGCGATCGCAGGCATCATTGATTGGGGGGACATTACGTCAGGTGATATTGCCACAGACCTTGCTTCTATATGGATGATCTTCTCCGAACAAAATGCACGCCAACAAGCGATCGCAGAATACGCAAATGTTTCTGATGCAACACTGCAACGCGCACTTGGATGGGCGATACTTTTTGGTGTAATGCTTCTGGACACAGGACTAGTTGATAACTCAAGGCAGGCAGTGATGGGAGAAAGAACATTACGTCGTGTTTCAGAGGACGGATGACATACTTATGCGGAAGCTGCAACGTTCGAGAGTTGAATTATCCTCGAATAAACTTTTTGATACCCCGACCCGTTCATATCTCGCCCGTTTTGAGTTGGGGTCCTGTATCCCCATATATAAACCGACGAATTCCTTCTTCCTTCATTTCCAGATAAACCTCCGGTTCGCGAAGCGCAATCGCACCGTATAATTAAGCGTACCAAATTTCAGCGCTATGAAATTCTTTATCGTCCATGCCCACCCCGAACCCCAAAGCTTCAACAGCGCATTGACAAATCACGCCAAACAAAGTCTAGAAACAGCAGGACATGAAGTCCAAATTTCTGACTTATACGCCATGCAATTCAACCCAGTATCCGACCGCAGCAACTTTACATCCCAAAAAGACCCCACTTACTTTAAACAGCAAGTAGAAGAGATGCATGCCACAGAAGTTGACGGGTTTAGCGCAGACATCAAAGCCGAAATGGACAAACTAGAATGGTGCGATGTCCTAATTTTTCAATTCCCCCTTTGGTGGTTTGGACTACCTGGTATCCTCAAAGGATGGGTAGATAAAGTATTCGCATCCGGAAAAATTTATGGTGGGGGTAAATGGTATGACAACGGCGTTTTTGCAGGGAGAAAAGCCATGCTATCTTTAACCACTGGAGGCCCAATTACCATGTATAGCGAAATCGGAATAAACGGTGATATTCATAGCATCCTCTATCCGATAAATCACGGAATTCTCCGTTTCGTCGGATTCAATGTCCTACCACCATTTATCGTTTGGAGTGCGACTCGCATCAACGACGAACGTCGCAAATCCTACTTAGCAGAGTATGCAGAAAGACTGTTGACAGTTAAAGAAACACCAGCGATAGCCTACCCATCCTTAAAAGACTTTAACGAGAACTTCCAACTTAAAGACTCATAATCTATACTATCCGCGTCCATCCTTTGTCCATCTGCGGCTAATTATCCAAAATGACAGGCAAACTAATTATATTTGAAGGCGTAGAAGGTTGCGGCAAAACCAGCCAAATAGAACATTGTCGTGAATGGTTGCAAAATTTGGGGATCTCACCAATAGTAACCCGTGAACCAGGAGGAACAGAATTAGGTGTGCATCTGCGGCAGTTATTGCTATCTTCAGGGGGAAGTCCCATCAATGATAAAACAGAACTACTTTTATATGCCGCAGACAGGGCACAACACGTAGAACAACAACTGAAACCGCATCTAGAACAAGGTAAAATAATCTTATGCGATCGCTTTACAGACTCCACCATCGCCTACCAAGGTTACGGTCGGAAATTAGATATGAATCTAATTAACCAACTCAACGCGATCGCCACAGCCGGATTAACAAGTGACTTAACATTCTGGCTCGACGTTGATGCCGAAATCGGACTCGGAAGGAAAAAAAGCGATGCAGACCGGATAGAACAAGAAAAAATAGACTTTCACCTGCAGGTTCAACAAGGATATACAGAATTAGCCGCCAAATATCCAGAACGAATATCCCGGATTGAGGCCAGCTTGAGTGAAGAAGCCGTCCAACAGCAAATTCAGAAAATCCTCACCTTAAAACTAGAAAATTGGGGTTATCCAAAATAACTTCCTTAATGTAAAAATTGTCACTGCTATTACCACGAAAATCGATTAAGGTTCATACCCGCCAGGGACTATAAGTCCATTAAAATGGACTAGAAAGAATGATTTATTTTAAGTATTATTTTTAATTTTTATAAATATGAATATGTGGTTTATACGCAAAGGGCAAGATATGAACTTATTCACAACTTTCATAAAGTAATATTTTGAATTATTTTATCCCTCTCCTAGGACAACAACAAGCGGTAGAACTACTAACCCAAGCCATCAACCAAAACCGCATACCCCCAGCCTATCTATTTCTGGGAGCGGACGGAATCGGCAGAAGTTTAGCAGCACGGTGTTTTGTCCAACAACTCTTTGCCTCCCAATCAAACAAACTCCAACAAAGCAACCATCCCGATCTCTTGTGGGTAGAACCAACCTATCAACACCAAGGACAACTATTGACACCGCAAGAAGCAGAAGAAAAAGGACTCAAACGCAAAGCACCACCAGTGATTCGCTTAGAACAAATTCGCCAAATCACCGAATTTCTTGGTCGTCCACCCATGCTGGCACCCAGAAATATCGTCGTGCTAGAGCAAGCAGAAACAATGGCAGAATCGGCAGCCAACGCTCTACTCAAAACCTTAGAAGAACCAGGAAAGGCAACCCTAATTTTACTTGCCCCAACCCTAGAATCAATTTTGCCTACCTTAGTATCGCGCTGTCAAAAAATACCCTTCCATCGCTTAGATACAGCAGCAATGGCACAAGTCCTCACCCAAACAGGACACCAGGAAATCTTACAGCATCCCGCAGTCTTGAATCTCGCAGCCGGCAGTCCAGGAGAAGCGATCGCATCATACCAACAGATGCAAACAATTCCCCCAGAATTACTCCAAGCTGTTACCAAAACCCCGGAAAACTACCGTCAGACCTTAGAAATCGCCAAACAAATCGATAAAACTTTAGATACAGAGGCTCAACTGTGGTTGGTTGATTATCTCCAACAATCCTACTGGCAAAAATTTCACCACCCAGCCATCATCAAACAATTAGAAAAGGCTCGTAAATCTTTATTATGTTACGCCCAATCACGCCTTGTTTGGGAATGTACCCTACTGGAAATTTTAAATACTAAAATTATCGGATAATTGCAGATACGGGAAATTGTTTGGGTTTAAAATCCAATTAACTCTTGTGAAAATGGAGACTGACTGATACTTAAACCAAAATCGCTTACCAAAATTTACAGAGCCGAATCAAAAACCTGCTGCGCGGTCAGTTTAAGGTTAGGGAAGGTGGGAGAAATGATTAAGTCATTACCTGTAAATTTGGAAACTTGGTACTCATCTCCAACAAGGTGACATACCGAGAAAGTAGGCTGTTTTGGGTCTCCAATGAACTTTTTCCCCCCTAGCGCTGCATAATCTGCAATCCAGAACTCAGGGATGCCCATTTCTTCATAGTCTCCAAACTTGTCGTAGTAATCATCCCGCCAGTTGGTACTAATAACTTCGACTACCAGGGGTACGGATGCTGCTTGAATAACGGTTGATTGCTTTCTCCATAGGGGTTCTTTTTCAAGATTGTCAAGATTTAGTAACAATACATCGGGCAAGTAGGTTGATTCGGCACCGGGAGTTTTAACAAATGCGGTTTTGGGAATTGTGTAAGGTAAGTTGAGTCGGTCATACTCAATAGTCAGCTTACGCACTAAAAATCCAACAACTTTTTCATGGTCTCCGGTTGGTGGTGCCATCTCAACAATTACTCCATTATGTAGCTCGTACCGTACCCCGTTGTTGGGATACCAGTCCATAAATTCCTCATGGGTTATTAATTTGGGTATGGCTTGGGTCATAGCTACCACCTCCACATATACTTGACTTTACCACGGATGCCACTCAGGTTTACCTGTCATAAAAATGCGATCCAACTCTCAAGAAACACATTCTGTAAGACTTATGTAGCAAGGGTTTGAGGAACAAGCTCAAAGTCAAGAGATTGAACCTTACTGTCTAGGAAATAGATCGGCATCTAACGGCGTTCCTCAGTGATTGTTTCCGAAACAGGCTTTCCCTCAGCCTGAATCGGTCGTCGTTCAGCGATCGGCTCATAATTCGTATACTTAATTTGCTTAACTAAGCCAGAATCTATAAGGTCTTGGTGAAATGCAGCTTGTTTGTCAGTTGTTTCTTTATTAGCAAGATACTTTTGAATAGTCTGATTGAGCTGCCGAAGTTCTTCTAAGTCAAGTGCTTCAAGCTGATCCAGTATTTGATTTAAGGTTGTCTGTGCCATAATCCTCTACTTTTCTTCGAGCGTTAAAGATGCGATCTGTGGTTCTTCAACAGGATTGATTGCAATACGGTATCCCCAGCAACTTAGTACGTAAACCCGTACCTCTTTTGTTGTCAAGAGTATTGCAATATTTATTTACATAAAGTTATATTGAGTTACATAAACCAACAAAGAGAAACAAAGCATGACAAGTAAAGGCTTTGGGATGAATGAAGGTGGTAAGCCGAAGGTTAATCTAGATAAAACTCCAAAAATTGGCTTCACAGAGTACGCAGAAAAACTCAATGGTCGCTTGGCTATGATTGGTTTTGCATCGCTTATCACTATTGAAGTATTGACCGGACATGGTTTGGTTGGCTGGCTGACCAGTCTGTAAATAAATTAGACAATAAAAAAATTAGGGGAATATTATGAAGACAGATTTTGATTTTCCGAAAAAAGATTTAATTGGAACCGTCGTCTTTCGACCAGATTTCAATAACTTTGAAACAATTAACGTTAACCAAGCTTGGTCATTATTTTTTAGTGCAGGTCAAGACGATAAAGGTCTGGGACAAGATATTGAACTAGGTCGATTTTTTACTAACGTTTTAATTGCTGTGGGAGTAACAGGAAGCCTTTGGGCAATCTATTTCAACCATTTGCCATAAGCTTTGCTTGTTTCGGGATTCAATATACGAAGGAGGTGGGGAGTTTTTACGCAGGTTTTGAAATTGATGATATCAAGCCTTCTGACAAGACTTTGCTCATCGCATTTTTTGCCAAATCAATAGCTGATGAATAGATGCTTCTGCTATTGGTTTATATTGGGGTTATTTTGTGGATAATAATGCAATTCTCAAAATAAAACCTAATTTGACCAATCTTCTATATTCAGTCCAGGAACTTTCTCAAAATCTCGCAGATTTCTTGTTAAGAGGATTCCTTTATTCGCGCTAGTTTATCCATAAAATCGTCAAATGTTGGGTCGTTCGCAAATATTCCTGCATACTTCATCTGAGTTCTTTCTTGATGGATAATTCCTTGGGGATTAACTTCGATAGTCACAAACTTACCTGTCGCTAATTGTGCTTGTAGGGCTGATTTTGCCTTGGAAATTGCTTCTTCTTCCGTATTCGCCTCTACCATTATATTTGGAATCCCAACCACTGACGCTACAAAATTATCTTTTTGACTTTGTATAAAAATTTGGTATTGCATAAATATGTATATTTTCGTAAATAAAAATTATCTACATTTGTATTGTAACCAATTGCGAACGCACTTTACCAATTACTTGCTAACCCACAGCAAAATCTGTAAATTGCCTTTTATAAGGTGAATGAAATCCTATAACAATGTCTTGTTTTGGAACTCCCATTAAAACTAGCTCTTCAGCAATATTTACCTCTGTTCCATTCCACTGAATCCAAATTTTTTCATTCTTGATATCGATGTGCATTGAACAGCCATAAACACGATGTTTATTTTCCCAGCCGACATTAACAAGTTGATAATGGTCGCGTACAGTATCGAATATTTGTTCTACTTCTACATCCCCATAGGAAGGTTTATAGCTACCATACTTTGCCAAAACTTGCTGGATGTATTCTCTATATTTTTCTAACTTATCCATCTGACTATCTCCTGAGTTTCAGTATCATAAACTACTAATTTTAATTGAAATTCTTGAATTTGAAGCTGTAGAAATGGAAGTGTAAAAAAATCATTATAGGTTTCTGCATCAACAGCTAAATATAGGTTACGTTCTGCTTCTTTTTCCCTAAGAGCAGTGCGGTAGTTAAGGAATTGTCCCAGAGCAAGATGAAAATCAGTGATAGCTGATGGATTTAGAAAACTTTTTATTTCAACAGCGATTTTTTCTCCTTCCTTTTCTGCTGCAAGTAACTTCTCTGCTCCCAAATCGATACGCATCTGAACTTTACCAAAATCAATATACAGGGGGTCATTTGTAATAGTCCACCCATCCTTTTCCAAAGCTAACTTCACAATATCGTGAAATTTATCTTTCGCTGACATAACTTATTTATTCATCTGGGAGCATCACAATTTTACACCACAGCCACGGTGTACAAGTAGAATGCTATTAGTTCCTTTTCAACTTCCCAGCCATGAAACTTTCGTAATGCTTCGGGAATAATTACTTGTCCTTCATTAGAAATTTTTGTGATTTCCATAATTGAAAGAAGGGAAAATATAATTATCCTGTTGAAATTATAGCAGTGTAGGCGATCGCACTTCTTATTCAACCCAGCGTACAGCGTCTATGTTCAATTAACCGCACCATTCTATGGTAACGGCTGAATTTCGGGTTTTGGAGAGGGTCTTACCACTGATTCACCAGCAGTATCCTTAAAGAGTCGGGGATCTGACCCTCGTAACCGGATATGAACTTTTGTTACAATATTGTGAAACAATTTTATGAAAATGATTATGATTATACGCGGACATTCAAGGAAAAGAAAATGTCATTGAACGTAAGCGTGCATCTCATAGACCAAGCCAAAGTTGGTAAAGTTAACGAAGTCGAGTTTGTTGAAAGCATTCGAGAATCATTACCCTATGCCTGGAACATCGTCGAAGGTCTTGCAGAACGTCTTGCCAGAGGTGAAGAATGGGCTAACCATGCAGTAGCACCACCAAGTGAAAAACACAGAGCGCAACTATTACGGATGATAGGTGGAGATGCAATCCGTGGAGCCGTTGAGCGTCATTTTGGGGTAAAATTGGCGTTTCAAAATTGCCATAATGTGGCATTATTTCGTCCAGAAAATCTGAATTCACCAGTCTATTTAGATTTCATTTCTGTTGAGAGCCAAATTCTCAGCCAAACACCAGAATTAGTAGACTGTTAGGGCAATTTTTACTGGTGGAGTAAGAGACTTCCAAAAAATTAATTGTTCCATAGGATAGGCTTCTGCGTGTCCGGGAAACCGGGAATAATTAGTGATATCTTGCACCATTCTCAACAAGCCCTAAATCCCGCCGTGTAATTTATTTCACGGGCTAATAGCTGTTAGCGAAGCTTTCCGTTCGTTGCCCCCTAATCGACTCCTGATTCTTCTCCTCTACTAGTTTATGGAGGGTGGGCAGTGCCCACCGCTTCAAACCTAGACAGAGCAGGAATAATTTATATTATTTCGATCGTTGGCGTGGCTTCATGCGGCGCTCGATTTTCGTATATGTATTAACTCGAAGGATGATTTAAACTAACTAATTTCCCAATTGATTTTATTACCTCATCTGCATCCGTTGGTGACAGATGACCGATAGGTCTCACAATTAGGGTATGGTCTAGAGTAAATAACTTCATCCGAACAATTGATGGACTATTTAATCCAGCGGCGGAAAGATCGGAAATATTTACATCCAATGCCCAAGGTTGGTGAGTTGCGGTAGTAATCATTGCCATGACGCTCTTTTGCATGGGCGTATTAAATGCGATTTGCTCTGAAATAATAAGAGCAGGTCTACGCTTAGTTGTACTAGTATCGGTGAAGGGAAAAGGCACAACCACCACATCAAACTGATTATATATCTTGGTAGGCTGACTCATCTGCCGCTGATTCCCATTCAGTCATTAGTGAAGAAATACCAAGCAAATACTCTGGCTGTAAAGCTGGTTGCGAAAAAATTGCCTTCTGTGGTAACAATCCTTTTTGACCTAGCATCCCATTGTCTAAAATAATTACTTCCACTGATGAACCAACTGGTAGTGGTAATCTTTCTAAGATAGCCAAACCATCTTCAGTCACGATCGCATCGACTTTATAGGCATTCATCTATACTGTATCCCTTGTCGCTCTCTGCTTGATTGTAACTCATATATAGCTAACACATCAACATCGAATGTTATTTATAGCTATTAATACCCAGTAGACATCTTTGAAGACTGGCTTTGCCTATTTTCAAAGATGTCTAGTGAGGTATCGAATATCCTCGTATATAATCCATGATAAACCCGGTTTCTAGCGTTTTCTAGAAGGAGTGAAGTACACAAGGACGGGCAAGGATGACCATTCCACAAGATTTGTGCCTTCTTTATCTGTACCTAACTCAACTGAGAACCACTATATTCTGACATTTTAATTAAATATTTTGTGCTGTCGAGAAGCATTCGCACCTTAAATCAATATTATTTCTTACCTTTAAATAACCCCAATTGCTGAAAAATTCTTGCTGGGTTAGTCACCATCTCCGGACGAGTCAAAATTCCTTGGGAGGGGCTGAATAATAACGCTATTAGGAATAGAACAGATGAAACTAAAACGATCGCTGGGCCAGATGGAATATTGTAATAGTAACTAATATACACGCCCATAATGCTGACAACCGCCCCAACAGCTGCCCCCAATAGCATCATGTGGTGTAGTTCTTTGACTAGTAAGTAGGCAATCAGGGCAGGCCCCACCAACATGGAAATTACCAAAAGCACCCCGACTGATTGCATACTTGCAATGATAGTCAACGTTACCGCCGCCGTAAAGCCAAGATTAATGATGTTGACTGGCAAACCAACCGCTTGGGCACCCGTTTTATCAAAAGTATAAAATAACACTTCCTTATAGAATAACCTGACTGTTACCAAAATAATCGCTGCAATAATCAGCGTTCGGTGGATATCTGTGCTTGTTACTCCTAAAATATCTCCAAACAAGAAACTATCCAAGTCAAGCTTATTTTTTAGTACGGTAATCAACGTCACCCCCAGGGCAAAAAAGCTGGAAAAGGTAAATGTCATTGCCGCATCCACTGCAACCCGAGATTGGGAGCGAATCCAGGCAATTAAGAACGTACTCAACATCCCAGAGACGAATGCACCGATGAGGATATCAATTCCCAAGAAGAAAGAGATGGAAAGTCCAGGTAAAACGCAATGGGCAATCACATCACCCAAAAGCGCCATCCGCTGGACAATTAGGTAACTCCCAACTATCGGACAGAGAATACCGACCACAATCCCGATGGCGATCGCATTCCTCATAAACTCGTAGCTTAGGGGTTCTAATAACCAATTGAGCATAATTGATATTTAGTATAGGGAATTATGAGTTTACCAAATAAGGCAAAAGTTAAAAGTTAAAAGGCAAAAGAAAGAAGAAATAAAAAGGGTCTAGAGCAAGTATATTGATTTATGAGGATTCTATGCATTACTTTTTACTTGACTCCCGGCTTCAACAGAAGAACGTCGGTTCTGAATGTTGATGCAGTGGATTCCGGATTGTTTGTCCGTAAGCCCGTTGCAAATTTTCAGGAGTCATCACCTCAGTGGGGGAACCATCGGCAATTAGGCTTTGGTTCAATAACAGCAATCTGTCCAACTGTGTCAATGCTTCCCCCCAATCGTGATTGCTGACCAACAAGATTTTTCCCCGTGCCTGCAACTCCGCGAATACCTCTAGTATGATTGCCTCAGTTTTGACATCAACCCCAGTGAATGGCTCATCAAATATCAATAGGTCAGCCTGTTGAGCCAAAGCGCGAGCCAGGAAAACTCGCTGCTGCTGTCCGCCAGATAACTCCCCAATGCGGCGATGGCGCAAGGATAACATGGATACCCGCTCTAGAGCATTTTCCACAATTTCTTTAGCCGGACGGCCCGGACAACGAAACCAGCCGAGGGTGCGAGTTCGCGCCATCATCACCACATTCTGAACGGTAATCGGGTAATCCCAATCGATTTGCGATCGCTGGGGTACGTAGGCGACTTTTTCTAGTTGTCGCTGTAGCGGGTTTTGTTCGTAACGCACAGTGCCGCTAACCGTGGGAATCAATCCCAGCATCGCTTTAAACAACGTACTTTTACCCGCGCCGTTAGGCCCCAAAATCCCGACTAGTTGACCCGGTTCGACACGGAAACTGACTCTATCAAGTCCCTGTACCCCCCGATAGTTGACAGCTAATTCGAGAACCTCTAGCATAATACATCAGCGTAATAACGATTATCATTTTACACCAACAAACCTAGTTAGAAGTGTTTCAAAATATGCATATAGCGAAAAGAGTCGCAACCTTAGCATTGACAATAGGCTTATTTAGTGCATGCAGTCAATCTCCCGAAGGTGGTCAAACCAGTCAGAATACACCGACATCTAATCCAGTCGCAGCCAGTGGTAAAGGTATCAAGGTAGTGGTCAGCAACAGTGTATTGTGCGATTTGACCAAACAAGTTGCTGGAAATACCCTGGATCTAGCTTGTCTGATTAAGCCCGGTTCTGACCCCCACATTTATCAAGCCACCCCAGAAGACCGCAAAGCTATTGAAGATGCCCAACTGATACTATACGGGGGTTATAACTTTGAACCAACCTTAATAAAATTAATCCAAGCTAGTTCCAATTCAGCCCCCAAAGTTGCAGTTGAGGAAGTAGCGGTTCCTAATCCTCAAAAGTTTGAGGAAGACGGCAAGGTGGAAAATGACCCCCACGTTTTCCACAATGCTCAAAATGGTATCCGCATGGTGGAAGCGATCCAAACTAATCTAGCAAAGGTCGCGCCAGACAATGCAGAACTCTATGCTAAAAATGCCAAAGCCATTACGAGCGAACTAACGCAGATTGACGGCTGGATTAAGTCCCAAATTGCGACAATTCCTTCTTCTTCACGGACTTTGGTGACAACTCACGATGCGTTGGGATATTACTCAAAGGCTTACGGTATCCCAGTCGCAGCACTGGAGGGTATTAGTACGGAGGAAAAACCTACGGCTGCAAGGGTGAAAGAGACAGTTAAAATTGTTGAGAAAGCCAAGGTTCCCACAATTTTTGCAGAAGTCACCATCAATCCCAAGTTGATTGAGACGGTTGCAAAAGAAGCGAAGGTGAAGGTTTCAGACCGAGAGATATTTGCTGATGGTTTGGGGGAGGCTGGTAGTGAGGGTGACACTTATCAAAAGATGCTGAAAGCGAATACCAAAAGTATTGTTGAAGGGTTGGGAGGTAAGTATACGGAGTTTCAGTTATTAGCTGGTAATTAGTGGTTGAGGGTTGAGGGCAGAATCTGATGCCCAATGCCCAATACTTCTATTCAAAAAGATTAAAAAAAGTAATTGACTTCAATTAGTAAATATTTTCATTAGCTATAAAATCGCGGATACCTAGATTCCCGACTTCTTAAAGAAGTCGGGAATCTTATTTTTTAATGACCTTTTATATATAAATTCTCAATAGAGAAAAAAGGTATATTTGGGTGTATAAATATGAATAGATACAAACTCGCGATTTAATCAAAAATCGTTAAAATATAGAGGGGAATCATGAGTGCATCTCAAGCTGTTTTACGCAACTTCGGTCATATTTACGACAATCCAGTTTTATTAGACAAAAGTGTCACTGAGCCAATTTGTGAAGGGTTCAATGTGGCCTTAGCAAGCTTCCAAGCACTTTACTTGCAATACCAAAAACATCATTTTGTTGTAGAGGGTGCGGAATTCTACTCATTACATGAGTTTTTTAATGAGGGCTATGATGCTGCTCAAGAACACGTTCATGATATTGGAGAACGCTTGGATGGACTTGGTGGTGTACCCGTGGCTAGCTTTAGTAAGTTAGCTGAATTATGCTGCTTTGAACCCGAGTCAGATGGAGTTTTTTCTTGCCGTCAGATGGTAGAACATGATTTGGCTGCAGAACAAGCGATAATTGGGCTAATTCGCCGTCAAGCAGCCCAAGCTGAAAGTTTAGGGGACAGAGCTACACGCTATCTGTATGAAAAAATTCTTCTGAAAACCGAAGAACGTGCTTATCATCTGTCTCATTTCCTGGCTAAAGATAGTCTGACTTTGGCTTACGTCCAATCAAGCAACAATTAAGAAGCATTAGATTTTACTACCAAACTAATACAACAAAACGACGGCAGAATGCATTACTTGGGCATTTCTGCCGTTTTCTATTGGAGCTTCCTAGCAACAATCATAAACTTTTGTAAACAAAAAAAATTTTTGCAATAGATTCGCAATAAGCTAAAACTGTGCTAAATAATTATTAGCGGAAATTTTCAAAGAATCCAAAATGTAACAAGACCTACCAAAGCAACGCCAAAGCTTAGAATCTTCTTGACGACTGGGTTACGGAACTAACCTCGGATCGCATTTATCGTCCAATATCGCAGTAGTTTGTAATTCCAAGATGCAAGCTATCGCAGCATAGTAGGATTTTACAAACAGCTAGTTGATTCAATTTAGCAAGAAGGAGTCAAACAAGACACATGCAAACATACGATAATCCCAACGTTCAATATGGTTGGTGGGCTGGAAATGCTCGCTTCGCCAATATGTCAGGTCTATTTATCGGCGCTCACGTTGCCCAAGCTGCGCTGATAACTCTTTGGGCTGGGGCTTTTACCTTATTTGAAATATCGCGGTACAATCCGGCGATCGCAATGGGTGAGCAAGGCTTGATTTTACTACCCCACCTAGCTACTTTGGGTTTCGGTGTAGGGGCAGAAGGTAAGGTTTTGGATACTTACCCCTACTTTGTCATTGGAGCAATACACCTGATTTCATCGGCAGTCTTGGGTGCGGGTGGGCTATTCCACACCTTCAAAGGACCGAAGAATCTCAAAGGGGCCTCCGGTCAAGTTGGGAAATTTCACTTTGAATGGAACGATCCGAAACAGCTAGGTTTGATTCTCGGACATCACTTGCTGTTCTTGGGGGCTGGAGCTTTGTTGCTTGTTGCGAAAGCTATGTATTGGGGTGGATTGTACGACTCGGCAAGTCATGCTGTCCGAGTTGTCACCAATCCAACTCTGAATCCATTAGTGATTTATGGCTATCAAACTCACTTCGCTAGCGTTGATAACTTAGAAGACTTGGTTGGTGGTCATATTTATGTTGGTTTACTTCTCCTTGGTGGAGGTGTATGGCATATCATCCGCGAGCCTTTACCTTGGGCAAAGAAACTATTAATCTTCTCAGGTGAAGCGATTCTTTCTTACTCATTAGGTGGTATTGCTCTTGCGGGGTTTGTTGCTAGTTATTTCTGTGCAGTCAACACCTTGGCTTACCCCGTAGAATTTTACGGTCCGATACTCGAAGTTAAGTTTGGTGTTTGTCCTTACTTTGCTGACACAGTAAAACTAGCGAATGGCGCTCACACAGCGAGGGCATGGTTAGCAAATGCCCATTTCTTCTTAGCTTTCTTCTTCTTACAAGGTCATTTGTGGCACGCACTACGAGCAATTGGTTTTGACTTTAAGCAAGTTGAAAAGGCATTAAATACGCTAGATACAGAGGCTAGTTTGTCGAAGTAGGTCTAAAAAAACCCGGTTTCTTAATAAAATACCGGGTTTTCACTGCAATCTAAAATCAAAAATACCATGACTATTACTACAGAGAGAACCTTTGCAGCAGGGACTAATTCCGATTGGTTAATTGGTAACGCTCGCTTAACAGATTTATCAGGTAAACTATTAGGCGCTCATGTGGCACACGCGGGATTGATAATGTTTTGGGCAGGTGCAACCACCGTTACCGAAGTAACAAGATTTATTCCTGGTGTGCCTATGTACGAGCAGGGAATGACCTTATTACCCCATTTAGCAACATTGGGTTGGGGTGTTGGTGCTGGAGGTGAAATCGTCGATACTTATCCCTATTTTGCCATCGGAATGTTGCATTTAGTCGCATCGGCTGTGTTGGGTGCAGGAGGACTTTTTCACGTTTTTCGCAGTCCAGATATTTTAAAGAATGGTGGCGGACAAGTTGCAAAATTTCATTATGAATGGAATGACCCGAAGCAATTAGGTTTAATTTTAGGACATCATTTAATTGTTTTGGGATTGGGTGCATTTCTCCTAGTACTCAAGGCAATGTATTTTGGGGGAATTTATGATAGTAGTATTGGAGATGTTCGCATCATTAGTAATCCCACTCTCGACCCAGAAATAATCTTTGGTTATTTGATGGGGATGAAAGACGGCAGTCAAAATTTATTGGCAATGGCAAGTGTTGATAATTTAGAAGATGTAATTGGGGGGCACATTTGGATTGGTTTAATTCTGATTTTCGGCGGTGCGTGGCATATTATAGTTAAACCTTTTGGTTTTATTCGGTCATTCTTACCAATGAAAAATGGCGATGAGATTTTATCTTATAGCTTACTGGGTTTAGCGTTGATGGCATTTATTTCCACTGTTTTTGTAGCTTATAACACTACAGTTTTTCCCACAGAATTTTACGGTTCAGACCGTTTAAAATTGGCAAATATCCAATTTTTTCTGGGAGTTGTGGCACTTTTAGGTTTCATTTGGCATCGGGTGCGTTCAGTGCAGATAGGAGTGAAAAATTAACTATTGACTACTTGCATTCTTTTTGAGGATAATTCATGTTGGCAATATTGTTTAATGCCTTCTGTGCCTGGACAATACTCATTCTTTTAATTTCGAGTATTTGGATAACTCTCAGAAAAGGGGCAAGCCATATCCAAAGGCTGCATCAAATTCCTTGTCATAATTGCGATTTCTTTACCAACGACTACCGACTCAAGTGTACAATCAACCCAATCAAGGCTTGTACAGAAGATGCGATCGCTTGCCGGGACTTTGAATTTAAAACTTCTTCCTGCAATGCTTGTCAGAAGCATCCCCACAAACCATTTCGCTTTGGGAAGTCATTGGTTATTCGTCCTGGGAGATAATTTTTTCCAATTCAACTGCAAATAACTTGCAATAATCTGGAACTTTGGTGTAATCTCTTAACAGTTGCATATTATTTGCAATAACTGCGATGTGCAGTTAAGCTGAATAACGATTGGGAGATAGGATGTCTGCTCACATTGGACTGTTTTACGGCAGTACGACGGGTCATACCGATGCAGTAGCCGAATTAATCCGAGATGAATTTGGTCGTGGAATGGTTAAGCTGCATTGTATGGCAGAAGCCAAAAAACAGGACTTTGCAAATTACAACTATCTAATTATCGGTTCACCCACCTGGCATATTGGCAAGTTACAAAGCGATTGGGAAGCATTTTTCCCAGAATTTGACGAGATGGATTTTAGCGGTAAGCAAGTTGCTTATTTTGGTCTTGGGGATCAATTGGAATACCCCTACAACTTTTTGGATGCTATGGGCATTTTAGCCCTGAAGATTACTTCTAGAGGTGGGATCAGGGTTGGCTCTTGGTCGGCTGAAGGTTATGACTTTCAAGAATCCAAAGCTTTGATTGGTAGCAAGTTCACTCGACTTGCTAATGGTGTTGAAGCTGTCGATGGTGAATTTGTTGGACTTGCCATTGATGAAGAGAATCAACCCGAATTGACAGAAGAACGCATCAGAATTTGGGTAACTCAAATTAGAAAAATGATGGGAGTTTAAACTACTTCCTCCTTGTCCTCTGCGGTTAAATCAATTAACTATTAGTCTGTGTCACTCACTATGATAGGTGCGACTTCGAGATTTTACCCATCAAGTAAAACCTGTTCAAGTTGCGGACATAAGCAAGATATGCCGTTAAAAGAACGTGTTTTTACTTATTCCAATTGCGGCATAAGTTTAGATAGGGATCTGAATGCGGCTAAAAATTTAGCAGCATTTAAAAACAAGGTTGGCTAAACCTGGTCTGGGCGTTAAGGGTAAAGAAGGCCGTCCTCACCCGTCGAAACGTCAATTAAAACTAAGATGTCTAAGATGTCGAGGTTTTAAGTAGCAGTACTATTCATTCTAAAAAGGTACAAATTCATGGCAGCAACTTTTGTTCCTCGCGGTATCGTCGTTCCTGAAGTAGGATGGTGGTCTGGGAATGCTCGTTTGGTCAACTTATCAGGGAAATTACTAGGCGCTCATGTAGCTCATGCAGGTTTAATTATTCTGTGGGCCGGGGCAATGACCTTATTTGAGATATCCCATTTTGACCCGAATCAACCGATGTATGAACAGGGATTAATTTTGCTTCCGCACCTGGCAACATTGGGCTTGGGTGTTGGTGCTGGTGGTGCAGTAATTGACACAAATCCCTATTTTGCGATCGGAGTTATACACCTAATATCCTCGGCTGTATTGGGTGCTGGTGGTCTTTTTCACTCCTTGATTGGACCGAGTGTCTTACCTGCAAGCTCGACTTTCTTTGGTTCCTTTGGCTACGACTGGAAAGATAAGCGCAAGATGACCAATATTCTTGGTATTCATTTAGTACTTCTGGGAATTGGAGCTTGGTTATTAGTAGCAAAAGCGATGTTTTGGGGTGGTATATTTGACCCTTGGATGAATGTGGACGGGTTCTCTGGCATAGGTGATGTGCGAGTTATTACGAATCCAACACTCAATCCATTCAGAATTTTTAGCTATCTATTCCCTGTACATGGTATTTCCGGAATGGCTGCTGTAGATAACTTAGAAGATGTAATTGGGGGTCATATTTGGGTTGGTTTGATGTGCATTGGTGGGGGTATTTGGCACATGATTAGTAGTCCTTTTCCTTGGACAAAGAATATCTTTGTGTGGTCTGGTGAAGCATATTTGTCTTACAGTTTAGGTGCTTTGGCTTACATGGGTTTTTTAGCAGCCTATTTTGTCACCGTCAATAATACGGTTTATCCCGAAGTTTTCTATGGTCCGGTGGGTGTGATTGAAACTGCGACTGGTGTAGTTTCTGCTCGTGGTTGGCTTTTTACGTTCCATGTGGTTTTTGCCAGTTTATTCTTGTGCGGTCATATTTGGCACGCTATCCGCGCTCGTTTAGCTGAAAGTGGGTTTGATTTTAAGAATGACGACATGGTTCAAGCACCGCTGGTTAATTTTTAGAAACTTAAATAAATCAGGAGTATGTATGTCTAAGGTTGGTCTTTTCTTTGGCACTCAAACAGGAAAAACTGAGTTTGTAGCAGAAGTAATTCAAAAGGAATTAGGTGGTGATAGTGTTGTGACTTTGCATGATGTGGCAAATGCCGATTCGAGTGATTTTGAAGGATATCAATATATTATTGTTGGCTGTCCGACGTGGAATATTGGTGAATTACAGAGTGATTGGGATGGTTTGTATAACGAACTCAATGATGTTGATTTTAGCGGGAAGAAAGTAGCTTATTTTGGCACTGGTGACCAAATTGGTTATGCTGACAACTTTCAGGATGCAATCGGAATTATAGAGGAAAAGATTTCCGAACAAGGTGGAATTACAGTTGGGTATTGGTCAACAGACGGCTATGATTTTAATGAATCTAAGGCTTTGAAAGATGGCAAATTTGTTGGTTTAGCTCTTGATGAAGATAATCAATCTGAGTTAACAGATAGCCGAATTAAAAAATGGGTGAATCAAATCAAAAAGGAGTTTGAGCTGTAGTTAAATAATCAAACTTCAAAAGTAGCGATTGGTTGTTAAGTGACTAATCGCTACTTTCGTATATATGCCTAAACTAAATTTCAAACAAATATGAAATAAGCTTTAATTTTATAGTTTAAATTTGAATAACAAAAAATAGGGTTTTGTTTAAGTTATCATATATATAAGTTATTAAAGATAATCCTAATGACTACTCCACCCGATACATTGTGGTTAACACCAAACCCCGAATTGAAATGTTTGAATCATTCTTTACTTTGCCATCTTTCCCGCAAAACATCAATTGGTCAATGGGAATATCAGCAAACCCCAGATGAACCAAATTCTCTTGATGTTGCGGTGGTATTGCTCCACGATTATCTTAAGGTTCACCATCGACAAATTAATTTAATTGGCCATAGTACAGGTGGTTTGCTGGGTTTAATGTATGCACGCAAACACCCAGAGAGAGTCAAATCATTAACCCTGCTTTCTGTAGGTGTTAACCCAGGTATCGATTGGCAAGCACATTATTATGTTCAGCGTAAGTTATTACCCTGTAATCGCGGATTCCTTCTATATAATATGGCTAATAGTCTGTTTGGAAATCAAGACGAATTAACTATTAGGAAACTAGTAAATTTACTCGAAAAAGATTTAGATAATTCTGCATCACCTCACTCTTTATTGCAGCAAGCAGTCATTCTACCAATACAGGTATCAGTACCATTGTTAGTGTGCGGAAGTAAAGACGATATGGTTGTGGATTCCCACCAAATTCAAAGCTGGAGAAATTTTATCAAACCAAATTCTTCACTATTTCGTTTGTGGGAATGCCCCCGAGGAAAACACTTTTTCCATCACTTTTATCCAGAGATGGTAGCAGAAGAAATAGTAAAATTCTGGGATGCGGTGAAAGATTCCAGTGCTTGTAATAGTTTATCATATGTTAAAGGCGATGGACAAAGCCCCTTGAAAGCGACAAATCACATGACTATTTCAGAGCGCTAAGTTTACCAACATTATTTACTCGAATTACAGTTATTAGGAAATGCATCTCCATACATTAATTTAGGTGTGGAGATGCTTCTGCTGTGCTGTGCTGAGTTAAGTCGATCTACAGAATTCCCCAAAAATGCAGAAAACCTTTATCAGAAAATAATTCGATTAGAGCAGCTGTGGAAAATCCAATCATAGCAAAACGACCGTTCCAAATTTCAGCTTGTGGAGTAAATCCCCATTGCCAACCATTTCTATCAATTGTCGTGGGAATAGTAGTTTTCGCTGTATCTTGCATAGTTGTCACTCCAGACTAAATAAATGCTCTTTCGTTTTTTAACTTATGTTAACCACTATAGCAAATAATTCTTATTAAGCGGCCGATAAAGTATTCATATTTTTGTTGCTCACACTTGGTTTTGATATGATTTTCTGATGTCTCTGTATTTGTTGCGATTTGGTGGATAGTAAAGCTCATTAACTAGTATCCAACCTGTTTCCCTCTGAATATAATCATGGGTACTGATTTTTTGACTTTTGGCGTTTGCAGCTACACTTCTATAGTCAAGTCCTAACTTGTCGCACAGTTCACGTTGCCGCAAACCTTTTTCTCCCTGCATTTTGTATCTCCTTTTCAATCTGTCAAAGACTAAGAGTAATCCAAGAAATAAATGATTCTGTCTTGTTAGGGGTAGGAGTGTCCATCAAATACGCGGACACCTCCTTGGATATTTTTTAATTGGAATACTCTAATGCTAATATTATATTAATGCAAAAAAGTCTCAACAAGTTAATTGTGCTGTTTATCATGGGGTTAATTTTGTAAATTTTATCTATGCAGGCTGATTGAATTCAGCATAATTGGTTGTTTAGCTAAAAAGAAATCGTAGACTAAAAAGGAAATATTTATAGCGACAAGAGTTATCAAACCAGCTAATCCGGTTACACCATTAGTTAAATCATTTCCCCCTTTAATAAATAACAAAGGTAGTCCGGCGATCGCATTTAATGTACCGTGCAAAATCGCAATAGCAATAACAGATTGCGATTTGATTTTAATATAAGCAAATATTGGCGATAGCAGCAATGTAAAAATTGTCATCATCAAAACGCCTATCTTTGGATGTTGAGGATAATTATGTCCTAGCAAAATTAATGGAGCGTGCCATATTCCCCAGGTTAAACCAATAATTAATGATGATTTCCAGAAACCAAGACTATTAAGTTGTGTTTGTAGCATTCCTCTCCACCCTAATTCTTCACCGAAAGCAAAAAGAGCATTAATTGTTAGACCTGCAATCAAACTTTGAACAACATTCATCACAATAAATATGGGAGTTGGGATGGCTGTAATATCGCTCTTGATATTTTGTAAGTCTTCAGGCTTGACTACAGATTTCAAAGAATTCAGAAAGCCAGAAAAATCGCTTGAATATTGAACATTGGGGACAAGTAAATTAATCCCCAATGACAAGAAAGCAATTATGCCTGGAAGTAACCATGCTACTAAAAACCACCAATTAAGGCTAAACGATAAACCAAGCATTCGTAAACTATCTCGATACAAAAACTTCTGGACAATTATTGTCACTAGCATTGGAACAAGCATATAAGTTGAACTCACGATAACCGAGTTCGGTGCTTCCCATTTTTTCCCTAATGCTAGATAAACAATTATCAAAAGATAATTAAGCAGGAATGTGGCTGCAATAAAAATCAAGGACTTCTGAATATTGGTAGGCATATAATTGTCCTGTTAAGTAGGTAGGCACTAAAAAAAACAAGTATGTAACGAATGTAAAATCACCCAAAACTCCCACAAAGAAGTATAAATTTCATTAGCTGTTACTAGTTGTGTATGAGTACCATTTTCAACAATTTTCCCACCATCAACTATGGTGGAGAGACGATGAGCAATGACAACAAGGGTTTTGCCTGCGGTAAAAGACGCGATCGCTGGTAAGTAGATGGGCAGAAATAAATATAATATGCCTGTCGTTCCTGCACCCTACGGGTTTGCGGAGCATTCTCGTAGAGTATATATTTAATTACATCTACTTACTTAGCATCATTCAATGTATATAATATACACATTGAAAATTACGGAAATTACTTTTTCTCAGATAAACTTTGTTGTAACTGCTTACAAGCTTTTTCAATTGCGTCAATACTTCCTGCGTTAACAAGTCCGTAATAGTCAAATACGTAAACTCGGTTATTTTTCACTGCTTGCAGTTTACTCCAAAAAGCTTCTTGTTTAAATGATTCTAAAGCTGATTTTTCTGAACCTCTTTGGGGTGGATTAACAATGATTAATACTTCTGGATTCGCTTCGAGAACTTTTTCGGCAGAAAGTGTGATATACCCTCTAATTGGATTTGACGCTTGCAAGTCCGCAGTAATATTTTTTGCTTGGAACTTAGTTAATAAATTACCAGCCCAGCTTGATTTATTAGGTGATAAAATTGGTTGGCGGCTAACTAATACTAGTGTAGAGATATTCGGAGTCGTTTTGACATCTAGAAATGTTTGATAACGTTTGAGTAATGGTTGGGGGTCAGCATTAATTGATTGAGCAAGATTTTTTGTCAGTAGTTCAAACGATTCCCAGCTATCAACTTTTGTCAACAATGTTGGAATACCTAGCTGTTTGATTTTTTCGATTGTTTGATTAGAAAATCCTTCTGCTCCAATCACCAAATCTGGCTTCAGTGCTACTATCTTTTCTAAGTTGGGTGGGGTTTGTCCTTCGCTAACACGAACATAATCTTTAAATTCTGGGTTTTTATTTAATAGACTACTACCAGCGATTCCCACAAGTTTAGATTTATCCAGTTGATGGATAATATCGGCAGATAAAGAAGTAAGAGCAACGATTTTTTTTGCTGACTCAATTCGTGATTTTTGAGAGTTAGAATTTGTTGTTTGAGTTGGAGTTATAATTTCTTTTGGTTGCTGATTAGTTGTATTTTGGCAAGCAACTAAAGTTAAACTAAGGAATATTGCGATACTAGATATAATTCGACGAAGTTTCATAAGTTATACCAATAATAGTTATTGACCACAGAGACACAGAGAACACATTAAGGGGTTTTTGCGAAAGTCCGATTAGAGTAGAAAAGTAGATAACACCTTGAATTAAAGCATGAGAATTATAATTTAACTAGGCGGCATCATAATTAGTTGCAGGCTGTAGTAGACTGAGCAAATGCCCTTCAGGAGTGCGAACTGCTGTATTTGCAGAATTTATGATTATTCCTAACCCCTGGCTGTAAAAACTTGCGGTTGCAATTACATCTTCAACCATCAGCATGATGTGGGTAAATTTGGCAGTCATAAGGTTACTCCTTAATGAGGATTGTTGTTTAAAGAGACACGATTAATAGAAGACGGGATATATCGTGTCTCTACATATCTATACAAACTATCTAGAAACGAACTGTCAAACTAGCAGCAATATTAATACCTGGTTGGGTATACAAATCAAGGAATCTATCAGTTTTATTGACACCACGTACATCAGCCCATTCAGTATATCGTGTGTCAAACAAGTTGAAAATTCCGACATTCAAAGTTGTATTGGGATTGATGTTGTAATACCCACGCAAGTCTACTGTTGCGTACCCTTCCGGTTTGAAGAAACTTGTATCACTTACCCTATCTTTTGGTGCGACAAAAGTAGAAGCTAGTTCACCACCCCATACATCTTGTGGTGAACGGTAGCGTAATCCGACCACAGCTTTGAAAGGGTCAATAGAATCCAGAGGTTTGTCTGTTTCTAAGTTATCACCGACTGCGTAGGCTAAAGCTCCGAATAGGCTTAAACCATTGGGATTATTGCTAAAACGATACTCTCCTTTAGCTTCAACTCCGTAGATTTGCGCTCCTTTGGTGTTGCGGTTTTGAAATTGACTGAAATTTCTACCACCAATAGCAACCGTACCAGTAGATACAGTATCAATGAAGTTCTCATAACTGCTGAGAAAGCCAGTCAGGCTAAAATTACTTTGATTAAAAGCTCCTTTTAAGCCAATCTCGTAATTATTGCTAGTTTCTGGTTTGAGGTCAGCATTTGGTAAAACTGTATACCCAGCACCAAAATTAGTGAATGCGATCGCAGCACTATCATAAGGTGGACTTTTGAAACCACGTGAGTACTGAGCAAATGCTGATAATTCAGGTGTGATTTTGGCGATTATACCCAATCTAGGTGAAATGGAAGAAGCTGAGAAGTCTTTGACATCGTAGCCGGAGGTATTACTATTAGCAAATAGACTATCTTTCTGAACAGATAGTTGGTAGTAGTCGTAGCGAATAGCGGGAATTAATGTTACTTTACCACCTGCAAATGCAATTTCATCCTGAACGAAAATACCGCCTCTTAGGGTATCTGTATCGGGTAGAGTTTTTTGAGGGAAAAGTTCTCCACCGACAGTTTTAGTTGTTGTTGCGGTAGTGTTATTAATTTCAGTTCTATCTCGGAAACGCGAAGTTGCAGTATTCGATAAATCAATACCATAAACTAAGCGATGCTCTACGTTACCTGTAGAAAAGTTGCTTTCAAACTGTGCTTCTCCACCAAAATTCTGCTGTTTGAAGCTATTATCATCCAAACGAAGTAAACTTTGATTTCTACTATTAATCAGACCATTATTGACATTTTCTGTCGCATCTGAATCTTGGTAGTTAAGTTGCCATCTTGATTTTTGGAAAAGTGAGCTACTGGGGTTTGTATAGTCGTGACTGAGACTCACTCTCCCTCGCTTAGAGTAGTCTTTGGCAACAAAACTAGTATTAGTTGCTCTTGTAAAACTGTTCAAACCAAGTGAACTTATTACATTTGTGTTGGTATTGCTTTCAAAAAATTCTCCTGTTAGTTTAAAGGTATTACTTTCGTTAGGAGCAAAAACTACTTTACCCAGGAAATTATTACTGTCAATTTCTTGGGGATTGGGTTCAATTCTGCCGCGATTTTCAGTTTCACTTCTATCTTTGCGGGTATATTGAAGTAATCCAGATAACTTACTATCTCCACCCGCTAAAGTAATAGTTTCCCCTAAACCTCTATCAGCAGAATCGTAACTAGCTTTGCCACTGAAATAAAACGGTTTATTGAAGACATCAAGAAAATCTTGCGGGTCTTTGGTGGTGTATGAAACAACTCCACCAATCGCATCGCTACCATATAACGCAGAAGCCGGACCACGAAGAATTTCAACTTTTTTGAGACTATCGAAATTGACTGAATCCCGATTTGTTGCAGAATAGATATCAGGAACGCGAACCCCATCAACTTGAATTAGTACTCGGTTTCCTTCAATTCCGCGAATATTAATACTCGAATTACCCGAACGTGTTGGTCGATTGCGTACAGATACCCCTGGTTCATAACGGGTTAAGTCTTTGATATCTTCGACAAAGTTATTTTCGATTTCTTTGTCGTCAATTACTGTAATCGTTCCGGGAGTATCTTGAATGTTACGTGGTGTTTTTGTTCCTGTGACTGTGATTTCAATATCAGCTTCTTCGGGTTTATTTTCGACCTTTTTTTGACATTCTTTTGGTACTTTACTCGGATTCTTTTTAGCTATTATACGACATTTTCTCTGTAACTCTGTCTCAGCTTTGTCCGAAGTGCTATCTGCTTCTTGAGTTAGCAATTGGGCACTGGTAGATGGAAGTTCAATCTCACTTAATTGTGGAATATTGTTGTTTTGAGCAGTATTCGACTCTGCATGTGCTGCTTTATTTACGTAGAAAGGTAGCAACATTATACTTAGAAGCATCAAAGACAATCTCATTCTTTTACCTCACACTAAATAATTGAATAAGTGAAATCAGACATCAATTAGCTACTAGTAATTAGCTATTAGCAGCGTGAAGCATAACTGAAAGACCAAACTTAATTAAAGTAGAATCAGCCCTGATTGCCTGACACATCTTTTTGTAGGTTGGGTTACACAAAGAGTACGGGTTCTGTGTCAGCAGTACGTTCCACCCAACCTACAATTTTTATTTTTTATTAGGTTTTAAGAGTTGTGTCAGTCAGGAATCACCCTGATGTTGAAGGTTTTATTTAGGGAAAAACCACTCCGAGAAAAACAGATTGTAATTAAAATGCACCCAAACTTTTTATATGCATGATGATAGCGGACAAATCTGTAAACCAACTGGTGTTTGAAGAATTGCAGCTTCTATACCCAAAACATCAGCTAAATTTGCAGGTGTAAGTACCAATTCTGGAGTTCCCAAATCAAAAACTATACCTTGGGACAAAAGGGCTATTCTAGAACTGTATCTAGCCGCTAAATTTACATCATGCAAAACTGTAATAATTGTTAGACCTTGCTCTTGGTTTAGCCTTTTGAGGAGTTCGAGCAATTCTAACTGATAGCGAACATCTAAATAAGTTGTTGGTTCGTCTAATAGTAATATCTGTGGGTTTTGTGCCAAAGCTAAAGCTAAAAATGCCCGCTGTTTTTCACCACCAGAAAGCTGTTCTACAGGACGTTCCGAGAAACCTTCCATTCGAGTTAATAGTAAGGCTTTATCAACTTTTGTTCTATCTTCTGAGTTTAATTGCCATTGCCACCAAGGTTGATGCGGTGTTCGTCCTAAAGCGACCAATTGCCAAACTGTTAAACCCGAAGGGATTGTTTGTTGTTGAGGTAATAACGCAAGCTTTTGGGCAACTAATGAAGCAGGTAAATTATGAATTTCTACACCATCTAAGAGTACTGTTCCTTCTTGTGGTAACAGTAAGCGACTCATTAGCTTTAATAGTGTTGATTTTCCAGAGCCATTTGCACCGATTAGACTCAACCACTCACCATCTTGAAGGGCAAGATTTATTTTTTTTACTACTCGCTTTCCTGTATATCCACCACCAAGATTTTTAGCTTCTATTGACATTTTATATTTGATTGAAGTGTATATATAGTTAGTGACAACCCGATGATATTAATCAATAACTTTTAAGAAATTCATTTCCTTAGCAATACTGAGGAAATGAAGTTGACATGGAAAACATTAAAATTTGCTTTTATAACTATCAGCTATCGCTATAATTATCACCTAGCTGGGCTATATTTACACCAATACCCAACTCTTTTTTTGTTCGTTTCAATTGTTTCCAAAGAGCTTGGATTTTAGGAAATCATTCCCAAGTTTTACTTGGGAATAAGGTGTCAGTGATGAGAACATTTAAATAGCTGATTGGCGACGATATAATAACCAAATAAATACCGGAGAACCCAATAACGCAGTCACAGCACCCACTGGTAACTCTACCGCACCCAAGCGCGATAATAAATCTGCAACGGTGAGAACCAAAGCACCACCAACAGCACTTAGTGGTAGCAAAACGCGGTAATCGTTACCAACCAGCAAGCGGATACCGTGAGGAACTATCAAACCAACAAAACCAATCAATCCTGCGACACTCACGGCACTAGCTGATAGAAGTGCTGCAATACCACCGATGAAAATTCTGGAGCGCATTAAGTTTACTCCCAATCCCACCGCTAAATCATCACCCAAACTCAATAAATTAAGAGTACGCGAAAGCGAGCATCCCAGCACTAACGCAACGCATATATAAATTCCTGCTGCATTGACTTCACCCCATCCTCTCCCATTTAAACTCCCTATTAACCAAGAAAGGGCTGTTTGAACTCGTCCATCTTCAGCCATTAGTAGCAAAACCGATTGAATCGCACCAAATAGCGAACTAACTGCAACACCAGCCAATATCAAACGTTCAACAGAAATTCCATCACTTCGCTTGGCAAGAAAGTAAACAATAATTGTTGTCAATAAACTGCCGAACCAAGCAAACAAAGGTATCCAAGCAAGAAATAAACCCAAACTAATCAATGCGATCGCAACCAATCCCGCACCCGCAGAAATACCGAGTAGAAACGGGTCAGCTAGACCATTTCGCAACATCCCTTGCAGCATAGCTCCAGCCATCCCTAAAGCCGAACCTACTAACATTGCCGCCAGTATCCGAGGTAGCCGCAAATCCCAAACTATTGTTTGATATAGTGGCTCTCCTTGATGGATAAGCGCTTGCCATAACTGAGATGCACTCATTGATACTGCTCCCGATGCGAGGGAAACCCCCACAGTAAAAAGTAGTGCAAGACACAAAATTACAGTAGCGGTCAGCACGCGACTTTCTGTAGGAGAGACAAAATCAAATCTCTTCAAAGCAAATTTTTTAATCGCAAATTTACGCAGTTTAGTTGGTAACTGCAACTTTAAACCTCCTATTGAGGTAACTTTTGATTTTCAGCCTTCTGTTCTAGCATTTAAGCACTAATGAGAGCTATTGTCAACTAATCAATTAACATGAAAACTGCTTGAGTAAATATGCTGGTACTCTGTCACACGAACTTTGGTAGTAGTTTTGGCGTTGCTAAATTGAGGTATGAATTACCCTCACACTTCCCAGCCCCTCTCCCCAGGGAGCTATCCATTACCCACATCTTTATTTCCAATCTTGAAACCCTGATTTGGTCGGCATCTTAAAGACTGAGGTGTTAAACATACTCGACAAATCGGCTTTTAATCTTCTCGCTAAAATTAGGTTTTTATTGAGAATGAAGAACGAACGAATCAGGTTTACAAAGAACGTGAGCGATACGGCGGCCGTAGACATACACAGCATCGCTCTCCCAAATGTTAAGAAAGATCCGGGTAATGGATAGCCCCAGTGAGAGGGGAGCTTTTAATTCTTGTCCCCTCTCCCTTGGGGAGAGGGCTAGGGTGAGGGGAAATTTAGCAATTCATACCCGGATTCAGCAACGCCGTAGTTTTTATACCGCCTTATATGGTCAAACTTGGGTAAATTTCAAGGATAGTTGTATGGGATTAGTAGCGGAATTAATAAGAATTAATCGTAATAAACAAAGTTTTTTCTGTTTTCATATCCACACCTGTGATATCATGTCCGGCAAATCACTTACGATTAAACCCCGATTTGAATCCACCAATGAAAACCAGTTAACCCTTGAATAAAATCTTGCATTTTTAGCAAAGATTGGCATCTCTGAAATAAAACTTCC
>JAHHGZ010000011.1 GCA_019359595.1 Cyanomargarita calcarea GSE-NOS-MK-12-04C
TTCTTCCTTCTTCCTTCTTCCTTCTTCCTTCTTCCTTCTTCCTTCTTCCTTCTTCCTTCTTCCTTCTTCCTTCTTCCTTCTTCCTTCTTCCTTCTTCCTTCTTCCTTCTTCCTTCTTCCTTCATTCATTCATTTTGGCTAATTTCTTCGCTGCTTGCGCTTATTGAAGGTTCATGCCAAATTTGGAGATAAATAAGTTCTAGTTCGTTACCGGCTTTGGAGAAAAAGTCCATCTGACGCGATCGCAAGTTGATAAAAATTTGGAAAAATACGAAGGCTATTATCGCAACTGCGATCCCCGTTGCAGAACTAATCAACGCTTCACCGATACCAACAGTAACTGCAGAAATATCTCTGCTGTCTACTTTTCCATTTCTTAAGTTGTAGAAAGTCCTTAGCAGACCGCTTGCTGTTCCCAATATCCCCAACAGTGGCGCGATCGCGATTACGCTCTCCAATAACTTATCACCTTTACGCATCAGAACAAATTCTTTGTCTCCTGCTGCTTTGATTGCAAGGTGAAATGTTTCGGGAGAGGGATGTTTCAGCAAGAGTGGTGCTGCTAAAAATCGACCAATCGCTGAACTTTCCGCATTCTGGGCGATCGCTCTTGCTTTGTTTAGGTCAACTTTTGCCGCTACCAGAACGCTATCCACTACCTGTTTTTCGTCCGCAATCAGATTAAACCAGAACGAACTCCGTTCTAAGACATGGGCAAAGGTGGCAATTGATAAACCCAACAGGGGCCACATTAAAAGTCCTCCTGCCTGGAAGGTGTCGAATATTCTGGCCATGGTGATTTAAGTTAGCGTTTACTGGTAAAAATTAATGCATATTTCTCGCTAGAATAGCCGAAGTTTTTCAGATATAAGGTTAAGAAAAGTTTATAATGAGATTAAGCTGCTTTTAAAATTAACAATTTGGGAGTTAGGAGTTAGGGGTTAGGGGTTGGGAGTGTGGTGATAGGCAACAATGCTCCATACCGAATGCCCTGATAATAGAAGATAAGACTTCAGATTTCTTCAATATTTAGATTTACAGAATGGCAAGAGATTTACGGGGATTCATCAAAATACTGGAAGATAGAGGACAATTGCGGCGAATTACAGCCCAAGTTGACTCAGATTTAGAAATTGCTGAGATTTCTAACCGGATGCTGCAAAAAGGTGGACCGGGGTTGATATTTGAAAATGTCAAGGGTGCATCATTCCCGGTTGCGGTGAATTTGATGGGGACCCTGGAGAGGATTTGTTGGTCGCTGAATATGGAACGTCCAGAGGAATTGGAGACTCTGGGGAAGAAGTTGAGTATGTTGCAACAGCCAAAACCACCAAAGAAGATTTCTCAAGCGATAGATTTTGGCAAGGTACTGTTTGATGTGGTGAAAGCGAAACCAGGACGGGATTTTTTCCCCGCTTGTCAACAAGTTGTACTCTCTGGCGATGACTTTGATTTAAATACGTTACCGTTGATACGTCCTTATCCTGGTGATGCGGGGAAGATTATTACTCTCGGTTTGGTAATTACCAAGGATTGTGAAACTGGAACGCCAAATGTCGGTGTGTATCGCTTGCAACTGCAATCTCCAAATACCATGACCGTACATTGGTTATCGGTGCGGGGTGGGGCAAGACACTTGCGCAAAGCGGCCGAACGTGGGAAAAAGTTGGAGGTGGCGATCGCTCTTGGTGTTGACCCTCTAATTATTATGGCAGCGGCGACACCGATTCCGGTAGATTTATCAGAATGGCTGTTTGCTGGGTTGTATGGCGGTTCTGGTGTTAGTCTGGCGAAGTGTAAGACAGTAGATTTGGAAGTTCCTGCAGATTCAGAATTTGTGCTGGAAGGGACGATTACACCAGGGGAGGTATTGCCAGATGGACCATTTGGCGATCACATGGGATATTACGGTGGTGTTGAGGATTCGCCCTTGATTCGCTTCCAGTGCATGACTCATCGGAAAGACCCAATTTATTTAACCACATTTAGCGGACGCCCACCCAAAGAAGAAGCAATGATGGCGATCGCTTTGAACCGCATATATACTCCGATTTTGCGGCAGCAAGTTTCAGAAATTGTTGACTTTTTCTTGCCGATGGAGGCTTTGAGTTACAAAGCGGCGATTATCTCTATTGATAAAGCATATCCAGGGCAAGCGCGACGAGCAGCGTTGGCGTTTTGGAGTGCTTTACCGCAGTTCACTTACACCAAGTTTGTAATTGTGGTGGATAAGGATATCAATATTAGAGATCCACGTCAGGTGGTGTGGGCAATTAGTTCTAAGGTTGACCCGACAAGGGATGTGTTTATTTTGCCGAATACACCCTTTGATACTTTGGATTTTGCCAGTGAGAAACTGGGTTTGGGGGGCAGGATGGGTATTGATGCAACTACGAAAATTCCGCCAGAAACGGAGCATGAGTGGGGTTTGCCCTTAGAGTCGGATGCAGAGGTGGCCGCAATGGTTGAGAGGAGATGGGCTGAGTATGGTTTGGGAGATTTGGAGTTAGGGGAGGTGGATATGAATTTGTTTGGGTATGACGTGAAGTAGAATCCCCCAAAACCCCACCCCCAACCCCCTCCCCGCATGCAGGGAGGGGGCTATGAATTTTATTGATATTTTAAGCTAAACCATTTCTTTGCAAAAAATCTTTTAACAATCAAAAAGCCCCTCCTCGCATGCAGGGAGGGGGCTATGAATTTTATTGATATTTTAAGCTAAACCATTTCTTTGCAAAAAATCTTTTAACAATCAAAAAGCCCCCTCCTCGCATGCGGGGAGGGGGTTGGGGGTGGGGTTCTATATATGCAACCAACGCTCAATCTCCTCCAAAACCCCTTCAATTTCCTCCAACACCTCCTCATTTTGAAACCGCACCACTCGCAACCCTAGACTCTCCAAAAACTCCTGCCGAATTGCATCTTCCTGGGGGGTATAGTCGTGAATCTCCCCATCAACTTCCACAACTAACCACGCTTTTCTACAGTAAAAATCCACAATAAACCTGTCAATTACGTGCTGACGACGAAATTTAAACTCTGAAAGCTGCTTTCCTTTTAAATTCTGCCAAAGCTTCTCTTCCCCTGGTGTAGGTTGGTGTCGCATCTGTCGTGCTAATGGTTTAAGTTTCTCCCAGAGTTCTGGTGGAGTTCGCCAAGGGTGCCCCAAAACCCCACCCCCTAGCCCCCTCCCCGTATGTGAGGAGGGGGGACAGGAAGGAGAATTTTCGTGTTGATGTTGGGTCATTTTTTTTGCTGGGTAACCTTTGTTTATTTTTCCCAACCAACACAAAGCGATCGCTCTTTACAGAGAAACTTCAAAAAAGCCTATAAATGAATATAAAGTGATTAAAGTTTTGCAATACATAGCCTCCTCCCTGCTTGCGGGGAGGGGATTGGGGGGTGGGGTTCTGTGGAAATTTATTTATAAATAATCAAGAATTGAATAAAGACTCTACCTTTACTATTATAAAACCTTTATATAATAACAGCATAAATAGCTAAATACACTGATTGATATTTGACTTTACTTGAAGCATCAAACAAATAAATCATTTAAGTGTTATTCCTCTTTCAGAAACAATTAGCCTGCTACTATATTTTGAATAGTTGCGTTGCCTCTTATCTCGGTGCATTTATTAAGAGCGACTAAATCGGCTGAAGCAAAGACATCTAAAAAGCAGCGCAACAGATGTTTTCTTATCAACTTTTTTAAAACAATTTTATGAATCGTATACATCAATATCTTCGCAATCTACTAGCGTTTGTCTTCATCACTAGTTATGCTTGTATCCTGACTCCCTGCCAAGCACAAACCTCAATAGAGTCAAATAGCGAAAATATTAATACGATTTATGCCACAGATAAAATACCATCAAACTTAAGCGATTCTAGCAATACAAGCAATAGTAAGCCAGTTGTTTCAGAAGACTCAATCAGTCAAGTTTCTTCTCCCAATCCCAACCCTGCAATCAATCCTAATCCACGTATTCCAATTCAAAGCAGAATTTTCCCCGCAATGCAACAGTGATAGAAGAAAAGTGATGAGTGAGGAGTGATGAATTATAAATTAATTTAACTCCTAACTCCTAACTCCCAACTCCTAACTCCTAACTCCCAACTCCCAACTCCTAACTCCTAACTCCCAACTCCTAACTCCTAACTCCTAACTCCCAACTCCCAAGCAAACCTCCTCATAGCGTTTCCCAGCACTATCCCAAGTAAATTCAGTTTCTACCAATTGTCTAGCATTGCAAGACAATTCATCTCGTAATTGCGGGTTATCAAATAGTTGACTAATAGCAGTGATGTATTCTGCGGGTTGATTTGCCCGTAATGCCCGCAATGGTTTATCTACAGCTAGTCCTTCCAATCCGCGATCGCTTCCCACCACAGGTACACCCGCAGCCATTGCTTCTAGGGTTTTATTCTTAATCCCAAATCCAGTCCGCATTGTCACAACGCAGATTGTAGCTTGATGTAAATAATCTACCATTGAAGGCACTCGCCCAGTAACATGAACTCCTGGTTTTTCTTGAAGTGCTAAAACGAGCGGTGCAGGACGAGAACCAACTATATCAAAAGTCGTATCAGGATAGCGTTTTTGGATTTCTGGCAAAACTTCGTTACAAAAAAAGCAAACAGCATCAATGTTCGCCAAATTATCCATTGCACCGATGAAAATTAAACGGTGTCCCCCTAGATCGCTGGTACGATTGGGGAAAGAAACCAAATCGACACCATTGGGAATAACTGCAATCTCACTATTAGGATGGAATTCTTGCAGTTGAATTTTATCTTCTTCTGTTGTAACCACAATCGCCGAAAATTTAGAACAGTAGCGCTGTTCATAACGACGCAGCAGCGGTAAATTTAATTTATCTCTCAGTGTATTCTCAGTGATGCCTGTTTGTAGTTGATTCCGACAAGTTCCGTAAACAGAACTATGCACATTCACTAAAGTTTTTAGTTGTTTTTGAAAATGCGGTCTGACATAAATCTCATTTACGCTGTGTTCGCAGGTAATTACATCGCATTTTCCAGCCTCTACATAATTATCAATGCAGTTTTGCATATCAACAGAGTAACGGTTGAGTACAGAAGGGGGTGTTCCCTGTGTTATAAATGTACCGAAGCGCTGGATTTTTTTGACTATTCCCGATGCAGACTCTGGCGGACGTTCAAATATAATTAGATTATCCACGCAATCCCGCAACCCTGCTATTTCCGCATCCGTGACATCAGGTTCATATTGAGTCACAATTGTCACAGCATGACGTTGGGTGAGATACTTGAGTAAATTAAATGTCCTCACTTGAGTTCCCCCCCGAGTTGCCGGATAAGGAAATGTCGAGGATAGCATTAATATGTGCATATTACGTAAACAACCGGAAATAATAAGAACTTAAGGAATATATATATACAATTACCTGTAAGGATAACAAATGTCATCATAAGAAACCCTGACATTATATGTTTTATATCAAATTTTAATCAACTGCCAATTGACTGATAAAACTTCTTTGATCTTTATCATTGTCGAGTTATGGGCAAATTTAAATTTTCAAACGAAAATTGTTATTTTGGTAAAACTTTAGGGAAATATCTAAATATAACTAGGTTTGATTTATCAATTAACAAGGATCGAAGAAAATGCAAAAATTCGGTATTTATACCCTTGCCAATGATGCTGTTTACGACCAGTTAGTTGCATTGCTCAACAGCATTGAGAAAAATGTTAGTTCAGATATACCTATTTGTATTATTCCTTATAATGAACAACTAGACTTAGTTAAGCAGGAAATAAAATCTCGAAAGAATGTTACCCTTTTTGAAAATTATGATGCAATAAAACTTTGGGACGATTTTGTCAATGAAGTTTGGGAAGCTCATCCTCGGGCAAAAGATTCTAAATTAACTCGTCCTGGCTGGTACAAAGGTTTTGTCCATAGAAAATTCGCAGCTTTTGATGGAGATTTTGAAAAATTTGTGTTTTATGATGCTGACAGTTTAGCAATGAAGCCGATTGATGACATTGTTGATAAATTAGACAAATACGATTTAGTTTTTAACGATTGGGAACACGCTAAACCAAGAGGAGTCACAGAAGTTAATCTTGATTCGGTTGAGAAAGGAACTCAATTAACAGAAGCCGATTTACGTCCAAAATTGCATTGTGATAGTTTCTTCGGTTCAAAAAAATTACTTTTTGGAGCGAAAGAATTAACCAGTTTAAAAGAAAGATTAATTGAAAAATGTGAAATTGAATGGGTTCGGGGAAGTTCTTGGTGGTCGAGTTCGGGTTTATTTACTTATATGACATTGTATGGTGATATCCCCATGTTCAACTTTAGCCTTAGTCCTAATGGTGAAGATAGAGTTGGCAATTGTGCGAATGCAGACCCATTCGTGAATATTGATAACGTCCTTTACAATAAAGAAGGCTTAAAAGCAATTCATCGTATTCACTACATGAGTTATTCATCTATTGATTTTGCCAGATTGTGCAAGGGTGAAGATGTTGATATTCGCTATAAAGATGAATTTTTGCACTATCGCTTTCTGAACCAGCCAGAGCAAAAACCAAAGCAACTAAAACCAGCTAGTATTGTAGTGAAAACTAATCGATATATCAAAAAAGCTGTGAATAAAATCACAAAAGCTATTGCCTAGTAGTTTGTTTCATTAATTTTGATGGCTAAAAAGGCCCCTAAATCCCGCAATTCTGGAGGACTTTGAATTTTATTCTCCCCCAGAATTGTGGGTAGGGGGCAAAAGTGTCGCAACCCCCTTGGAATTAATGAGATGAACCACTAGTTTTGTTGTTAAGGTGGGTTATACCCAGAATTACACTTAATATTTTTTATAAAAATATGCCTAAAATCACTATTTGTATTCCTACTTTTAATCGGATTAATTTACTACCCTTTGCCATTGAAAGCGTACTTAAACAAACTTACCAAGACTTTGAATTAATTATCTGTGATGACGGTTCTAGTGATGGTACTGTAAAGTTAATGTCACAATATACAGACAGTCGGATTAAATATATCCGTCATCCGCAAAATATTGGTAAAAGCAACAATATGCGGTCTGGGTTTGATGCTGCAAGTGGCGAATATTTTATTAAATTTGATGACGATGATAGGCTAACCCCAGATTTTCTAGCACATACTGCACAAATTCTAGATAACAACTCTGATATAGATTTTGTCGGTACTGACCACTGGATAATTGATATTAATAATATTCGAGATAATGAGAAAACTCAAGAAAATTCTCGTCGTTGGGGTAGAGCGAATTTGCCGGAAGGTGTAATAGAGAATTTACTAGAAGTGGTATTTGTACAGCAAAGTTTTCAAATAGGAGCAACATTATTTCGTCAGCAGATTTTGCAAGAGTCGGGATTCATGCAGCCCAACTGGCAAAATTGCGAGGACAATGATTTATTTGTGCGGTTGGCTGTGGCTGGAAAAAAAGGCTATTATTTGCCAGAATTATTGATGGAATATCGGGTTCATGCAGAACAGCAAAGTGGCAATCGAGCAGTTCGTTATTTATCTGATAAAGTCGAGTATTTAGAAAGTTATCAGTTTGATAATGAAAATTTGGAGAAAATTAGGCAACAACGTCTGACTGAGACAAAGTTATTGCTAGGTTTGCGGTTGATTGAGAAAGGTGAAACGCAAAAAGGACGGGAGTTGGTTTTAGCAGGAAAGTCTTTTTCTGCTGCTAAAGCCTGGACTGGGTTGGGATTATCGTTGTTGCCAGTTGGAATGCGAGGGAAGGCTTTTGATCTAGTAAGGAAGGTACGGGGATGACGCAATTTAGGAAAGCCGCAAAGGTGCTAAGTACAGTACAGCTTTGCATAAATTCGTAGCGTTTTTAAACGCAGAGGGACGCTGAGGTACGCAGAGTTTTTTTAGGAGGATTCGCTACTAATTTGCGAAGTTCTGCACTAAGTTACTATTTTTTTCACTAAGTTTAAGAGCCTCTATAATTGCATCTTTAGTCATCTTTGTTGTAGTTTTTATCCCTCTTTCTTTTGCAATATCTTTTAGTTGTTTTACTGTCTTGGCTTCATAGCCTGTAGGCTTAGTTTTAGCAGGGTCGAGCTATAATCAGCAGTTATACTATCACAAAGACGCATCCAATTTTACAAGTCTAGCAACTAATCCCACTATGTGTAACAAAAAATCTTATGCTGGTAGTAAATGTAATTACATCTGAAAATGTACCCCTCACTGGTATAATCTGACTGCCTTCATGTCAAAAAATCTTAAATAGTGTTTCGTCAGAGTAGCTACAGGGAGGAAACAGATGAAAGGCAGAGGAAATAACTAATGGGATATGTAATTGCAACAGCAAATATGAAAGGTGGAGTTGGCAAAACCACTCTATCAGTCAATTTAGCTACTTGTTTGGCTAAGTATCATGACAAACGGGTACTTGTGCTGGATTTGGACACTCAAATTAGTGCTACACTCAGCCTAATGTCACCAGTAGAATTTGCGAAACGGCGGAAAGTTAGAAAGACGTTTCGCTATTTAATCGACAAAATTATCAATCCCGATCAAAAGCTACAATTGACGATTCAGGATATTATTCAGTCTCCGGTTTGCAACCTTCCAGGTTTGGATTTATTACCGGGAGACATCGACCTTTACGATGAATTTGTCGTTTCAGAATTACTCCACAAACAAGCCCTAGAGTTAGGTGAAAATGACTTTGAAACTATTTGGAATCGTTTTGAAAGAGTCTTGTTGGGTAAAATCTTAGAGCCAATTCGCGAAGAATATGATTTTATTATATTGGATTGCGCTCCCGGCTATAATCTTTTAACTCGTAGTGCCTTGGCTTGCAGCAATTTTTACATTCTTCCTGCGAAACCAGAACCATTATCTGTGGTTGGAATTCAGTTACTAGAAAGACGCATAGCTCAATTAAAAGATAGTCACGAACAGGAGGCACAAATTAATATACAAATGTTGGGAATTGTCTTCATGATGTCTAATGCCAATCTTTTAAATGCTAGATATTACAAACAAGTGATGCAGCGGGTTTCTCAAGATTTTGGTGATGGCAAGATTTGTAAAACTCAAATACCAGTTGACGTTAATGTTGCAAAAGCGGTTGATAGTTTTATGCCTGTCGTTTTAAATAATCCCCAATCAGCAGGTTCAAAAGCGTTTTTGCAGTTGACTCAGGAGTTGTTGCAGAAAGTTTAAAAGTTAGGAATTTAGAGTAGTCCTGTCAAGGTGGAAGTAAAATACGCTTCTTCTTCGTGCCCTTTGCGTCCTACCCTCCCGGAGGGTAGGACGCAAAGGTAAGAAGAAAATTAGCCATTTTAGACCAATTGTTACCTACCTTAACAGGGCTACTCTTAACTCCTAACTCCCAACTCCTAAATTTTAAAACTCCCCTGCTAATGCAGAAACACAACGTTCGCAAATTGTAGGATGTTCAGCAGATTCGCCAACGTGGGTGGAATAGTTCCAACAGCGATCGCACTTCTGACCCTCTGCATCCACTACCCCAATCCCCCATTCATTACTACGCACACTGTACTTCAACCCCTCCAACGGTTGCGGAGTATCCAGCAAGTCTACTTGTGAGGTGATAAATAAGTAGCGGAGTTCGTCTACACCATTATTGCTGTCATTACGTGCTTTCACTGAGGCTCGTAACTGCTCGGAAGGTATGTGTAGCAAAATTTTTGCTTCTAAAGAAGAACCAATTTTTTTGTCCACCCTGGCTTCTTCTAGCACCTTATTCACCTCAGTCCGAATTTGACGTACCTGTTGCCAGACTTCGCCTAATTCTGGGTTGTGCCATTTTTCCTCTAACTGTAGCCAACCTGCTTCAAACACCGAATTATAAGGTGTTTTGTAGGGGAGAAATTGCCAGATGTCTTCTGCCATATGACATAACACAGGGGCGATCGCTCGTGCTAAATTTTCTAAAGCAATCTTCAACACAGTTTGACAACTGCGACGACGGAAACCATCAGGGGAACTGATATACAGTCTATCCTTTGCCGCATCTAGATAAAAATTCGACAAGTCAACTACGCAGAAATTCTGAACTGTTTGGAAGAAACGGAAGAATTGGAAACTGTCAAAGGCTTCTGTCACTTCCGAAAACACCTCAGTCATCCGGTGCAGCATATAACGGTCAAGTTCTGGCAATTCCTCAAACGGTACAGTGTCTTTCTCGGGGTCAAAATCGTGTAAGTTACCCAACAAGAACCGTGAAGTATTCCGGATTTTGTTCCGCACATCCGCAAGTTGCTTGATGATGTTTCCACCCAAGCGCATATCTGAGTTGTAGTCTACCGATGACACCCACAACCGCAGCACATCAGCACCATAAGCCGGTTCTTTCTTCTGGTCTTTGCCACCTTCGATTAGCACCTTTGGGTCAACTACATTCCCCACAGACTTACTCATCTTACGCCCTTGTTCATCCAGCACAAAGCCATGAGTTAACACAGTTTTATAAGGGGCACAGTCATTTACTGCCACACTGGTGAGCAAACTCGACTGAAACCACCCACGATGTTGGTCACTTCCTTCTAAGTACATATCTACTGGGTAGCCCAACTCTGGACGCTGTTTCGCCACAGCCGCCCAAGATGAGCCGGAATCAAACCATACATCCATTGTGTCCGTACCTTTTCGGTATGACTTGCCGTCATTGCGATATTTTTCCGGCAATAATTCAGCTACCGACAATTCCCACCAAGCATCAGAACCTTTAACAGCGATGATTGCTTGGACGTGGTTGATAGTTTCTTCATTTAACAGTAGTTCCCCCGTTGCTTCGTCGTAGAATACCGGGATAGGTACACCCCAAGTCCGCTGACGGGAGATACACCAGTCGGAACGGTCGGCAACCATCGGAGTGATGCGGTTTTCACCTTGTGCCGGAATCCACCTTACTTTAGCGATCGCTTTTAATGCCTCATCCCGAAATCCTTCTAGCGAAGCAAACCACTGTTCGGTAGCGCGGAAAATTGTCGGTTTTCCCGTCCGCCAATCGTAGGGATATTTATGTTGGTAGGCTTCCTGTTTCAGCAAAGAACCAGCCTCTCCAAGGGCATCAATCACCGCTTGATTCCCATCACCCAACACATTCAACCCAACAAATTTACCCGCTTCCTCAGTAAAATTACCACTGTCATCCACAGGCGCAAGGATGGATAAGCCGTAGCGCTGACCCACAATGTAATCTTCTTGACCGTGACCGGGGGCCGTATGGACTAAGCCGGTACCCGATTCCGTTGTGATATAGTCGCCACCTACGACAACCGGACTTTCTCTGTTATATAAGGAATGTTTATAGGTAGAATGTTCTAAATCTTTCCCTTTGAATGTGGTTTTTACAGTCAATTCAACGCCCAAAGTCGCCGACAAGCTTTCCACCAAATCAGCCGCAACAATGAGATAGCGGAACCTCACCCCCTCAGTCCCCCTCTCCGTTAACAGAGAGGGGGAGGTAACTTCCACAACCGCATAATTCAAATCAGCATTCACCGCCACCGCCAAATTCCCCGGAATTGTCCAAGGTGTCGTCGTCCAAACCGCCACACCCAACTCCGGTAAAAACTCACCCAACGCAGGCTTAACTGATTCAGATAAACTCACCATCGGAAAAGCAGCGTAGATACTTTGCGAAATATGCCCTTCCGGATATTCCAACTCAGCTTCCGCCAACGCCGTATTAGAACTCGGACTCCAGTGAACCGGTTTCAAGCTGCGATAGATGTATCCTTTTAGAAACATCTGCCCGAAGACATTGATTTGTGTCCCTTCATATTCTGGCTGCATTGTCAAGTAGGGATGTTCAAAATCGCCCCACATTCCGTAACGCTTGCAGCTTTGGCTCTGTTCCTTTACCGCAGCCAGGGCAAATTCTTTCGCTTTGGTACGCAGTTGCAGAGGTGTCAAAGTTTGCCGTTCGGCTTGCTTCATATTCTGCAAAACTTTCAACTCAATGGGCAGACCGTGACAATCCCAACCAGGTACGTAGCGAACTTTCTGCCCACGCAACAGTTGATAGCGGTTAATAGTATCTTTGAGAATTTTATTTAGAGCATGACCAATATGCAGAGAACCATTTGCGTAGGGAGGTCCATCATGCAGTATAAATAATTCGCCTGGGTTATCTTGGGACAGGCGAGCGAAAATTTTATTGTCTTCCCAAAATTTCTGGATTTCAGGTTCCCGCTTGATAGCGTTTGCTCGCATATCAAAGTTAGTTTTGGGCAGGTTTACAGTATCTTTGTAGTTTCCAGTTTCTGTCACAGTGCTGATGTCAGTTATTCATATAGGATCGCTTATTCTCACTATTATCTGTGAGAATTTCCCCGGTCTTCAACTTAGTTTTTTGAATGAAGCCCCCACCCCCCCATTTTGGGAACTACGGTATACGCACAAGTTGTTAAAAATTCTTGCTTCGCGTCCTTCGTATCTTCGCGGTTCAAACAAAATATATTTTCTTTTTTAACCGCGTAAGCGGAGCGCTTCCGGAGGGTAGGGCACAAAGGACGCGAAGAAAGAAATTGTTTTTGCGTAGCTCAGGGTAGCTCAAAGCCTTACCTAGCGACCGACGAACAAGCCTTTTAAAACAAGGATTTTAGGACTTGTGTACACCACCGTAGCAATCCTGGGGGAGAGGAAAATTAAAATTCAAACTCCCCCAATCATGTTCGATTTAAGGGGCTTGGCTTTGTACTTCAAAGTGTAACACACTTGTTGCAAATTTGCGGGTTACACTCTGCTACAGATCCGTTGGAGTTTCAGGAGGCTTTTCTTCAGGAAGCGGTGTTGTTGGAGTCGCTTCAGCGTTAGGAACTTCAACCGAACCCATTGGGGGTTGTGTTTCCTCAATTGCAGTATCCACTTTCTCGGCTTCGACAATTTCAGTAATTGGGAAATCCTCCGGAGCCTCGACTATAACAGTGTCAGTTTGCAATACCGTATTGGTAGGTGTTGCCTCCACTGCTGATTCTGATGAGGAAATGCGTCGATCGACAATTTCAACAACAGGTGTATCTTTGGGTATAGGGGTAGTAGTCGCTGCTTGTTGTTTCGGTTTTTGCTGGAACTTATTTTTAACACCATTGAAAGCATTACCCAAACCCTTTTGCAACCGATAACCCCGCTCCAGAAGTGAAACATTAGAGGCTGTTTCCGCACTGGGTATAGGGGTCTGTTGTGCCAGTGGTGTCAGTTGCCTGCGTAACAGCAAAGTTTGGCTGACCGACCAACCCAAAAGCGTCACTGAAGCGACATGACCCAACAAAAGACCTCCAGAAATTCGTCGGGCAAACACCCACAATACCAAAGCGTAGAAAAATCCTACACCACTCCAAATAAAATCATTCTTGCGGTGGATTTCTGGAAAAAAGAAAGCTGATAGGTATATAGCTAAACTACCAAGACCGACCGCCAACGCTAGGACATATGCCAGCATTTTATGGTTACTCCTTATTTGAATTAGGTGAGTTGAAAGTAGGAAGCTCTCCTCAATCAATTTTGCAAATTTTGTCAGACAATTGTTGACGTGGATACAAATTAAAATTTATTATCTGTGTAAATTGCGGGTTTTTGCATCGCGCATGAACTCTTAATGTCTTCTTTAGGAGAGAACCGAAAATCTCGGACTACCCTTAAAGATAAAAGCAACAGCAAGAGTTAACCAGAAATTTTTTATGACACTACAAAGCTTTGGTGTGATTGGATTAGCCGTTATGGGAGAAAATATCGCTCTGAATGTAGAGCGTAATGGCTTCCCGATCGCAGTGTACAACCGCTCGCGCGAAAAAACTGATGCCTTTATGGCAGAGCGTGCCCCAGGCAGAAATGTCAAAGCTGCTTTTAACCTGGAAGATTTTGTTGCTTCCTTGGAACGTCCCCGCAAAATTTTGGTAATGGTGCAAGCTGGTAAGCCAGTGGATGCGGTCATTGCCCAACTAAAACCTTTGCTGGATGAAGGCGATATCATTATTGACGGTGGTAACTCTTGGTTTGAAGATACCGATCGCCGCACCCAGGAATTAGAACCTGCTGGGCTGCGGTTTTTGGGTATGGGTGTGAGTGGTGGTGAAGAAGGAGCGCTGAATGGCCCCTCTCTGATGCCTGGTGGTACAGAAAGTTCTTACGAGTATCTCGCACCGATTTTTACCAAAATAGCCGCACAAGTCGATGATGGTCCTTGTGTAACCTACGTTGGACCTGGTGGTGCCGGTCACTACGTGAAGATGGTACACAACGGTATTGAGTATGGCGATATGCAATTAATTGCTGAAGCCTACGATTTGCTCAAAAGTGTTGCCGGACTAGACCACAATCAACTACATGAAGTATTTACTGAGTGGAACACCACTGACGAACTCAACTCATTTTTGATTGAAATTACTGCCAATATTTTTCCTTACCTTGACCCAGGTACAAAAAAACCATTGGTTGAGTTGATTGTGGACGCTGCAGGACAAAAGGGAACCGGACGTTGGACGGTACAAACTGCCTTGGAATTGGGGGTTGCTATTCCCACAATTACAGCAGCAGTAAATGCCCGGATTATGTCTTCCATCAGAACAGAACGGATTGCCGCATCTAAGGAACTTAATGGTCCTGGTGGCAAGTATCAAGGTGACACCAAAGAGTTTGTTAACATGGTGCGGGATGCTCTGTACTGTTCTAAAATCTGTTCTTATGCTCAAGGGATGGCACTGTTATCCGCAGCTTCCAAGACCTACAATTGGAATTTAAATTTGGGCGAATTGGCTCGGATCTGGAAGGGTGGTTGTATTATTCGTGCTGGTTTCTTGAATAAGATTAAGAAGGCATTTAGCGAAAATGCAGCATTGCCTAACCTGCTTTTAGCTCCTGAATTTAAGCAAACAATTCTCGACAGACAAACCGCTTGGCGCGAAGTTATCATGACAGCCGCCAAATTGGGCATTCCAGTCCCAGCATTTAGCGCATCATTAGATTATTTTGACAGCTACCGTCGCGATCGCCTACCCCAAAACCTCACTCAAGCACAACGTGACTACTTTGGGGCACACACTTATCAACGTACTGATAAGGAAGGAACTTTCCACACCGAATGGGTGCCCATCACTGAAGCTAAGAAGTAAAGTTTGAGAAAGTTTTAAGCTGTTCCACCTTGAATTTGCACCCACAAGATTTGTAGAAATTTTATCGGTGCAAATTAGATGTGTTTTAGCTTAGTGTAGAGTATAGTGACTCTGAGTTTCAGGGTCACTTTTTTTAATGGCAACCTGCTACAGTCAATACTGATTTAAGTCGATGATTGCAGGTTCAGTTACAATACTACAATTTTTGATTTGACTTAGCGAATTCCAAATTTATTAAGCATAAAATATACTTAAGATGCGTTAAGTTTTAGTAAAGTTCAAAAGAAGTTATACCAATTCTGTATGAAGATGCACATAATCAAGACCCCCCTGTAGTCCCCCCTTGCCAAGGGGGGACTACAGGGGGGTAATATATGCAGCTTCACAAAGAAACGGTATTACGGGGTGGGATTTGTATGAGTGCCGGAATTTTAACTGATTAACCGGACGTGATATTATTACCTGAACGAGGAATACGACCATTAAACTTTTGTTGATCGAAAACAAAAGCTGTAGTTGCAGGAGATGGAATGATAATACCTGTCTGCTCAAAAGCTTGATTAATAGCACAAACTACCTGAGTTTTTGTTCGCAGTACTTTATCTTGCTTTGGTAATGTCCAGTAGCGCACTATTAACTTAATTAAGCCTGTACCAAATTCAGCATCAACTATCGGTGCAGGATTAGATAAGACTCCTTCCACAGATACAACTGCATCCAACAATACTGGAAAAACTATCGAGACAGATGTGTTGTAGTCAATTTCTACACTCAAATCAGTCCGACGATGTTGCATAGCTGTCAAAATTTTTACTGGCTTGGTAAATAAAATTGAATTAGGTAGCAGAATCCGCTCTCCTTGATAGGTAAGGATTTGAGTAGTGCGAAAGCCTATTTCCTCAATAGTGCCTTCAAAAGCTTCGACTATAATCTGATCCCCTGGGTTAAATGGTTCTTGTAAAAGTAGTAGTGCTCCAGCAATAAAATTCTTCCCAATCTCCTGAAAAATTAAACCAATTGCGACTGATGTTAAGCCAAATAAAGCAAGGATATCTCCCAAACGTAGGCTTGGAAAAGCGGTCACTCCTGCGATTAAAATTCCAATTATCCAAATTAAAATATAAGCACTTTGAACAATTAAGGAGTGCAGTGATTGACTGCTAATAACTCTAATTAATGTCGCATGAGTCAATTTTCGACAAATCCTAGCGAATCGACGAGTTAAAAGAATAATAATGAACGCAATTATTAACCTTGGGATAGCTTCAATACTACTACCTAAGATTTCCAACAAACTATTTTGAATTTGTCTAACCAGGAGACTCATAAAATTGAAACAAATAAGTATTAAAACTCAGATATCTATAAAACCATTACCACATATATTGATATTTTTCCACCACCGAATGGAGTAATCTTATTGCCTGAGATTCTCAAAAAATCGTTTTGTACTGTATATCTAAAGGTTCTAGCTAGTTGTTAAGAAATTTTCTAACCTGAACGTAAGAAATCGTCTAAGCATAGGAAAAGATTTATATGACAAGTAATGTTTCTGGTGACATTAAGAACAACAATGTGAATGGATCGCTGTTGATTGGCGTCCTTCTTGCAGTTTTAGGAATTGCGGCGATCGCTGTACCTGCTGTCTCCACAATCGTTGCTGAGACTTGGATCGCTGTCATTTTGTCTAGTGCCGGAGTCGCAAAGCTAGTTTATGCATTCCAGACCCGTGACCAAGGAGGCTTTATTTGGAAAGTTTTATTAAGTGCCCTTTATATTGCGACTGGTGTAATGCTAGTAAGTTACCCTTTAACGGGTGTCCTGACGCTGACTCTGTTGCTTGGTAGCTTTTTGCTCACAGAAGGTACATTCAATCTCATCCTCGCATTCCGGTTACGTCCGCAACAGAACTGGACATGGGTACTAGTTGACGGCATCATAACCTTAGTGTTGGGCGCAATGATTTGGTTTCAGTTCCCTTTCAATGCACCTTGGTTAATTGGAACATTAGTTGGTGCTAGCGTTTTGTTCACCGGCATTTCCCGTGTGATGCTATCTTTAAATGCCCGTTCTACTTTAAATTCACAAGACCAAGCTGCTTAAATTAACCTTGATGCTCACGGCAGGGGCTGCAAGATCCCCAATTTAGTAAAAGTTGTCGGGGATCTGACCTTCACACTACTTAGATGGAAGCCATAAAGCATTATTTATAGTCCATTTAATGGACTTGCGCTATTAGACAGGGACTTCTAGTCCCTGGCTGGCGGGTAGGCACATTAATCGATCGCGACTTATAAAATTATTGATTCTCAGGTGGATTATTACTTAAGTATTTAGCTTTTAATTCTTCTAATTCTGTATCTATTTTGCTTTTAGTGTTAGATTGTGGTTGCTGCGGTTGAGATTGATTGTTACTCGCATTTGGTTGAGGTTTTCCGCTTAGAAATAGAGTTTTCATTTCCTCTAATTCTTTATCAATTTGGCTGTTAGATTTAGCTTGTTGAGCAGGTGGAGATAATGGTGGATTTGGTGGAGTAATAATTTTCGCTCCTTCTTTGGGGCTAATTTGTGTAACCTGATTCAAGTCTTGGAAAACTTCCACTGCTGTTTGATAGCGCCGCATTGGGGTACTTTCTAGCATTTTGTTGATGATGCGGCTCAATTCACTGCTGACTGGATATTTCAAGTATTTTTGCCAAATCCAAGTAGCATTATTAATATCGTAGGAATCAAAAGGCGATCGCTCGGTTAACAACATAATACAAGTAGCGCCTAAACTATAAATATCGCTGGCAAAAATAGCGTTTCCTCTAATTTGTTCTGGGGCCACATATTCTGGACTCCCAATACTTGTGCCGCTGCGATGTAACGACGTGTTCGTGACAATTTTAGAAGCGCCAAAATCTACTAAGAAAAGTTTGCGATCGCTTCTTTTGAGGATAATATTTTCGGGCTTTATATCGCGATGAATCACCTGTTTTTGATGGCAAAATCGTAGTACTGGTAGCAAATCATTCAGCAAGCTCCGGATCTGCGTTTCGTTGAAAGCGCCATTTTCGGATACTTCCTGAGCTAAATTTTGCCCATCAATAAATTCTTGTACGAGATATTGCCTATCATCTTGTGTAAAATATGCGAGCAACTCGGGGATTTGCGGATGTTCGCCCAACTCATCCAAGCGCACCGCTTCTTGAGTGAACAACTCGACAGCTTTGTCTAAGGTGTTTGTACCTTGGGCTTGCGGGTAAAATTGCTTAATAACACAGGGCGGTTTTGAGGGTTTATCTTCATCAATAGCCAAGAAGGTTCTACCAAAACCGCCTTGCCCTATCGGTCGGATGCCACGATAACGTTCCTTGAGGAGTAATTTGGCACCACAAGTAAGGCAAAATTTACCATCATTCGTATTTTTGGGCTTGGGACAGCGGGGATTAAGGCAGTAGCTCATGTAAAATTGGCGAATGCTCTTACTTTATTGTGCCGTGCGATCGGCTCCAACGGTTGTATTTAAACCATCACCCTTTTACAGTTATCGCTTAAATACAGGTTTAAGTACGGAGCCTCAACTATCAGAATAACGTGAGAGGATAAAAACCCCGTGTTTTTAAGCAATAGTGATTTCCATTTGGATAAAATACACTACGACGGGCATAGAGAACCTCTCCCCACAAGAGCTTCATTATTTTACAAGTTCATTTTCCCTCAAATAAACTACCTTAAATGTGTTTCACTAGAAAAAGTGACTGTTCGCTAATTTGCAGAAAAGTTATACCTATAGCAGCAGGGTATATTCCGATAGTTGAAGGGATTAGTTTCATCCAATTCAAACCAGCCCATTACTCACCAATTTGGTAAGTAATGCCCTGAAAATAAATCTTTAGTTAGATTCAAATATTGATTAAAACTAATCTCATATTTGGTTCATGCCCAACCCAAAAACTTAGACAACAAGTTGAGGCAAGAATAAATCATGGAAACAGATTATAGTTCTCAATCACATGTTGCACTTCATAGTGAAGTGCCCTTTGAAATCCGTCAGGCTGTATTTGAAAACCGGATTGCAGATGAACACGCAGATATTAAGCGTAGTGGTGAATTTGCAAGTAAAATCAAACATATAGCTGAGGAATATGATGAAAAGCTCCGGAAGTTCATGGGAGCAGAAAAATACGGGCAATTCCGTGAATACATAGCAGAAAAAATGCGGGAGCAGGCAAAAGTGCTGGTGCCACCGCGCGGACCTGAAATGTCGAGAGAGGAGCTAAATCAGCTTCGCGTTCAACGAAAAGAAATGGGGCTGGCTTTCCTCAACAAATTGGGGATCGATCTGAAGGAACTCAAAGCGTTGAATGAGTCTGCGCGTAGCCGCTTCGCGAAACTAACTTTTTCTGGTTCAAACAAAGATAGTCAATCGATGATGGTACTACCTGAGGATGTTCCTTCATCAATCCGCAGCGACAAATTAGATATTGTTGCACCAGCCGTAGCTTGGTCGGTTTTTACGGCTCCATACCCAGGCTGGGCATGGAATTATTCTTGGTATGTGAGAGGATTTAGTGCCAGTTATGACCGTTTCCTTAACTCTGCTTCGGGTCTTGTCGGCAGTTGGACTTACTTAACTGACGGTGATGCAGGGGATAACGATGCTGCTTGGGTCAGATACAATACATCGGTTGGCTTCTGGTATCAAATGCCAACAGCTGGCTTGCTTGATGTCTGGATTGAAGGACAACCTGCGAGCGATCGCCATTATCTCTCGCTTTATGACGAATGGGGATGGTCGGATTCATCTGTAGAGCAGCATAACTATGTCACGATGAAAGCCACCGCAGGAAGTACCTCCAGCGGATTGAGTTTAGCCCTGATGTCTTGGTTCACCGAAAGTGGCTACACGGACGGTCATTGGGATGTGAGCTACCTAACACTCGGCTCTAGCTACTGGGCTCACCTTTATTCCGATATTAGCTTCGCGGCAGGACAGTGGGTATATGTGGAAGTCGGCAACCGCAATTGGAATTACTGCTTTGCCAACGATGTATCGGAATATAGCTTTACGGATTTCCGCTGGTTCATTAAGTCAGTTTATGTAAGACCCAGCTGAGGTTAAGAGTTGACATCTTCCCCACCCTATTCGCTCTTTGGGTGGGTTTCCTATTAACCAGGAGTTGACTTGCTTGAAAGATTTTCATCACCCAAGTATTTACCATCAAATTAATTAGATGGACTCATTTGCAACTGGTTAGTTACTTATGCTTTTAATTCATAACTCCTAACTCTTAATTCATAACTCTTGTTGCACGGTAGTCAACGAATTTACCTGACTCTTCATCAACCTCTGCACGCTCACCAAAGCCCGATTCAACTCATAATTTTTTATCTCAGGATTCTGTAAATATGCCTGCTGTTCCTCCTCAATCATCAGCACATCTTGCCGCACCAAAGCATCAAGCAACTTTTTCGCAGAACCAAACAAACTATCTTTCACAAATTTCCTAAACAACAGAGGTAATTTGTGCAACCGCCAGAAAGAGTTTAATGAAGTAAAATGAACTAAATATGCCTTGGTTTCTGTCTCATTCACGGGACACAATAAACAATAAATTTTGAAATCTTGCCCCAATTTAGAAGCCCAGTGCGGATAAATATAACTCACATCCAACGGTTCCGGATGCAACCGTCGTAAAGCTGGAAAAAATAACTGAGAAATTGACCAAATTTTATCTATTTTATAATAACTTTGTGCGGTATAATGAACATCAACACAATTATCATCTTCATGAATATCTTGCAGTTCTGCTGACGCCCACGCTTGATAATCTTGATGTAAATGTCCGTGATACATATCCATCAAATTTTCAATTAAATAAGAATAATGGGCGTTACAGTTAATAATTGCAACACTCGCAATGTAATTCAAATTTTCCCATTCAAGAAGACCCATCGGTTGTAGTGGAGACGTTATATGTAACATCTCTACATCTCCAGGAAACAACCAAATAAAACCGTCTTGTTCTTTAACAGGGTAGTGGCGAATTTTACAATTTGGTAATTTCTGATTCTCTGCTAAGTACGGAACTGCAGCACATTCCCCAAAAGAATTAAAGCGCCAACCGTGGTAAGCGCATTCCAATTCATCCCCAATTACTTGCCCGTGACTCAGTTTGACCCGGCGGTGAGGACATCTATCTTCTAAAGCGTGGACAATTCCCATACTGTCGCGGTAAAGTGCGATCGCCTGTTTCCAAAGTGTTACAGTAACTGGCTTATTAGATACGTTAATACTACGTGCAACCACGTACCAATGATTCGGGTTAATCCCCAAGGAACGGACATCACCACTTTGCACAACTCGATAAACCGATGTCATAAGCTTGCACATCCCCTACATATGCAGTCAACGATATCTTACAAGGTATCTCTGACTCAACCAAGACTTTTGACAAGATTCTTACCTTGGGAGCTAAAACTAATCTTGTTCGTAGGTTATAAAGTATGTCTAGATGAGAGCATTATAATTTATCACTCCATATCTGTATGACAAGTTACCAAACCGAATCAGAAGCGATCGCAACTTCATCCCCAAATGAACTTACTCCCCAGACAATCGGCATTAACCATGTGGAGGTGATCGAAAACGTCATCGACACCCTAGAGCAAGATGACAGCGCGATGGTGAGTCACTCAGAGGAAGGTGGTTATCTTTGGAAGTTTAACTATGGCAGTGTCGAAGTCTTTGTGAAACTGTCAGGAACAAGCGATGAGGATACTATCACCGTCTGGGCTACTGTGTTAAAGTTGCCCGTACAAGATGAATCAAAATTAATGCGTCATCTGTTGGAGATGAACTGCTCGAGTACCTTGGAGGCCCGTTTCGGTATTATTGAAAATCAAGTGGTTGTTATAACGACACGCACCTTAGCTGAATTGTCCACTGGCGAAGTCTCGCGACTAATTACCATTGTGGCAACCATCGCCGATAACAACGACGATACTTTAAAATCTCAGTTCGGAGCCTAGTCGTTTCTTTTCAAGTTAGGAGTTAGGAGTTAGGAGTTAGGAATTATGAATTATGAATCAGTATTTAATTAAAAACTCCCCACTCCCCACTCCTAACTCCTAACTCCTAACTCCTAACTCCTAACTGCTAACTCCCAACTCCCCACTCCTAACTCTTGACTCCCCAACTTTGGCGACTAATTCCATTAATAAATGCTTCTGGCGATGAACAGATGGCAATAGACCGTTGGTTGTTAGAACAACACCAAACGGGAAATCAGCCACCATCCCTGCGATTTTATACCTGGTCACGAACCGCGATTTCTCTAGGTTATCATCAACATAAGTACCCCGAAACTTGGCAAAATTTGACTTGGCAAGGTGAAAAAATCGATATAGTGCAGCGTCCTACTGGCGGACGAGCAGTACTGCATCAAGGTGATTTAACTTACAGTGTGGTAACCTCGGGAATTAGTGGCAGTCGTATTCAGATGTATCAAAAGATTTGTGAATTTTTGATTCAAGGCTGGCGATCGCTTGGCGTAGAATTGGACTACGGTCAAGCTGGGCGGGGCTACATCCACAATCCCAACTGTTTTGGCACAGCGACTGGTGCAGATTTAGTCACTGTCGATGGGGCAAAACTCATCGGTAGCGCTCAACTGACAAGCAATGGAGCAATTCTCCAACATGGTTCGATGCGTTTGCACAGTAATCCAGATTTGTTTGCTCTGGTGTTTGGTGCTGAGTCTTTTACAAGCGTCCAACTTCCTCAAAGCTTAACTATTGAAAAGATTATCGAAGCTTTAATTGCTGCTGCTATTGATTGTTTTGGTATTCAGTTTGAGATGCGCGAACTGTCTGTTAATGAGATGAAAATGATTTTAGACTGATTTTCATCTCTTGGCGGAAAAAGGGAGGAAGCCATATTGACAAGAAGCAAAAAAATATGAGATTATAATCTTGATAAGGAAGAACTAATTTATATAAAAAATAAACGTGAATATATTTTTATTCCCAAAAAAACCGCTGCTCTCGGGGCATGCGGTTTTCTCAATAGTAATGTTTGTATTCATGTACCTGCCAATTTTGGTACTTGCCTTTTATAGCTTCAACAAATCGTCCTATAGTGCAACTTGGGAAGGATTTACTCTCAATTGGTATCGCCAATTGTTCGCTGATGAGCGAATATTGTCAGCGCTGAAGAATAGTTTGATTGTAGGAATTAGTTCGGTCTGTATTTCCAGCGTATTGGGAACCTTGATGGCAGTGGGTTTAGCACGTTATCAATTTTTTGGCAAGACGTTGTATCGAGGAATTGCTTACCTACCGTTAATTATTCCCGATATAGCGATCGCAGTAGCAACTCTGGTTTTTCTAGCAGCGTTTGCCATACCCTTGAGTATTTGGACAATAGTCACAGCCCAAGTGGTATTTTGTCTGGCATACATAGGGCTTGTGGTTTCTTCTAGACTGACGAACCTAGACCCCCACCTCGAAGAAGCAGCACTAGACTTAGGAGCAACACCAGTTCAAGCCTTTACCCTGGTATTATTACCACAATTAATGCCGGCAATTGTTGCGGGATGCCTTCTAGCATTTGTCCTCAGCTTAGATGATTTTCTGATCGCCAGTTTCACAGCCGGTAGCGGTTCCAACACCCTACCGATGGAAATTTTTAGCCGCATCAGAACCGGAGTGAAACCTGATATTAACGCCCTCAGCGTCATTTTGATATTAGTATCGGGAATAGTCGCATTTGTCGCGGAATCAATTCGCGCTTCCCAAGAGAAAAACTCGAGTCAGTAAACCGGGTTTTCATATAAATAATTAGAAACGGCTTTTCTCCACTTGGCTATCTCAACAGTGGAGGATTTTTAATGGCTATCCCTTATGACTGGTAAAGCTGGTAATATGAAATGATTATATTGTGCAACAATATGAAGTCTGCCAGTCTAAGCAAGATTTATGTTTCAACGCAGTTTTGGTGTCAGGAAGAAACCGACCCGTTAGGACGGGCATTACAGGATAAAAGCCTCATACCGAAGGAAGCAACGACATGGTTTTTGGGATACCCGCATTGCCCAAGCACAAGCTCAGGTGCTGGCTGGCAAGATTGACCAGGGCAACCGCAGTGCGGTGACAGGGGGCAAACAAATGGACGGTTTCATCCTAACCTTGACAAATTTTTTACTTGCAGCACGAAGCACCATCTCCACTCTACTACTTAGAAGAAGAAGCAGCAGCACTAGATTTGGGAGCAACACCAGTCCAAGCCTTTACCCTGGTATTATTACCACAATTAAGCTTATCCGTAGCTTGCTTCTGCAAAGCATTACCGTATTGGCATCACCCCTACCGTCCGAAACCGTTCATGAAAGATTTCCCTTCACATTCCTGAAATTGCATAAGGTTAATTTCCTCAGAATTATTAAAAGATGAGGATTGAAGATAATTGTAAAATCAGGTACTCAGTATGTTTTGTATAAAAATCACTTGCTTTGTCTATAGGAACATCTGCAATGTGAAAATTAACAATGACCACTAAATAAAATACTTATGGGTGATGCTTCAAGATATTGGAAATTGCTGAGGATTGATGCGGGAGGAAACCGGAAAATTCTGGAAATCCCTGCTGCTAGGTCATTTTTCACCCAAATATTTGGCGAATTGACGGATGATGTGACCGACAGAGACATTCAGCGTCAATTGATGGATTTGTGTCGAGATAGTTCTGGTCAAACAGCTTTACTTGCAGAATGATATTGACCGAGCTGCCGAAATTAGCTCTAGCATTCCCAATCAGTTGAAACAATGGCAAGTTTATCTCAATTGTTTGGCTTTATCTGCTTTTGAGGAATGGTTAGAGGAAAGGGCAGAATCACTAACGATTCATCTAGATAAATGTACGATTTTACAGCCAGCTTTGGCGTATTTTATTAATGGTGTTGCTAATTTACAAGTTGGTGAATTTAAGGTTTGTTTGATTGCTACTGGTAGTCTCAGTGATGAAATGGTGAGTTTGCCGAGAGTCGTTGTAGATTTACCTGAGTTTATTCCCCATTTTTATGTTTTAGTGGAGGTGTTAGAAGAACAGCAAACTGCAAATGTTTATGCTTTCTTATCCTATTGCGAATTAATGAAGACCTTATATGTAACGTCTCTACAATCAGATGGGAATTATCAATTACCAATATCATGTTTTGATAATAATTCAGACCGTTTGTTGCTATATTTACGTTGTTTGGAAGTATCAGCAATCTCTTTACCTGCAATTCCCAAAAACCGAACTGAGATTTTGGCAAGCGTACAAAATCAATTACTTGAATTATTGCCTGAATTGCGAACGCCTGAACGGGAATTGTCTGAAGTTTTAACCTGGGAACAAGCAACTGCTGTGTTTACTAATCCGGAATTACTGAATTGGGTTTATACCTCACAGCAAAAAAATCATCCTCCTGTAAGTGCGTTTTTACGGGATTTAATCAAATTAATTACCGAACCAGCAGTTAACGCTGGACGTTGGTTAGGGAATGAGTTAGATGAGTTAGCACAGGGACTTTCTTGGGTGCTGTTACCAAGTTTTGTATCAGCTTCAGGAATGCGTCCAATGCGTAGTCCAGAGGAAGAATTTGAGGTAATTACTGCCCAACTACGACAGAGGGGTTTGGAAATTCCCATACAAGCAAGGGGTGCGTATCAAGATATATTGTTAGCTGGTATTCCTCTGCGGATATATGCGGTAACTTGGCATTTGCTAGGAGAATCTGAGCAACGGGAGTGGAGTTTATTGTTAATTTTGGGCGCTCCTGCTTTGAGTAGTTTACCTTCTGATATTAAACTTAGGGTTAGCGACCAAACGGGTATTTTAGACGAGTTGGGATTAAATGCAGAAAGCGAAGATTCTTATATCTTTACCCGTGTAGTGGGTAATTGGGATGAGAAGTTTTTGGTAAGTGTGAGTCTAATGGATGGGGTTGAGACGACTTTACCACCGTTTGCGTTTGATTTGGGGAGATAGGGGCATATTACAGAACTTGCTGTACTTCACTATCTTTCAAGATATTGATTAGCACAGGAAAAACTGGCAAGTTGTATTTCTCTTCTGATAGAGCGATATATGCTCGCATCCGTTTTGGCATGTTTGACTTGTAGCGCAAATTTCGCGCTAGGATGAGATGAGCGAGAGAGGTTTTGTTGTCATGAGTAAGAGGACTCAACTAGTGGAGGCAATTGCAGCCCTGCCGGAGGAGCTAGTTGACCAAGCGTTGACCTATGTGCAGATGTTGCAAAATCCGGTTCAGATTACACCAGGAGTTTGCGGGGGACAGGCACGGATTCGGAATACGCGGATTCCGGTATGGACTTTGGTGGCATATCGGAAACTCGGCGCACCAGACGAGGAGTTGTTAGCAAACTATCCTGGGTTGACTGCGGCTGATCTTAGTGCGGCTTGGGATTATTATGAGCAAAATCGTGAACAGATCGATCAAGTAATCGCCCAGGATGAGTCAATTTAATGGCATTACAGTTTTATTCTAACGAAAATTTCCCGCTCGTAATGGTTAACTTGCTTAGAGCAGAGGGACATGATGTCTTAACTTCCTATGAAGCAGGTGAAGCGAATCAAGGTATTCCTGACGATCAAGTTTTGCAGTACGCGAAAGCTACGAATCGCATTCTAATTACGGAAAATCGCCAGGACTTTATTGATTTGCATTGCACCGTGTCCAATCATGCAGGCATTATCATTTTTAAGTACGATCGCGATTATGCTGAGAAAATCAGGGTAATGACTGATTTTCTGAATAATGAGGACGGTCAATCTTTGAAGAATCGTCTGTTGCGGGTCATGAAGCAAAATACGAAGGGGATCGGGCCTAGTTTTGTTGAGCAGGAGTATGGCAGAGGTTGACTATTATTACTTACTGGTCAAACGCTACAAGAAGTGCAATCAGTTATATAAAAATTATTACTGTGTAATTTAGGAAAGTAGGTTTTTTTAATACACGTATTCACTACCGTAAGTTGTCTTCACAATATCTTTAATTTACAAGTTATTATCAGTACTTATACGGTATATCGCTTTAAGGTATCGTAATTATACTGAGGTTTATTTTTGATTTTGCGTAAATTTGCATAACCTGGTTTGCCCTCAGAAATACAAGAGATTGAACAAGCGATCGCCTGTAGCGATAAAGAGGAGTAACCAATGTCTAACCATTTGAAGAGTTTTGCCCTAGCTAGTTTAGTATTTTCACTGACTTGTAGTGTTGGTTTGGCAGCAAGTGATGTGGTAGTCAAGCATACATTGGCACAAACTGCGACAAGTTCGGATGGGAAAGCAGATGCAGATAAGTTGTTTCAGGATGGGGTGCAGCAGTTTCGTCGTGGGGAATATCCCAAAGCATTGCAGACTTATCAACGAGTGTTGGAGATACGGAGAAAATTGGGGGATAAGCTAGGGGAAGCTGCGACTCTTAATAATATTGGTGAAGCTTACTAACTATTGGCAACACATGGATTATTCGATGATTTACGGGGTTTAGGAAGTGCCATAGCGTTAGCTCCTTAGGTTCAATAGTATTAACTTCTACTGTTTGTATCCAAGAAACGGTAGGTAATTGTGATGAGGCAATATCATCTTTTATTGTGATTTCTTCAAAAACACCTGATGGCACTAAAATTTCTGTAAATAATTGTGGAATTAATTGTGCTTGTTGACTTTTTAATAGAACAATCAAAGGCGAAGAATTAATAATCAGGCCATTAATCGACATTAGCTAGTTCCTCAGCTAACTCCTGTGCTGTATATTGCATAAAATCTACTTTATAGCGTGACAAAGCATTGATAAATTCCGCACGGGTTAGTCCAGCAATTTCTGACGCTTTTGCTTGTGATATGTCCCCTAGCTCATACCACTTTATAGCTGCGGCAATTCGCATTTCTTTAACAAAATCTTCTGGATTTTTGCGAAGGGCAGAAAAAACTGTTTCCGGTAATTGAATGGGTAAGGTTCGCATAATTTTATTCTCTGTTTATTAGTTTGAATAATTTCACAAAAACAAAAATCTGTATTTATTATATAGGGAATCGGTATAAGCTTGATAAAATTAAGTAGCGTGGTTTTAAGTGCGTGCGATACGGATAAAGGTGAAATAACAGGTGATGGAGTTGTTTAATTATCACGTTCCTGGCTGATTGCAGGTGCCAAAAGTGTAATTGTGCTGACGGGTTGCTTACTTATAACGAAATCCTAGACTTGAAACTTAATGCTAATTTAGTAGTACTAAGTCCTTGCGATACCGGGCAAGGACGTATTTCTGCGGATGGAGTTATTGGTTTATCGCGTTCTTTGATTAGCGCTGGTGCGGAAAGTGTATTAGTTTGTCTATGGTCAGTAAATGATAAGTCAACTGAATTTTTGATGACCGAGTTTTACTGGAATTTACAACAAAATCCTGATAAAGCGATCGCGTTGCGTACTGCAATGCTAACGACAATGAAAAAATATTCACGTCCTGTAGATTGGGCAGCTCTTACACTGATTGGGGAAGCGGAGTAATTGTTACAATATACACACAAATCCTATCGCTCTCACCCTAGTACTTCACCACATTAATTTTGCTGGGTAAAGACAGCCCCCTAAATCCCCCAATTCTAGGAGACTTTGAATTCTGTTCTAGAACTAAATACTCTAATACCATTTCTGTATGAAGATGTAATCAATAGACCACGCAGGTGGGCTACCCTTGTCTGCGTCCCGTGAGGGATACGGGAACGCCAAGGGCGAATGTATGTATAGCCCACCCTTCTAGGGTGTGGGTGAATAAAGCTTTGAATTTTCTTCTCCCCCAGAATTGGGAAAAGGGGGCTTCGGAGTCGCACCTAACTCAAGCAACCAAGGAAATCAATATAAATAAACTCTACCCACTGCTAGATGCCATAATCAGAGATATATGGATCATTAGCTAAAACTAGGCTATATATTTCTCTACAGACAGATAGAAAAAATCAACGAAACCGTTTAAAATCTTTTATTACAGGGGAAACAGCTAACCAAAAGCGTTTGGATTTCCTCTCTCTACTGGTAGAATTTCAAGAGGATTCTTATAAATATAATTTGCGTCCTCTGGGTTCAACCTTGTAGAGCCAGTTTACTGTGAGTTACATTAAGTAATCTCGCAAAGAACCCACTAAGTAAGTGGACATAGTTCAACGTAGGTTCGGCATTGACTGCTAAAAGTTTGTCACCCATACACATAGTCTATGGGCGGTTAAGCTCAACCTACCATTATGTTTGCTCTTTTTGTGTCCATCTGCTTACTGTAATTTTATAACAAAGGATGATTTATGTCTCAACTAAATGGCGTCATGATGCAATACTTCCATTGGTACGTGCCTGAAGATGGCAACTTTTGGAATCAACTTGCAGAAAATGCTGAGAATTTAGCTAAAGTTGGGATTACTTCCCTTTGGCTCCCCCCTGCATATAAAGGTACGGGTGGAGGTTATGATGTTGGATACGGGGTTTACGACTTATTCGACCTCGGTGAATTTGACCAAAAGGGGTCTGTTAGAACTAAATATGGCACAAAAGAAGAGTATTTGAAGGCGATTAAGAAGGCGCAAAGTCAGGGGATTAGAGTTTACGCTGATGTCGTCTTCAATCACAAATTGGGTGCAGATGAAGAGGAAGAAGTCGAAGCCACACCGTTCGATCGGGACAATCGCAATGCGACCGTCGGTGAATATCAAAAAATCAAGGCTTGGACTCATTTTACCTTCCCCGGTCGCGGCGATAAGTATTCAAGCATGAAATGGAATTGGTGGCATTTCGACGCAATTGATTACAATGTTTACAACCAGGGTGAAAACGCCATTTATTTACTCAAAGGAAAAGAGTTCGATCGCAACGTTGATTTAGAAAAAGGCAATTTCGACTATCTCATGGGTTGCGATCTGGATATGGATAATCCGGAAGTCTGCGGGGAGTTGAAATATTGGGCTGAATGGTATCTGGATACCACTGGTGTAGATGGCTTCCGGTTTGATGCAGTCAAACATGTCAGTGCAAAATTTTTCCAAGAATGGTTGGAACACGCTAGACACTATGTCCAAAAAGACTTGTTTGCTGTAGGGGAGTATTGGTCTTATGAAGTCGAAGCCTTACACAGCTTTGTGGAAACGACAGAGGGTAAGGTAGCTTTATTTGATGCACCGCTCCATTACAATTTCCACGTTGCCAGCAAGTCTGGTAACAACTACGACCTCCGACAAATTTTCGACAATACCCTTGTCCAGCATCAACCCGCTTTAGCTGTGACGCTAGTTGACAACCACGATTCACAACCCTTACAATCACTCGAATCAGTGGTTGAGGCTTGGTTTAAACCCCTTGCCTATGCTCTAATTTTATTACGAAGCGAAGGTTATCCCTGTATTTTCTATGCCGATTACTATGGGGCGCACTATAAGGATAATGGGAATGATGGGAACGAACACGAAGTTTGGCTAGATAGTCATCAAGGGATTATTGATCAGTTCCTATTCGCACGCCAAACCTATTCCTACGGTGACCAGTACAACTATTTCGATCATGCGAATACGATCGGTTGGACAAGGTTAGGAGATGAAGAGCATCCTGGTGGGATGGCTGTGGTTCTGAGTAATGGTGATAATGGCAGCAAGTATATGGAAGTTGGGCAACCCAATCGCACCTATATTGACATCACTGAACATATTAGTGAAACTGTCACAACTAACGATGAAGGTTGGGCTGATTTCCGTTGCAATGCGGGTTCGGTGTCCGTCTGGGTTCCACAGCAGTAGGTTGTGATTGGCATTGTAGAAGTCTTATTTCTCATAGGTTGAGAAATGAGACATTCCTTATCTGATATTTTGCACCTCAAAAAAAATGTCATAATGATTACTGCTATTACCCAGGCAAATCGATTAATCTTCCTACCCGCCATTCGACTATAAGTCCCTGACGAGTCGCATAAGTCCATTAAAATGGACTGAAAATAATGCTTTATTTTTATAGTAATTTTAGTAACTTCTAAAATTCAAGGGATAAATTTTAACGATTTTCAAAAAGATATGAGAACAGTAAAGGCCGTTCTTTATAATCTTGCTATTATTGGTGAGGCGGCAGGAAGTCTGATGCTTTGAAGTTGAAACTGTCTATCCGGAAATACCTTGGGTTGATATCCGAGGAATACGGAATATAGTTATCCACGAGTATTTTCTTTCGGGTGAACCTAGAAATCATTTGGGAGACGATTAAAACATATTTACCACCACTATTGGGACAGTTACAGGAATTACAATCAAGACTAAGCTAATTATATTTGCCTATAAACCGTTATAAGTCCGTTATAGCTTTAGCATCATGTTATGGTTCCCACTCCCCTTGACTACAGGAAAATTCCAAGCTATTATTATCTAGATAATGGAAAGTCATGCGCTCAAACAATATTGAGCTACAAAAACTTCCAGCTATACATAAACCAATAAAATCTTTTAATTTGTTATCTTCCCCAGAGTGGATGTACGCAGATCGGTAAATGTCTGTGTTTTTATCCACATATCTGTTTTGAAATCGATAATATTGGGGCTAACTTTGGACAAGATGCAATCTCCCGTTCATTATGCAAATCTGCCAAAATCCCAATTGCTCAAATCCCTTCAACCCTGACGGCAACAGATTTTGCATGAGTTGCGGACAAAGCAACTTTGGCAACCTTATTAGAAGCCGCTACCGTGTACTGCGGCTATTAGGGGAGGGAGGATTCAGCAGAACCTACGCAGCCCAAGACGCTGATAGACTAGATGCACCTTGCGTCATCAAGCAATTTTTTCCCCAAATCCAAGGAACCGCAGCACGTACCAAAGCCGCAGAATTGTTTAAAGAAGAGGCTTTTCGGCTATATGAACTGGGAGAGAATCACATTCAGATACCCAGACTGCTTGCTTATTTTGAACAAGCCTCCAGCCTCTATCTCGTGCAAGAATTTATTCAAGGGCCAACTTTATTCAGAGAACTTGAGCAAAAAGCGTTTACAGAAGAACAAATTCGCTTCGTTTTGATTGATATCTTGCCGGTGCTGCAATTCGTTCATTCCCGTAACGTCATCCATCGTGATATCAAGCCAGAAAATATTATTCGTCGTGATAGCGATCGCAAACTAGTATTAATAGACTTTGGTGGGGCCAAGCAAGTCACTCAAACAAGTTTAGCCAGACAAGCGACGGCAATTTATACCATCGGTTATGCCGCAGGAGAGCAAATGGCTGGGTTTGCCTGTCAAGCCAGCGATTTATACTCTTTGGGTGTGACTTGCGTGCGGCTTTTAACTCGATGTTTGCCTTTTCAGGATGCTTACGGGCAAATTTGCGATCCCCTTTATGATGCCATGAGCGCTCAATGGTTGTGGAGAGAGCATTTACGGGAAAAAGGTATTACCGTTAGCGATGACTTGGGGCAAATTTTAGATAAAATGCTCAAGCATTTGGCGAAGGAAAGGTATCAAACAGCTTCTAAAGTTTTAGAGGATTTAAATTCTCCTAAACCGATTACAGCACCTGTTGTAGAGACTCCAGAAATTATTACCCCCATTGTGAAGAAGGAAACAATTCCAATTGAACAAGAGCTAAAACCACAAGTCACATTAACGTTTCCTAGCCTACAAGAATTTGAATTTGAGGTGGTGACAGTAGACACAAAGGGTAGAGAAATGAGTCGCGATCGCCGTTATACAAAATTCTATCCAGAAGGCTTGGGTAATGACATAACCTTAGAAATGGTATCAATTCCTGGGGGTACATATATGATGGGATCGCCAGATTTTGAAGGGGATGCTGACGAACTTCCACAACACCAAGTCAATGTGGCACCCTTTTTCATGGGAAAATATCCTGTAACTCAAGCACAGTGGAAAATTGTTGCAGCCTTACCGAAAGTAAAACAGCCTCTGAATCCCAATCCATCGAAGTTCAAAGGCGCAAATCGACCGGTAGAAAATGTATCTTGGCACGAAGCTGTAGAATTTTGTGCCCGTTTGTTGAACAAAACTGGACGACATTATCGTTTACCCAGCGAAGCAGAGTGGGAATATGCTTGCCGTGGTGGTACAAGTACATCCTTCCACTTTGGCGAAACAATTACTACAGATTTAGCAAACTGCACCGACGGCGAAGTCAAACATCGTAAAGAAACTACAGTTGTAGGGAGTTTTCAAGTAGCTAACGCCTTTGGATTATACGATATGCACGGCTTAGTTTGGGAATGGTGTGCAGACCCTTGGCATAAAAACTACAGCCTAGCACCTGCAGATGGCAGAGTCTGGGAAAATGGTGGTGACGAGCATCGGAGGGTTCTGCGTGGTGGTTCTTGGAGCTTTAGTTCAGTACTTTGCCGCAGCGCTAGCCGTAGTTGGAATGAGTCAGATGGCGGATTAAGAATATGCGGCTTTCGGGTTGTAGTGAGTTCTTAATAAGGGGATGGCAAAATAAGAGTGAGATTAATCTTGACTGAAAGTTTCAAATATGAGATAATAGAATTGATAAGGAAGAACTAAGATAAAATAAAAATATATCTCCCATAAGCCGCGTGTTTGTTAGACAGGCGGTTTTCTCGTATTTTTAGCGGGAACTGTCGCTTTAGTTGGTGAGTCTATAAATTTTCAATATCTTCATAAGTTCTTGAATAATTGATGAAATTATTACGAATCAGAATTCGACCGTTAATAAATTTGTTATTTTTTGGGACTAGTTTTATCTTATTTTTAACTAACTTAATCTTCCAAGTGCTAAGTTTTGTTGAGCCTTTATTCAACGGGTTAGCTGTAAGTTTATTTCTATTAATTCCGTTTTTACTTATAGTTAATGGTTTTCTGTTTACCAAATGGTGGCAAAAAATTATCAATCTGTTATTTTTTATAGTACCAAGTTTGGTATCAATATTAGTTTTCAGCAATCAGGTAATTCTTTTGTTTATTTCTGTTTATCAGCCAGACCAAGAAATTAAGCTTCGAGATTATAATATCGCAATTTACAAAACTAGTGGATTTTTCATAGAATCCTCGCAAGGGTTTATCTTAAAACAAGAAAAAGTAATTTTCCCTGGAATTAAACTTATGAAAAAAGTTTATCAAAATAATAATTTTTCTTTGTATGACATTGATTATAAAAAAAATGGCGATAAGCGAATAATTTTAGATTTTATTTATTTTGATGAAAAAGGAAAACAGCAAAAATATTCTCAACAACTGGAATTAAAAAAGTTTATTTATTTTTAAATTAATCAAAAAAATATGGCTTGTGGTGGGCGCAGAGTGTCATTGCACCCTCCACAAACGATTTTCCTGGAAAAAACGCTTTGTGACTTGTCAATTCGCACCTTAGCACCAAGCGGCTCAATAACCAGTTGATAGCTTTCTCTAGTTCTTTTTCAGATCGCGAGCCATATTGAGGTAATAGTCATCCAGTTTGGCATTAGGACGACGGCGGATAGTGGCAGGGGTAATTTTAGCAGTGGTATTTTGCTTAACTTCAATTGGCTGTATATCATCAACCCGCTTTGTGCTTTGTGCCTGACCAGATTCCAAGAAATAATCAGACTTGGTGAATCCGAAAAGCTTGCCAACAAAACCAAAGAACTTTTTAACAGGATTAAAAATGCTTTTGAAGGCAATAGAAAAAAAGCCTTCAAAGCGAAGAAATGAGTTCCGAAAAATTTGAGTGAGACGAAGCATAGCAGCGCCCTGTAAGATTGCTTATTACCATTATGGCCTAATCTCAACATTCTCAAAAAGAGTTAGCTGCTTTTAGAGTTAATTTTTCGCAGGTTTGTTTTTTAGCATTCTGGTTAGGGGTACTGTTACGGCGTACTCTACATCTTAGGCTTTCTCGATATCGTCAACACACAATTATCTGCTCCGATTGACATGCTCTGAAAATACCTCCTCTAAAATCCCAGAGTAAATCCGTAATCTTCCGAGTACAGGCTGAAGTCTTTATTATCGGCAAAAACAAACTTTTAACTCGTTTTAAGGAAAACTTCAATGCCTTACACCGCATACGTTTCAACAAAAGATGGGGACACCCTCAGTGTTCGGAAAGAAGCTTATGGAGAAATAATCGGTTCCCTTGGTAACGGTGCCCAAGTGAAAGTGATTAGCGAACCTAAGCTTGTAAACTCTATGAAATGGGTACAAATTGGAGTTAATCGTTGGGTAGCCTTAGATTTTCTTAAAGTCATCAAAACAGCGCGTGTGGTTGCTACTCGAACGACAAAAACTATCAATGGTTTAAGGATATACGAAACTCGACTTATTGATAGTACAGGTAAAGTTATTAATACAGTGCAAGGCGTTTCTGGTAGAGCCAGCAAGCAAACTCCATCTCATGTTTCTGGTTCTCAAGCACCTCTACCTTTCGGAATTTATAGCTTTGACTCCCCTGGAACCGTAGAAGCTAAAGGAGGAGAATTCGGTGGTGTTTGGTCTTCAGTTACACCCACTTTCAAAACAGGACGGACAGAGATCGGCGTACACTACGATCCGTCTGCTTTGAAGAATGATAATAACAGCGGTACCGCAGGCTGTTTTGCTACGCCAACTCCTAAGGAAAGAGACATTATGACCAACTTTATTCGTAGTTATAAGCCAACTCATTTAATTGTCTGCGAAGGCTAGTACAACAAGGCACTCATTAAAAAGTAAAAAGGCAAAATAAAGAAAGGTCATTTTATTCGCTTTTGAGTCATTGTAGGTGGTAGCTTTATTTCGGTTATGCTGTACTAGGTAATTCTTGCTTTGACTTATTAAAGCGAGTTGAAGCATTAAAAGCCAAAATAGAAGGTGAGCGTTCAATTAATACCACAGATTAATTATGAAACCTTTGCCCCTAGCTTTAATCGCGGCGATCGCTGTAATGACGATGAGTAAAAGTGCTTATGCCAACCAAGAAAATGTTCCGAGTACAACCGCCAACCCCAATCAGGCTAGTACACTGGTGACAGAACCAGTCACAATTACTAACAGCTGGGGTAGTGTCGTTGGGGAAAATAATAATTTCAGTCAAACTGCCGGGTCAATTTCAGTAGTCCGGGAGCAGGAATGCAAGCAAATTAAACCGTTAGAATTGATTCAGAATCCGGCTTCTTTCTTCAAGGAGTGTCCGAATCAAATCGATAACCGAATTCCTCAATATACAGAGCAAATCGAGTATTTTAAGGTTCCTTCACTTGAATCCGGTATTCGCGTTAATGTTACGCAATTTTAATTTACCCAGGGACAGGCCAGACGTCTGTCCTAGATGTAACGCATTGCTTTTCGAGCTTCAGAAACCGCCAAACCGTGCCACTAGTCACCGTTCCGTAAATCGTTGAGATCGGCTGTTGCTTTTGTTCGTTAAAGCGTTGAGCTGCAACCATTTCGGCGAAGCATTGCCCTAGCGCTGGTTTAAGGTCTTCCTTTTTGGCTTCCACCAGAATAACCGCAGGGGCTTTGATAAATAGCTGCTCTGGGGAACGACTAATGAGAAAGTCAACATAGCCAGTCAGTTCAGTTTCCGGTTCTACATTAAATTCCTCAAACAAAAATATATTGACATAACTAGTCTTGATGACCAGTGGGCAACTTTAGCAAAGAATGATTAGGTTTGAAGAAGAAAACTGTTATCTAGTGTCACCCGATCGCCTGTAAATTGGTTTGGCGATGAAAAGTGCGAGCGCTTCTATGTGTCATTTATGTCACGCCAAAATCAGTATACTGACGGACTTGAGCAGGATGAAAGCCCAAAATAATATCCTCTCTAGGAACTCCTACTTCCAACAAATCCTCGGCTACAGGACGATTAGTACCATCATGTTGAATCCAAATTTTCCCTTGGATGATATCAATATGGACAACTGAACCATGTACCCGACGTTGCCCATCCCAACCTACGTGCATTACTTCATAATGATCTCTTTGAGGGTCGATAATTGCTTCGGTTTCAATCTGACCGTGAGAAGGTTTATACTTCGCATACTCATCAATTAACTGGCAGACTATCTGGCGATAACGTTCTAAGGTATCCATTGCAGAATCCTCACTTGTTCCTCATCAAATACCAAGAGTTTAATTTGCAAGCTTTTTATAATTAACTGTCCTAGTTTTTCTGTAAAAATAGTTTCATAGGAGCGTTTGGGAACGGCTAAGTAAAGTATTCGTTCTGGTGCGATTTCTGCCATAATACTTTGATAGACACCGTATTGCCCTACCGCTTCTTCTAGATCTCGAACTGGAGAGGGCTTTAAAAAGCTCTTAATCTCAATGGCTATTTTCCGATCGCCTTTTCGCGCAGCGATTGCTCTCTTTTCTGCCCCCAGATCGATATAGAGTTCTCGACCCCCATAAGATAAAAGAAAGGGGTCATCAGTGATTTCCCAACCATCTGTAATCAGGGCTTGAACAACGATATCATGATACAAATCTTTAGCGGGCATAGCAAAACGGCAAGCAGTTATTTCCGTTTATACTTATATATTTTAGCTTTGGTAAAGCAATATTGTGAAATCGCGTGAAAAGTATTGCAATGCGATCGCCTGTAAATTGATTTGGCGATCGCATTGCAGCAGTAGACGAGTAACTGGTAGGAATTGTCAGTTTCCAAAGATCCACAACCCGAAGCCTTACCTTTGCCTCCTTCCCAACAGGTTGAGTAGGATTAAACCATCCTCAAATCAGCATATTCTGCTAACAAATCATCGCTAGTCAGAGTGTCACCTTCAGCTTGAGGAGTCCACAAAACCTCTAGAGCGAGTAATTTATCGCTGGGAATGCTGCCAATTTGACGTAACGCTTGACGCAACTCCTCAGTATTGTTGATAGTTGGCAGTTGGAAGTTACCCAATGTCGCGGCTAATAAAGTCACGATAATGTATTCCCCAGGCCCTTCGGTAAAAATCTGGGTAGGGTTCTCTAGTTCGCCAGTACTAGGAAGAGCATTTTTGGGACTAGCTTCTTTTAGCTGGTTGTTAACGTTAGAAAGAGTTTCTTCACTAAATTTACTGCGTTCGGCTAATGCCAGACGGTTAAATTCTCCTTCTGCTGACGCTAAACGAGCTTGTTTGCTATCACTACCTGCGTATACCCAATATTCGGGATGGCGCAACAAGGCAAGACTAGTTTCTTGTAAAATTTCTGCCCTCCCCTCTGGGGTATTGGTATCGGCAGTTTCAGCAATGCGATTAAGTTCTGGTTGCAAATCGCGACCATTAGCTAGCATCCCCACTTGCAAGCGAGCAATAGAAATAGAGGGGTTGCTGCTGTAACCGATATCCTCTAGTGTATCACCGCTACTCGCACGACGGAAACTTTGCACCAAGAAATTAGCGATCGCCAAGAAAATCAAAATTGTAAACACACCGCCAAATCCTCCCCCAATACCCCAAAAAGGAATTAAGAAAGGAAAGCCAAAGCCACCACCACCTGGATAGTATCCACCACCCCCTGGAGGCGCATAAGTCCGAGGTGTGTAAGTCCGGCTTGAAGGCATTCTAAACGAACCACCGCCGATTCGACCTCCGCTACGGGCGGCTAATGCTCCATCCGCGTGACTCAGTGCCAATGCGAACACTAAGCTAAGAACGAATAGAGATTTTAGCAGCGGTTTAATGGCTTGCTGTAGCTTTTTACGCATAACACAGTTTCTTGAAAAGGGTTCTTGGTTATATTTTTTGCCAATTAATCCTATGTAAGATTTCAGAAATTGGCTGTAGCTCTAAGCAACAGGCTACATAACTAATTTAACGCTTCTTATCCCCTGTAAACAGCAAGCGCAGGGGGGATTTCTTTTGGAGATAACCGTACCTAATCGCATCACCTCTATCTTGATTTGAGGGAGTGGGTAGGGACGGTCTTTACCCCAGCTTGGGAAATAGGGATTTTAATTCCCTTGTTGAAGGCAATTATCTGTGGGGTTCTGTGCTGACTATTTTATAGTTAATCAATCATTGCCAAGCTTTGTTGTAATCTGATATTTAAGTTTTTATTTATACATATTCTCTTAGATAATTAATCCTAATTTTAACAGATAAACCCAATTTTAACTTGGTAATTAAAAATACTAATTACTAATAAAATAATAAAAATGAAAGCTTCATATTTGGTGGTTCAATTAAAAATTTATAAACAAAAAATCAAAGAAACGTGCAATACTGGATAAATTACAGTATTCATGGGTGCATAGTTCTAAATAGAACACCGTTAAGTTCAGCAAAAAAGTTGCAAATTTTCTCAGATATACTTCCTAGAAGTAAATAAGCTGAACTAAACCTTTCCCATAAAATTGTCTTTACTCACACAATTTTTGGGCAAATTGGCAGAGTGTTTTTTACGAACCAACGATAATACCCTATATTTGAGTTTTCTGTATGAAGATGCAATTAGTAGCCCACTTGTGTCGGTTACTTTAGCCGAATGGCAGCACGGAACGCTTACGTTGAAAAACGTTTGTATAGCTCCAGGATTCTATGCTGAGGGGCTAGGCAATTACGTATTACAAATTGAATTTTTTATCTCTATAGAAGGGGAATGATTTGACATGAAAATAATGTTGGTATGTACTTCGGGAGGTCACTTTTCGACAATGAAACGACTGGAATCATTTTGGTCATTACACGAGCGAGTATGGGTGACAGATTTTAAAAAAGACACCAAAATACTTGAAGGCAAAGAAAAAGTTTATTGGCTACCATACCAAGCGCCGAGAGACTTTTTGGCATTTTGGCAGAACATTTCCCGAGTCTTTAGGATAGTCTATTTAGAACAACCAGACTTAGTAATATCAACAGGAGCTAGCATTGCGGTCAATTCTGCAATTGCGGCGAAATCTTTTGGTAAGCGGTTTGTTTATGTTGAGAGCATTTCGCGCTCTGAAGAATTGAGTTTAGCAGGTAAATTAGTGTATCCCTTGAGTGATGAATTCTACGTACAGTGGTCAAGTCTATGCAGCAAGTATCCGAAAGCAACTTTCAAGGGATACGCTTGACGCACCACAAAGGAACGTTAATTAAAAAAAATGATAACTGTCAGCTTAGGAACCATTCCTTTCCCGTTCGACCGGGCTATTAATTGGCTAAGTCTTCTTTTGCAACGTGGGGTTATTTCGGAAGATGTGTTTGTACAGCACGGGACAACTAATGTCTCTATACTAGCGAAATATCAAGGAGTGACAACTGCACCAATTATCGAAACAAGCCTTTTGACGCAAAAAATAACAGATTCCCGGTTGGTGATTTCCCATGCGGGTCAGGGTTTAACAAAGGCTTTAGCAACACAAGGGGCGTGTTTTGTCTTGAATGAAGGAAGAAGGAAGAAGGAAGAAGGAAGAAGGAGGAAGGAAGAGGTTTATATATGTGGATTCAGACAAGGCACGTTTGTGGGGGAAGCTTCCTCTTCAAAGCTACCTTTCCAACTCAAAACGGAAAAACTGAATAAGTTTGGGTATTAAACCCCCAACTCAAAGGATAAAATTTTGGATTTTGGATTACAGGCATTTTCATTTGAACCCAAAATTTGCAGTGCATTTACCCGTCTGCTTCAGACAAGCAAATTCAAAGCATAAAAGCGTTAGATCCGATGAATAAAATTCCGAGAATAGCGGCTAGACACTGGAAGCCGCTAGTGTTTTTTAATGCAACTGTGTTGGCGGCAACAACCGCGAATATAACCTTGACACCTAAGGTTTGGACGACGAAGGCTGAGTTAATTTTGCCGAATGTGACCAGTAATTTGGACGCAGATTTAGGCAAGTTGGGAAATTATAAGGATGGGGGAGTTGTTTTTTCCCAACAAATTAATCCTTTGAAAATTTTGTCATCCATTGTGATGAGCGATCGCGTAATTCAAAAGGTTTGGGAGTCTGACCCAGAAAAAAATGCATTCGACCGATTGACGAGTTATAAGTCTAATTTTACGGTATCACCGCAAAGTGAATCGACGGTGATTTCACTTTCGGTTGAAGGTTCTAGCCCAAAATTGGCTTTACAACGAGCGCAGGGGGTAATTGCTTCTTTTCAAGACCGCTTGCAGGAATTGCGTCAAGATGAAGCATTTGGGCGATCGCAATTGATGTACAAGGAAGTCAAGCAAGCGCAGATTAAGTTAATGCAAGCACAGAAGTCTCTGAGTGAATTTAAGGAGACTTCCAATTTGGTTAGCAGTGAGGAACAAACAAAGAACATGGTTGCTGCGATTAATACTCTAAATACAGAGCGATCGCAAGCTATAGCGGAAGCTTCATCGAATGCAGAACAAACCAAGATCCTATCAAGTCGCTTGAGTTTAACACCGAATACAGCAATTCGGTCTGCACGTTTGGAAGAAAATAAAGAATATCAATTTACCCGGCAAAAGTTATCGGAAGTAGAAGCCGCTTTAACAGAGGCTCAGGGAAAATTGACACCAAACCATCCCCGAGTGCTAGATTTGACCTATCAGCGGGATGTACTGCGTCACCAAATTCAAGAACATATTGCTGATGCTGCAGGTAATGTCAAGGGAATAAATACTACGGTTGGGGACAATACGACCCGTTTGATTCAACAGTTGGTATTAGCAGAAAGCCAAGGTGCAGCAAACAAAAAAAAGGCAGAACAACTGCAAATTCAGATAGATAAACTAACAGCTACACTCAAAACTTTTCCTGCCAAACAAGCTAAATTACAGCAGCTACAACGTCAATATGACATTGCCGAAGGTGTATATAACGGTGTAGTGGCACAAACAGAACAGGCAAAGCTTGGTGCATTTAGTACTTATCCGAGTGTCCAGATATTGGATAAACCAATGATGGACTCTAAACCTTCCGGACCAAAGCTAAATATGATCGTGTTGGGGGCAATACTTGCTTCTGGGTTTGGTAGTGCTGGAATTATCATGCTAATGGAAAGCCGCAATCCGTTACTTGGTTACAAAGATATTTATCAAACAAAAATTCCCCTTTTGGGAAGTATTCCTTATGTCAGAAGTTTAGCAACGAAAATAGACCGAGAAGGACGGGGAGAAATCGAGTTTCAACGTTTGGCTTCAGCGGTGAGCTTAATGCAGTTAGAAACAGGACGGTTAATGATTGCCAGTGCGACAGAAGGAGAAGGTAAGACAACAACGACCTTGGGCTTAGGAATTGCACTGACAAATTTAGGTTTTAAAGTGTTAATTGTGGATGGTGATTTCCGGAAAACGCAGTTGAGTCAATATTTAGGTTATCAGCAGCGGGTGACATTAGACTCGGAATTGATCCCAGTTAATATGCGTCCTGGTTTGGATTTACTATCTTTGAGGATGGCACCTGAGAAAATAGCCGAGTTTGTTGCTCGTGGAAGGTTTGAGAGACGTTTAAATTTAGCACAAGCCACTGGTAACTATGATTATGTGCTGATTGATAGTGCAGCAGTAACTTTGACCAGTGAAGCGGCATTAATGGCAAAAGTTGCTTGTAATGTACTGTTTGTGACTAGACCTGGTAAGAGCGATCGCAATCCTTTTTATCACAGTATTGAGCAATTAAGACGACATCAAGCGAGGATTTTGGGTTTCGTAGTCAACGGTAGAGAAATACAAGCCCAAAGTTCTGTTGATGAATCCAACCAAGTCGAGATTGGCTGATAAATAAAATGTCTGGGATAGTAAAAAATAACGCTCGTATCTTTTCTACAGTTTTTATTCGCTGGAACTGCTTAACACAGTCGGAAAAGGTGACTGTAGTTAGCATCATTTTGATACCTTTGTGGTGGCTTTTGGGATGGAAGTATTTATTTTTATTACTAGCCACAAGCCTTGCTTTACACGACATTTTTTCTGAAAACGGCTTGCATTTACAGCGTCCAACTATACCTGTGCTTTCGGCTATTGGTTTTGGTCTATATGGAATTTTATCTAAATATTTTTACAGTCAATCTAATAATGAATCTATAAATCCAAACTCCATTACCTGGCCTTTAGATGGATGGGTAGGTTTTGGCTTAATCCTTTGGTATATCCAGAGTCATAAAATCCGTATTCGTCTGAATGTTCTTGCTTGGTCTTTAACAATTGTTGCCTTGCAAATGGTGTTATTTTGGCTAGTTATTTACTTTGTTTGGAAACAAGGAGACTACACTGCATCTCGTTCTTTATTTGGTTTAATCACAGGCAAAGGTGAAGAATTCATTCCAGGAGCGGGAAATAGCAACTACTTAATGCCTTATTTTCCTACTGATATTTCTTTGCCGGGACTAGTCCGTTATATTTATTTCTTTCATGGACCAGAATCTCTCGCTCTATTTGTTGGTTTTGTATGTCTAGTCGCTCTAGATATCAAAAATCGTCTTTGGTCTTGGCTGTTATTCTCAACCTCAGTTTTCCTACTACTAACAAGTGGAACTCGTGCTGTTTGGGTTGCTTTACCTGCTGTACTATTTTTGCGTTATTTCTTCATCGTTGGTTCATGGGTTGGAGCATGGGTTTTATGTGCTGTCATTGCTATCGGTTGTTTTGCGGGATTATCTGTACCAGCAGTAAGTAATATGCTGTTTCATAGTGCTACGAACACTGCTCAATCTACCAGTAGTTTCCGGGGAGATTCAAGTGAAGTTCGTTCAGAAATCTATCGTCGTACTTTTAGAGGAATTACTGAAGCATCTGATGCAAAGCTGATTTTTGGTCATGTAGTTACTGGTGAGGGAGTTTTACCGGGGTATGCTCCTGCGGTGGTAGGTTCTCACAGTTTTCTTTTGGGTTCTTTACTTTACAGAAGCGGTTTGGTTGGGACTGGGATTTTCTTAACCTATTGGGTGTCGCTTATTTTCTGGCTATACAATACCCGAACGGGTAGGCCGATATCTTGTGCGATGACGTTTGTTCTTTTTAGTTTGACTTTTTCTACTATGGAGTTGGAGTTGCCTGTGATGCCGATTACTTTAATTTTTGCGATGTTATGTACGGATTTTAAGAGGGTTGTTAAGAAGGAAAATACAGGACTTATGCGAAAAAGTCTGATTTTTCGTAGGGACAATTCATGAATTGTGCTTACAATTAGTTCTTTAGCGGAAGCCATAAAAAAGTTAATTTTTTGTAATTTAATTAGTTTTTTAGGATAAAAAAATTGCTCGTTTGTTGACTGGCAAATACGTTTTTATGTAACCGCGAAGACGCGAAGTTACGAAGGAATAAATAAGAGAAGAGGTAATTTTGGAGTGGTAAGTTAATAATCAATTATTCTAATAAAAAAATATGAACGTATGAAAGAAGTTTTTAAAAAAACAACTAATAAATTCCAAAATACTGAGGGAAAGCCACTGGTTAGTGTTATTATTGCTAATTATAATTACGGTCATTTTTTAGCTGAAGCAATCGAGAGTGTTTTAAATCAAACATACTCTAATTTTGAGTTAATTGTTGTTGATGATGGTTCAACGGACAACTCATCTAAAATTATTGAATTATACAATAATAAGTTAATTTCTATATTCCAGAAAAATGCCGGACAAGGTGCAGCTTTTAATACTGGGATTGCACGTTCTAAAGGGGAAATTATTTGCTTTCTTGATTCTGATGATTATTTTTACAAAGATAAGCTGGCTAAAGTTGTAATAGCTTTTGAAAAGCATCCTAATTGGGTACAAATATCTCACGGACGGACTTCAGTCGATGCAAATGGTTCGATTATCGGTCGAGATCCGAGATTTTTTAATCAAGGTGATGTCCGACATCTATTACTGCAATGGGGAAAGTATGCTTGGGCTGTTACTTCTGCATTAGCCTATCGTCGTTCAGTACTTGATTCGGTTATGCCTCTCCCTAAACGACCCCGTGGTGGGGATACTTACTTGACTGCAACGGTTCCTTTTTATGGTGAGGTGGGTTGTATTCAGGAACCTTTGATGTTCTATCGTCTGCATGGTAGCAATATGAATGCCCGAACTGATAATCTCGGTCATTTAATTGAACAGTTTGAAGACACATACAACTGCATAAACCAAGCTGCTGCTAAGGTTGGCTTAAGTGAACGTTTTGATATGCATTTTGATCCAGACTACCGCAGCTTTAAGGCACTTGAGATGGGTAGACCATCTTTACAAGAAGTATTACAGATTTTTTGGCTGACGTGGCAAGAAAGTCAAGCAATTGGTCAGGATATGAAAGATACCTTAGAAAGATTTGTCAGACGGGGTATGTGTACTTTATTTCCTAGTGAAGGTTTCATATATATTCGCTTTGGATTGCGTCGTTATTTGCGCTTTAAGTTGATGGGGGAGGAACGAACCGCCAAGTACGCCAAGAAATAAGAGTTTTAGTCACAGAAAAATAAGCAAATAAAATATTTATGAGTACTACTTTGAGTCAAAGTCAGATTTATTCTGGTGACAAAAAACGTCAAAAGAGACTAATAGTCATACCAGCATATTGTCATTCTTTAGGAGGTACAAATGTTAGCCTATTGTTGCTGGCTATGGGTTTTCAACGTTGCGGTGGATCTGAAAAATTACGGGTATTAGTCCATAAAGATTCATTTCTGGAGGAATATTTCAAAGATGCAAATCTAGAATCTTTTATGGAGTTAATTGAGGCTGATGATTCGACGCAATTTTTCAAATCTGCACTCTCCTGGGTGATGAAGCAACCAAAGGATTACTCTTTGCTACTGGACAATTGTGTTTGGCGGAGTTTCCTTCCGATACTGACACTCTTCTCACCATTACTGCGTCTAAGCGGTCGTCGTATATACCACTTTTGCCACGATTTGGCGCTTTCGCACAACTATCTTGGTTACCTGGCAAGAAAGTTTACCTTTGCCTGTGTTGCTCCAGGTGCTATTTGTAATTCCCAATTCACAGCAGGGCATATCCGTCGCTTGATGCCAGATATCCGAGGTATCCTTTATCAACCAGTGGATTTGGAGCGGTTTAATGTACTACATAATGATTCTGCTCCTTTGGGATTAGAGCCAATTTTACGCTCGGGTGCCCGTGTGATGCTCACTCCCTCACGTTTGAATAAGCCAGGAATTATCAATGATAAAAATCTGCGATCGCTGATTCCGGTACTTGCTCACCTAAAGTTGATGGGTCAAAACTATCACGGAGTAGTCATAGGACCAGATGCATCTTCTGACGGAAGCTATACCCGTGACCTGCTAGAAAGTGCTGAATCCGCAGGAATTGCAGACCGTTTTACTGTTCTACCACCAGCCCTAGACATTGCACCATACTACAAATACGCGGATGTCGTTGTCACCCTTTCACCACGAGAACCTTTTGGTCGCACCGTTGTGGAAGCGATCGCCTGTGGTGTGCCAGTCGTAGGTAGTTGCACGGGTGGCATTAATGAGATTTTGCAGCATTTTGCACCTCAGTGGACTGTTGACCCCAATAAACCCGCAGATATAGCCCGGACAATTATAAATGTTGCATCTGACCCCAATACCAAAGACTTACTGAGAAAAGGTCAAGCTTGGGTGGAAACAAATTGCAATGTTGCTATATATGCAAAGCAAATGATGCAGTTAACAGAAATAATTTAACATTATTCGGGAATTGTGGGTTTAATACCCCGACTTATTCAGTTTGTTCGTTTTGAGTTGAGGTTCCAATCCACATATATAAACCTCTTCCTTCTTCCTTCTTCCTTCTTCCTTCATTCAAATGAATAAAGTTTTTTTAATAACTGGTGCTGTCCCCCCCCAAACTGGAGGAGAACTATACAATTACAAATTAGTTAGATATCTAGAGACAGCCGGATTTGAGATAGAATGCATTAGCCTGCATAAGAAACTAGCAACAAAACTTGCCAAGCTACCAATTATCGGCAATATCTTAGCAGCTTTTGTAGTTTACTGTCTGTTATCTAGATGTCAAGGCATACTAGTTGAAGACCATTTTTTAACTCAATATTTGTGGTTGCTGAATATCATTCAGCGAGTGGTTAGACAACAAAAAATTATAATCTTAGTGCATTCGCTTTATGGCTACGATACAAGCGATCGCATATTGATTAGAAAGTGGTTTCACGGTATAAAGCACAAACTGAGGTTATCTTTTGCCAATGAAATTATCACAAACAGTGAATATGCCAAGCAAGAAATAGTTTCTTTAGGAATTACACCTTCAATAATTCAAGTCTTGCCCCCTGGAGTAGATAGAGGGAAATTAAAAATTATTCCCCAAGATAGCAATCACGAAAAATATCAGATTTTGTGTGTTGCCAACTATTTACCTGGGAAAGGATTAATCTATTTAATCGAAGCTTTTTCTCAAGTCAACAGAAGAGAATTTACGCTTCATTTAGCAGGCAATCCTCACAAAAGCTCTGCTTATTACAAGCAAATGGTAAAAATGGTTCATGAATTAAATTTAACTAAAGACGTATTTTTTCATAACGGAGCAGACAAAGAAACTATCCAACAATTATATTCCAACGCCAATATTTTTGTATTACCAACATTAAAAGAAACATTTGGCATTGTCTTAATCGAAGCCATGCACTACAGTTTGCCAATTATTACAACCAATGTTGCCGCAATCCCAGAATTAGTTACAAATAATGAAAATGGCTTCCTAATTCCTCCGAAAAACTCCCAAACATTAGCTATAGCATTATCCAAACTCATAGAAAATTCAGAATTAAGAATAGAAATGGCAAAAAAAGGACATCAACGAGTTGCTAATTCATACAACTGGGAGCAAACTTGTTATAAATTCCTCTCCATTGTACAAAATGTAGATAATATCACTTAAATTCACCACAATTTTATTTATGCAAAATCTTTCCCAAAATACCGTAATAAAACAAAAAAACACCTCCCCAGACATCCTCGTCATCACCCGGACATTCTTCCCCAAAGAAGGAGGAATTGAAGAATATGTCTACAACCGCTGTTTGCAAGATCCAGGAAGGGTCATTCTTTTAACTGCAACAGTTCCAGGATATGAACCATTTGACCAAACACAACCTTTCCCCATACATCGTTGGTACCTACCTAAATTTTTAAACTCTATTTTTTTTGGTAGTATTATCAAACAAATAGTCAATATAGTGTCGTCATTTTTCTTAGCAATAAAACTATATTCTCGCTATCATTATCGCTACATTGAATGGGGACACGGCTATGATTTCCCAGCAATATTATTATTGAGCTATTTTCTACCCATCCGTTTCTTTATCTATCTGCACGGCAATGATATTCTTTGTCCTCTGGGTAATCCCTTATTGCGATCGCTCTTTGGTTTAACACTCAAACGTGCTACCAGAATTATTTGCAACAGTTCTTTCACCAGAGATTATCTCCGAGCCAATTTACCAGAATTTGATACCCCTATCCAAATTATGAATCCGGTAGTCAGACCGGAAAAATTTGGTGCAGCAGCGAAAAGTCAAGATACTCTGGAAAATTTACGCAAAACCGTGCGTGCTGCATATAATATTCCAGAAACATCAATAGTCATTCTCTCAGTAGGAAGACTGGTAAAACGCAAAGGCTTTGACCGAGTAATTCAGAATTTAACACTGCTACTAGCCCAAAAACTTGATGTGCATTACATACTTTGCGGTCAAGGTCCGATGGAGTCAGAATTAAAATCTATAGTACATCGCTCACGAGTGGGAAACCGCGTGCATTTTGCCGGTTTTGTACCCGATACCGAATTAGCTGGTTACTACGCAGCTTGTGACATTTTTGCAATGCTAACTTTCTTTGATAGCAAAGACGCAAGTATCGAAGGTTTTGGCATCGTTTATATCGAAGCGGGTTACTTCGGCAAACCTGTTATTGCCTCGCGAGTCGGTGGTATCGTTGATGCAGTTCATCATGAAGAAACCGGCTTACTAGTCGAACCTAACTCCGGTTATGAAATGTTACAAGCCTTCACACGCTTGTGCAAAGACGAACAACTGCGCAAACAACTAGGTCGCAAAGGTCAAGAATTTGCTCAACAAAAAGCCCTTTATCTAAGTCCTGAAGAAGTGAGTTAGAAGTTATACCGTTTCTTTGTGAAGCTGCATATATTACCCCCCGGCTACGCCGTCCCCCCTTGGCAAGGGGGGACTACAGGGGGGTCTTGATTATGTGCATCTTCATACAGAATTGGTATTAGTGGTTAGTGGTTAGGAGTAAACAACCAACAACCAACAACTAACAACTAACAACTAACAACTAACAACCAACAACTAACAACTAACAACCAACAACTAACTCTTCTAAATGAATCATATCGATGCAAAAAAAATTGCTGGAAGTACTCTGTGGTTGACTGCAAGCTTTGCCCTCGCTAAGATTTCGCAACTCATCGCACAGATTTTCCTTGCCCATCTGCTGTCACCAAAAGACTTTGGTATTTGGGGAATGGTGTTAGTAGTCACCACTCTCTCAGCTTTATTTAAAGATGCAGCGATTGCTGGAGTGCTGGTTCACCGTGGTTTGGATGATAAAAAACTGGTGGATGCAGTTTACAGCTTGGGTATCAATATATCTATTGTGATGTTTGCCGTGCAAGCTGTGCTGGGTTTTCCTCTGGCACAATTTTTCCACGAACCCCTCGTATTTCCCCTGACTCTAACTGCAGCAATAGTGTTTCTAATTGGTGCTGGTGCGGGTTCTCACGGTGCTGTCCTTCAACGTCAGATGAAATTTCGAGAATTAGCGATCGCTGACACTGTTTCTGGGTTTGCCCGTCTTGGAGGTGCCTTAGTTTGTGCAAATGCTGGGGGTGGGGTATGGTCTTTTGCGATCGCTGAAATAGCGATGACACTAGTTGATGCTTTACTCAAACGTAAATTTAGCAGATACCGTTTCACCTACCACTTCATCCCCGATCAGTCTGCTATTCGAGAAGTGCAGGCTTACATTAGCAGCCTTGTAGGAATTAATTTAGCTGTCTACGCAAACACGAATGGTGACAATCTCATTATCGGTAGATTGCTTGGTTCCCAGTCCCTAGGTTACTACAATTTGGCATATCAACTGGCCATGTTACCAGCATTTGCCCTTTCGCAAATTAACCGCATCAGCTTTTCGGTACTGTCGCAGCGAGATAACGAAGGTCAAAAAATATACCTTTGCCAAATGCTGCAACTTTATGCCTTACTGTATGCTCCCATTTATGGGCTGGCATTTGTCGTAGCACCTTGGATTATTCCCTTTGTGTACGGTTCGGAATGGACACCAGCAGTCAACCTGTTTCAAATTATACTAATTTTTGCCTATGCACGGGGCTTTATGTCGATTCTCGGTACAGCTTTAAATGCTGTAGACAAACCAAATATTAATGCAGCAATAAATTGGGCACTCGTGCCACTTTCTCTACCAGCTTACTTGATTGGGGCAAAATTTGGCGGTACAAAAGGAGTTGCGATCGCCGTTGCTTTGGTAATGGGTCTAAGTGCCACAATTTGGTTTTGGATAAGTATGTGTCGTGCTGCTGGGTGGAGTATTAAAGAGTTAGTTCAGCCAGTTCTACTACCTACGATTGCGATCGCTATAGCATTAGCATCTGTAATTATTATTCCTTTGCCTATTTATCTACAACCATTTTTCGTAGTTTTGGTATATGGAATCCTGGTATCTGTAATTTCTGCGGGTAAAATTCCCCAAATGTTGATTGCTGTATTCAAACGCTCATTGAATATAGCTGTCAAAAGGGTGGATGAAAACTAAGATTAACACCGTGCAAAAAAATATAAATCTTCGAGAATTTATTAGTTCCAAACTCCGACAAATTTATTGTACTATCCTATTCAATTGGATACTGCATATTAAAAGCAAACAAATCGCAGTCACAGAAAAAACAGCAATAGTGTTTGCACCACACCAAGATGATGAAACTTTTGGATGTGGTGGAATGATTGCTATCAAACGAGCAAAAAAAGTGCCAGTAAATGTAGTTTTTTTGACTGATGGAAAGCGCAGCATACCAGAGTGGATAAAACCAGAAGAAATCATCAAAATTCGCCAAGAAGAAGCCTTAACCGCACTAAATATTCTCGGAGTCGCAGCATCAGCAACTCACTTTCTCGGTCACGGTGATGCTACTTTAACCCAGCTTAGTCACGAAGAACGTAGACTAATAATTACACAATTATCTGAATTACTAAAAGCTTACAAACCAGAAGAAATTTACCTTCCCCATCGAAAAGACAGGCATCTCGACCATGAAGCGACTTACAATTTAGTAAAAGACGCGATCGCCTTATCTAATCTAAATGTAGAAATCTTTCAATATCCTGTATGGATACTTTGGCAGAATCCCCTATCATCTAATCTCAAATTACAAGAAATATCTGGTAGTTACTGCATATCCATCCATACAGTACAAGACCAAAAAAAGCAAGCGATCGCATCCTACAAATCCCAAATCACCACCCTACCACCAGGTTTTCTCACTCGTTTCTTATCACCCTACGAAATCTTTATTAAAAGTTAGTTAGTTGTTAGTTGTTAGTTGTTAGTTGTTAGTTGTTTATTCCTAATTCCTAACTCCTCATTCCTAACTCCTAACTCCTAACTCCTAACTCCCTCCCCCAACAATCGTTACAACTTCCAGGCGATCGCCTTCATTAATTTTTGTTTCCGACCAAAACTGACGGTGTAAAATTTCGCCATTATACTCTACTGCCACCAATCGAGGATTAAAACCCAACTCTTGGAGTACCGATGGTAAAGGACTTTGCGAGGAACAACTACGAGTTTCACCGTTAACTAAAAGCGTAATCGAATCAGACATAAACGGAGTTAGGAATTAGGAGTTAGGAGTTAGGAATTAGGAGTTAGGAGTTAGGAGTTAACAACTAACAACTATCAATTAACAAAAGAATGCTTATAATCGGGTTTCACACGGTTTAGCTGGGAGAGAAGATATTGTGTCACTAGTGTAGGTTGTTCAACTTGCATCAAACAACGCACTACGGCCACACGATTGGCACCAGCATCAATGACATCATTTATATTATTGGGATCGATTCCTCCAATGGCAAACCACGGTATAGGACAATTTTTCGCAGCGTAACTGACATATTGCAACCCGGAGGCTGCTTTTCCTTCTTTTGTCGGAGTTTCATAAACTGGCCCCACCCCGATATAATCTGCACCGTCGGTAATAGCCCCTTGCATTTCGTCTGAATTTGTGGTAGAACGTCCTATCAAGCGCTGTGTTCCTAATAACTGTCGGGCGATCGCAATGGGCATATCTTGTTGTCCCAGATGCACTCCATCAGCATCTACCGCTAAAGCCAAATCAACTCTGTCGTTGATGATGAACATAGCGCCATATCTATGACATAATTGACATAATTTTTTAGCTTCCTCCAGACGGATAGTATCATCAGCAGTTTTGTTGCGGTATTGAACCACAGTTAAACCACCAATGAGCGCAGCTTCGACAGTTTCTAGAAGATTTTCATTAGGGGAGGTGACAAGATACAGGCGCGATCGCAATAGCAGCTGATGTCGCTGATAACCCATTAAACTGCTTTCTAGGGTGTAAACCCGATAACGCATCTGCTTAAAAGCTTTCCCCATATTTGGATGGTAAAGCTTGCCGTATTCTTCCAAAACCCTCATGGCTTCTTGTACACGGCAGAAATTAGCTTCTAACAAAGATTTGATGCTAGTGCGCTGTTCTTCAGCCGGATGGGTTAAATCAGTTCCGGGATCGGCTTGTGTATCTCGTGCTGCCCGCATTTCGGCGGTATGCCAATTAGCAACCTCTTGTCGCAAGCGCTTGCATTCCCCGGCAAAATCAGCGTTCTGCAACCCAAAACGGCACCATTCCTCAATGATTCGCAAACCCTCACGGGCGCGGTCTAAGTTTGCATCTAAAATGCGGTAAATAACTTGATGTATCTGCTCTTTTTGGCTGTATGGCTCGACCATTACAACAACCCCATTATTGCTTTCATCGTACCAGCCAGCCTCTCTCATATTCGCAATGTTTTTTAGTGATTGGGGAACTTCGGTTCCCTCTGGGGATAAGGAGCGATGGGAAGCGGGGACAAAGAGTGGGAAAGGAATTAATTTTTCTTCTTTACCCCTTACTCTCTAGCCTTCCTCCTCCCTAAAATAACTACTTTGTATCAAAAATAGCCAATTAGTCAATATGTGAGTAATATTATCGACATATTGGGTTGAAAGAGTATAAAAATGTGTTGTCGGTTAAAGGAGTGTTAAGAAGTTGATTTACCCTCACATTGTTCCTGAGTTCTCTAAGGCAAAAGCATTATCGACTAAGCAGATAGGATCGCCTGAGAATCCGTATGCCTTCCTTGAAATAGCAATGCGTTCAGTTTCTCGTTTTTCTGTATTATTTTTGACCGTCGGCATCGTGGTGGCGAGTACGGGCTTATTTGGCACGAGCCAAGGAACCGCGATCGCCCAAATACCAGGAGCATCTAATCAAATGTCTCCAGGTGTCAAAACAATGTCTCAGGTTAACGTGTTGTTTGTCAACCCAAGTGCCGCAGATGACAAAGCTGCTAACGGGAGTGAACGCGCTCCTTTCAAAACCATAACCCAAGCTTTGCGAGCAGCCGGCCCTAACACTGTCATCATGCTTAACCAAGGGACTTACAGCGTTGAAAATGGAGAGCAGTTTCCCTTAATACTCAAGCCTGGTGTTTCCCTTCAAGGAGACGCTCGCACCAAAGGACGGGGTATTCTCATTCAAGGCGGTGGTGATTATCTCAGTCGTAGCTATGGCGGTCAAAAAGTGACCATTGTAGCCGCCAATCAATCAGGGTTAACTGGGGTGACGGTGACAAATCCCAAACCGCCAAGTTCTAAAAATGAAGATCTATGGCGCGGTTATGGTGTATGGATTGAATCGAGCAATCCTGTAATCGTTGAAAATACTTTTGCTAATAGTATGCAAGATGGTATTTCTGTGAATGGCAACAGTGCGCCCACTATTCGCAACAATTATTTTTTTGGTAATAAAGCGAATGGAATCACGATTTCTGGTAATTCCCGTCCAGAGGTGCGAGAAAATATATTTCAGCAAACGGGCTTTGGGATTAATATCATCCAAAATGCTCAACCGATAGTGGTGGGCAATCAGATTCAATACAACAGAAGCGGAATTGTAGTGCAAGGCAATGCCCGCCCAGTTTTGCGGAATAATATAATCCAAAATAATAAAGAAGATGGATTAGTCGCGATCGGCTCTTCTATGCCAGATTTAGGCAGCGCTTCGGAACCGGGTGGTAATGAGTTTCGCAATAACACGCGCTTTGATATTAACGCTGGCGCTGCTAAACAAGTGATTTCAGGTGCAGGTAATACCCTTGTTGGTAATCGCATCAGCGGCAAAGTAGAGATGAATGGCACTACAGCATCTGTTGCCCAAAGTCGCCAATCTCTCCCTTTACGCACTAATAATACCAATCAACAACTCTCCGCAAGCAGAGAAGTCATTTTCTCCGCCCCAGGAGTCTTTGAAACAGACAACAAACTCTTAACGCCATTACCCAGAAATAACACTCCTTCAGGGCGATTAAACCCGCAACTAGTGCCACTACAACCAGCCAATTCTTCACTACCTTTAGGGCAGTTTCAGCAGCCATTTGCTGGAAGAAGCAATCCCCGTCCAACTCCCCCAGTTATTCCCCAAACCGGGCAAACAGCCTCTAGGACGAATGGTGAGTTTCCGACACCCAGCAGTTTGCCTGGATATAGCAATCGCGGCACACAAAACGCTGCAAATAGACCGGATACGCCACAAATGAATTATGTGCGTATCGATCCCAATACAGTTGAATTTACTGCACCCCAGTCGCCATCTAACTTGGCAGCACAATCGCGACAAAATATGTCGGACGTAGGCAATTCATCGCTTTTGCCCGTTCCCGATCCCAATGTCCCAATTGGGAATAGTGGGAATATGCGAAGAATGCAAATCCCTCAAAGTATCCCAACAACTGCTTATCGCCCAAATCCTAGCTTCGCACCTGTAGCGGAACCCCAGTCCCAGACTAATTCACGTTTCCGGGTGATGGTAGAAGTCATTAGCGAAAGGGATCAGGAATTAGTCAGATTTCTTTCCCCAGGCGCTTTTTCCACCATGTGGCAGGGTAAAACAGTTATGCAAGCTGGAGTATTTAGCAGTCGTTATAACGCCGATGGCATGGCGAAAGTTCTATACAACAATGGGTTAAGAGCAGTTGTTGAAGAAATTAGTTAGGAGTTAGGAGTTCTTGTGTTAGGAGTTAAGAATTCATCAGACCTTACGCAAAGACTCTCTGAAACTCTTATTTCTACCGAAACTCCAGGCGTACAGCGCCTATGGCGTACTTGGCGGTAAGCGCATTCGCCCTTGGCGTTCCCGTTCACGTAGTGTGCCCGTAAGGGCGATTGGTAGCGCAGGCTCCACCAACGTCTTTTAATTGTTTTGCATAAGTCCTATTCATAACTCATCACTCCTAACTCTTAACTCTTAACTCCTATCTTTTACTCCCCATCTTCTTGCGCGATCGCTTTGAGTTTTGAGGTGAATGACTCTGTGCGATCGCTTTTTTCTGGGGTGAATTGTCCAATTGGAGGACGATTGACAGATGATGCAGACAACTCCTGAACTTTTTCGCTGATAACTTGGGGGAGAAGCTTTACCAGTTTATGATGAATCGCCGATCGCTCAGAATTGGTCAATATGGATGAACGCGATGAGCTTGCTGTTGATAATGATGGGATTGGCAAAGCTTCAACTGAGGTGAATTCCCCTTGTTGATTGGAAGCTGTTGATAATACTTGATAATTTTTCTCCTCTCTTGTCCGATTTTTCACAGGAGGCAGGGCTGGTGGTGGGGCAGAGGTTAAGCTTTCTGGAAATTTGCTGCAAATCAACCGCTCAAACTCCATGTTGAAATGATATGTTGCCTGTCCCCGGCGATGCCACATGGTTAATATTTGCTGTACAGAAACCGCTTTATAGCGTCCTTGATACAGTGCTTCAACTACTCCAATATGTAGCCAATTAACTGGGTACTGTTTTTGCCACATGTCAATTAGCTCACTAGCATGATAGCCACCGAGGTCAAAACTATAGTGAATTAATAAGGCTACTGCCAAGTCGGCAGAGGTATCCTGGGCTGGTGTATACATCGGACTGTGGGCTGCGGGCAATAGGTATAAATCTTGCACCCATTGGATATAGCCTATCGTGCTTTTGGCTACCGTATTGTTGACCAAGGTTTCCGAGTTGATTAGGAAGTGTTTCCCATTCTACCGACCAATTGCTTATAAGGAAACGATATATGGAGAATTAATTCCAGAAATCCGCCCAATTGCCACTAATGCTTGGTAAACCATTGCTGCTACTTCCCCCCGCGTTGCCGGACTCGTTGGGGATAGTTGTTTAATATCTGGGTAATTAACGACTATTTTTTGTTGTGTAGCAGTAGCAATTGCTGTACGGGCATAGTCGGGGATCGAGTCTTGATCGCTATAACGGACTAAAGTATCCAAAGAGCCGCCTGTTAACCCTAGTCCATTAACGAGAGAAACTATCACCTGTAGCCGCTGTACGTTTTGATTTGGGCGGAAAGTGCGGTCGTTAAATCCACCCACAAAACCGCTACTGGCTGCGATTTGAATTGCTTTATATGCCCAAAAATCTTTGGGGATATCAGTAAAATCAGGCGCAGGGCGTTTGGGAGTGGGATTAAAGGCCATTGCGACTATTGCCGCATATTGAGCGCGAGTCATGAGTTTATCTGGCTGATAGCTGCCATCTAAAAAGCCCTTGGTTAAATTCATGCTAGCTAATGCCGGGATGAATGCTTCAGCCCAGTGTCCCACAAGATCGGTGAATCCGGGAATATCTGGATCTGGTTGGACAATATATGGAGAGGCAATCGCTTTTTCTTTCCCGATTGCCACCAATGCTTGATAAATTAATGCTGCCACTTCGGCGCGAGTAATATCTCTAAGCGGTTCTAGTTGTTGGGTTTGCGGGTAATTCACCACTAATAATTTTTGAGTAGCAGTGGCGATGGCGTTGGTCGCGTAACTGGGAATTTGAGCGCGATCGCCATACATTAATAGTACATTTGGATTACCACCACTCAGCCGCAACCCATTCACAAGAGATACTAGTGCTTGAATCTTGGTGAGATTTTGGGCTGGTCGAAATGTCCCATCGGGGAAACCGCTGATAAAGCCCATCCCTGCGGCACTGCGAATAGCCGATGCTGCCCAAAAATCTGGTTTTACATCAGTGAAATTCCGTACTTGGTTTGTATTCTGTAATTGAAAAGCTTTAGCGATCGCCGCTGCATATTGAGCGCGAGTAATTGGGGCAACAGGAGCAAAGCTACCATCAGGTAATCCGCTCATCAACTTTCTATTAAATAAAACTTCCACAAAAGCCGCCGCCCAATGCCCTGTCATATCTGGGAAGCTAGTACTAATTGATGATGACTGCGGTGAATCGTAATTAGCTGCGATTAATTCAAATAAGCCTTTTACCCGGGCAGGATTTAACTGATTCCCCGCAGAAAGCAACTTGACTGAAGAAGCATTTTGTAAATCGAATTCACCATTGTCTCGGAAAATATTGCCAGCAGGGTCTTGAGGGCTACCTAAATCTGGGGCTGCATTACCGTTGACTAAAAGTCCACCTTGGGTGTTTTTCTCAATAATATTATTTCTGAGTACAGGACAAGCATCCCGCGAAAGAGCGATCGCAGTCCGATTCTCTGATAATTTATTATTGGCAATCAAAGGCGCAGCAAAATCGCTAATGGCCATACCCAAAGCATTTTTTTGCAAAACATTCCGCAGCACTTCCCCTTTACTATTGCGTGCCATCACCAGCCCACCTTGGCTATTTTGCACGAACAGATTATCCAGAATTGCCGGTTTTGCCGTACCGCTGACAAACACACCTTCCCTACCGCAGTTGGTAAAAGTATTATTCGCCAAAGTCGGTGCTGTGGACTCAATCCAGACACCAGTACCCTTAACTGCAAAATTGGTCACAGTCACACCCATTAACTGAGCATCATCCAGCAAAATCAATGTAATATTTTGTACACCAAAACTTGGGCTTTGATGTTCACCACTTCCTGCAATTAAAATACCCTGACCTTTAGTTGCTTCATTACCCAAGACCATCACCCCAGTTGGAATGACTAGGGGGAAGATTTCACCGTTCTTATCGCTATAAGTCCCGGCCGCTAATTGAATAATCGTAGGTGTAGTAATAGTCTTTAAAGCACGGGTGATACTTCTTGTCGGCGCAACTCGCGAACCAGCATCAGTATCATTTCCTACTGTAGGATTTACATAGAGAGTTGCCACGAGAGTAGAATTCACCATTGGTTGTTGATAGACGATTGTTTAGATTATGCCTATTTAAACAACGTTTTGTCCCATCAGAAAATAACACACGAGAAAATACATTTCTATCCATCAGTGGCTATAGTTCTTTTCTATACCTAACCTTTCTAAGCAAAGGGTTAATAAACATATCTAAAGTATTCTAATATTTGGCAATTAATCTCAACCTAGCCAAAACAATCTCAGAATCTATACTGCTCATTTTGATTTCGACCAATTCTTTAAATCTATTTCAATCAGTTTATGTTGTTCTTTACGGAATTTTTTTAGCTCAGACTCTGGTTTCAAACATGTTAAACGGAAATATTCAAATCCAGAAGAGTCTTTCTCAAAAATTAGAATACCATCACGAGCAACAAAATGAGAGATTAACCACGAGCAATGATTTAGTTCAACAATATCGATTTTTTCGGGATCAATACCAAATACTTCTTCAAGAAGCATCGGTAATTCAAACATACCCCAAGCGCTTGTGTAATTATTACGTTCTTTGTCATCATACAGAACTGCAAAATCCCAGTCGCTATTAATGTTAATATTGCCTGTTGCTCTTGAGCCAAAAAGAACTAACAGTTTCAAATAGGGGATTTTTTCGGGAAGTTGTTGAGCCAGTTCTTTGATTCTTTCAATATTAGGTGATGTTTCTAGCATTGTTATTTGCCAATTATTATTCTAAATCACAATCATATTTTAACGCTTTTGTATGTTTGATGATTTTGGAAGTGTATTTCAATTACAATATCTTTTGAGTAAGCACAACCCCAACTTAAACCTCGTAACTCTCGACGTGTAATTTTTTAGTTATACCAATATTTTAATTTCATACACAAGTAGATGAACTTGGCACAGCGACTCCGGTGCCAGCATTGTCACAGGATCGCCTTCGTAGTACTTGATTTCATATTCGATACCTAAAAAATCAAGCAGCCATAACACCCGTTGCGAGCGTGAATTGTTGAGATGATGAACAACTTTTCATAAAATCTTTCTTCTAAACAACGTTGATCGCTATCCGACTGAAACTAATTTTAAACCAAACATTGCTTCTATCTCAAATCTTGTAGGGTGCCGTTAGCGATCGCCAGGTAACTTTCCTTGTTCAAGTTGTGCAATTGTGGGTTGTATATGAATACGAATACTGCGATTGTCACTACAATAAATAAGGATTTCAGCAATTGTGCAGCGGGATCGTAAACCAAAAAGTTGAACCACTTCTAGGCACGCTTTTGACGCCAATTTCACCGCCGTGAGCTGTGATAATTTGTTTACATAGATATAATCCCAATCCCAAACTTACAGAATTGCGATTGTTTGTACCACGAAAGTAAAGGTCAAATAAGCGATCGCATTGTTGTGGAGTCATGCCGATGCCGTTATCTGATACAGTACAATACATCATCTCTCCCTGTGGCGTGGCATTGAGTGTCAAAGTTAAACCAGGAGGATTATGTTTCAATGCGTTGACAATCAAGTTGGAAAAGACTCGCCATAATTGTGTCGCATCTGCATTCACATGAGCGAAATCGGCACTGACTAAATTTTTCAGGGTTGTTTGATTTTCCAGCAACATCGGTTGTAAGTCAGCGATCGCATCTTCTACGACTTGATGCAATTCTACAGGCTGACGTTGCAACACAACACCTTGAACTTCGTTGACATGAGCTTCCAACAAGGAATTAATTAAATTAAGCTGGCGATCGCTACTTTGCACCATCCGCTCTAATATCATCCGGGAAATCGTAATTTTATCTTCCCCATTTGATAATAAATTTCTCAATAACATCAAACTACCTAACACTGGGTTGCGTAAGTCGTGGGAAACAGCGTGAAAAAATGCCCGTAATGCTTCCTCAGTCTGCTTGCGCTTGGTAATATCTTCGATTAAACCTTCGTAGTAAAGCAGCTTGCCATTTTCATCCCGCACAGCATAAGCTTTTTCCGAAATCCAAACAATACTCCCGTCTCGACGATAAATCTGGGATTCAAACTCGCTGATACTCCCATATTCTTCCATCAACCGCACAAACTCAGCCCGTCGATTTGATTCCACATATAATTGATGCTCCAAATCTGTAATATTTACGATCACTTCTTCCGGCTTCGAGTAACCATAAATACGCGCCAATGCGGGATTTGCAGTGATGTAACGGCCATCAAGCGTACTTTGAAAGATTCCCTCAACTGCATTTTCAAAAATACTCCGATATTTCGCTTCTGTTGCTCCTAATTTTTGATACGCTTGTTCCAACTCCTTACGGGCGAAAAACTCCTTCGCTTGCAGGCGATCGTACAAATATACGCCTAAATTACATATGAAACATAACCAAAAAATGTACATAATAAACGTCACACTATATATCGGCTTGTCGCTAATTGGTGGCGGTAGCTTCAGTCCGAGTACAGTATTCACGCCGAAATAATAAATTAGCAAACCCACTTGAGACATCAAATGCAAATGCCAGCGAACAGGCATCAAAATCGCTTGACTGAGGAACAATAACGACCAAGTTAGGGAATCTGGTAGCGCGAAACCGCAAATAGTTGCGAAAATCTGTTGTACTAGACTTATTGACCAAGATATGCTTATAAACAACAACCCAGGACGACGACGACCAAAATCAGTTTTATGCAAAGTCAGGCATAAAATTACACTAAAAACTAGGGAAATATTTATAACATACCCTTGCTTTTTCAGGACTACTGGCAGGTCTTGAAACTCATTGAGAGGAAAGAACTTGTCAACAATATCTCTGAAAATAAAAGTAAATACGCATACAAGTAAGAGCCACAACCACAGTCGCAACCGTTGCCATAAAAATTGCCGGCGAAATGCTTCGTATTTAACAGCGACTGTATCCGTTTTGGGTATGATATAGGTCGATAAAATTTCTTCCCATTTCCGTTTTACGCTTTTAAGCATCCCTGCCACTTGCCTCTAACAGGATTTTAGTTTATATTCATAGCCGCGCTTCTAATCAAGATTGTCTCAAGGGTAATGTAAACCAAAATTTTAAACCGCGTTTGGGTTTGCTACAAGCACCAATTCCTCCACCATGAGCTTCAATAATTTGCCGACAAAGATATAGTTTTAAACCATTGCCTGTGGAAAAACCGGCTTGCGGGTCACGTACATACAAATCAAACAGGCGATCGCACTCTAGTTGACTCATCCCTACACCATTGTCTTGAATCTGAACCTGGATTGTTCCTCTTTCAACTTTAGCGTTAAGCGTCAACTTCAGTCCGGGTGGATTTTGTTGCAGACTGTGAATCACTAAATTGACTAAAACTCGCTGCAACTGTGCCGGATCGGCTGTAATATCGGGTAAATCCTCAGGAACCAAATTTACAAGAGTCGCTTGATTTTGTGTCAGCACAGGTTCTAAGTCTTTGAAACTCTTTTTGAAGACAGCGTTAAATTTTACACTTCTTTTGTTGAGAGCAACTCCTTCGGAAACGCTGGTATGAAGTTCTACTAAAGAGTAAATTCTAGATAGCTGGCATTCATTCCCTTGTATCATCCGCTCAATAATTTTACGCGGTACGGGGATTGAGTCGAGGGACAAAGGAAAAAACATTTCTTGATCTCCCTTGTCTTTTTTCACCACTTGCTCATTCAACAAATTCTTCAACACCATCAACGTTCCCATCACCGAAGTCTTCAACTCGTGAGAAATGGTGTGCAAAACAACGTCTTTTACTTGATGCAGTTCTTGGAGTTCCTGCATTTTCTGCTGCAGTTGTGCGGTACGTTCTTTTACCTGGTCTTCTAAGTTTGTATTAAGTTTCGCCAGTTCTTGATACAATTGTGCCTGCTGGATAGCGATCGCTAACTGTTGTGATAGCTGAATGAGTAAATCAATTTCCATTGGCTGCCAATGACGGGCACTCCCACATTGATTCGCAATTAAAGCACCAAAGAATTCTTCCCCTAACATAATTGGTACAGCCAAAGTCGCACGAGTTTGAAATTGTTGATAATGTGCTTTGATTTTGGCTGGTGCCTCCATTTGGGTGATATCTTCAACCACTCGCACCCGATGAGTTGTCAGCAGTCTTTTGAACTCAGCAAGTACGGTTGGATCTTCTTGGATTTTGCAGTCTAAAATTGAGGGATAATTTGGTTCTACTGATTCCGCAAGAATTTTCGCTCCTAACTGCTCGTGATTTAGACCAATAAAAACGCGGTCTGCTTGCAAAAATTGCCTGACTTCTGTCACAGTCGTTTGGAGAATTTCCTCTAATTTTAGAGAGTTGCGAATTCGTGCCAGAGTTTCCGTTAGCAAGCGATCGCGTTGTGCCCCCAGACGTAATAATTCTTCTGAGTGTTTGCGTTCGGTAATATCACGATCCACTGCTAAGAGGCACTCACAACCATCCAAATCAATGATTTCGGCAGAAACCATGCCGATAGCCACCTCCCCAGATTTTTTTCTAAATTCAAATTCCAAATTGCGAACAACGCCATTGAGTTGCAACTCCTGCAATAATCGAGTGCGATCGCTCAGATTAACCCAAATACCCAACTCAATCGCTGTCCGTCCAATTGCCTCTGAACGGCTATAACCAGAGAGTCTAACAAAACTATCATTAACTTCAATGAAGCGTCCTTCTTTAAGAGTGCTGATAGTAATCGAATTGGGACTACAGTTAAAAGCCTTAGAAAACTTCTCTGCCAAACTGCGCAAGCTATTTTTTGATTTATTCTTCTCCGTGATATCCCGCACAATCGCCAACACTTCATCTTCTCCACAAACAACCAAGCGTGCCTCATAATCTCGCATTCCGGATTCTGTAGGTAGTTGATATTCACAAGTTTGCAGAGTTCTAGAATCCAAAGTTTTGGCGATCGCTTCCAAACTTTTAGCCGCAACATCCTCCGGTAATAAATCCCGCAAATTCTTCCCCACTATTTGTTCGTATTCCGTTGTAGCATTTGCTCCCTCACCTTTAAAGTCGAGATACTGACCGTCACGATTGATGCGAAACATCAAATCTGGAATAGCATCCAAAATTGCCTTATACCGTGCCTCACTTTGAAGTAATTTTTCTGACTCTTGCTTGCGGTCTGTAATATCCATTACTTGTATCAAAAAAATAATCGCGACTTTTACTTGCAGCCTCTTACTTCAGAGTAATTCTCCTTGAGGCGATCGTATTCACCCAATCGGATGAACCGAGGGCAGTAAATTATCTTATATAATTGACTTTATGGGAAAAATATGCAAATAGAAGCCAGGTTTTTATGAAAACAGAACTTACACCCAGAGGGAATAGCAACTTGAGTCGAATGTCGGATTGGTGGCAGGATGTACCACGCAGTCAAACTAGCGTTTCGAGCAAAGCTCGACTTGCCCCCACGGCCTCATACTAATGCTGATTTTCTTTTTTGTGATAACTGGTTTTGCCCTCTTTTAATTTGCCAACAGTATCCTCATAGGGAACGGGTTGGGGTTAGATTTTCAACCAAAGCTATGAAATATGTTACTTCTTTTGAGCGGCTGGCAAAAAAGGAAGCACTTCTAAAAGGTATATCTTTGGGGTTGAGGCTCAAATTTGGTGAGAGGGGTCAAGATTTATTGCCAGAAATTGAAGTTATCGAGGACGTTAATACTTTAGATACAATCTTAGAAGCGATAGAAACTACAACCACGATAGAAGAATTGCGGCAAATCTATCAACCTACAACTGAATAATCAATATTCGCTCTTTTTTAAAAGTACTTCGGTTATTAATTTATTTGCTTTCATTAACTGGATGATAAAGCTATCACCATTATTTTGAGACTTTTCTTTGATGTCTGAAGTACAACCAATGGAGGATACAAAGTATAAAAGGTCAAAAATGCTGTAATGAATGGCATGATATAATTTTTGCAAGTATTTAAATGTAGGTCTAGATTATGAGTCCTTTGACATTAAAACTAGACACCGTTCACCTAAGTGACGAACAATTCTATAATTTGTGTCAAAATAACCGCGAATTGAAATTTGAACGAACTACCAAGGGAGAATTAATCATTATGTCCCCGGTTGGAGGAGAAAGCGGGAATCGAGAAGCAGATTTAATTATTGATTTGGGAATCTGGAATCGGCAAATTAACCTCGGTTTTACCTTTAGTTCCTCCACTATATTCAAATTACCCAATGGTGCCGATCGTTCCCCAGATGCCGCTTGGATTCAACGAGAACGTTGGCAAGCACTTACACCAGAACAAAGACGGAAATTTCCCCCCATTGCACCCGATTTTGTCATTGAATTAAGATCAGCAACAGATGATTTGGAAATGTTGCGTTCCAAAATGCAAGAATATATGGATGCAGGTGTGCAATTGGCATGGTTAATTAATCCCCAACAGCAGCAAGTGGAAATTTATCGCCAAAAACAAGATGTGGAAGTGCGAAATCTGCCCACAGAACTATCGGGTGAAAATGTATTGCCAGGATTTAGCTTGAGTCTATCCTGTTATTAAGATTTGCTTTTTTCTGCTAAACCTCCATTATCTGCCACACTTTTCATCGCAGCAGAAAATACTCTATAAGTCTGCGTGGTTTTGGTTGTGTGTGTAGAGACTTCTTGCCAAACAACCAAACGTGCCTCATAATCTCGCATTCCGGATTCTGTAGGTACTTGATATTCACTAGGGGAGCAAAGTTCTAGAATCCAAAGTTTTGGCGATCGCCATCAAGATATATAATTATTGATAAATTGAGGATTTATCTCCTTAAACATGAACCAGTTTGCTTACGTCTTTGAAGCAAGTCCGTTAATATTTGAAGCTCTCGTAGAGTGGGATGTTAAATCCAAAGAATATCTGCGTTTATTTTTTAGCAATGAAATTTATAGAACACGAAGAACACAATTTGGAGATTGTATTTCCAAGGTAGGATATCTCATAGAAAGAGTTTTTGAAGAACCCGAAAATTTCCGAGGAGTTAAAGATGTCAATGATAAATTACAAGCTGCTGCAATGGTTGAAGATTATTTTGACTGTCTGTATATCGATACTCTCACCAATGCTCCTTGGAATGTAATAGACAACCAACCAGAAACAGTTAAAGGTGCTGCCACAACACTGATTGAAGAGTTGGTTAGAGAAAGTCTACAGCTAGGGTACAATGGAAGACTTAGAGTAATTACAATTGAAAGAGCAAAGCCGTTCTATAGCCGAATTGGATTCATAGATGATGAAGATGGTTCGTTCGTCATGGAATTAACACCACAAGCAGCCGAAAGTTTTTTAGACCAACAACAACGTCGAAGAGAGCAATCAAATTAATCAGTCCGAGCCAAAACTATGCCGCAACCAAATGATAAAGCTACGTCAGCAGAAATTTATCAATGGGCAGAACTCGACGAATTAGAGAAATATGCCTGTACGGGACCCCAAAGTACAAACAACCAATTTGCTGACCGAGTACAATCGCTAATGGATGGGACATACCTACAGAAATATTTAGAAAAAGTGCAAGCTGAAAAACAGAAAGTTAGCGAAAAAATGTCTTTTTTGTCCGCAGTTGAAGCCATATTGATTGAGAAAATTTCTCAGCAGAATAACAATTATTGAATTGAGACAGAGGAAATTGTGCAATGGCTAACTTTGATCAATATCGGGATAAGTTAAGCCACTGCTTACTAAATATGCACAATACAAACCCAGCTACGGAGAGGTTGAGGTCGAAGAAACGAATCTTGATCCGATAGGCTTAAGTTTATCCTTGTATGCGGCGTGAAGCGAAAAGGGAGTAATATTAATTGAGGTTAAGCCGAGATGCCCGTATATTAGGAAATTAAGCCAGAAAACCCTCTGCACGTATAGATTTGATAATTTGACTACTTCCTTGTACGCAAGACCATTGTATATAACGAAAAATAAACCTTTTTCAGTCCCTATTTCCGTTTTCGTTCCTTCGTATCTCGGCTCAACCTCAAAATTGTTCCAATATAATTCTTTGACCCGATAAGCAGTATATTATTACACAGTTATCTAGAAACAAACGGATATTTGATGATATTACAAGAGCAACTCGAACAAGTAGGTACATCTTTAGCTTGGGAGTCAGAGGATCGACTTTGCCGCCTCTATCATGGTGACAGCTTAGAAGTAATGGCTTCGTTACCCCCTGATAGTGTGGATTGTATTTGGACTGACCCACCGTACAATCTCTCTAACGATGGTATTACATGTATGAGTGGTCAAATGGTAAAGGTTAATAAAGGCGAGTGGGATCGCAGTCGTGGTGCCGAGATGGATCACGAATTTAACAAGGCATGGCTAGCTGCTTGTTATCGCCTCCTCAAACCAACTGGCACTATTTGGGTAACTGGCACTTTACATGTGTATCCATCAGTCGGATTCGCGATGCAGCAATTAGGTTTTCGTATACTTAACGACATAATTTGGGAGAAGCCGGCCCCACCTCCTAATTTGGGTTGTCGATGCTTTACTCACTCTACAGAACTCATACTTTGGGCCACAAAGGCACAAAAGGGCAAAGAACGTTACACGTTTAACTATGAAGTTATGAAAGCTGAAAACGGGGACAAGCAGATGAAAAATGTATGGAGAATGTCAGCCCCTAGTAAAGAGGAGAAGCGGTATGGCAAACATCCAACTCAGAAGCCCGTCGAACTTGTTGCACGCTCTCTGCGGGCAAGTACCAATCCAGGAGATTTAGTATTCGACCCGTTCTCTGGGTCTTCGACTACTGGAGTTGCAGCATTAGCATTAGACCGCCATTTTATTGGGTGTGAGGCGGACGCAAACCATATTGAGCTTTCGCGTCAGCGTCTCATGAATCCCTACAGGTTTTCACCAAAGCAAGGTCTGCTATGGAGCGAGTAGACGCGGTGCAAAGACTGAGAGAGCTTGTAGGTACAGACTTACGACCTTTAGCAGATCTTTATAAAGTAACAGTTTGGAGCGAGACAGGTAAAAAAAATAAGGGTTGGGCTGGACATACAATTGAGCGTTTTTTGGGGTTGGCATTAAACTCGTCTCGATCTCCTAATTTTGGAAGTTGGGAACTTAAAGTAATTCCACTCAAACATAAATCGCCAACCGTACTTAAGGTCAAAGAGACAATGGCAATTACAATGATAGACCCAGTAGAAGTTGCAGCAAAGAATTTTGAGGATAGCCATCTTTTCAATAAACTTCAAAAAATTGTCGTAGTTGCCAGGGTTTTTGAAAGTCAGAATGAGACTTGCTCAATGATGCACTCTGTCGCGTCATTCGATCTCGATCGACCAGAAATTTACTCTCAAGTAAAAGCAGATTATGACCTTGTTAGAGACACAATGAGAGAGCAAGGATTTACAAAACTTACTGGTAAGATGGGTGTGCTAGTGCAACCTAGGACGAAGGGACCTGGGCACGGAAGTACCTCTCGCGCTTTCTATGCACGAACAAGTTTTGTCGCTCATATTCTTGGAGAAGGTTACTCTGTTCCACTTCCTGTTGTGCCTTAAATCTTAAAGATAAGGCTAACTGCGATTTCTGCATTAAGTAGGTAGGCACGAATAAACCCAACTATGTAAAAAATTGTAAAAAAGCCAAAACCCTTGCGGTTGCTACCCTTCGGGAACGCTTCGCTAACGTCGTGCCTCCTCGCAATGACAGAAATATAGTTGTGTTTATTTACGCTTACCTACTTACCCTGGGCTAAAAGTAGCGAATACACATTTTGACGCCACGCAAAGCTTGAAAACTTTGTTGTCAGTGGAAGGATAAGATTGCCGTTTTGCCTTTGTAACTTAAAAGAAAAGTTTGCCGTTTATTAAAGTATAAGTTTGCCAGACTACAGCCAGAATACGGCTTATTTTATCGTTACCGTGTTTTCTTGCTTACTTAATATTAACTTTACCGAGAATCCAAATCATCGGCATAACCGTGCCATTTGTCCATTAAAAAGTAGTGAGTTCTAATAATTTAACTTTTAAACCCCAAATCAAGTCCAGTTATTGATTTCAACGAAAATAGAGTTTTGAGCAACAGTAGGATAGCGAACAACTGAGTCAAACCAAAAATCCTTATCGATTCTTCGATTTCTCTAATTATAAACAAACGGACAACTTATTTTAAGTGAATAAAGCGCAACCTCATACAGAATTGGTATTACATCATAATATCTTGCCACCTGCCGACAGTAGCAAATCGACCCAAATGCTTGACATTAGTGGTGGCTATTATACTCATTTGTCCTGGATGTTGTGCGGCTAATATTCGCCATTGAGCGCAAATAATCAAATCTGCATCAAGAGAACTATCCTTTGCTGTAGGTATCCCACTTAATTTAGACTGCGCCCATAGCACAGATGCCATTTTAAGACTCTCGTCTGTAACCGATAAAAATGAAATAAAAGCAGTCATCTCGTCAAGATTATTCAATCTATCACGATTACCTGTGCGTTCGGTTTCTAATATTAAATTTCGCCTAACTTCATAATCGCATAATGAGGAAGAGACAATATAAACCCTTTAGCAGCCAGACCCAATAGCCATCGTTCGCAAGCTTCTGCTTCTCCCTGTTTATGGGGATTAGCAATTAACCCTATAATTCCAGAATCTAGCCACACAATTGCCATAGATTAAGAATATAGTTTATATCCTTCAGGTCGTTCGGCATCCATATTATATTTAAATCTTTCCCAGGCTTCGGCTTTTTGGGATGCTTCAGTATCGCTCATAGATTCGTGTCTAGCAATTCTTTTTTGAAGTATTTTTGATGCCTGCGGTTTAGCTAAATTTGTGAGCGTATATTCAGTTTTGACTGTGGCAAATAGTGTTTTCTCATCTCCTAAATATTTGGTTAAAATATCTAGGTCATTATCATGAATAGGAATGGCTTTCTCGCCACCTTCAAGAATAAGTGAATAATTGTTATCATTATCGCTAGGGAGTAAAGCAACAAACCGAGATATATCAATAATTTTATTTCCTGTAAGTCTAATTAAATGCATGGATTTATAACTCATATCTACTATAGTATAGTAGCGAAATTTTGATTAGCTTGCCCAAGGGCGTAAATTTCTGCTGTTTTTTTATGGGGATAGTATACTACGAGCGGTTAGCTATTAGCTATTAGCCAAAAGCTAACTGCTAAACGCGCTCCCGCCATTTGATAATTCCAGTTTTTAGCCGTTTTCAGTATAATTATTTTTCATCCCCGCACTATATTCCTCAAAGGAAAACAGTGCGGGATTTTTGTGAGATTGACCTAAAATTTCCCAGTGAAAACTCGTTCAGCCGGCCCAGTCATATACATTCGCTGATTGGAAATCGACCATTCAATTTGTAAAGGGCCACCGGGAAGTTCCACCGTCGCAATCCGATCGCATTTTCCAGTCAACACCCCTGCTACCAAGGATGCACAAGCACCAGTTCCACAAGCTAATGTGATACCCGCACCTCTTTCCCAGACCCGCATTTTCACGTAATCTGGACGCACAACTTGAATAAACTCGGTGTTGATCCGTTGGGGGAAAGCGGGGTGATGCTCAAATTGCGGCCCAATGGTTTCCAATGAAATCGCTGCCACATCTTCGACAAAAGTGATGCAATGGGGATTCCCCGTACTCACACAGGTGACATCCCAAGTTTTTCCCGCAACTTCTAGAGGTTGTTCCACGACTTTTTGGTCATCCGGACACAGAGTGGTCGGAATCTCACTTGCCAGCAGCTTGGGTTCCCCCATATCCACTTTTACTTGGCCATCAGCCATCAACTGAGTCGTGATGACACCAGCGAGGGTGTGAATGCGATATTTATCTTGAGTTCGGGATACCCCTTCCAAATCCGCCACAAAGCCAGCGAAACAGCGAATCCCATTACCACACATTTCCGGTTCCGAACCATCGGAATTAAAAATCCTCATGGTATAATCTGTGTCATTTTTCCCAGGTAAGACAAAAATCACACCATCAGCACCGATACCAAAATGGCGATCGCACATCTCGATAGCTTGTTCTGGAGTGACTTGAGGACGGGAGCTTGAGCGATTATCAATCAAGATAAAATCGTTGCCCAGACCGTGATACTTAGTAAATTCGATTGCCATTTACCCTAATGATGAATTATCAATGATTTGTTAACAGTTAACTATTATTGTGCATACACCATCATCAAAAATGCTTACAACTCAATTCGATCCCTCATTGCCCAGCATCAAGCAAGTACAAAGCTTAATCAAAGAAGCCGCAGCAGTCGAGTTAAAACTGCTGACAGGCGATATTCTCACGGGTAGAGTTTTATGGCAAGACCCAGAGTGTATCTGTATCGCCGATGAAAACAGCCAGCAAATAACCATTTGGAAACAAGCGATCGCTTACATCAAACCCAAGAATTAGTCTTTCCTAATCAATCACACTATCCATCGGCAAATAGTCCTTTAGCGCTTCTGATTCACCAGCTTTCAGTCTTGGAATATCTAGGGCAACTGGACTATTGACGCCTAAAATTTGTTCTAATTGACTCAGACTGGGCAAACTCCCGCACAATAAAAGTTGGTCGAAACTTCGCAAATCCATACCGCCATCGGGAAAGCGGATAAACCGACCATCTCGGCGGATTGCCTGCACCTGGACTTCATATTCCTGCCGGATATCTAAATCTCTAAGAGTTTTACCAATTACCAGACAATCCGGGCTGACTGTTACCCACTGACAAGCGCTGTTTTCTCCGGGTACAGCAGCTTGACCTTTCGCGAATTCTTCTAAAGCAGCTAGTTCATCCTCTGAACCTACCACTAACAAGCGATCGCCTTCTTGTAATTTTGTCTGAGCATCAGGATAATCGATTTCTATGCCGTCAGCACGCCTAATTGCCATTAAACTCACCCCTGTTAAATAACGCATATCCGCCTCTTCTAGGGTCATACCAACCAGGGGAGAAGCAACAGGTAGGGGATACCACTTGCGGTTGAAATCGCGAGTCGCCTGCTGTAAATGCCGAGAAACCTCTGCTGCTGATTCTTCTGGACGCAAATCGAAATAATGGCGATCGCGGATTTCTTGCATTTCCCGTTGCACTATTACAGGCGACAAACCCAAGTCTGTTAATACATAAGTAGCCATCTCAATACTAGCTTCAAACTCTGGTTGCACAACTTCCCGCGCCCCTAGTTGATAAAGCATCTCAATATTCTTATCGTTCGTGGCACGAACAACTACATCTAACTCCGGTGATAATTCCAAAGCTCGTTTTAGGGAAAGACGGATACTCATAGGGTCAGGGAGGGCGATCGCCATACATGAGGCACTGGTTATCCCCGCTGTTTCTAAAACGTGAAAACTCGCGCAATTTCCATACACATAAGGGACGCCAGCATCTCGGACTTGCTGAATTCTACTCTCCGATTGGTCAATAACCACTACAGGTAAATTATGCAGTTGTAGCAATTTCACCAAATTCCTACCTACACGCCCATAACCGCAAACCACCACATGGTCTTTGAATGGCAAATCTTCTGACACCGCTTTTGGCATCCCCTCTGCATCAAAATAAGGCTTTAGCCAAGGCATTGATTCCGCAAAGCTGAATAAAAATGGCACTAACCGCAGCACAAAGGGGGTAATCACCAATGTTACGGCTGTAGTTCCTAAAATCAGTAAATAAATTCGCCGAGAAACTAACCCCAGTGCTAGTCCTTCACTGGCAAGCACAAAGGAAAATTCCCCAATTTGCGCCAATCCCAAACCCACAATTAAGGCTGTTTTTAACGGATAGCGGAACAGTTTAACTAGGGGTGTGATAATCAAAAATTTACCCACAAAAACTATTGTTACCAACCCCAAAATCAATTCCAGGTTGTTCCACAAAAATAGTGGGTCGATTAACATCCCAATGGAAACGAAGAATAAACTGGCAAAGATATCTCTGATCGGTTCCACATAAGTTAAGGTTTGGTCGGCATACTCCACCTCTGAAATCATCAAACCGGCAACAAAGGCCCCCATCTCAATCGATAGCCCTAAATACTCTGTCAGCAGCGCAATACCTAAACACAGCGCTACCACACCGAGTAAAAATAGCTCTTTGCTTTCAGTCCGTGCCAAAAGCCTTAACAAAGGAGGTATTAGCCAAGTTCCTGCTGCCACCGCTCCCGCAGCAAATAAACCAATCCGCACCAATGCCGTTAAAACAGCTATCCCAATTGTTTCGGCCGGTTGATTCAAAGCAGGGAGGACTGCCAGCATTAGTCCCAATGCCAAATCCTGCACCACCAAAATGCCTAACATCACCTGTCCGTGGGGGGTTTCCGTTTCGTTGCGCTCCATCAAACACTTGAGGACAACAGCGGTGGAAGACAAAGACAGAATCGAACCTAAAAACACACCCTTCGCAGGTAAGGCTCCCCAAGCACCGGTTACCCCACAAACCAAAACCGTCACCGCAATTGTCAGGACAATTTGCAACCCACCCCCACCAAGAGCGATCGCCTTGACTTTTTTTAATTCTGAAAAAGAAAATTCTACCCCCAGGGCAAACAGCAAAAACGCTACCCCGAACTGAGCTAAAGTCTCGACTTGAATGACTTCTTTTATCAATCCCAGTCCGGCTGGCCCTACAACCATCCCACCGATGAGATAGCCTAACAATACAGGTTGTCGCAGCAAGGCCGCCAACAGTCCGCCACCCGCTGCGACGGCCAGAACTAAAACCAAGTCTACTATTAATCTAAAATCTTCTTGCACTTTTAAAAAACAAACTATTAAGACCTATTAACACAGCATACAAATTTTTATATATTTGAGGGAACTGTGTTAGTCGAGGAATTACAAAATTTGGTGTAGTAATTCGGTAGTGCTAACTCAAAATTAAAAATCCGAAATCTTGCGGCAGCAGATGTTGCAGGTAGATGTAGGATAGACCTCTGGTCTATACCTACGAGTTTTTTTTGGATATTTTTTTAATTGGAATACTCTAAAAACGATAGGCCAAGAAGGGAATTAACATCTCAGCACGGCTAAGACCACCATGAACCCCTGCATTTATGGAGGGACGTTTCCCCAACGGTCTTATATCCTGCGTGCAAGTCCAGTCAGTGCGTGGAATCAGGATCAAATCTCCTACTCTGTCATCGCAATCCATACTAACTGGTTGATTCGGTAACCCAAACAAACCCTTGGCGATCGCTTCTTTTTTGGTTAAAGCGAGGAAATGTTCGTCCAGATGTTTTTGAACATAATCTACAGCAAGAGCTTCCGCACCATGTTTGAGATGCAAAAATCGGGCTTGTGATTCTCCAGAAGCTGGAACAAACATTAATTTAGTTAGTTCTGGATGTTCGTGAAGCCAGAGAATTTTATCTGGGTGGGTGCAACGCTGACCGTGGTCTGCGGCTAATATAAAAACAATATCAGAACGACCCGCCAATGGTTCTAAAAATTCTCGCTTCAGAGCAAAATCCAGTGCAGCCACCTCCGCCCGATAATAAGAATTTAGCGGGCCAAAACGATGGGCAGCACTGTCTACATTTGGTACGTACATATAGGTAAAACTTTTACCTTTGTCGTAGTTGGCAAGTAGGCGATCGCGCAATTGAGCAAAACCATCTGCTGGAGTTAAATAGCTAGTGTATCCACTCTGCCCAGCCTGACTGTCGGCAGTAGTAAAACGGCTAATACTGGTCTGTTTAAACTGATAAAAATTTACTATTCCTACGTTTACCCCTGCCTTCTCCATCCGCAAATAGATATTAGGGACTGGTACAAATGTATCTGGATTGAGTTGAGTATCTGAATAAGGTGTGGAATTGGAAATTAAGCTCGGACGCCAGCCGATAGTATTGACCATACTACCCAGGGAACGCAGGTAGAGACTAGTACACATTACCCCGTGTTGGGCTGGTGGATATGCCGTTGCCGCAGAAGTCAGTGCAGTAACAGTCGTGCTGGGAAATACAGAGGTAGCAGGCATAAAAAAAGCCTGCGGACTACCACAGGCTTTTTTCAATCCCGGCGCATCACCTTCTTTCATCAGCGTCCTTAGCTGGTCGTAGCCAAAGGCATCCATCAGCAACAAAACCACATGTTTTATTTGTCCTTGATTCAGCCAATTTTTCCAGGCTTGAGTGACCGTTGCTACACCTAGTAATTCTGGATTAAAAGAGGGTAATGCCGTTTGTTCGCTCAATTCAGGTGCTTCTGGGCACAGCCATTGCATCGCTAAGGCGGCTATATTTGCGAGTCCCAAGCCATCATAACTAGGTCTTATCGCCTCTTGACCAAATCTTTCTGGTAGTTTTTGCCTAGCAACAAGGGTATTCTCGGCTACATCTAATATTTCCGCCATTCCCATGAACCAAACTCGTCGTACTTATTCTATCGTTACATCATAGGAGTTGTTTTGAAACCCGGTTTTTCAATTGGGTCGCTTTAGGTATTGGGGAGTGTGGGGGAAATCAAAAAATTCCCCTCCCGTTCATTTGCAAGGAGGGGTTTTGTGAATACTATGACTTAACAAGCAAAAAGAATACTACTCTTCCTCTTCTTCCTTATCCTCGTCACCAAACAATTCGTCGATAATCTCTTGTGCGCGTTCGTCTGAGATATTTAACGCTTCTTCTTCTTCACGTAATTCACCATCAATGGCGACGATTGTTAGGGCAGTGATGTATGCAACTTCTTGATAATCTTCACTTGGTAAGGATGCGATCGCCATACCGAATGCATTGTCAGCACCTTCAGATTCAATAAAGCCCCATGCTTGGTCACGCAATTCATGGAAATCTTCCTCTGAATATTCTTCAAATTGGGATACGCAAGAACCGCATTTCATTCAAAGCGTATTCTTTTGCATTACCCAAACCTTCTTTGTCAGCGAATCGCTATCTCCTCTCTACCCCTGACGATTCCCCTGACTCGGATAAAACCTTTCTGGCAGAAGCTTCCAACCAACCGCATCCGCCGCCCAATTGTAAAATATTTTTTGCCGTGCGAAAGCGTTAGCAAACCGCCAATTGTAAAATTGTTTCCAGTTACTAGACCACCGTGCAGTTTCATCCGATTGCTGTAGGGCGCGGACTTCTGCTTCCAACGCTTTGCTGTGTTTTTCCAGAATGGCTTCTAATTCGGCGAAGTGTTCTTCAGGCGACCGCAAAATTTCTCCCCTACACAAAAGCTCAACCCAACTTGATTCTACATGGATTTCCGGATAGCTTTGGTCATTATCCGAATTTTATTGTAGTGACGGAACTATCTGACAAAACAATAAAATTAGGAGAATAAGCGTTTCGGAATCCGGGAAATTACGGTATAAAATTTTTATGCTTTATCTGACAAGAGCCAGATAAACTCTAGTTAGGACTGCTGCTATTCTCCGTTCCTCAGGAATAAAGATGAAAAAATGTGAGATTTTTTTACCTTACTGAACAACGAAATCCGCATATTTCTGTTAAAATTTTTTGTTTGTTAAAAGAATATCACTTGATGACAGTTGATTTAAACTTGTTGGTTTATCTGACAAAATACAGAAAATAGCGATCGTGTTATAAGTGTCGATCAAGTAAATCAAAGCAGCTTGATCGCTGCTGAGGTCAGAGGTTAAAGACTAATGGGGCGATTCGAGAAGCGACCAGAAAACCCACGTTCCAACGGAGATCCATTTGGGGCTGCAGAAACGGCCCTAAAGGCTGTGACTGAGGAATTGCAAATTATCCAGCGAAATTTGCTCAAATCTTTACAGGATGATGTAAAGCATTTGCAGACTGAAAAAGTTCGTCTGGCAGAGGAAATTCAAAGTTTACAAGAAAATAAAGAAAATTTACAAAATAGGCGACAAATAACTGAGTTGCAGGAGCTAGTCCGCCAACTGGCGCAATTGTTGGCGAATCACATATCGACGCAACTGCAATCAACGCTCTCTACTCTGACGGCATCTTCAGCCGGCGAACCTTATGTACCAGCTCAAATCAATGCCAACACGCAACAACTGCTTGGTTCTTTGGATGAGGCTCTGAGTGTAACTTTTAACTCGTTGCTTACCGAGTTAAGTAACTATCAAAGTAATTTTTCCCATTCTCTGTCGCGGATGTCGCTCCAACAGCAGCAAGCGGAAGCGATTATGGCGGAGTTAGTTAATCGTTTGACTTCAGAGTTGGAAAAAACAACAGCAACAATTGCAACTCCTCCACCATTGTCCCCAGAGCTACCACCACCTCCACCTCCTTTAGAATGGTCCCCTGTCGGATTAGAACGGGAAACTTACATTGAAGAAACTTCCTCACAAGAAGAAGTTACAGCTGAAATTATTTCAGAACCAGAAGTACCTATAAGTAGTTCGATAAATGAAGCCCCGACTCTAATTTCTCCTCCCTCAAGAATACCTAAAGAACCCATAGCAGAACCCCTGAGCGTGTTGATCCCCGAACCCGGCTCTCGCCCACCTGAACCGATACGGAGTTCTACACCACCACCAACAGAACCATCATTCATCACCCAAATTGCCAGCTTGTGGCAACGCCCAACCGGATTATTGTTGATTGTATTGTCAACAGTAGTTTCTGCAATTTATAACGTAGCCCTGAAGGCGATATTCCTTTCTCGTTCTCAGATTTTGGGGGTTTTTGAGGTCGAGCGCTTAATATCGCCTACCTTAGGCAATTCGCTGCTAATTCTGATGTTACGGATGTTGGTGGTTGTACCACTAATGTTGGTTTTGGCTCCAATATTGCATCCGAGAGTGTGGCAAGACTTGCAAAATTTGATTGATTCTGTGCGAGGAAATTCCTCTGTTGGTTCTTCCAGCACAAAGCGAGTGTTTTTCTTGTCGATTGTCAGTGGCGGCTTTTTGTTTTTGTCTCAGGTACTTATATATGTTGCCATCGGTCAAGTTCAAACTGGGATAGCGATCGCCCTTTTGTTTGTCTATCCGGTTATTAGCGGGCTGTTGTCATCATTTTTATTCCGCGATCGCCTGAACTCATTTCACATTGGCGCGATCGCTTGTATTGTATTTGGTGAATTCCTAGTGTTAAGCGGTTCCACAAACACAGGTAATGTAACAGGTAATGTAACTTTGGGCACGACCACAGCCATTGCTTCAGGAGTCGCCTTTGCTTTATACGTAATCCTAACCCGCATCTGTGCTGCCAAGCTGCATCCGGTTTCTTTTACCCTAATTAACTTCGCAACAATGCTGCTGTTGTGCTTCTTGGCATTGATGCTACCATACCCAAGTGCCTTCGCGATGCAAGTTGATCCCAACCAGTTACTGGATCTGGTTTTAAGTGCTTTTATCTTGGGCGTACTTACCCTGGTAGGTTACTTGCTCAATAATGTCGGGATTCGCAAATTCGGTGCCACGCGATCGGCTATAGTTGGTGCAACTGTCCCAGCTTTAACTGTGATTATTGCCGGGTTGATTATTCAAGAAACTTTGCCTTTAGCGATTGTTTTGGGTGTTCTGCTAGTCACTGGAGGTGCAGCAGCTTTCAGCTTTGAAAAAATGCGCTCGATAACTAAAACTAATAAAACTACCAATTAGTCGCAATCAAATTCATAATCGTCACAAATACCCTTGACGATTGACCAATTACCTTTACATTTATTTCCCCTCTCCTAGGTACAATATGTTAATCAATAATATAAATTCTTTCAATAAAAATTAAATCTATCCCTATATGTATAATTACTAACATAATGAATTTCAAAAAGTTGCTAAAATCAGCAGACATTTTATTGTTCCTCGATCGATTGCATAATTCAAAGTTTACGAGCTTTCTTCAAAAAAATTATTGTACCTAGTTCAGGCATCTGTTAGAAATTTTGCGTCTGGGTTTAAAAAACCTTAGATCATACGATTTTAGATTTTGACAATTGTCCCCTAGTGAGCAGCCCTATCTGAAGAAGAGAGCGCATTGCCTGCTTCGGTAAGTCCAGTTGTTGGAGAATTTATTCCTCCCAACATCTACCGGGAGTAAGTACAGCACTTTGCAAGTAAATGAAGTACACCCCCTCCCCTTGGCAAGGGGAGGGTTGGGGAGGGGGTATTTCTGTACCTCACAAAGTTGAAATTTGCTGTAAGTTGGAAAATCGGAGGGGAGGGTATCGGTTTCTCAATTTTCGGGAGCAAGTAGATAAGTCCTGATATAGCAATAGTTTGTTGTAATTTATCTGTTACAACAAAGCAAGGGCGATCGCGCTATCAGTACTGCCCAAAATCATCTTTTTTCTCACAGGAGCATCTTTTTTAAACTCGTCAGCCAGTTTCAAAACTGGACTATCCGCGATGCTACTACCTGTACCCAGTAGCAATATTGGACACTTACACGAGTCAAACAGCGAGATTTGGGTTATTTCGATCCCCGCTTACTGGTTTCAAACCGGCATAGTTCCTAAACCTGGGATTTGATTGCTAAGACCAGTTAGTAAAGACCTGTTAAGAATGTCATCGCAATTTTCACTCAACTGGGAAAATCGAGTAACTTTACTACCAGTGGTGCCAAATAGATGTATCATAAAGTACGGGTGAATTCTCTATGATGACTACTAAGAATACTCACAGTTAACGCATAATAGATCATCTAGAGTAAAGACATCGCCATTAGTGGGGTGTATACTACTTACTTTCCTTTGACTAATAATTGTGTAAACGTGCTATTTAATTGTCTGTAATATGAGTAACGACATAGATCTGATCAAACGTCTCGGCCCCAGTGCGATGGATCAGATTATGCTTTATCTGGCTTTTAGTGCCATGCGGACGAGTGGGCACAGGCATGGGGCTTTTTTAGATGCAGCTGCGACCGCAGCAAAATGTGCAATTTACATGACCTATCTGGAGCAGGGGCAAAACCTGCGAATGACAGGACATCTACACCACCTTGAGCCAAAACGAGTCAAAATCATTGTCGAAGAAGTCAGACAAGCCCTGACTGAGGGCAAGCTTCTAAAGATGCTCGGTTCTCAAGAGCCACGCTATCTGATTCAATTGCCTTACGTTTGGATGGAAAAGTATCCTTGGATACCGGGACGTTCGCGGATACCGGGTACAAGTCTGACGAGTGAGGAGAAAAGGCAAATTGAGCAGAAATTGCCCAGTAACCTGCCTGACGCGCAGTTAATCACCTCTTTTGAATTTTTAGAGCTGATTGAATTTCTGCACAAGCGATCGCAGGACGATTTGCCAACCGAACACCGCATGGATTTGAGTGAAGCTTTGGCGGAGCATATCAAGCGTCGTCTGCTCTACTCAGGGACTGTGACAAGGATTGATTCTCCTTGGGGAATGCCTTTTTATGCGCTCACCCGTCCTTATTACGCATCGGCGGATGACGAGGAGCGCACTTATATCATGGTGGAGGATACTGCGAGGTTTTTCCGCCTGATGCGAGATTGGGCAGAACGTCAAAAAAATACCTTCCGAGGCATAGAGACACTGGATATTCCTCCAGAACGCTTGGAGCCTGCGATGGAAGAATTAGATGAAGTTATCCGTGCTTGGGCAGATAGATATCACCAAGATGGTGGAGTTCCTATGGTTTTACAACTAGTTTTTGGTAATAGAGACGACTAAATTTAGTTAGGAGTTAGGAGTGAGGAGTTAGGAATGATGAATTATGAGTTGTGAGTGAGGAGTTCTTAATTAACTTTTAACTCCTAACTCTTAACCCCTATCTCCTAACTCCTAACTTTTTTAATTTCTTCCCGGATTCGCTGGAGTTGGGGCCGATTCAAAAGTTGGTTGAAACTGAATCGAGCGCATCTGAATTTGCGGTAGAGGAGAGGTTGAGAAGCCGCTAATTCGGTCGCTGCCATCAATACAATTATCCATTGCGAGCTTGGGGGCAACATTGATTTCAGCACGTAAACCCACCACGCATTGAGCAAAACGCACTGGCAATAAGCTGCGAGCGCAGTAATTTAAAACTTCTTGGTTTACTGCTTCTTTAGTATTAACACTGATACCAATTACGCAGTTAGCTAGCTCCTCAGGACGTCGTGATTGCCTGCAAGGTGAGAGGGCATCAGTCGCGGAAATTTCTGTTCTTGCCTTTATTTGAACAACGCAACCAGATACCTCACTCGGACGCAGTACTGTAGCACAAGATTGAGATGCAGCTTCTGCTGTTATGCCAGCTTTCAATAGTCGAGCCGCACAGACGCGGTAATCATTCAGATAAGAGGTAGTGACACCTGTACTGGGTAAGCTCATTGCCAACCATCCAGCCATAGCCAATAATGGTGCAGTTAGCCGCATCACTTTAATGTTTAACATATTCGTTCTCCAAACACCCAACGCTATGCTACCTCATGTTATGGCTGAGGAATCGAAAACTCTTAATACCCTAACAATATTTTAGGCTTGCATTGTCTGAAAACCCCGTTCTGCTCTAGTAGTGGTAATTCATGTAGGCGCTGAACGCCTTCGTAGGTATTACCATTACAGGCGATCGCAAGATATTTGGGCATCTAAAAGTTCTGGTGAAGAAAGAATCCCTCGACTTTTCCTCTGGTAAGTGTACAATAGTATGTTTGATATTGATTCAGATTAAGGAAGCGATAATGTCCCGATATAGAGGACCCCGCCTCAGAATTGTACGTCGCCTAGGTGACCTGCCAGGATTAACTCGTAAAAGCGCTAGACGGGCTTACCCCCCCGGTCAACATGGTCAGAACCGCAAAAAGCGCTCTGAGTATGCCATCCGTCTAGAGGAAAAGCAAAAACTTCGCTTCAATTACGGTCTTACCGAGAAGCAACTGCTGCGTTATGTTCGTAAAGCAAGACGTGTAACTGGTTCTACCGGACAAGTCCTGCTGCAAATGCTAGAGATGCGTTTGGATAACACTGTTTTCCGCATGGGTATGGCTCCTACCATCCCCGCTGCTCGCCAAATGGTGAATCACGGTCACATCACAGTTAACGGTCGTGGGGTAAATATTGCCAGCTATCAGTGCCGTCCTGGAGAAGAAATTGCCGTCAGAAATCGGGAACAATCTCGCAAAATAGTGGAAACTAACTTGCAGTACCCCGGTTTGGCAAACTTACCCAGCCATTTAGAGTTTGATAAAAACAAGATGACTGGTAAAGTTAATGGCGTTGTTGAACGCGAGTGGGTGGCCCTACAAATTAACGAACTGTTGGTTGTGGAATACTATTCACGACAAGCCTAATCAACTTAGGAGTTAGAAGTTATGAGTTAAAAATTTAAACTCCTAACTCCTAACTCCTAACTCCTAACTCCTAACTCCTAACTCCTAACTCCTAACTCTTTTCATCCGCCAATCTGCGACATCGTACGGGTATATATTCCCTCAGTTCCAGTGTCGCGCCCTTTAAAGTTAATTTCTGGCTTAATTGCCAGTAATTCTCTAACCTGCTCCCGCAATTCCCTGGTTGTAATACCTGTGCGAAGAGCGGTTTTTAAATCTATTTGACCACTTTCATTTAATAAGCAGGGACGCAACCAGCCATCCGCACTCAGACGCATCCGATTGCAGCGATCGCAGAAACATTCTGACATCTGGCTGATAAATCCCAGGGTCCCTTTTGCTCCGGGTATTTGAAATACATCGGCTGGTCCATTACCACGAACTTGACTTTCTGTCAAGCCCCAACGTTCGCGGATATCTAGGCGTAACTGTTCGGAAGCAATCCAACCGCGATCGCCAAATAAATCGCCGTTACCAATGGGCATAAATTCGATAAATCGGACGTGCCATTGTTTTTCTATGGTGAGTGCAGCTAAATCTAGAACTTCGGTATCATTGACACCAGGAATTACCACCACATTCAGCTTCAGGGGGTCAAATCCGACGTGGTAAGCGGCTTGAATGCCATTCCAGACATCTTGCCAACGAGAGCGTCCTCTGTTGCCGATAATTTGGTCGAAGATGTCTGGTTCAAGGGAGTCGAGACTGATGTTAATCCGACGCAAACCGGCATCGTACAGGCTTTGAGCCATTGGTGCCAGGAGAAAACCGTTGGTAGTCATTGATAAATCTTGAGTTTCGGGCAAAGAAGCGATTGCCCCTACCAACTCAACAACACCGGGACGTAACAGCGGTTCTCCCCCAGTTAAGCGAAAGCGGGTGAAGCCTACAGGGATAAAAACAGATTCTATGAGGGTGAGGAGTTCTGAGTCTGTAAGTAACTGTTGCTTAACGATGTAATCGAGTTCTGTACCTTCTGGCATGCAGTATTGACAGCGGAAATTGCAGCGATCGATTAAGCTAATTCGGAGATAATCTACCTGGTTCATGAATTTATAAATTTTATCTTATGGTTTAGATAGGGAAAGACAGATTGCTTTATCTTCTTTTAAGCTAGCTTGGATTTATAGAATCATTCATCAGAAACGAGATTGTTCTAAACCTCCTGAATTTCTGCCCCCTAAATCCCCTCTCTGTGCCCCCATAACCCTCAATATGTGGGTATTTTATTCAATTTTGAAAGTTTAATCCCCCCAAACTTGGGGGTGGGGGGTAAAACTTAGGGCTCTTGTAAAATAAAAATGTAGCTTTTAGGAGCATTCACTCGCAATGCCATATAGTGATTTCACTCTGGAGAAAGTTAAGCAGAATTTCCAAATTAAGACGATTGAAGCTGCTGATATTTTTGCCAATATACCTGATATAGAATCTAGTCAATTATTAAAAGATATCCTTGAATATAATGTCCCAATTGCCGTTGCTAGTAATAGCGAAAAAGCTCGCTCAGAGATGATTATTTCTCCAATTTTGTTAGATTTGAGACGACAGCTAAATGACCAGATAAATTTGTTCTCCGGTGTAGAATTCAACGTTGATTCCACACAAGGATTAAATGGTATTTGTGATTTTATTATTACTCGTTCTACAGAAAGATTAATTGTCACATCACCAGTAATTATTATCGTGGAAGCGAAAAAAGAAAATATTCCGGCAGGTTTGGGACAATGTATGGCAGAAATGATTGCAGCAAAGATATTTAACGAAAAAGCGGGTAGTGAAAATCCAGTTATTTATGGAACCGTTACAACTGGAAGTGTTTGGCAATTTTTAAAATTAGAAGGACAAGCGATCGCAATTGATTTGAGTGAATATTACTTGAAAGATGTAAATAAAATCTTGGGGATTTTAGCTAGCGGTATAAATTAATGGATTGTAGCAATTTTAAGTATGTAATCCTGCCCAAATCTAAAATTCGTAGTACAGAGCCATTGTTTTGAAAAAATTTGAAGTATTCATGATTTTTGGTCGCCCCTATTTTACATCAATTTATAGACAGTGAGCCTTACAGCTATTGTGACCGATAAGATAGATCCACACGAAGGCTTCTTTATACTATTAAATTTTTAGTACGACAGCCTGCCCCTAAGATTTAGACATAATCTCTAGGTTGTCGGCCTATTTCAGCAAGAGCATGATCTCGTCACACCAGGCTAGCCAGCCCGTTTCATAGTGAATACCTCGCAACAATGTCATGTACTGAAACTTTAGGGCTTTCGACAAAGCTTGCGGATTCTTAAAGTGCTGGTGCTTAATTTCTTGATAAATCGCTAATCGCTGCAGATGTTGCCGACGATGTGCTTCCAGCTTTTCCACCATCGTCTGGCAAGGCACCAGATGCCCAGCATAGAATTTCACGAGCAAATCATCCTTGATCGGTGCCATCTCCTCCGACTCAGTAATCCACTGACACAACTGCTGTTTACCCAATGCTGTCACGGCATAAATTCGTTTGTCGGGTCGATTCTCCTGCTGCACGGATTCGGCCTGCAGTGACCCCTTTTCTTCTAAGCGGTTCAGTTCTCGGTAAATCTGTTGAAAGCTAGCGCTCCAGAAAAAACCAACCGATCCTTCCACCGAGGGATTGAACCGTTTGGCAAGGTCATAGCCGCTGCTAGGGGCAGTAACTAAGACCGACAGAATGGCATAGGTGAGAGACATGGGCTATGAGTTGACATATTCACTAAGTTGAATATACTTTAAAATAAATACTCAATTAAGTGAATAATCTTATTATTGAGTATTTATTTTGCAGACAGCAATACCAGAGAGAAGTCTAAAGGAGGTAATTACAATGAGTTATTCCATTTACCAAATCGATCTGCCAAAACAACCGGAGGCAGTTGTTTTTGTCAACGGCTTTTTGGCACGCCAAGGCGTGGGGTTTTTCTGGATGTGGAAAAATCTGTTGTGGATCAGGAGTGCAACTGCTAAAGCTGAAGGCTGTGTGCAAGTGAAAGCTGGAATTTGTGGACCCAACGAAGCGATCTTGGTCAGTTACTGGCGTTCAGAAGATGATCTAAAACAGTTCTTCCGAGGTGAAGCGCATCGGCGGATGATGCAGTTTGTGATCAAAAATCCCAATAGCCTCTGTTTGTATAACGAGACGTATCGACCGTGGCACAGTGGCAAATACAGCCATGAACCGCAAGGAATGGCAACGCTTTACCCGAGTTTTGCAAAATAAAAGAGCTCCTCCGCGATTGCAGCGAGGGGTAACGACCACCCCACTTGCGATTCTCTTGAGTGCAGATTGTGGGATAATAACCCGAACTGACTGCTTGTCAGGGCTATCGCACACCATACTCAGCTACAAACCGTGGAATACACCGACTCAATGAACGATTTGGCTGAAGCGCTCCAACAGCCAGCCGATTTAAATTTTGAACTTCCCGATCCCGAAGATGAAGGAATTCCAGAGATGGAATTTCTCTCTCAGTTGGATGTAGCTTGGCAGGTGTGCGATCGCTTTGATTTGCAAACGGAAATTTGGCGGGGACGCATTCTCCGGGCTGTACGGGATCGGGAAAAAAAAGGCGGTGATGGTAGGGGTACTGGTTTTCTCAACTGGCTCAAAGAACGGGAAATTAGCAAGAGTCAGGCTTATTCCTGGATTCAACTAGCCAACAGTGCTGATACCCTCCTAGAAGACGGGAAACTCCAACCCAGCGCAATCAAGAATTTCAGCAAACGAGCTTTTGTGGAAACCTCCAAAGCATCCCCAGAAGTACAGCAGATGGTGAGTGAAGCCGCAGAAAAAGGCGATCGCATTACTCGACGAGAAGTCAAGCAACTTACTGACGAATGGACGGCGATGTCTAGCGAATTATTACCCCAGTCGGTTAGGGAAAAAGCCGCAGATAACACCCTTCCACCACGCTACATCGCCCCGATGGTGAAGGAAATGGAAAAACTGCCTTTATCTCACCAAAAGTCTTTACAGAAGGAAATAGCCGCCAATCCCGATTTAGATACCCTCAAGCAGGTAACTACAGAAGCGCGTAATCTGGCAAAATATCTCAAAGGAGCGGCACAAGTCCAAGCACTGGAGCGAGATCAAGTTGATATTGAAACGGCTTTGGAAGAAGCGCAAAGAATCGGTTGTTTAAATATTGCTGCTGACTTAGTGAATCAGGCCTCTCAAATCGAGCAAACCATCGCTAAGTTATACATGACTTGGAAACGCATCAATAACTTGGCAGATAGGCTGTATGTGGATACTGGTGCAAGTACGCCGAGTTTGCGATCGCTTCTCGATTGTTTAGAACCCTTCGGTGGTGAAGTCATGGAGATACAACTGAGTGGAAATGCAAGCGATCGCGTCATCCGTCTGCAAATTCAGGAGACAAGTTAAGTTGATAGTTGTTGGTTGATAGTTGATAGTTGTTTTTTCCACTCCGCTCCTCCCCCTGCTCCCCCTGCTCCCTAACTTTTAATGCCTGTTGCAGCAATTCCCTGAATAAACTGCCTCTGACCGATGAGAAATAACACCATTACTGGTACAGTAGCTATTGTCACTGCAGCCATCATCAAGGGCCAATTATTCGTGAATTGCTCCTGAAACTCAGCCAAAGCTAGCTGTACTGTCCTTAATTCCGGTCGTGTAGTAAACACCAGAGGCTTAAACAAATCATTCCATTCACCAATAAAAGTGAACAAAAATAACGTCACCAAAGCCGGACGGGCTAGGGGTAGCATAATCTGCCATAAAATTTGTAGCCTAGTTGCCCCATCCATCGCTGCAGCTTCCTCCAACTCCACTGGAATTGTCTGGAAATATTGACGTAACAAAAAAATTCCAAAACCATTTACAGCAGTTGGTAGAATTAAAGCCCCGTAGGTATTAATCAAGTGTCCCCACTTCAGCACCAAAAAAATCGGAATTACCAGTAACTGAAAGGGAATTACTAACGTTGCGATGACAATTAGCAGCAGCGCTTGCCTGCCGCGAAATTTTAGTCGTGCTAGGGCGTAACCTGCAAGTGCGGAAGTCACAATCTGTAAGGCGGTGACTGCTAGCGCTACCAAGCTAGAATTAGCAAACGCCAGTAGAAACTTCCCTCGCTCCCAAGCGTCACCGTAGTTAGCCAGGTACCAACCATTTGTAGATGATACTTTGGGAGTTCCCCCAGGAGGCTGAAAGGATGTAAAAAAAACCACAAATAGCGGTAGCAAAACGACAACCGCCAACAGCAACAGCACTCCTAGACTCAAAAAATCGGAATATCTCGGATTCCAGGTGGTTTTTGACATTTTGATATAATCGCAGCATTTATTTTTTGCTACTGGAGCATCGCCCCCAGCAACCGTTAATCTATAACATAGAGACTTGTTAAGTTAAATTAAACCACAGTGCTTAAACAAAGGATGAAGGATGAAAAATGAACGATAAAGTCGGACGTTGATTGCTGGCTACAAGTGTCCTAAAGTCTTCATAGTTTAGACTTCATCCTCCACACTTGGGTTAATGTTGGTATCAAATAATTTACATACTCAGAAGTGAACATATTATGCAGCAGCTTGCAGCCGAATTGGGAATCGATTTTCAGAGCGAAACATACAAAGACGCTTACAGTCGGATTAATGCGATTGTGATTGAAGGGGAACAAGAAGCCCACGAAAATTACATTCAACTTAGTGAACTGCTGCCGGAAACCAAGGACGAACTAATTCGTTTATCGAAGATGGAGAGCCGCCACAAGAAGGGATTTGAAGCTTGCGCTAAGAATCTGAAGGTAACACCCGATATGGAATTTGCGAAAAAGTTTTTTGGCGAATTGCACCAAAACTTCCAAGAAGCCGCTGCATCTGGAAACGTTGTTACTTGCCTGTTGATTCAATCTTTGATTATTGAATGTTTTGCGATCGCTGCTTACAACATTTACATCCCCGTCGCGGATGATTTTGCCCGTAAAATCACTGAAGGAGTTGTAAAAGAAGAGTATAGCCATCTCAATTTTGGAGAAGTTTGGTTAAAAGAACACTTTGAACAATCCAAAGCCGAATTGGAAGAAGCAAATCGTCGAAACCTGCCTATAGTTTGGAAAATGCTTAGTCAAGTGGAAGATGATGCTCGCGTTTTGGCGATGGATAAAGAAGCTATGGTGGAAGATTTTATGATTCAGTACGGAGAGGCTCTTGGTAATATTGGATTCACAAATCGCGATATCATGCGTTTGTCTGCCCACGGACTCAGAGCAGCGTAAGGATTAAGAATTAGGAGTTAGGAGTTAGGAGTTAAGAGTTAAGAGTTAAAAATTAGGAGTTAGGAGTTAAGATTCTTTGGGTTACAAATTCATCACTCATAACTGAAAAGCTCATCACTCATAATTCTTAACTCCTAACTCATAACTCATAACTTCTCCCTATCCCCCGTACAGTATTTTTCAGGGTTAGTCATTGTCTCTCGCCCATTTTTTCAAGATTTTGTCTCAATACACGCCTAATAAAATAGTTCATGTTTGGTCTAATCGGACACCTCACTAGTTTGGAACACGCACAAGCAGTAGCCAAAGATTTGGGCTACCCAGAATATGCCGATCAAGGGCTAGATTTTTGGTGCAGCGCCCCGCCTCAGATTGTTGATAGCATTACCGTTACCAGTGTTACGGGACAGAAAATTGAAGGGCGGTATGTAGAATCTGGCTTTTTGCCAGAAATGTTGGCAACTCGTCGCATTAAAGCAGCAACGCGGAAAATCCTGAACGCGATGGCACATGCTCAAAAACATGGCATAAACATTACTGCTTTGGGCGGGTTTTCATCGATTATTTTTGAGAACTTTAACTTAGAGCAGTTTCGGCAAGTCCGCAATATTAAGTTAGAGTTTGAACGCTTCACCACAGGCAATACTCACACAGCCTATATTATTTGTCGGCAAGTGGAACAAGCAAGTAAGCAAGTAGGAATTGAGCTATCTTCTGCGACTGTTGCCGTGTGTGGAGCAACTGGCGATATTGGTAGTGCTGTGTGTCGGTGGTTGGACAAAAGGACAGATGTCAAAGAACTGTTGTTGATCGCTCGCAATCAAGAACGACTTGGCGAGTTACAAGCCGAACTTGGACGGGGAAAAATCATGGGTTTGGAGGAAGCACTGCCAATCGCTGATATCATTGTTTGGGTTGCTAGTATGCCTAAAGGCGTTGAGATTGATTCAACTGTTCTCAAGCAACCCTGTCTCCTGATTGATGGCGGCTATCCCAAAAATTTGGGAAGCAAGATTCAGCATCCCGGCGTGTATGTACTCAATGGCGGTATTGTGGAGCATTCTTTGGATATTGATTGGAAAATCATGAAAATCGTCAATATGGATGTTCCCGCACGTCAGTTATTTGCTTGCTTTGCGGAGTCAATGCTGCTGGAATTTGAGAAGTTGCATACGAACTTTTCTTGGGGACGCAATCAGATTACCGTAGATAAAATGGAGCAGATTGGTAAAGTGTCAGTCAAACACGGATTTAGACCACTGCTGGTGTGAAAGTGAGGAGTTATGAGTTTGATTTATAGAGTTATTAGTTATGAGTTATGAGTTATGAGTTTTTAATTAATTCTTGACTCCACCCAAAAGGCATCTAAACTCTCAATTCCTAACTCTTAATTCCTAACTCCTAACTTTTTACCCCCTAGTCCCTATTCCCAATCCCTAACTATGGCAATACAAGAGCGTAAACCGCTACTATTGGATTTCGAGAAACCACTGGCAGAACTTGCAACCCGAATTGACCAGATTCGGCAACTCGCGGAAGAAAATGGCGTCGATGTATCTGATAAGATTCGTCAATTAGAGGCGCGAGCCGTGCAACTGCGTGAGGAAATTTTCAGTAGTTTATCGCCTTCCCAGCGACTCCAAGTCGCCCGTCATCCGCGCCGCCCTAGTACTCTCGATTACATTCAGGCCATCAGTGATGAATGGATGGAGTTGCATGGCGATCGCTGTGGTTATGACGATCCTGCTTTAGTTGGTGGTGTGGGTCGTTTAGGTGGACAACCGGTGGTCATGTTGGGTCATCAAAAAGGTCGCGATACTAAGGATAATATCAGTCGTAATTTTGGAATGCCTTACCCAGGAGGTTATCGTAAGGCGTTGCGGTTGATGGAACATGCCAATAAGTTTGGGATGCCTATTATAACTTTTATTGATACACCAGGGGCTTGGTCCGGAGTCGAAGCCGAACATCAAGGTCAAGGAGAAGCGATCGCCTATAATTTGCGCGAAATGTTCTGTTTTAATGTGCCAATTATCTGTACGGTAATTGGTGAAGGCGGTTCCGGTGGAGCGCTGGGTATTGGAGTCGGCGATCGCTTGCTGATGTTTGAACACTCGGTTTATACAGTTGCCACCCCCGAAGCCTGTGCTGCCATTTTATGGAAAGATGCTAGTAAGGCTCCCCAAGCTGCTGTCGCATTAAAAATTATTTCCCATGACCTAAAAAATCTGGGAATCATCGACCAGATATTACCTGAACCTGTTGGTGGCGCTCATTCAGACCCCCTAAAAGCAGCTACGACTCTCAAGCATGGGCTGTTGCAAAACTTAGAAGAACTCAACTGCCTGACCCCTGAAGAACGACGCCAATTGCGCTATGAAAAATTCCGTAAAATTGGCGTTTTTACCGAAGCGACTCATTAAAAAGAGTTAAAATGCTATAATTGCCTATGGCTCTTAAAGATTATTAACAATCTAAACAGCCATAGGCATTTGTGTTTTTGGCACATAAATTGGAGCAGTCAGCATTGGATATAAATCTCATAGCTGGCGGCTCTATCATTGTTCAGTATGTGACGCGATTCCCAAGGCAAAAAATACTTAGCTTTAAGTATACCCATCTAGGCAACTGTAGTATATCAATTGTTCGCATAAAAATCTCTGGATTTTTTAAGTTAGCGATGGGTGGCTCGGCGGTTGCATCAAGCGACAAAAAATTGGGAGAAAGCATTTTGGTTGAGCGAAGACGCGCTTTAATAACTGGGGCAAGTAGTGGCATTGGCAGAGCAACCGCTTTAGCGTTTGCACAAAGTGGAGTTGATGTGGCATTAGTCAGCCGTAATGAAGATAAATTGACCGCAGTTGCTTTATCTGCCAAGAGCGCTGGAGTAGAAGCAAAAGCTTATGCTGTAGATTTATCTGTTGTGGAAAAAACACAACAAAAGATACAAAATGTCATTAGTGATTTTGGAGATGTAGATATTCTAGTAAACTGTGCAGGAATGGGGTATACAGCAAATTTGAGCGAAACACCCCTATCCGACTGGCAGCAGGTAATTGATTTAAATGTTACTAGTGTATTTCAGTGCATAATGGCGGTATTGCCCGGAATGCGCGATCGCACTACAGGCACAATTATCAACATTGTATCTATCGCCGCCCGCCAAGCATTTCCCAATTGGGGGGCGTATTGCGTTAGCAAAGCTGGTTTACTAGCCCTTTCTCAGACTCTGGCACAAGAAGAACGCGCTCACGGCATTCGTGTTACAGCTATCTGTCCTGGTGCGGTGAATACCGAACTTTGGGACACAGAAAGCGTTCATGCCAACTTTGACCGTTCGACTATGTTAACTCCGGAAATTGTCGCTCAATCGATTCTCTACACTGCTTTGTTACCACCACAAGCAGTAGTCGATGAGTTGACTCTGATGCCCAGTGCGGGCGTCCTTTAATTGCGGAGTTAGGAGTTAGCAATTAAGAGTTAGGAGTTAAGAATTAGGAATTAAGAGTATAAATGCCCTTCGGGTGACTTTCCACTCTCGTGGAGTGAAGAATTAATTAAAAACTCATAATCTCATAACTCGTAACTCACAATTCTAACTCATAATTCATAACTCATAACTCTATAAATCAAACCATAACCAAGACTGACATCATGACTATTGCTCGTCCCAACTCGTCCAACGGCTCTCAATCTCCTCTAATTCCTGACTTGGCAGAAACTGTTAGACCCGATCGCAATACCCACGACGGAAAAGAACCCAATCTGCACCCTCCCACAGAGGAAGAAATGGAGCAGATGATGGTTGCCGTGCGGTCAATTCTCCTGGGTGTAGGAGAAGATCCGGAGCGTGAGGGACTGCTAAAAACACCAAAGCGCGTCGCTGAGGCAATGCGCTTTCTCACCAGTGGCTACAGCCAGTCATTAGAAGACCTCCTGAACGGTGCCATCTTTGACGAAGGTCATAATGAAATGGTGCTGGTGCGGGATATCAGTTTCTTTAGCTTGTGCGAACATCATATGTTGCCGTTTATGGGGAAGGCACATGTTGCTTATATTCCCAATCAAAAAGTTGTGGGGTTAAGTAAGCTTGCCCGAATCGTTGAGATGTATTCTCGCCGACTGCAAGTCCAGGAAAGGTTAACCCGTCAAATTGCTGAAGCAGTTCAGACAATTTTAGAACCCCAGGGAGTTGCAGTAGTGATGGAAGGTTCCCATATGTGCATGGCAATGCGGGGTGTACAGAAACCAGGTGCTTGGACTGTAACTAGCGCAATGATTGGGGTATTCCAAGAAGACCAAAAAACTCGCGAAGAATTTTTTAACTTGATTCGTCATCAACCATCATTTTATTAAAGTTGGGAGTTCGGAGTTAGGAGTTAAGTAGGTATGCGGAAAAAAAATCTTAGTATGTTACGAAATGTAAAGCCTCTGGAATTGGCTCGTAGTTGCGCTACCTTACGCTTATGCAAAGCACCTACAGCGCTGTTCTTTCTTTGCAAAAAAACATTTTGGATTTATTCCTGGCCACCTACTTTGGAGAACATCAAGATTTACCTTTTTCCAATCCGGGTAAATGAAAGCGGAAACCTGATGGCGCAACCAGTAGTCTGAAAATATACCTTATCCCCTAGTCCCTAGTATTTCAAACAACTTGGCTACTTTCTCTAAATCTTTATCTCCTGGTGTCCGCTCGACACCACTAGATAAATCGATGCCACTGGGGTTAAGCTGACTCAGGGCTTCGATAATATTATCTGGTGTTAGTCCGCCGGCTAAAAACCAAGGACAACTGGGGCTAAAATTCTGTAGCATTTCCCAATCTAGGGTTTTACCTGTACCGCCCAGTTGTTGGGGATGGTAGGCATCAAGCAATAAGGTGTCTACACACGTAGTATAAACGGTTGCTGTTGATAAATCTTCTGGAGTCCGTATTCTTAGCGCTCGGAGAATTTCGATTTTGGGTAGAGATTGACGCAGTTTTTGGCAAAATTCTAATGACTCGTCTCCATGCAATTGAACCCCAGTTAAACCAGCATCAAGAACATTTTGCCCGATCTGCTCAAGACTAGCATTTGCAAAAACACCAATTTTGTCTGTGAAGACTGGTAATTCTTCCACAACTGCCCTAATTTGGGCAGAGGTGATGTAACGAGGTGACGCAGGCACACAAATAAATCCTAACGCTGTTGCCCCGATTTTAGCGATCGCTTTTCCCTGTGCTGGTTGAGTAATGCCGCAAATTTTAACTCGCATTTTGATTTGAAGAGTTTTTTCGCAATAGTAAAAATTAATGTCAAGTCTTGATAAAAATTCCAGTTTTTCCTTTACTAATTCTATAATCTTTGTGGTCCAAATGTATTTTCCCCTTCAGGAGACAGAAGTTTCATGCCATCAATTTTACTAGCAGCCGCTACAACTGTTCCCGCTACGCCTGTGTGGAATCCTACTGTGGCGATAATTATCAGCATCAGCTGCATAGTAGCTCTATTGTTCAGCTTCAAGATTGAAAAGCCTTTGGTTGGCCCCAAAATGCCCGTACTCCCCATCAGCATTCCGACATTCGTTGGTGCTATGTGTTTCGGTCATATTCTTGGTATCGGCATCACTTTAGGCCTGACGAACATCGGTCGTTTGTAAGTTTTTGATTAAAGACTTACCTGAAGTCATCAGTGGTTTTTGCCCCTGGTGACTTTTTTTGAAGAAGGAAGAGGTTTATATATGGGGATTGGAACCCTAATTCAAAACGGGTTCCCTGCTTCTTGTCGGGGTATTAAACTCCCACAAGGAAGCGGATAGATAAAAACTTGTTTAGGTTGAGAATAGGAGCTTGACGATATAGCTCTAACTTTCGGTAGAAATATCTACCCTTCCCTGGAAGGAAGATTGTAGGACATTATCTGATGGAGCATGGACTTGTTATCTTGGAGAAACAACCGTGATTTCATCAATGTTATTTGCAGTCCAAGCAACTGTTCCCAACACTGGCACCGAATGGAATTGGAGTGGTACACCCGTAATCATTGGCGCTTGTCTGTTATGTCTTCTGATTATTCCCCGTACAATTCGCCTTCCCCAGGTTGGTACGAAGATGCCTTTACCTTTTCCTGCGCTATTTAATAATCCTAGTGTTGGTACCTTTCTTGCTTCCATGAGTGCTGGCCATCTGATTGGAATCCCTGCTGTTCTCGGATTGACGAATCTCGGCGTTTTATAAATTTTATCTTTGACAAACAACTGATTATTCACACTAGCAGACCTTTTCTCCTTTCGAGATTAGGTCTGCTACTTTATTTTTGACTGCCAAGAATTGTCTATCCTAGAAATAAGGGCATTTTTAACGAGAATGCTGTGGATGGGGCATCATCTTATATGCATAAAACAATACATAAACTACTTAGGACAATGTAATGCAAAAAAATTGGCGAGTTGGGTCTTTGTTTGGAATTCCGCTATTTATAGACCCTTTGTGGTTCGTGATTTTAGGGCTGGCAACCCTGAATTTTGGCTTATCTTACCAGCAATGGGGAACTGTCCTCGCTTGGAGTGCGGGGGTGGTAATGGCCCTACTGCTATTTGCTTCGGTGTTGTTACATGAACTCGGTCACAGCTTGGTTGCCAAGTCACAAGGCATTCAAGTTAACTCTATTACTCTGTTTATGTTTGGTGGTATTGCTGCCATCGAAGAAGAATCTAAAACTCCGGGTAAAGCATTTCAAGTAGCGATCGCCGGTCCTTTAGTTAGTATCGGGCTGTTTTTCCTTTTAAATTTTCTCTCAACTGTATTTCCAAATACAACTCCCATCCGTGAAATGGTGGGAGATTTGGGAAGAATAAACCTGGTTTTGGCCCTGTTTAACTTAATTCCCGGCTTGCCTCTTGATGGCGGACAAGTGTTAAAAGCGGCACTATGGAAAGCAACGGGCGATCGGTTTCTGGCTGTACATTGGGCGGCAAAAGCGGGGCAAGTTTTAGGATATGGCGCGATCGCTTTGGGCTTTGTCGTAGATTATTTGACAGGAGAATTAGTAACTGGTTTGTGGATTGCCTTGTTGGGTTGGTTCGCTATCCGCAACGCCACCAACTACGACCGCGTAACCATTTTACAAGAAACTTTGCTGAAGCTAAACGCCGCCGATGCCATGACGCGGGAGTTTCGCCTTGTGGACGCAAATCAAACATTGCGTTCCTTCGCTGACTTATGCTTAATGGATACTACCTCACAAGTTTATTTTGCCGAGTCTGATGGACGCTATCGGGGTATGGTTTCGGTTGAGGATTTGCGCCTTGTGGAACGCAGTGAATGGGAAAGCCAAATTCTGCAAACTATTGTCCATCCCCTCACTGAAATTCCCTCCGTTGCCGAGTCAACAATTCTGGTTGAAGTCATCAACAAATTAGAAAACGAACAATTACCCCGAATTACTGTGCTTTCACCTGCAGGTACTTTGGCTGGAATAATTGACAGGGGAGATATTGTCCGAGCTTTTGCTCAAAAGCTGAACTTACGAGTAAATGAAGCTGAAATTAAGCGAGTCAAAGAAGAAGGAAGTTATCCACCAGGCTTACAATTGGGGGCGATCGCTAAATCTACTAACTCCTAGTACCCCACCACATTAATTTTGATGAGTGCGACTCAAAAGCCCTCCTACCCCCAATTTTGAGGAGGGAAAGAAAATTAAAAGTATAATAAAATACCCCCAATTTTGGGGGCAGGGGGCAGAGGATTTAGGGGGCTTGAGTGGGGATTGCAGTCAATATTTTCGTCTATTTCACGGCAATGACAGTGATAATGCCGCCAATCATCAACAAGCTACCGAGAACCATTGCCCAAAAACGATGGTAACTGTTAACGATGGTGCCACTGTCACTCTTGAGTTCAATTAGATCCATCCAGGGTGCGACTCCTCGTCGGAACCAACCCGTTGCCCCAATATTGCTACCAATTAAGCTTTGAACGCGCTTCATGCCAAACAGGAAATTGCCGATGGGGCCAAACCGGGAAGAATAATGAAGATACAGCAAGCCTGTCCGGTCTTGAATCATCATATCAGAACCAAATTTAGAACCTGCGTCACCTCGTCCGATGAGTTCACCTTTGAGTTTAGCGGGTCTACCGCGCAAGGGACTGGCGTAAGGATCGGACATCAAGGTGAGAACGTCCAGTGGCTGGGCTTTGCTGTAATCGGGGAACATCACAAATGCTTTGATTAGTATTCCCAACCCCAGGCCAATTAAGGGCGAACCCAGCACCAAACCTACAGAATTACTCTGAGAATTAGAGATAAGAATTATACCGATTATTGACCCACCAATAAAACCAATCGTTTCAGCCCCGTAAAGAACAACATCTAAGAAAAAGTTGCCGTAAAGCTTGCTTTTGTTGAGAGTTTTGCCTTCACCGATGATTCGCCCCATATCGAATTCAACTGCTAAACCGAGTTGTTCGGCATAGGTGCTGAGTGCCCGAACTCGCTTTCCAGTCAAGGGGTGTGTGGAATTTAATTCCATCCACCAACCCCAAGGATTAAACATATCCCACAAGAAGACGCGACCAACTTTCTGGGTGTCGGCAGCGATGCGGTAAGCTGTACCTGCGGATGAGGCAGCTTTGGGGTCGTAAATGCCCAAGGCGCGAGTCCCTTCAATCAAGCGACTGGGTTCTTTAGTGCGCGAACCTTCTTCAACAATACCGTAGGCAATTTTCACCAAAGCGCGGGAAAGTGCGTTGGGGTTGCCTGTGGTTTCAGCTGAAAAGTGGTCGGCGAAGTATTCCCGTGTCCTCGATAAATACAACACCATGTACGTGCCAACGATATAAAATATATATGCTGTGGTGGCGGCAGTTTGGAAGGCATCTTTGATTTTGTTGTTACCACCACGACCGAGGCTTCTAAATGTAGTGTAAATTAGGTAACAAATTTGCACTAAAGTTGATGCCACAGTCATAACTGCAAAGTCCCAATGGACAATATGCCCTAATTCGTGGGCGTAGACTGTGGCAACTTCATCGTCATCTAAGTATTTGAATAGTCCTTCGCTAACGACTAGGCGGGCACTATTCGGTAATGAGCCGTAAGTAAATGCCGTAGGGTTTTGGTCTTGAATAATACCCAAGCGGGGTATTTTCAGATTTTTTTGTTGGCAAACCCGTCGCAGGATTCGTGCTGTTTCAGGGCTGCGAACCTCAAGTTCTGATATATCTACCCAGCGAGTATGGTAGAGCCAGTTTTGCACCATGTCCATCAGCAAGGGAGACAAGAAGAAAGCGACAAGGTTGAAAACTAGGGTAATGGGAACTGCAATCAAAAGCCCATTGATTGGGTTGTCGTTACCAACAATTAGCACCAACGCCAAGCCTAAAGCCAACACCATGCCAAACAACAAAGTGATGGTAACTCCAGACGCAAACGCCAAACTACCACCAACTCCTCCCATTGCCAACTTGACACCAGCAGTGGTGGCACGATTGGCTGGTTTGGAGTTATCTAAGGCTTGACGGTATTTTTCTGCCCATTCCCGTATCTGCGAGTTTTCACTTTGCACCAACTTTTGAAGCAGAGCGATCGCCTTTTCAAGTTCGCCTGTCCGATGATACGCTTTTACCAGTCCCATCTGGGCTTTCAGGTAGTCTGAAGAAGCGCGATCGGAACTATTACGACAGAAGGTTTCGAGTATTTCAACAGCTTCCTGAAAACGCTCTTGTTTTAGGGCTTCTAACCCTACTTGCAATGACATAGGCTTTTCTCAAAGTCGGATCGGTATCTAATCAATCAATAATCAATAGATCCAGTGCGCGTCACTGCTATTTCGCAAAACTTCATCAAAAGTATAAATATAAATTTTTTCTATGTATAAATACGCTGGAACGCGATTTTTCATTTCACTTCCAGCGATACATTACGCCCACGATAAGCGTCATCCCCAACATTAACGCACCTACCAGTCCGTAGGTTGCACCTAAATCTAATTTGTTGACAAGTCGGCTTTTAATCTTCTCGCTAAAATTAGATTTATATTTAACTTTTGGGGAGATTTAGGTTGCTTTTCGTGATTTGAGAATATCAATCGATCGGCGTTAAAGTGGTTGCATAATATGGTATCATACTTTGGTTGCATAAGGTGTAATCATGGAACGTGAAGCCTTAACGATTCGCTTCCCATCGAAACTGCTGCAAAAGGTTCGGGTCTTGAAGCGAGACGACGAATCTCTCAACGATCTCGTTGTTCAAGCCTTAGAGAAAGAAATGAGGTGGCGTTGCGCTTGGGCAGCCCACGAACAAATTCAGACCATTCGAGAGCAAGTTAAACAGCGAACCGGGGTTCATCCCGATCCAGGACTGCTGATTCGTCAACTGCGCGAAGGAGAAGGCAGACGTGACTGAGTCACTCTGCATCGATACCAGTGTGATGATGAAATACCTCTGCCCAGATGAACAAACCCTAGAGGCGATCGCTCTGATCGCGAATGCCTTAACTCAGCAAGTTAGACTTGTTGCACCTAGCTTCGCTTGGGCAGAGGTGGGTTCGGTGCTTCGCAAAAAGGTGAGAGCCAAACTACTGACTTCTGTTGAAGCCAACCAACTCTACACCGCATACATTAGCTTACCGATCGACTACATCGACACTGAAATCCTGCGGCTCAATGCTTGGCAACTGGCTGAACAATACGGAATGCCCACGCTGTATGATGCTGTTTTCTTAGCCTGTGCGAAGGCGGAATCTGCCAACTTCTGGACAGCAGATGATGCCATGCTCAATCTACTTTCATCCCGACCCTCTTACGTCTACAGACTCGGAGAATAGACATTAATATTGGTATTTTTCAGCCCATTCATGTAGGGATCAAGTTTTCACTTTCGATCAACTTTTGAATTAGAGCGCCTGTCAGTTGATACGCTTTTACCAATACCATTTCATGTTTCTTCACAGTCCAATGCAAACTAACCGACTGGCTCAACAAATTGAATTCATCATCGAAATTGATAAACTAAAGCAAATTCTCCGTCAAACTTTCCTCACCGATCGCACCCGCCAAGAAAATACTGCGGAACATTCATGGCACATTGCAATTATGGCGATGATATTAGCAGAATATGCACCCCCTGGGGTTGATATATCTAGTGCAATCAAAATGCTGCTAATTCACGATCTAGTAGAAATTGATGCAGGTGACACTTTTTGCTACGATATACAAGGCTATGAAAGTAAAGCCGAACGAGAAATTCTAGCAGCAAAGCGATTATTTGGACTTTTGCCCCCAGACCAAGAAAGCGAGTTAAAAAACCTTTGGTTGGAGTTTGAAGAGCAAAAAACACCTACAGCCCAGTTTGCAACCGCCCTAGACCGCATACAACCTTTACTGCACAATCAAATAAATCAAGGTGGTAGTTGGCAAATTCATGGCATTAGCCGTGAGCAAGTCATGAAAAGAATGGCTCCTGTGAAAATGGGTTCACCAGAACTTTGGACGTTTGTTCAGAAAATAATTGACGACTGTGTTGCAGCGGGTTATCTGAAAGAAAGTTCAGACCAACTTTGATGGGCTGCGAAATCCTCTACTTCTTTAAGAGCGTGTTAATAAAATAATTATTAAGCCCTAGAAACCTTATTATTAGTCCTCTTTTAGAGGACTTTAGCTCTTAGACAGGGACTTTAGTCCTTGGCTGAAATATTGTCTATTTAAAGAAGGCTAAAGCGGAAGTAAATCTGCGATCGCCTGAAGTAATTTCTCTGGTTCTACGGGTTTGGCTACGTGTTTTTGGAAACCTGCAGCTAATACACGCTCGCGATCGGTTTCTCCTGCATAAGCGGTAAGGGCGATCGCTTTTATCTCTCCCCCTTGCTCTACAGGCAGTTCTCTGATTTTACCAATCAAGCCGTAGCCGTCCATTTCTGGCATTCCTAAGTCGCTAATTAATAAATCTGGTTGGGACTGTGATAATATGTTCAATACTTCAGATCCAGAAGCGGCGACGGTTACTGTTGCTCCATATTGTTCGAGCAAGATGCACAGAAACTCGCGAGCATCGGCTATGTCATCGACAATCAGTATTTTTTGTCCTCCAAGAGATGAGGAAGTGAATTGCTCTATATCAACATCAGTTTCGATGTACTCATCTTGATTTGATAAAGACAAGGGAAGTCTGACAGTAAAGCTTGCTCCCTGTCCTTCACCAGGACTATCTACTCCGACACTACCGCCATGTAATTCTACTAAATGCCTGACTATTGCTAATCCCAATCCTAATCCACCATAATTTCTCGTGGTACTGCTATCTGCTTGACGGAAGTATTCAAAGACGTGGGGTAGAAATTTTGGGGAAATACCAAGCCCTGTGTCCCTGACAGTGATGAGTGCTGAGTGACTAACTAATCCATCTCTTGACTCAGACCCCAATAAGACTTCTACCTGTCCACCTTGAGGTGTGAACTTGACGGCATTATTGAGGAGATTGCCAAAAACTTGTTGCAATCGATACGCATCAGCTTCAATTTTACCAACGTTGGGGTCAAACTGTGTTTTAATTTGAATGGATTTATTCTCTGCGGTTAATCGCACTGTTTCCAATGCAGCATCAATTACCGTTTTCAGGTCAAGGCTACCAATATTTAAAGTAACTTTACCTCGGAGAATGCGGGAGACATCCAAGAGATCGTCAATTAGTTGAATTTGTAATTTGGCATTGCGTTCAATAGTATCCAAGCCTTTGATTATAGTAGAACCGTCAAATTTACGAGTTTTGAGCAGTTTGGCCCAACCAAGGATGGGGTTGAGAGGCGATCGCAATTCGTGGGATAATACTGCGAGAAACTCATCTTTGATCCGGTTAGCTTTTTCGGCTTCATCCCTTGCTATTCTTTCCCGAGCTAAAAGTTGGGTACGTTCTTCTTCGACTAGTTTCTGGTCGTGAATATCTGTACAAGAACCAAACCATTTGATAATTTGCCCGTTTTCGTCACGCAAGGGAAACGCTCGTCCTAGATGCCAGCGATATTCCCCATCAGAGGCCCTCAATAAGCGGTATTCGATATCATAATTTTTACCCGTGGTCAGCGATTCATTCCAAATTTCTATAGACCTTTCCACATCGTCTGGATGAAGTAAATGCGTCCAGCCTGAGCCTCGTACCTGGTCGAATGTTGTTCCTGTATAGTCGTACCAACGTTGATTGTAGTATTCGTGGTAGCCGTCTGGTTGTGTAATCCAGAATAACTGCGGCATTTGATCTGCAAGGTTGCGGTAGATTAATTGGCTTTGTCGCAACTCTTCTGACTCTTGCTTGCGGACGCTTACATCTATATTAGTCCCAATCATCCGCACAGCTTTACCAGACTCATTATAAAATAAGCGGGCTTTGGCCTCTATCCAGCGCATCTCACAATTGTCTGCACGGAATATACGGTACTCTACCACCCATTCCTGAATCTGATTTGCTATTGTATAAGCCAAACTTTCCTGCAAATGCGGCAAATCATCTTCGTGAACTCGTTCTTGCCAACTGGCAACGTTACCACCAAAACAGCCCTTCTCAAATCCAAAAATCGCTTCTAGCTGTTCAGTCCTAACTATTACACCTGTCTCAATATTCCAATCAAAGCTGCCTATCTGCCCAGCTTCCTGTGCTAGTATCAACGATTCTTGACTTCTAGCTAGACTTTCTTCAGTATGTTTGCGGTGGGTAATATCTTGAGTTGTTCCCATCATCCTCACCGCTTTTCCTTCAGCGCTGTAAAAAGCTTTGCCTTTGGCTGCGATCCAATGAACGCTGCCATCAGTCCAAATGGTGCGGTATTCTAGATTGTAATCAATACCATGCTCAAGAGTCTGGGTTACGGCAGCATGAGTGGATTCCCGGTCTTCTGGATGTAATAAATTGAGAAAAATTTCGTAACTTATTTCGCTGTCACAGGAGAGTCCAAACAATGCTTTACATTGAGATGTCCATACTAACTCTGAAGTCGTGATATCCCAAAACCACATCCCCAACTGGGCCGCAGTAGTCGCCATTTCAATTCGTTCTGCACTGTCTAGTAAGTCTGCTTCTATTTGTTTGCGATCGCCGATATCGGTAGTGCTGCCAACGACCCTGATAATATTACCATTGTGCCGAACTACTAATCCTCGATCCTCCACCCAAATATAACGACCATCTTTATGGCGGATGCGATACTCCGTTATGTAGCGATCGCCTTCTTGTTTAGCAGCAGACTCCTCATCCATCCGTTGTAAATCCTCGGGATAAACAAGCGATCGCCACCATTCTAGGGTTGGTTCATGTTCATTCGAGGTATAACCCAAAAGAAGGGTAAAACTATTAGTTCTCTCTACCCTACCGCTCTCTACATCCCAGTCAAAAATCAGACAATTAACCGCCGTTGTCGCTAGCTCTAGTCGCTCTTTACTCTGCCGTTGCTCGTTGATATCTTGAGCAATACCCAGCACTCTTCGAGATTTTTTGTCAGTATTTGTACTGAGCAGGCTGAGATGATTTGATAACCACCTCCACTCTCCATTTCGATGACGATATTGATATTCAGAGCTTATGACTTCCCCTTGTTGAAGCGAGTTGAGACGTTCAAAAGCATCGGGAAATAGCGATTCCAGCCCAATAGCCTGAATTTCCTCGGTGGAGTAACCAAGAATCTCAGTCATTTGATAATTTGTGTAAATCAGTCGCTGCTCAATTAAGTCATATATGTAAAATATGCCTGGAGTCGTCTCGGTAACCTGCTGAATTAAACCCGGACTTTCCTGCAAGACTTCTGTCAAATTTATTTCTTCTTGTTTTGGTACCGCAATCTCAACAAAATTTGTGACAGCAGCATAGGGTAAACTTGCTCCCAATTGGAAGAGCGGTTGCGAATCGAGGGATAACCAAACTAAGTCTCCATTTGGCTTATATAAACCCATTACCACATTCAAACAAGGCTTACCCGTCTCAAGAGTAACCACTGCCGGATGCGTCTGACCGGGGAAAGGAGAACCATCTTCGTGAATGGCTTGCCAAGGTGGATCGAGGGAAGTGCGTCCAATTAATTGTTCTGCTGTGAGTCCAAGAATTTGTTCAGCAGCCGGATTACAACCTTGAATGGTACCATCCGCTAACTGAAGTACAGTTCCCTGTTCTTTTGTGTTTATCATCGAGCGATCGCGGGGTGAGAACTTTTCATCAGCTAACTGATTTTTGCACTTATCAAAGTCTGGCATTTTCTCCGGTTGAGCAAATTGTAGGAAATTTAAATTGGGGCTTATATCTTATGACATAAATTTTAGTTTAACGTCGTCCATCCCAAGATAGGGAGTACAGGATAGGGGATTGAATTATTTTGTTAATTTTCCAGAATCTCGCAAAACTGATTTTATCTACATCGAAGTAGTTAAGTAGATGTCAAAAAAAAGCCTTCTAAACCAGTAAATATACTTAAAAAACTGCGAGCAAGACCCCCGACTTATCTAAGAAGTCGGGGATCTGAGCAATCGCAATCCACCAGATATCTATTAGAAAATTTCTGAGTTGAATCGGCATAAGTAGCAAAGGTAATTTTTATTCTTTTAGAGGTAGATATCTCAGTACCTGGGGTAGACATAAATTTATCTTGGAAAGCATAACATTGTAGTTAAATTCCTGCTTGAGTCGTTTTTCAAGTGAAGTTAGTCGATCAAATTGACTATTTTGAAGACACTTATTAGCAAGCAAGGAGGTTGTTGGAATCAAGGTGTTACTTTTTGGAGGTTCTTATGCGGATTGCTCAAGTTGCCCCACTATGGGAGAGAGTTCCACCACCAGCGTATGGGGGAATAGAGTTAGTAGTAGGGTTGTTGACTGATGAATTAGTTCGACGGGGACATGAAGTAACGCTGTTTGCATCAGGAGATTCTATCAGTTTGGCAAAGTTGGAATCAATTCATCCCCGCGCTCTCAGATTAGATCCTAACATTAAGGAATACAACATCTATGAGATGCTGCAACTAGGTACAGTATACGAGCGTGCGGAAGAGTTTGATATTATCCATTCCCATATGGGCTGTGCAGCATTGCCCTATGGGAATCTAGTCAAAACACCTACAGTTCATACCTTGCATGGTGTTTTTACCTCCGACAACGAAAAAATGTTTACATATGCTAAACGTCAACCTTATATTAGTATTTCGGATGCTCAACGAGAAGCAAATTTAGGGTTGAATTGTGTAGCGACGGTTTATAACGGAATTGATGTTAGCAGTTATGAGTTTCATCCCGAACCGAAAAATCCACCCTATTTAGCGTTTTTGGGTAGGATTTCGCCAGAAAAAGGTCCACATTTGGCAATAGAAATTGCTAAAAAATCTGGTTGGCATTTGAAAATGGCAGGTAAGGTAGATATTGTTGATGTAGAATATTTTGAAAAAGAAATTAAACCTCACATTGATGGAAAGCAAATTGAATATTTAGGTGAAGCAAACCATTTTGAGAAAAATGCTTTAATGGGTGGTGCTGTTGCAACGTTGTTCCCCATCACTTGGAGAGAACCCTTTGGTTTGGTGATGGTTGAATCAATGGCTGCAGGTACACCAGTGATTGCAATGAAATTGGGTTCAACTTTAGAGGTAATTGTTGATAGCAAGACTGGGTTTTTATGCGACACCGTGGATGAATGCGTGAATGCAGTCTCGAAAGTGGCAGAATTAGACCGCAAAATATGTCGGGAACACGTATTGAACCGTTTCAGCGTTCAGCGAATGACTGATGGTTATGAAGCAGTTTATCAACAAATCATGGCGGAGAAGTTTGCCCGCAATGGACACAGCCGCAAACCTCTAATTGTCAGTGTTTAGTGCAGAGCCCCACCCTAGCCCTGTCAAGATAACTTTTTTGTCTGGGCTAAAAGCTTGGCAGTGGAGATATGTGGATGACGAGGGAAGAGCGATAGCGAAGCTGACCGTTGGCGTAGCCGCTTGTTAAGGATGTGGAGAGCTTGTTCAATTTCTCATGAATCATTTAGAATGGCTAGAGAAACATAAATCTCGGCGATTAACTGTAATGACTATCAAAGAATTGCTCTTACAAGAAATTGACAACACCCCCAATGAAATCTTAGAGGATATACTTGGTTTTTTGCAATCACTGAAAACATCCCCAAAACATCACCCAAACACATATCGAGAACTCTTAGAACGCATTGATTACCTTGAAGCAATAGTAGGTATTCGTAAAGGACTAGATGAGTTTGAGCAAGGTCAAGGAATTCCTGCCGAGGAAGCGTTGGCAACCTTACAGCAAAAATTTAACATTCCTCCTCGCTCATAAATTACCAAGTTATTATTCAACCTATTGCTTTTCAAGAAATAGAAACCTCCTATCGTTGGATGTGTGATAATCTGAATCCTGAAGTAGCAAATAATTGGTACTACGAACTTCAAGATGCCATAGCATCACTACAAAAATTTCCTAATCGCTGTACCATAGCACCAGAAGCCAAAGCGGTTGGTCGTGAAATTCGGCAACTCTGGATCGGAAAAAAAAGAAAATATCGAGTTTTGTTTGTAGTCGAGGAAGATATTGTCGCAATTGTTCATGTTCGGGACAGTCGCCAATCTTATCTAGGTGAAGAATCTGAATGATTTTTGTCAGCGTCCCTCTGCGCTTAAAAACGCTACGAATTTATGCAAAGCCGTACTAAGTACCCATGCGTCCGCTCACTTGAACCGCGATCGCACTCCGATAATTATCCGGCTATTTGTCACCAAGACGCGGGCTAAACCCCACCCCCGCGATCGGGCTACCGTGTACACACAAGTCCTGTCCGCATGGGTTTCAAATCTTCTAGCCCCTTAAATACTTAAGTTTTGGGGACTTGAAACTTCGCTTCTCCCCAGGAATTAGGAGCTAGGGCAACGAAACCAAGTGTTAGGTAGAATTTCGAGACTTGTGTGTACACCGTAGGTGATCGGGGGTGGGTTTTTGAATATTATTTGAGATATTGCAACAGAGCAAAAAAATATACAATTAACGGCAGTAGGCGCTGAAAGCCTTCCCCCAGGGTAGAACACGGATACACGCAGATGATAAAAGATTACTGCATCCGATCAATTGTGCGATATTGAATTGCCTCTGCCACATACTGAGGTTTCAATTCATCATCTGCCGCTAAATCTGCAATCGTCCGAGCGACTTTCAGAATGCGATCGCTTGCTCTTGCAGATAAGCCTAATTTTCTAATTGCAGATTCTAATAGATTGCGGCTGGCATCGTCTAATCTACACCATTTGTGCATATGACGGCTTTGCATCTGTGCATTGCAACGCAGATTTGCTTCCTCTTGAAAGCGAACTGAAGCGCGATCGCGTGCTTGTTGGACTCGTTGACGAACCGATTCTGACGCTTCCCCTGTCGATTGTTGGGTAATTTCCTCGGGTTTCAAGCGATTCACCGCTACTTGGAGGTCAATTCTATCCATCAACGGTCCAGAAAGTTTCGCCCAATATTGCTCTCTTTTGCTTGGCGAACAGGTACACTGTTGAATGGTATCGCCGTAATAACCGCAAGGACAAGGATTGGTACTCGCCACCAAAGTAAACTGTGCCGGAAACATCACAGATTGTCGAGTCCGTGATATTGTTACATAGCCATCTTCCAAGGGTTGACGTAAAAATTCCAAGACATCTCGTTTAAATTCTGTTAACTCATCAAGAAAAAGTATGCCTTGATGTGCTAATGAAATTTCTCCCGGACGGGGAAAACTGCCACCACCCACAAGAGAAGGTCCAGAAGCTGAATGATGGGGACTGCGAAATGGGCGATCGCGTACCAATGAACCGCGATTTTTCAATAAACCTGCCACTGAGTGAATCCGGGTCACCTCCAACGCTTCCGCAAAACCCAATGGTGGTAAAATCCCTGGTAAACGTCTCGCTAGCATCGTCTTCCCACTTCCAGGCGGTCCCACAAAGACTAAATTATGCCCGCCGGCAGCAGCAATTTCTAATGCCCGTCGTGCGTGTGCTTGTCCTTTGACTTCCCGCAAATCTGCACTCTGTAAAGGTGTGGTATGGTACGTCTCTACTGTGTCCTTGAACTCAACAGGTTGATAGCCTCCTGGATTGTTTAAAAAATTAGTGACTTCCTTAATATTTTTGAACCCATAAACCGTCAAACCCTTGACCACGGAAGCTTCCTGAGCATTATCTACAGGGACAACCAAACCTGTAATTCCCATCTTTTGTGCCGTCGCAGCAATTGGTAAAACACCTGCGACAGGACGCAAAGAACCATCAAGGGAAACTTCCCCCAGGAATAAATGGTCACCTAATAACTGCGCGCTAACTTGCTCTGAAGCCGCTAAAATGCCAACACTTATAGGCAAATCAAAACAGGGACCCTCCTTGCGTAAATCAGCCGGGGTTAAATTAATCACAATTTTTCGCATGGGAAAAGCAAAACCTGTATTTTTCAGCGTTGCCCTGACTCTTTCCTTAGATTCCTGCACCGCTGCATCAGGCAATCCCAACATCACAATTCCTGGCAAACCCCCCGACACATCAACTTCCACCCCCACCTTCACAGCATCGATGCCGACAATCGATCCACTCCAAACTCTGGCAAGCATGATTTTTAATTCTTAATCCTTTGTTCTTTGCCTTATTATTGACACTTGGGAAATCACAACTAACATTTGAGCAAATGACAACTGAAGAAACGATTTTTAGCAAGATAATTCGGCGGGAAATTCCTGCTGACATTGTTTACGAAGATGAACTGGCACTAGCCTTCAAAGATGTCCACCCCCAAGCACCAGTTCATATCCTGGTTATTCCCAAAAAAGCTCTAGCCAAACTTAGTGACGCAAAACCAGAGGATCAAGCATTATTGGGACATTTATTACTGATTGTTAAGCGCGTTGCCCAAGAAGCAGGACTAACAAACGGCTATCGCGTGGTTATTAACACTGGTGATGATGGCGGTCAAACAGTCCACCATATGCACCTCCATATTTTAGGAGGACGGCAGATGTTATGGCCCCCTGGTTAGGAGTGTTCTTGAGTCTTCATATCATAAATAAAAGTTATTTTAAGATTCTTGACAAGATGATTTACAAGGCACACTTGAGCGTCTAAGGTAGAACCATGTAGGTGAATTCTCCTACTGTTGAAGATTAAACCAAAGCACTCATAAACTCATGACAACAACCCTACAACGTCGTGACAACGGCAACGTATGGGAGCGGTTCTGCGATTGGATCACCAGCACTGACAACCGTTTATATGTCGGTTGGTTCGGCGTTTTGATGATTCCAACTTTGCTATCCGCAACCATCTGCTTCATCATCGCATTCATCGCAGCACCGCCCGTAGACATTGATGGCATCCGCGAACCGGTCGCAGGTTCCTTGCTTTACGGAAACAACATCATCTCCGGCGCTATTATCCCCTCCTCCAACGCGATCGGCTTGCACTTTTACCCCATCTGGGAAGCTGCTTCCTTGGATGAGTGGTTGTATAACGGCGGACCTTACCAATTGATAGTATTCCACTTCCTCATCGGTTGCTTCTGCTACCTGGGTCGTCAGTGGGAATTGTCTTACCGTTTGGGTATGCGTCCTTGGATCTGCGTAGCTTACTCTGCTCCTTTGGCCTCAGCAGTCGCAGTATTCTTGATTTACCCCATCGGACAAGGTTCCTTCTCCGACGGTATGCCCTTGGGTATCTCCGGTACCTTCAACTTCATGATTGTGTTCCAAGCAGAACACAATATCTTGATGCATCCCTTCCACCAATTAGGTGTAGCAGGTGTCTTTGGTGGTTCTTTGTTCAGTGCAATGCACGGTTCATTGGTAACTTCTTCTTTGGTACGTGAAACCAGCGAAACCGAATCTCTGAACTACGGCTACAAATTTGGTCAAGAAGAAGAAACCTACAACATCGTAGCTGCTCACGGTTACTTCGGACGTTTGATTTTCCAATATGCGTCCTTCAACAATAGCCGTTCCTTGCACTTCTTACTTGCGACATGGCCTGTTGTCGGTATCTGGTTCACAGCACTGGGTATCAGCACAATGGCATTCAACCTGAATGGTTTCAACTTCAACCAGTCAATCCTAGATTCTGAAGGTCGTGTCATCAATACTTGGGCAGACGTAATCAACCGAGCTAACTTAGGTATGGAAGTAATGCACGAGCGTAACGCTCACAACTTCCCCTTAGATTTGGCTACTGGTGAAGCGACTCCACTTGCTTTGAGCGCTCCTGCAATCAACGGTTGATTGGTAAAGACGTTAAATGGGGTTTAACGTCTCTACAGGAAATGTAACGTTTCTACATAATACAATAAAACGCTCTTTAGGAAACTAGAGAGCGTTTTATTTTCTGTTCTTACTTCCCGTCGGAAAATTCATAATTTCATCTGCGTCTATCTACGGTTAATAATTTATCCTTTGAGTTGGGGGTTTAATACCCCGACCTCTACAGTTCGTCCGTTTTGAGTTGGGGTGTGAATCCACATATATTCTTCCTTCTTCCTTCATTCAATTGGCTCCAAAATCGCCACGAAATGGCATCATAGTAATAGTACGAAAATACTGGAGATAGAGCCACGGTTTACGCACGTCCCTTAGCACGGTTAATTGAACAATTGCAACGCTTGCCGGGAGTTGGCCCAAAAACTGCCCAAAGATTAGCTTTGCACATTTTGAAGCGCCCGGAGGCAGAAGTGGAAGCTTTGGCACAAGCCCTAATCGAGGCAAAAAAACAGATAGGCTTGTGTTCCGTCTGCTTTCACTTATCTGCTGACCCTGTTTGCGAACTTTGTCGCAACCCCAACCGGGATAACACTACTTATTGTGTAGTGGCTGACTCTCGTGATGTGATTGCCTTAGAAAGAACAAGAGAGTTTAAAGGCAAGTATCATGTCTTAGGTGGAGTAATTTCGCCGATAGATGGTATTGGACCAGAACAACTTACCATTAATTCTTTAGTACGACGGGTGAGTAAAGACCAGCCAAAAGAGGTGATTTTGGCGATTAGTCCCAGCGTGGAAGGTGAGACGACAACGCTGTATCTCGGTCATTTACTTAAACCTTTTACTAAAGTAACGCGGATTGCCTTTGGTTTACCTGTGGGTGGCGATTTGGAGTATGCTGACGAGGTGACCCTGGCGAGAGCCTTGGAAGGCCGTCGGGAGTTGGATTAGTTATTTCTCTCCTTTCCCCATCTTTATTTATCTATCCTAGGGGTGATGGCAGTAGCGTAATTTGTTTCACATACTGCTAAACATGATGAGTTAATTTTGCGACATCTCACCTAGCTAATATTATCTCCTCTACTAAACTTGACCTACGCAAATTTTCTGGTGCGGTAGTTATATGTTTGCCTTTGTTGATACTGAGACTTAGATGAGATAAATAGCAAATGCAGATATCAAAAAAACAGACTGGGACAATTCAAAGACTTCTGAGTGTTGAATCAAAGCAATTGTTACAATCTGAAAGTCATTGAAGCATCCCAGCCCAACTAAACACAAATACAACGTTCTAAAGTATTAATCTAACAGTCTGTGTTTCCTAGCTCCTCTGTCAAAAGGAGCAGTCATTCATTAAGTTTAAATGTATACCCTGTCACACTTAAACTTAACTTTTTGAGCGAGTAGATTTTTGTCCTGACTAACAAAAATAAGTAATTTTACATAAAAAAAAGCCTTATTGATACTTAATTATGGTTAATCATTTTGCGTTTTACCAAATAGAAGTGAAAACCTAGAATGTTGGCGATCCTAAATTGGCAGTCAAAAAGCAAAAGACTGCTTATGTTCTGCTGCCAAACGATCCAGAAGGCGATCGCCGAACCACTAATGGGGCATTTTGAAAAATATAAATCTACCCCAGAGACTCTAAGTCAACACCCTGGGACAGATGTTTTTACGCAAAATATGCCGTATAAACAAAGTAGGAGAGTTAGAATATTTATACTCTTTAGAGAGGCTTTCATGAATTTCAAGGCGATAGTAAGATTATTTCAGGAAACAATAGAGGAATGGAATAAAGATAAAGCCTCGCGTTTAGCAGCCGCATTAGCATATTACACAATTTTTTCTATCGCTCCATTATTAATTCTTGTGATTGCGATCGCTGGTGCAGTGTTAGGACAACAACAAGCACAACAGGAAATTTATAACCAACTTTACAATTTAGTTGGTGAAGCCGGGGCAACAATTATTAATAATGCAATTACCAGTGCCAGTCAACCCCGCCAAGGAACTATAGCTTCTATTATCAGTATTGCAGTATTACTCTTTGGTGCAACTAGTTTATTTACAGAACTGAAAGATTCTTTAAATACGATTTGGGAAGTGCAGCCAAAACCCGGACGAGCGATGAAAAATATGGTTATGACTCGCATTTTGTCCTTTGGAATCGTTTTGGGAATGGTTTTTTTACTTCTCGTTTCTTTAGTAGTTAGCACAGCTTTACAATTTCTAGCTAATTACCTTAGTAATGCAATACCGGGTGCTGAATTTCTTTGGCAATTCGTCAATTTTCTGCTTGGTTTTAGCATTACTACGCTATTCTTTGGACTAATTTTTAAAGTCCTGCCAGATGTCAAAATGGCTTGGAGTGATATTTGGATTGGTGCTGCGCTCACCTCAATTTTGTTTTCTTTTGGTAGATTTCTATTGGGGCTATATTTTGCAAAGACTAGTTTCGGCTCTATATATGGTGCTGCTGGTTCACTTGTGGTTTTGTTAGGTTGGGTTTATTATGGAGCCCAAATTCTCTTTTTTGGTGCAGAATTTACCCAAGTTTATGCCAGAAAATATGGCTCCCAGATTATTCCAGATAAAAATTCTATTCCCTTGACTGATGCAGCTCGCCTTGAACAAGGAATGAAATCTAATAGTACTACAGAAAATAAACCACGGAATAAAAAATCTTCTAATTGGTTTAATCGGATATTCCAACCGAAACACTCCAAAGGCAAAGGTAGAAGAAACAACCGGGATTTGTGATTTATAATAAAATTTCAACTACAGTTATTAATATGCAAAAATGGTATAGCATTAATTGGCAAGAAGTTTTTGTGCCCAGCATGAGTATAGTTGAACTGATTCTACGCGGTTCTTTAGTATACTTGGCGTTATTTTTTGTGCTGCGCTCATTACCGACTCGGCAATTAGGAGCTTTAGGAATCACAGATTTATTAGTAGTTGTGCTGTTCACCGAAGCTGCACAAAATGCAATGGCAAGTAATTACACTTCAATTACTGAAGGAGCAATTTTAGTCGGAACTGTAATTTTTTGGAGCTATTTACTTAATTGGTTTGGTTACAAATTTCCTCGATTTCAACGTTTTATCAATCCACCACCGTTGCTAATTGTTAAAAATGGTTCCACAATTGACCGCCATTTGGAACGAGAATTAATTACAGATGATGAGTTAATGAGTCAGTTACGCCAACAAGGTGTAGAATATATAGCGGACGTCAAAAAGGCTTATCTGGAGGCTGACGGTAGTATTAGCATCCTCAAAAAAGATGAAGAGTAAAAAGTATCTTTTCAAAGAATTCCACCTGTAATTTTACTGCTTGATTTGCTATAAAGTTGTATATATTTACATCGAGCATTCAAATTCCGAATCAATTAAATGAGATCCAGAATCTTCACCTTAGCTGCGATATTAACTGCTCTGTACCTTGTTCCAACACTTCCAGCAGAAGCTTCTCCAAAGCCATCACCAACACCTCATCTGCTTGCCGAACAAAGTTGGACTCAATTTTCTCCCCCGAATGGTAGCTTTATTGTCTTAATGCCCGGTAGCCCCAAAGAGGATAAAGAAACCGAAAAAAACTCGGACAGTACAACTGACTCTTATACCTATACAGTAGAAACCAGCATAGGTGCATTTTTGGTTGGGTATACAGACTTTAGCGATGATATTTCCTCAGTTGATTCTAAAAGACTTTTAGATGCAGCCGCTCAAGGATTTACTACGAATGGGGGTAAATTATTGAACCAGCAAAACCTCTTGATGAATGGACATCCTGGTAGAGAAGTTAAGTATGCAGACTCGGATGGTACTACCAGTACGGCTCGGATCTTTATTGTGAAGCAACGGTTGTATCAATTACACGCGATCGCTTCCCAATCTCAAGATGTTAAGAAGTTTTTCGATTCATTTAAATTAATTTAAGAAGCTCAGGGGCTGCGATACAGATCCAGATCCCCGACTTCTGCGAGAAGTCAGCGATCTGACCTCAAAATCTAAAATTGTTATCTATCCTAAGTATTCTTTTTAATACCCCGACCTCTACAACTAGGTCACCCGTTTTGAGTTGGGTCTGAATCCCCACCTCCTCCTTCTTCCTTCTTCCTTCATCAAGGTTGTACAATGGTGACGGTTGTAATCTGTGGCGGACTGTGATTGAACGTTATACCTTGCCCGAAATGGGTAATCTTTGGACTGAAGCTTACAAATTAAAAACTTGGTTGCAAGTAGAAATTGCTGTTTGCTCGGCTCAAGCTGACTTGGGTTATATTCCGAAGGAGGCAGTTGAGGAAATTAAAGCAAAGGCGAATTTTGACCCGAAAAGAGTTCTGGAAATTGAGGCTGAAGTCCGCCACGATATGATCGCTTTCTTGACAAATGTCAATGAATATGTAGGTGATGCCGGACGTTACATTCACCTGGGAATGACCAGTTCTGATGTGTTGGATACCGCTTTGGCGTTGCAGTTGGTTGACAGTTTAGATGTCATCTTGGGACGCTTGTCAGAATTGATTGATGTCATTCGCCAAAGGGCGCAGGAGCATCGCTATACAGTGATGATTGGGCGTTCCCACGGTATCCACGCCGAACCCATCACCTTTGGTTTTAAGCTAGCAGGGTGGTTGGCGGAAGTATTGCGAAGTCAAGAACGTTTGATAACTTTACGCAAAAGCATTGCCGTCGGGAAAATTTCCGGTGCGGTGGGGACTTACGCCAATATCGAACCCCGTGTAGAAGCGTTGGCTTGTGAAAAGTTGGGACTCAAACCAGATACCGCATCAACGCAGGTTATTTCACGCGATCGCCACGCCGATTACGTGCAACAATTGGCATTACTGGCGGCATCCATCGAACGTTTTGCCGTAGAAATTCGCAACCTCCAAAAAACAGACGTTCTGGAAGTAGAGGAATTCTTTTCCAAAGGTCAAAAAGGCTCCTCAGCCATGCCCCACAAACGTAACCCCATCCGTTCGGAACGCTTAACCGGGATGGCACGTCTGGTCAGAAGTTATGCGATCGCTGCTTTAGAAAATGTGGCATTGTGGCACGAGCGAGACATTTCCCACAGTTCAGTAGAACGGGTAATGTTTCCCGATGCTTGCATTTTGACCCATTTTATGCTAATGGAAACAATTGATTTGGTGAAAAATCTCCTCGTCTATCCAGAAAACATGGCACGGAACATGAACTGTTACGGTGGGGTTGTTTTCAGCCAAAGAGTGATGCTGACTTTGGTAGCCAAGGGAATGCAGCGAGAAGAAGCTTATACAGTGGTGCAAAGTTGTTCTCACGAAGCTTGGAACAAAAAAGAAGGAAATTTCCACGATTTAATTGCCAATGATGCCCGCGTCAAGGATAAATTATCTCAAGAAGAAATAGAGGATTGTTTTGATCCACAGCACCATCTGCAATACTTAGACCAAGTTTATCAGCGACTGGGTATTTAATATTGTTGTAGGACGATTTCTAATATAATGCCCCCTTAATTACCCACATTGTAGAAACGTATACTTAGATTCCCGATTTCTTGAAGAAGTCGGGAATCTTATTTTTTACAGCTGCACTCCTGTCCACTAGTCCTTGTAAATCCTTGTCTTATAGACAAAGTCCTCTTTGAAAGGGCTATTAAATAAACTTTCATTATGTCAAATTAGTCACTCTAAAACTTGCTATTAGTGCTTTATACGTATAGGTGCAAAATAGCAGTCATAGTACCCTTAAGGGTAATCTTTCATACAGTTTTCCGAAAAATAAGTTGCGATCTTGTAGATAAATTTATAAGTAAATCAAGCCAAAGCAATAAAAAATGCTTTACTTTCAAAGCTAAATAAATATTAATAATTAGAGTTCCATTGGACAGATACGTTTTTGTAAATGGCATTTTTAAATAAAATTAATAAAATTTTATGTTGTGGCTTTTTCTTATAAGTTCGGATTTTTAACATTTATTTTATCGGAGAATTATCATGCTTTCAAATAAACTTGTAACAATCGGTTTAGTTGGTTTTTCCGCAAGTATTCTTTTCGGAAATGCAGCATTAGGTCAAACAGTTAATCAAGAAGTTAATGGCAGAGCAATTGGGCCTGATACTTTCGTTGACGTTAGTAACTTCACGGTTAATCCAACCGGCAAATTGAATCAAGTAGCTAACTGCGAAGCCAGGAATAACGTTCCAAACATCGATCCTCGTTGCGATGGACATAACATTGCTATTTACGGGAACCACAACAATGTGCCTCCTTCCCCGCAACCACCAGATAAAGATAACCACCATAAACATACTCCTAACTTGAACCAGAATGTGACAAACGGCGGAAGCAACACAACTGTTATTACTCCAACTACAGCTAATTCCAGTTCCAGTTCTTCTAGTGCGAGTGCAAGTAAGGCCAACGCAACTATTCATGACAGTGGCAATAGTAGCAATACAAATTCAAATGTCAGCCAAGGTGGTGATGCAAAAATCGGCGATGTTAACAATAGTTCCAGTTCTCGGGTTGGTGACCAAAAGAACCAACAGTCTGTAAATACTGGTGCAACTAATGTTTCACCATCTACACGGGTTAAGGTTGATGGAGACCAGTACAACAACATTCAATTTGGTTCTCAAGCACCAGGAACAGGTGGTGAAGCGTTCTCTTTACAATACCGTTCAGCCTGTGGAACTGCTGTGAATTATCGTCAAGGCTTTGCTTTAAAACCGAAACGATTTGGTGGTGGAGGTTTCGGTTTTGCCTTAGATATTTCCAGTACTGACATGGACACAATTGAGGATCGTGCAGGTGTTCAAGGTAAGATGGATACTGCGTTTGAAGTCGCTATGAACGTAGTTGATAATCAAGAAGCTTTCCAGGAACGTTTAAATGCTGGTGTCATATCCCGTGAGGAAGCAGAAACTTATGCTCTCGCAAATTGCGCTCCTCAAAACGCGATCGTTCGCAATGTAAGTAACGAAAAAACTGTAGAGATTAGCAGAGAGTATATCGACAAGCGTCGCACCTGCACTGCACGGGGATGCAACTAAATCCCTGTAGTTACAATACCGGCAGGGAGGCAAGCCACATGAATTGTAACTACAAGTATTACGGCTGATTGGCGTTGCTGAATTGAGGTATGAATTACCCTCACCCCCAAGCTTTTAATTCTTGTCCCCTCTCCCTTGGGGAGAGGGCTAGGGTGAGGGTAAATTTAGCAATTCATACCCGGATTCAGCAACGGCGGCTGATTGACTAGACATTACATATGGTCTACGCAAACGCAACCCTCTGTAAATGTGCGTGTTTCTTACCTTTTTATTATTTTCTAGTGAGGTTATGATGAATATTTTTTTAAGATTTGCTATTTCATCAGTTTTAGTTGCAGCATCTTGCGTTCAAGCTACTGCCCAAACAACAGTTTCCCCTTCAAGAAATGCAATAGCGTTGCGACTTGATCATTCATCTGCAAGAGTTATCAAGCGCGAAATCACCCCCGGAACTGTAACATTTACCCGCCAAAACGGCTGTTCGCTTCAAATTCCTGTTTCTACAGTTTTTTTCAATGACGGAACGATTCTGAGAACTCCCATTCAAGTAACCGCTTCTGGAAACAGCGTTCCCCAATGGCGAAATGAATATAGAAAACCTTGGCTATCACAATTAACGGACTATGAAGGAGGAGAATACAAATTTATGCTTTTCAAAGTTGGACAACACCCTTCAATCCTGATTGGAGTTGAAGAAAGCGAGCAAAAAATGTTAGAAACACAAACTGTATGTGCTGCTGCTGCTTATCAGATTTTTAAAAGCAATCGATTGTTGCTGAAACCCATTGCCGAAAAAAGGGTAAATGATTTGTCTTGGTCTTTAAAGCAGGGTTGGGAAAGTTATTTTTCTAATTAATACGTCTCAATCTAGTATTTAGACTATTCCAATTAAAAAAATATCCCAAAATTCATATCTTGCACCTTGCGTATAAATCACATACGTTCAACTTTATTAATGACGAAAGCTACAACAAAAACAAAGCATTATTTTTAGTCCATTAAAATGGACTTATGCTATTAGACAGGGACTTATAGTCCCTGGCGGGTAGGGACATTAATCGTTTTTTTTAGTAACAGCAGTGATTATTATGACATTTTTTATAGGTGCAAGATATCCCAAAATAAATATTGATGGATAGGCGTTCCAACTGTTTATCAAATACCCCGATACCTCTTGACGCTTATCCTCCGAATGGATTTGAATTATTAATTAATAAGAAAAATGGTAATAAAATTTTTTAATATTTGGTCTGAAATAAGCCCATATACGTTACTGATGTTTACCGCTTTGACATCAATCAATATTATTTCACAATCGCAAAAATCAGATGCTGCACAAATATACTCCTATAACTTTGATAATTTAAATGCTAATTCTCATATTTACAATGACCCAACAATAACATCCGAGAATAATAAATGCCTGAACGGACTACTCAACCAACTACCTCAAAAGGGAGATAGAGAAACTACAGAAGCCTGTCTCAATACCTTTGGCTATAATCCCGAGCAAAAAATAACGTCTCCTGTCATGATTGTTTTTGAAATTGATAAAACATCACAGAAAGTGAAAACTACACTCATCTATAAAAGTAAAAACGGTCAAATTAATCAGGAACACTTTAATGCTGTTGGCGCACGCTATTATGAATGGTATCCACCAACAGGTATGTATACGCTGGATTATATTAAGCCGGATAAAAGCCAGAGTTTTAAGCCTGCCTACGGTAATTTTTATTCTCCTCCATTCGAGAAAGATAAAAACGGTAATCCTGTAAACATCGGATTTCATGGACGTGAAGGAAATCTGATGGCTGGAAATGGTTCCAATGGGTGTTATCGTCATCACGTAGCAGATATGAAAAGAGTCATGACTATAATTCAAGATACTGGGAAAGATGCAGCTTTACCTTCTAACTGGTACGAAGGGACTCTGCCGATTGCAGTAATTTCCAATCCCGGTCATTAGGACAATCTCGTGGGGATATACAACTAAGCCGTTTATGATAGCTATGTGCCTATTACCCCTAAAAATATATGCCATACAGCGAATTCACAACAATCACAAAAGCGGAAGAAGCTTTTGGTTTAACTACCGTTGAAGGAAGACGGTTTGTTCCAGAGATTGAACTAATAAAACCTTCCAATCAACTTGTGGACTATTTGGAAGAAGTTTTACCGATCGCGATCGCAACTGGTAGCGAAAAAGTTCGTTCTGAATTAATTATTGCTCCCATCCTGGTGGAAGTCTGGAGAATATTGGAAAAACAAATCGGTATTTTTTCTGGAGAAGATTTCGATGTTGATAGTTCTGTGGGACTAAATGGAAGATGTGATTTTTTACTCAGTCGCTCACCTAAACTAATAGAAATTGATGCCCCGGCAGTTGTAATTGTGGAGGCAAAAAAAGCAGATTTAAGGACTGGAATTGGACAGTGTGTAGCAGAAATGGTTGCTGCTCAGCGATTCAATAAATTGAAAAAGAAATCTGTTAACACCATATATGGGAGTGTCACTAGTGGCACTCAATGGCGATTTATGAAGCTAGAGGAAAATACAGTGACTTTTGATTTGTCGGAATATCCAGTTCCCCCAGTAGATTTTATTCTTTCTTTTTTGATTTGGATGATTCGCAATGCTTAAAAAAAGGACTGAATATATAGAGTGTCTAATATACTATTTATCTTTATAAGTCAAATATTGTTGCAGAAAAGCAACAATATTGTTATATTTATTTACATAAAAATACGCAAAATAAACGAACTACTCTCTACAGGCTTATGGTGTACTACTACTCCATGTCATTAATTTTGAGGGGTAGTGTAGTTACAATACCGGCAGGGAGGCAAGCCACATGAATTGTAACTACGAAAAACTAAACTATTTACCCATCAGAACTAATGACACGCACCACTACAGTTTAGACACTTGTTTGCAGAGATAATCAGTTTACAAGTTTCACGTTTTGTGAACGCGTGAGTCCCAGGGCTATTTCATTCTCTCAAAAACCCAAAGAAGCCCTAATCCCTTCTCCCACCTTGGGATTCGTGGGATTGGAGTCTTCCCTTCCTCACCAGGAGCAAACTTGGGAGAGGGGCAGGGAAGTATGAGGGCTTTTTGAGAATGAAATAGCCCTGCGTTAGCCCTAGATATTACTTTTAGGATTTATACATTGACAGAGAAATGCTAAACGCTTGCCTCTAAAGCGCTTAATCTTTCCTTGAGACAGGATAGTTCCTCTTGCTGTTGTTGGATAACCTTAGTCAATACAGCAACAATTTCTAAAGCGCAAACTCCTTTTCTATCAGGAGTCGCTACTAAATCAGGCACATCCTCTGCAATAAATCCGACTATGGCTTCTTTCTCCTTATCTTCTCGGTAATTGAATTTAACTGGATTAAGACCCGCCAATGCCTTAATTGCTTCTTGATTGGAGAAATCGGTAATATTTTCCTTGAGCTCTTGAGAAGAAGTGTTGACCAAGCGTCCTCTCACCTCGCCTTTGTTAGTAATGGTCAGCAACCCTGTGTACTTACCATCCGGTGCTTGCCATTGAAATCGTGTGTCTCCATCTTCTTTTCCGTAATTGGTAAACGCAAATATACCGTCTGGTCCACCGTTGTAACTAAAGTCAACACCTAGTCCAGAGGTTGGGAACAGTTTGACGTCTCCTCCTACGTTTCCAAACTTATCGGGCGGTGCAACTATGTGTAGTATTGCCTCAGGGTTTTGTGTCCCGATACCAACATTGCCATTGGATTGAATTCTTAACCTTTCTTTTAGTAGATTGGTAAATTGCCCTGGATCTTTCGTAGAAAAAGTTATATGACTGGAAGCCTTGCCGTCATCAATAGATTGTATTCGGGCTGTTGAGGGATTTTGACCTACATCATACCCATTAAAATCAATTGCTGCTCCAGCACCTGCTGCACCTAAACTGTTTTGTAGCGTCAGTACAGGTCCTAGTTTTCCGCTTACATCTTTTCGGATTTCTAAAAGTGATTTTGGTGTTGTCGTACCAATACCAACGTTGCCAGAAGACATTAAGGCAATATGATCGTCTGGATCGTTGGATGTGCCAATTTCCAAAGTAGTGGCTTCCCCAGTATCTCCTCGTCTGTAATACCGTATCCAAGCGGCATCACCACTGCCACCAAACGCATCTTTTGGAAACATAATTCCCGCAGTTTCCAAATTGCCAACACTCGGCATTAAGGCTCCACGGATACCAACAAAGTTACCGCTTCGGTTGTAAATACCGCCACTTTTGGTCAGTTCCCAAAGACTATCGCTTGGGGGGAATTTAATTCCCGTTAATTCCGAACCATCTCCCTGAAACTTAGTTGCTTTGACGGTACCGTTAACCTCGAATTTTTGAGTAGGCGTTGTCGTGCCGATGCCAACGTTGCCGCCATAAGAGATACTGCTGCTATCGCCTGCCCATTGATTGGTGCTTGGGGGGAATTTAATTCCCGTTAATTCCGAACCATCTCCCTGAAACTTAGTTGCTTTGACGGTACCGTTAACCTCGAATTTTTGAGTAGGCGTTGTCGTACCGATCCCAACGTTGCCGCCACTATAAGAGATAATGCCACTGCTACCGCTTACCCATTGACTGCTTGTAGAGGGTGGTAAATCTTTGATTTTCTTTATGGGTATCGACCCATCTTTCATCTTGTTGCCATCAATGGCGGCGTTATTGTCAATGTCATCATTGGTGATTTTCCAGGGATTACCGTTTTTGTTGTACTGGGTGGCGTTGATGATACCTTGAACGTCGAGGTTGAAGCTGGGACTGGTTGTGCCAATGCCAACGTTGTCATTATTGCTGATGTAAATTCCAGAAAATTTGCTTTGGTTGAGGTTTGCCTGGAGTTGGAGAGGGAAGCTGCCACTCGTACCAATGGTGGCAATTGTAGAGTTTACAATTACCTGGAGCAAGTTACCGCCCGATTCTAGATAGATTTTGCCATCTTTACCAGTTGGTGAAATGTGCAGTTGGGTTTCTGGTTCTGGTCGCTCAGTACCAATACCGACTCGATCATTGACGATAAGTTTATCAAATGTTTGATCGCTCATGGTTGTCCTCTTTGTGCCGTGATTTTTTCAAAAAAAGTGAGTTATGCAACACAGTTATTAGCTGTTTGCTATTGGATATTCACAAACACTGAAATTTCGCCAGTTCCTTTCTCAAGCGGCTGCAATGCTTTGCCAATAATGCTACCTAGTTTCAGCTCTGTGGCTTTTTTAGCATGACCGGGGTTTTTAGAAGTTGTCAACAAATCACCCCTAGAGTAACAAGGTATAAGTCCTCACCATCCTCAATGAACACTGATTCCGATTCCAGCTTAGTATCAGGCAAAGCGTTATCGCGGAAGGCTTTACCATCGACAATACCAATTGCCAACGTATCATTTTCTCTATCTGTCAGGGTAACTTCTGCTATGGGAGCCTTATTTTGCTGTCCCCGAAAACGAGTAACCGGAGTACCTTTGAGTTTAACCACATCTCCTGCTGTTAATCTCTGCCCACTGGCATTGGTGAAAGTATCCACAATATGGGTGCCACTGAGTTTTCCATTAATCAAGGCAGTACCATCTACGTTGAGAGCTGGTGTGCCTGTATTGGAAGTAGCATAAATGCCATGAACACCATCAAACGATGCGATCGCCACTATAGCAGCTGGAGGAATCGGTTTTTTCTAAGGCACCTCGTTTTCTGTAGCTGAAACTTTAGCTACCAATGCATAGGACTTTTGTTCAGTATTTACCACGAAGAGATTTTAATGTATTTGAACCACATCTGTCGTAGGGGCAATGCCCTACGCTCCGGCAAGCCACATGAATTGCCCCTACCGCGTGGTGTATTTACCTGAAAATAGCTGTAACTAACTATTCTCCTCATATTTTGCCACTTGAGCGATCGCGGCGGGTTGCAAACTGACAGCGCTTAGAGAACCAGCCTCAGTTCCAGGCATGGCAAAAGCACTAAAACCTTTAGTCACGACTGGAGTGAAGTTCTCAAGTCCCTTCCGAACCCCTGCCACAAAATAATCAAACTCGTAGTTACCCTCCCCCTGCCAAAGCTCTTTTACTAAAAACCCGTCCTCTGATTGCTCAAGCACCGCTAGCCCTTTTGATTCAGCAGAGCGGGGAGTGAGTTGAATGGTGATAGTTGTCGGATTTACTACAACAGAGAAATGGTCGGGAAATGCAACTTCAGCCTGTCCGCAGTTCAATTTGGCTTTTCCACGAATATAAGCTGCACACTCAGGACCTTCAATCGCTGCATAAACAATGTTCTTAGTTTCATCTTCTGGGTGATCTATGAGGAAGGGCTTAACTTTAGCGTATATAGCATTGCACGAGATATTACCTGATGTAAAAATGTTGCCATTGCCTTCAAGGCGAATTTTTTCCTCTCCATCTCCAGATCGAACTAAAATAATTCCATCTTGCGTATTCGTGATTGTATTGATTTGTGTTACTACATTGTTTTTACTATTTCGAGTCTCAATGTAACCACAGCTTTCTACGTTTACACTAATTCCTACGACTCCTTGATTGTCGGAATTTCTCACCTGGACATTCTTGGCAAGAATACCACCATTAACATCTAACTTACCTTGAGGTTGTATCGTACCAATACCGACATTGCCGAGGGAAGGCATCAATGCAATATGATCGTCTGGATCGTTGGATGTGCCAATTTCAAAAGTAGTTGCTTCCCCACTATCTCCTCGTCTGTAATACCGTATCCAAGCGGCATCACCACTGCCACCACCGGGATCTTTTGGAAACATAATCCCCGCAGTTTCCAAATTGCCAGCTTTCGGTATGATGGCTCCATTCACTTCCAATTTATCCCATACAGAAACCCTTCTTACCCCACCAGCAGATTTATTACCGACAATCATCAGGGTTTTAAAAGTTCCTGTATCATTAGAAATTTCCGCTTGATTTATAGCTAAATCAGGAAAGCCACTCCAAGCAGAGGTAAATCGAATCGGGTTGGAATCTGTTAGAATTCGGAGATTACCAGCCAGGTGTAATTTATCCTGCGGGTTGTCTGTGCCGATACCAACACTGCCTTTAGTGTAGGAGATGGGACCGCCATCCGCACCTTGCCATTGACTGCTTCCTGGGGTAATTGAGAAGTCTAATTTCTCTTTACTGATGCTCTTATCAGCAATTTTGTCTCTAGTGACGGCATTATTGGCAATCTTGATGTCGCTAACCGCACCATCGTCTATCTTATCGGCATTAATAGCTTTACTGGCAATTTCATTACGCGATATTATCCAAGGACTACCGTTTTTGTAGAACTGCTTGGCGTTGATGATGCCTTTAGTACCTTGAACGTCGAAGTCAAAATTTGGTGTGGTTGTCCCGATACCGACTTTACCGCTATAAGAGATACTGCTGCTATCGCCTGCCCATTGATTGGTGCCTGGGGTAATTGAGAAGTTTAATTTATCTTTAGATATTGTCCCATCTTTAATCTTGATGCCAGAGATAGTGTTGTCGTCAATGTCATCATCTGTAATTTTCCAGAGTTTATCGTTTTTGTTAAACTGCGTGGCGTTGATGGTACCTTGAATGTCAAGATTAAAGCTGGGGCTAGTTGTGCCAATGCCAACGTTGCCATTATTGCTGATGTAAATTCCAGAAAATTTGCTTTGGTTGAGGTTTGCTTGGAGTTGAAGAGGGAAGCTGCCACTCGTACCAATGGTGGCAATTGTAGAGTTTACAATTACCTGGAGCAAGTTACCGCCCGATTCTAGATAGATTTTGCCATCTTTACCAGTTGGTGAAATGTGCAGTTGGGTGTCTGGTTCTGGTCGCTCAGTACCAATACCGACTCGATCATTGACGATAAGTTTATCAAATGTTTGATCGCTCATGGTTGTCCTCTTTGTGCCGTGATTTTTTCAAAAAAAGTGAGTTATGCAAGACAGTTATTAGCTGTTTGCTATTGGATATTCACAAACACTGAAATTTCGCCAGTTCCTTTCTCAAGCGGCTGCAATGCTTTGCCAATAATGCTACCTAGTTTCGGCTCTGTGGCTTTTTTAGCATGACCGGGGTTTTTAGAAGTTGTCAACAAATCACCCACTTCTATTGGGGCTTCAGTGGCATCAACTTTGCAGTGAGCAAACACCCCTAGAGTAACAAGGTATAAGTCCTCACCATCCTCAATGAACGCTGATTCCGATTCCAGCTTAGTATCAGGCAAAGCGTTATCGCGGAAGGCTTTACCATCGACAATACCAATTGCCAACGTATCATTTTCTCTATCTGTCAGGGTAACTTCTGCTATGGGAGCCTTATTTTGCTGTCCCCGAAAACGAGTAACCGGAGTACCTTTGAGTTTAACCACATCTCCTGCTGTTAATCTCTGCCCACTGGCATTGGTGAAAGTATCCACAATATGGGTGCCACTGAGTTTTCCATTAATCAAGGCAGTACCATCTACGTTGAGAGCTGGTGTGCCTGTATTGGAAGTAGCATAAATGCCATGAACACCATCAAACGATGCGATCGCCACTATAGCAGCTGGAGGAATCGGTTTTTTCTGAGGCACCTCGTTTTCTGTAGTTGAAACTTTAGCTACCAATGCATAGGACTTTTGTTCAGTATTTACCACGAAGAGAGAACCTTTGTCGGAGATGTTATTATTTCCATCGAATACCCCCGGCATCTTTATTTTGAGAAAAGTTCTGCCGAAAACATCTAGCCTACCAGGATTATCAATTGTCACATTTCCTTTGACTGTGCCGCCATTCAACGATAAGGCGTTGACATCTGCCGCCGTAGTTTTGTGGGGATTCCTATCGTTACCCAGATCTAGATTGCTATGTTTAATCTTGGCACCATCTCCACTCGAATGTTCATGTCCGTCCCCCTTGGTGACGAGTTTTGCCCGCACAGTTTCTTTTAATAGAGTTTCATCAATTGAGTTTGTAGAGAAAGCAGTTTTGCCTCCCGCTGTTTTGCGAACCTTAGTATTTACTTCATCGATTCTGCCACCTTCACCAATTTTCAGTTGCGCCAACCGTAGTTTAATATCCTCATCAGTAGGAACTCGATCTTGGTCGTAACATTTAATCTCCGGCGACTCCAACCACCTTGTTTCTCCTTCACCACCCACAGTTGTCTTGTCCGATGGCTGCACTGAGTAAGAAATCACCAAGTAAACTAATTGTCCCTGTTGGAAAAGTTTACCTTCGTTGTCTTTTATATCTACTGACCGACTTTTTGATAAAAGTATTTGCCTACCCTGTCCATCAATTGCAGTGCCAGGATCTACTCGTACCTGAGTATCACCCGTCTTTATAACGTCTAGACCGCCACCGTCAGGAACACCAGGAGTATGTAGCAGACGATTATGACGTCGTTGTCTGTCAATGTGGTAATTTTGCTCCTCTGTAAAATCCTGTTCTTGTAGAAACTGATTGTAAAAATAGCGCAGTCGCTTGTCTATGTATTCTGGTATTTTGTCATCTGCCATAATATATATCCTTGAATTCAAATTTTTTTACTACTGAGTTAAACTTCTTCGGGTATATCTCCAAGAAAAGTATTTACGCCAATGGTTGCTCGTGACTTGTTTCCAACCTGAATCGTGCTTGGCACTACAACCTCTAGACGATAAAAGGTGTGGGCTGGCTTTTCCTGTTCAATGATGGCTCGGGCAATCTGTTTTTTCCGAGCAAATCTACTCAGGTCATTTAACTTTTCCAAAATGATTTTGACTTTGAAGTAATGAGGCAATCCCTCACTAATCCTAGTGTCTACCCCCACTGTAGAAACCACACCAATTTGTATTGGATCTGGAAATTCGTCATTAACCTCAACGCCCATACCAGTGTATGTCTTGAGCATCTCTTCCATTCCCACCTTAGTCCCTCGCTTTTTATAAAGAGAGACAATTCGGCTAATAAATCTGCGTTGAGCTTCTTCTTCCCAGTCATCGCGCAAACTCAAAGCGACCCAACTAGCCAGCCAACTGAGAAATTCTTTTGGAGTGCGTTGACGATTTTGTGATGGTTGCGATTCATTTCCAATTGGATCGAAAAAGGTCGCAATAGAAGCAATTGTTTTTTCCAGTTCTCTGGCTTCAAACTTAACATCATCCTCAATTCCCAGCAGTACTTTTTCAATTGCCAAAAGAAATTGACCAAGAAATGGATCTTCCTGGTAAATAGCAGGAAGATAATCCATTAAATGACTGGGCGATCGCGTCGGGTTTCTAACCATAGTTTATCTCTTTGAAACCTAAGATTCTTTCGGCTCAAATTCAAGCTCGATTTTAGTGAACGAAACGAGTTCTTCTGCCTTAACTTTTACTGCAATCAGTTTGCTATTCTCATTTTTGAGCAGACGTCCAGTAGCATCGGAATCTTCGTTGTCTGGATTTTGGGAGTTTCTAACTGTCAACTCCGGGCGATCGCCAATTTGTTGTACGTAGTCTATCCCAGGCAACTGGTCGAGCAGTTGGTAAATTTCAGAAACATAAACATTACGACCAAATTGCCACCCCTTACCTTCCATACCACCTTTATTTGGATGCAGGAATTTCTTCAGAGCATCCACTACACGTGCTTCAACATCCTGTTTCAGAGCATCAGACTTGAGGTAAAGAGTTAGATGTACCCCTATATGAACGTAACGAGGTTCAACTATATGTAATTTTGTAGTTAGCAACCGTCGGTCTTTCAGATAATCTTCAACAGACTCAATCACGTCTAGTTTTGGAATGATTTGGAAAGCTTCAGCAGTGGCACTGGGATCTGTTGTTGTAGAAATGCGGAGCCAATAATCAGTGACACCGTTTAGTGTGGTTTGTTTCCAGTTTTTTGGCGGCTCAAATTTAATCAAGCCACTTGCAGTCCAATTTGCAGTTTCATCAACTAACTGGTGGTCTGTTATCGTTACCTGATTCCAATCTGAGCCATCAAAATACTCAAATTTCAGATTGTAATTTTGGCCCTCAACCTTAAGCTGAAACTGAAGACCTTTGAAGGGAACCCTTAATCCTACGTACAGAAACTGATTGCGACCGCTGTACAGGGGCAATGCGACTGTAGTAACTGGGCTTGCTTTATCGGTATAGTCTGTAAACGTTGGATTATTATATAAGAACAGGTCAGCTAATTTAGGAACAATCACAACACTGACGTGTCCAGGTCTTTCTTGTGAATTCTGTGAGTTTTCGTATTTTAGATTGCGCCTAGGTAAACATCTAGCACGGGCTACTTGAGGATTTGCTGCTAACGCCAAAGTCTCAAAATCTTCGCAGCCTATCGCACGGTTAGGGCTACGTAGTGTCAGTACGGCTTCTTGAATTTTTTCATTTAACGTTTTCTCATCCAGAATTTTCTCATCAAGAGGGTATTTGCTCTCGCTAATCAAATTGAGAAAAGCCTGTTTGTTGGCATTTGTGACCAGATTTAGCCGATAGTTCAGCATTTCGGTCAGATAGGCAAACAATTCAATCAGCGTAATACCAGGATCGGAAGGGTTATGATTTGTCCACTCCGGCGCATAAGTGGGAATCAGGCTGAGGGCTTCTTGAACTAGATCGTCATAGGTGCGATCGTCTAGGTTAGGCAGTTGTATCGGCATAGTTTTATTTATAATAAATTAGATGAAAGCTTGATTTTATGTTTACCGGAGTAAACTAGAAACCTTTCTGTGTCAAGAATTTTCTTAATTTCTTCCGGTATTTTTTCTAGTGGGTTGTCGATAGGTTCAACGCTTAGACTGTGGACATAGTTAACGCCTGGTACTGCTTCAAGTAGGGCGTAGAGATCCGATTTGTGGGGTCGCCGACCAAACTGCCAACCTAGCCGATCAAAACCACCGGTTAGTGGATGCAAGAAGTTGATCAAAGCGGTGTTAACACTTTGTTGTACTCTACTAGCTCCCTCTAGAGATGTTGGGACAATTGTTGTGCTGATACTGACTTCTACGTATACCGGACCAACCACCCATATTTTTGCAGTTCCAATAGCATGACTTTCTAAATAGTTTTGGACACGCTCCATGAGTTCTTGGCTGGGCAAAGGTTTGGGGTTGGAAGTACGAGGCACGATGATGATGCTTACTTCGCCTGGGGCTTTAGGTGGCTGGAACGACGATAAATTTTCACCGACGAGTGGGTTAAAAGTTTGAATATCTAGTGGTTTTGCAGATAGGTTAAGTAAGGGTACAGCTTTTGCTCGTGCGACTTCTGGTGTCGCTTGCATTGCCAAGTCTTCATAGTCTTCAAAGGTGACTGCACGTCCTCCGTGACGAACGGTGCGCGGTCCTAGTTCTACCAGGGTATCTAATGTTTGAGCATCAGCACCTCCTGTTGCGGCTTCTGGATTAGTTACTGCATCAATATAAGGAACGGTGGTTTGAAGTTGGACAATAGTGTTTTCGGGTCGGTTGCCTTTTGTGCCACCTCCCGCTTGATATCTCCTCATCCGCACATTTGCAATGCCAAGTGGGGGAATGAGTCCTTTTAAGCCATCGCCAAAGCCAATTTCTCCTGAGTTACGGTCAATGATGTAATGGCGATCGCGCCTTCTTGAACCATAAAAATCTGGTACTTCACTCCAGCGCACCCAGATTTCCTCAGGTCGTCCGCTTTCATCGCTCATTATGGAAACTACATCTTCACCATATATATTTTTGATAATTTCTTGTTCCTCAAATGAGGGTATTTCTGGCTCTTTAACTTCCAAATGTTCTCCTTTAAGAACTGGTGATTGTGTGGTGCGAAAGTTTTGATTTTCTGTACCGTTGCTCGAACCCAGAATTTCATCGCTGACAGTGAGGGATTGAATGGCGATCATTGTATTCAGCAGTACCCGTTTTAACTGGGGTTTGACAAAATATTCACCAGAACTTGGTTCTTTATACACACGTAGCCAGTAAAGTTTTTCCTGTAAGTTAAAATCTTGTTTTGCAATAAAATCTTCCGGTGGTAACAATTCCACCAAACCCGAGTGGGTGAAGGCTTCAGTATCATCCTCTAGGTTCAACCGTTCCCAGTTGTTGCTTTTGTTACTCCAATACTCCCAAGTTAAGCGTGGCGATCGCTGGGATAGGGAAGAAGATGAGGAATTGTTGGTCTTTATGTCTGGATTATAAACAACATCTGCCACCTGGAAGTAAATGCTAAGAGTGAGATTGGGAAACCGGCTGCGGTTCTCTGGTAATCTGAAACCTAGATAGAGGGTTGGTACAACATCGGTAATAGGTTTAAATGGTTCAAAGCCTAAACTAGAGGAGATGGATTGAAAACTGAAATCGTTATAGGTTTCTATAGCATCAGTTGGCTGCTGTGGAGTTGTCAAAGCGTAGTCAACTTTTAACGAGTTAATCAAAGGTGGCTTGAAGCTTGCAGGAACGAAACTGAACCCTCCAAAAGTATTCTCATCTTTTTGGTAACGAGCATCTTCGCCATAATTGCCAGATTTAATTCGCACTCGCAGCCAAAAGTTTTCAATTCCATTAACTGTTGTTGGCTCGAAATTTTCCGGTAAGATAAATTCTACAACTCGATCAAAGCCAGGGACAGTGAAAGCTTGAGTTGTATCCCGAAACTTTACCTGCGGTGGTGATAGAGGTTCTACAGGACCAGTTGGTGTAGAAGTTCCTACAGAAATCCATCCCCGAGCAGTCCAAACTTCCCATTCCAATGTGGCATTTGGGTCTTTGTTTGTGATGGGTAATGGTATTCCAGCAGATGCAAGGTCTGCTAAATCTATATGAAGAGTGACAGTGGCACCACTTTTTGAAAAGGCTTCCTGGTTTGCTAAATACAACGTATCCCCAAACTTAGGCTGTTCTCCAAACGGGAAAAAAGGTTTGCTCAAATCGAGTGGTAGTAAGTTAAAAAATGCTTCTTCTATAGGTTGTCCGGTATTGCCCAATGTCGCTTGTAGACTGACACTATTGATAAAAGGTAGTTTAGAGCTTTGAAAAATAGGAGTTTGCAATTGGCAACGCAGCGATCGCCTTGTTTCTAAATTATTTGAACTAACAATATTGCGGATAATTTCGCCAAGATTGGTAAAAACGACTGTACCACTTCTAGTCAAACCGCTCGTTTGGTCGTTAATGCCAAAAATGGGGAAGCATTGCAGCCCATCGCAAATTTCCCATTTTAAAGAGCGAGATTCTGGATTCTGTAAATCTTCCTTGAGCGAAAAAGTCAAGGTTAAAGTTTGCAAATCGGAAGGTTTTAGTAAAGTATTGCTAATAATGTCAAAACGATGCTCAATCTTAACTTCACCCTCAAAAACCGGAAGATCACGCAATCGTTTTTCTTCCGTATTATCACTGTCGTAAGTAGTTATATTACTGTAATTACTGTAATTACTATAAAAATCTTTATTGGGATCGCGTACAAATATAGCTTTCAATTGTGCTGCCGTAACTAGCAAATTGCGTTCTGTTTCAAAAATCACTGGTTCATCTTCACCTTCTACAGGTAGTGCTGCCACCTGAGTTCCGGCAGGAACAATAGCATCAATCTCACTACCAGTTGCTAAAGTAAACAATAATGGTACTCTAGCTGGCTGAGGCGGCAGTTGTGAAACACCTAACAAATCCAGAAATGCCAGAAAATTTTTATACGGCACCTGGTTAAGCCGTTGAATAATAATTTCGGCGTAACGAGCAAAGATATGAATCAATGCACCACTCATTCCTTTGAGCGGGCGATCGCCTGTCGCGGTATCCTCCTCAAATTCTTTCCAATCTGATGCATATTCTAGTAACAGATTTTGCACCTGTTTGGCAATATCCTTTGCCGTGCGGGAGTCAATAGGTGGCGGTTTTGCCATCAGCCTGCACTCCTTTCTAGATAGAAGGGATAAACCAGGTTGAAGACGTTGTTGGTAGCCCGAACTTGATAGTCAATGTTGATTAACAGTTTCTCTCCTTCAAAGTCAGAAACTGACCCTACCTGCACATCCAGTACGTCAATACGTGGTTCAAACAAAAGCAACGCCTCTCGTACAGATTGAGACACCTTTCCAACGGTGGAAGGGGAATTCACTTCAAACACCAAATCGTAAATTCCACAGCCAAAATCTGGGCGCATAACCCGTTCACCTTTGGCAGTACCAAGGACGATCCAAACCGACTGGCGAATGCTCTCTTCATACGCAGCTTGGGCAAGTACGCCATTATTTTCCACTGTCACCGGAAAGCCTACACCCTTTCCCAAAAACGGTTTAGACATCTTACTCTCCTTGTTAACCAATAAAGACTGTGCCTTTCGCAATTACCCGTCCTACTGGCAAGTCTGCTGGGTCATTGCAAGTTAAAGCTTGGTCGCCAAGCCTCGCTGCCATTTTGCCGTTAATTTTAACTGTGGCACTACCAAATACGATCGTGCCTCTGTTAAACGGTGGTTTCACGAATGAGCCTGGAGGTGGAACAATATGCGGTGGTATATTAATAGCGATACTACCCACTGTAGCGGCTGGCATTCTCATGATTCTGACATTGGGGCTGAGATTGCCAGTAATGGTGCCCTTGAATGGCAAAGGCGTAGGTACTGGTGCCGCAAGCGGCGGCACAATTACGAGGTGTGTGTCGATTGCTACTATTGTATCGCCTTGTTTTGCTGCTGGTTTTCTCATAACTACTAACTAATTAAGATTTATTATTCTGCCTTTAATATTCATAATGCCCTTGGCCTCGATATTCATCCCTGCTTTTGCTGTAATGTCGGTTGTATTTTGGGAATTTATTTCAATTTTTTTGGCATCTAACTTGATGACGCCTTTGGGGGCAGAGAGTGTAATATCTTTGTCTGTTGTGATGGTAATAGTATTGGTTTTCGTATCAACTTTGATGCTGTTCTTTTTACTCTTATCAAGAATTTCGATAGTTTCTTGTCCTTGTGTATCATCTAAAGAGATCACATGACCGCTACGGGATTTTATCAAGCGAATGTTATTTTTACCGTCTTGTTTAGCCTCTGTAGGAGGAACATCTTTAACATTCCACAAAGCACCAAGAATGTAAGGAAAACCCACGTCTCCATGTTCAAAAACGACCAGCACCTCATCGTTAATTTCTGGGAGAAAATAAATGCCTCGTTGTGAACCTGCCATTGGTGTAGCAATGCGTGCCCAATAGCTTTCATCCTTGTCGCTTAACCAGGGAAATTTGACTTTTACCCGTCCAAGCTTGTTCGGGTCATTGATGTTACTAACAATTCCAATCACTACCCCATAAATCTTCTGGGACATTTCCTGCTGCGTTTGCGTGTCAACCAGTACATCAAATAAACTCACGATTGTTATACTCCCTTAATGTATTTGTCATTTGTCATTGGTCAATTTCCTACTAACCACTAAAAAGCATTTCTCTGAACAGTGAAATGAGTGTAGTAACCACCAGGTCCATAGTGGCTCGTCCTAGCGTTGAGGCGATGATTTACTGCGGTGACGTAGTACTGTCCTCGGTACTGTTTACCAATGCGATCGCCATCGATTTTGATAACTTTGCCTGCTTTTAAATCGGTTCGCCCATGACAAACTCCTTCACCTGTAATAAAACTGAGTACTCCAGCATTAAAATTAGCATTGGCAAGTTGATCGGCTTCTTGCTGAGTTCTAATCGGGTGAGAAGTCCAAACTCCACTAGCCTTGCTAAAAGCTGTTTGGCTTTGCGCTGCGCCACTTTTTTTGCCACCCATTTTAGAACCTTCTTTGTTACCGCGCCCAACGATTTTTTGTTTTTTTAGTAAGGGGTCCCATCCTTGTACGGTAATTTCATCAACCTGACCCACAGCAGAGACGCGGGGGTAGAACTCCAGCAAATCATCCATGAAGGTTAAGGTTATAATCTCGGGCTTGTCATTGCCCACAGGTCGGAAAAACAGTTTTTTGTCTTCTACGACCACCTCATACTGAATTTGACGGGCACGGGCTTGCAAAAATTCCCAATCTGTTTGGTTTGCTTGCAGCACGTACTCATGTGTGACTTTACTATTTATGACTTGGGGGGTTAACTTTGCTTCTTGAGCAATTTGAGTTGCAATCTGGCTATCTGTTTTGTTGAGAAATGTTCGAGTTTTGCGACCTCTGAGCAGTCTATGGCGGCGATCGTAACCCCGCACCCTCAAGCTAGGCGGTAATTGGAAATGAAATTCTGGCTCTAAGGCAACGATTTCGCCTATCATCACAGTTTCTAATTTACCGTGGTGATAACCCAGTTTGACAGTAATCTCACTACCGATCTCAAAGAGATTGGGTTTGTCAATCAACGGAATATCAGGTAATGGTCGCTCGTCTAGTCCAGCAAATTCCAAAGTAAACATACTGGGTATATTTACATCCTCATCAACTGTAATGCCAATCAGCTGTAACTCCGCATCCAGAGGTATCGGCGATTTGTTAACGAGGACATCAAAATCTGGTAGAAACAGTTCTTTAGAAGCGCTACTTTTCACGGTTCATCCTCAAACCACGGAACAGCATAGCTTTTTCCACAGTCTCATCCTCAATAAATTTAGATTAATGAAAATGACGAAGGTCAAAATCAGGGCTTGGGAAACCCACAAAATTACCTTTTCTATATGCCGTGAAAAGTTATATATAGAAGCAACCGTCATATTTCCCCCTAGTACACTTGTGGAATAGTTAAAACCTTGCCAATCTCCAGCAGGCGCGGGTCGTCCAGACCGTTAGCTTCCGCAATTAAGCGCCAGCGCGTTGGATCTCCATAGAGTTTACCTGCAATGCGGCTTAGGCTATCGCCGCGTTTGACCGTGTGGGTGGTTAGTTCTGGGTCAGTTTTGCGTTGGTCATCCTTTGGTTTTAGATATTCTGTGAAGGTAACACTCAACGTCGCCCGAACTGGAGTACCTTCTTTTTTAAAAAGCGTGAATGTTTGTGTTAAATCTGTAATGACCCCATCAAAAGGAAAGTCAGAACCACTAGGAGCACTTCCCCAACTTACGCGACAGGCTGGAGGCTGTTTAAAAGTTCTGTCAATGCGGGTGAGCGCAACTATCTTGTTGGTTTTTTCCCTGACATCTTTTCCACTACCTGGTTCAGTGACATCAAAAAAAAGCTCATTGATGGTAAGTATACGACTGCTGCCACCACCAAAAGTTAATTTAGGAGCATTAAGTAATTCTTGTGTTTTTCCCTCACCTGTTGTGCTGTCTGGAGTTTTCCAAGTTACACTCTTTGTAATTGAATAGGAATTGGGATTAAAAGCTACTTTGATTGGTCCCCCGCTTGGTGACATGGTTAAAGGATTGAGCGGTTGAATTTCTAACTTGGTTACGCTTTTTGATGCAGCTCCTGCTAGTACCATAGATTCATCCCCCGACGCTCGCGTTCAATAGATAAGTTGCGATGTAGAATGCGGCTCACCTGTTCGGCAATCTGCGCCACATTGATTTCATTGGTTTGTGCATTTGTTTGCGCTGGTGTTGCTGTTGTGGTCTGTCTTGCGTTGTTCACCTCTGTTGTAGCAATGGAGTTAGGGCTGGATGTGGTTGAGATTTTGCGATCGTCAATATATTGTCCTCCTCTTACTGAATTAATTGCTAGAGGCATCCCAGCCTGATGGTTGCTATTGCTGACATGAGGAAACAAATCTTCAGATGAGGCTGTACTTACATTTTTACGCCAAACCATGTTCTGTTGTTCTAACGAATTCTCAGTCGAAGGAATTTCTGAGGCGATCGCTTGTAAAGGTCCTACACTTTGCGCACTTGCGACAACAGAAGTTTTTAAACTACTCTCACGTCCTACTTTCTGTTGCAACGTACTTGTGGGTAAATTGCGAGAGCGTCCGGAACTTTCAGCATTCCTAGTAGAGGCTTCACTCAAGCGCTTTGGTAAAATCAGCGATGGTTCTGGTTGTGGAAATTCATGCAACCTGGATGCAATTTCCCCAACAATAGGTAATTGGTTTTGAGCGGTCTTTGTGGAAACTTTTGCAATATTCTGCTGAGTTGAATTTTCCTGTTTCGATGACTGTTTTATACCATCTTGTAAGCTAACATGACTTATACCATAATTTTGTGAAGTTTCTTGTTGAAAACGTTTTGGTAATATTAAATATTGTGTTGATATTTGAGAAATTTTTGGTTTGGTTGCAATTTCCCTAGCTAGTATAGGTTGATTTATAGTTTTTGGTTTATCTGTTTGAATCTGGAAACTGTTGTCTATTCTTAATTGAGATGAGGAACTATATTTTTCATAATTCTTAGTAGCTTCTTGTGAAAATGATTTTGGTAATATCAATGATTTTTGTGACTGTAATAATTGATTGATAGAAGGAATTTCTCCAACAATCGGTGGTAAATGTTGAGTTTTGTTTATGGGAGTTTGTGCAATATTTGGCTGAGTTAAGTTTCCTGAAATAGAGGGACGTTCAACTCTACCTTGCAAGAGAACATAAGTACTATCAGCAGTTGGTGAAGATTCTTGTTGAAGACGTTTTGGCAATATCAAAGATTGTGTTGCAGTTTGAGAGATTTCTGGTTTGGTTATAATTTCTCTAGCTAATGTAGGTTGATTTCTAGTAGATTGATAAAAATTTGTTTGAATAGATTTTTGATTAGAAAAAATTTTTCCTGTTGATATCTGAGATGAATCACCAGATTTTTCCAAATTCTTAGTACTTGGTGAAAGAGGTTTTGGCAATATTAGTGATTTGGCTGACTGTTGGGGTGGAAATTTTAGTATTTCCTTTCCCATCATACTTGATTGAGGTTGAGTGTTATTTCTAGAACTTGGTGCTAGATTCGGCTGAGTGAAATTTCGTTGACTATAGGATTTCACTGACCGTTCTATATCACCTTCAAAAGTAACAGGAGTACTAGAAGTTGAGGGAATTTGTTGAAGACGTTTTGGCAATATTAGAGATGGAGGTGAAATTTGAGATATTTCTGGTTTGGTTATAATTTCTCTAGCTAATGTAGGTTGATTTCTAGTAGATTGATAAATATCTGTTTGAATAGAGTTTTGATTAGAAAAAATATTTGTTGTTGATAACTGAGATGAATCACTAGATTTTTCCAAATTCTTACTACTTGGTGAAAGAGGTTTTGGCAATATTAGTGATTTGGCTGACTGTTGGGGTGGAAATTTTAGTATTTCCTTTCCAATCATACTTGATTGAGGTTGAGTGAAATTTCGTTGACTAGAGGATTTCACTAACCCTTCTATATCACTTTCAAAAGTAATAGGAGTACTATCAGAAGTTGCGGGTTGTTGAAGACGTTTTGGTAATATTAGAGATGGAATTGAAATTTGAGAGATTTCTGGTTGGTTTGCAATTTCTCTAGCTAATGTAGGTTGATTTCTGATAGATTGAGAAATATTTGGTTGATAAAAATCTGTTTGAATAGAGTTTTGATTAGAAAAAATATTCCCTCTTGATAACTCAGATAAATCACCAAAATTTTCCAAATTCTTAGTACTTGGTGAAAGACGTTTTGGTAATATTAGAGATTTTGCTAAAATTTGAGAAATTTCTGGTTGGGTTGTAATTTCCCTAGCGAATATAGATTGATAAAAATTTGTTTGAATAGATTTTTGATTATTAGAGAAACTTTCTATCCCTAACTGGGATGAAGATGCAAAATTTTCCGAATAATTAGTAGAGTTTTGTGAAAGGCGTTTGGGAAAAATTAGCGATGGTTCGGGATTTTGGGATTGGTGCGAAATGGGAGTTATTTCTTCAGCCAGAGGATGGTTTGAAGCATCAATTGACGAGTAAGTTATGCTAGAAGCTTCGTCCTCATCTTCACTTTTTCCCTCTCCCAAGTCTTTTTTGGCTGAAACGACCGTGTAATTTGCCTGAGTATTTGCAGAAAGTAATGAACCTGATTCAGTTTGGGAAGAAGTACTTTCCTGAATTTTGGGTAAGGGAATTGCCTTGCGGCTTACACGAAATTGACCAGAAGGAGGGGATGGGGTAGTGGGGGAAGATGTCCCCGTGTCCTTTATCACTCCCCCTACTCCTTTTTTTTCTAAGGGATAGGATTTGACCACCTTAGAGGAAACAGGAGAAGATTCTGTAGGAGTGGGACTGAAGTTGGTTGTTAACTCTGCACGACTAGCACGGGCAATTGGTACAGAAGATGCTGTTGTTGTTTGAGTTGCGCTTGGTAAATTCAGAGTGTCATCTCTAGGCACTGATTGTGACGGGGCAACAAGTACTAGATCGGCTTCTTCTGCTGAAGTATTGTTTTGACTGCTATAGCGTTTTAGTATTCCATCCAGCACGGCTGAACGCTGTACAATCCACTCTGGTACACGGGTAAACCGAGATTGCAATGGTCGAACATCAACTATTCCACAAGGTTCAGTGCGGCGATGCTCAAAGCGCTGAATATGCGTGGAAGATGGTAATGTATCGTTTGTTTGTGTTGCAGGTTGTTGAGATGACTCTGCCATAGGTGTCACAAATCTGCCAGATATAAATAAACAAGTTTAAAGAATTTTGAAGAAACTCTGGTAGATGTGGGTTAGCTAAGTCCTCGATGGGCAAGTTCTACACTCTCGAAAGCAACATCGCCAGAGTCAGCCTTAAGTTGTGGCCCAGTCCACTTACAAGGAAAAGCGTCTTTAAAGTTCCACCACTTTATTGGAATTTTTTGCTTGCTTAACAAGTAAACCGTGCCGTTTCGACGTTTAAATGTCCCTGTATCAATTGCTTGAGTAACCTCTTGATGCCAAGTCCACAACCCATTAATTACGGTCAGCCCGTGTTTTAAGACTAGGGGTTGATATTTAGTTGGACCGATAAAGCGGTGTACATACTCATTTACACCTCCTTCACGGTAATCATAGTACTCCGTTTCTACTTCCAGACCACTGCACTCAGAAAAACCTCCCACCAAAATTCCTTCAATTTCAATTAAGAAATTGAAAGCATGGAAAGGGTCAAGCGTAACACCTGCAATGTTGGTGCCAGCAGCATAGGCAGCATTCATACCCAAAGAAGGCATCGGTTGTTAACTCCTAGTGATTAAAGTTGTTCGTTAAAGCGCTGATTGATGTCAGCAATCTCTGCAACCCAACGCAAGCGCTCTGTATGCTCTAGCGTTAGAATATGTTCGTGCGACCAATGGAAGTGATAGGCAATGTAGGCTACCTCCTTATAGAGCCGCTCCAAGGGGTAGCCAATTATCCCCCCATACTACTCAGTTCTACATCAAACTGTTTTTCACAGTGAGGGCAGTTTGTACGGACGCGATCGTGCCCATTTTTATTAATGCGGCAGTAGAGGTCTTGCAAATAACCTAAATCACCTGCAAACAAGTTTTCAATCACTTTAGGAGTGATGAACTCCAGAGTGCCGAGTTTAGTGATGACTCGCGACAGCAAAATCAATAGCAAGTATGCTTGGTTGCTTCGCACGCGGGGGTCTTTGAGAGGGGCAATTTCATCTAGGGCTGTTGCCAAACGCATAACACCTTCTCGATGCAGATTGCCTTCTTCATCAACATAGCCCATTGGTAGAGTAAAGGTAAATTCAGTTTGTAGCATAGTAGTAAGAAGTGGTTAGTTGTTAGTGGTTAGTAGATAGTAGTTATTGACAACTAACAACTAACTATTAACTATTAACTATTAACTATTAACCTTTCTTCATTTCGTCGTAGACAATTTCTAGTGATTCAATCGCTACTTCGTTGCTGGTAGAGTTAAAAGTGGGAGCTGTCCATTTGGAGGGCCATGCTTTACTTAGGTTCCAGCGCAATTTCTCCTCTCGGGCTTCATTGAGTAATACAATTGATACGTTTTTACGTTCGGTCTTACCATCAATCACCTTTTTCCGCCAATCCCAGAGGCTGGAGGAGTCGCTAACACCGCGTTTGAGTGTAATGGGTGAGTATTTGTTGAGTCCTGTTAGATGCCGTACATGATTGGGGTCAGTTCCTTCCCGGTATTCCACGGGATCGGTTGTCACATCTAAACCGCTACATTCTTGAAAGCCAGCTTCGCTGATGCCATCAATTTCAACCCTAAAATTAAAGCCACGGTATGGAAGATCATCGTTTGCCATAATTTAGCCTCCTTAAAATTTAGTGTGGTTCGTTTGGTAATTTCTCTGCTTATATGTAGGGCTGTGTGATTTCAGATGCACTGATCCGGTGAACAATGCGGACAATTATGAATTCCGCTGGGGCATTGGGAGCAAGACCAATTTCAGTGACAACCTGCCCAGTTTCGCGGTTTGAGAGTGGATTTGTTTCTTCATCGCATTTAACGTAAAATGCTTGCTGACGGGTTTCTCCTTGCAAAGCACCTGCAAGCCAAAATGTTTCTAAATAAAAACTCAGTTCTCGTTGAATCCGCAGCCACAACAGTAGACCATTAGGTTCAAAAGTTGCCCAGAACATATTCTGGTCAATCCAGCGTGTGAGGGTAAGAAACAGCCTCCTAACGTTGACATAACGCCAGTTGGGATCGTTACCCGCAAGCGTCCGCGCTCCCCAAACGCGAATTCCTCTACCTGGGAAAGCCCGCAGGCAATTAATGCCTAAAGGGTTCAACTCGTCTTGAATTGAGTTGTCAACAGGCACTTCCAAATCGAGGGCATCATAGATTTCTTCGTTGGCTGGGGCTTTGAAGACACCACGGTTGCGATCGCTACGGGCAATAATTCCAGCAACGTGTCCACAGGGAGGAACTAAGCGACCTTTCTCTAATTGATTATCCTGCTTGGGATAATCTTGAGCATTTTTTATTTTTAACCAAGGAAAGTATAAGACTCCGTTGTAAGCCTCTTTTTGACTTACGATCCGCTCACGATGGGATTTAATGTCCTCCTTGAACGTCAGTTTGGGCTGACTATTCTCTAGGCTGGGTAATGCATCCAGTATGGCAATGCGATCGCCACAAGTTGTACAGTGCTGTAAAGCTTCTCGCTGCACTTCAATAATTGCTTCCTCGTTTGGATGCAATGTCATGGCATCGGGAATTGCAACCAAGTCTAGGTCGTTCAAAGGCTCTAATACTCTCAAAGCTTGAATCAGCGCCTTTTTTTTCTCATCTAGCTCAGAGGACTCAGAGACAGCACGCACTACATAGCAACGGATGCCACCATTTTCAAAAAAACCATTCACTGCCTCTGCTAAGTAGCTCTCAGGTGGAGGGAGCAACTCATTATCAAAGTCTCGTTTGCGGTGCAGACTGACAACTTGTTGAGCATTTTCAAAAAGGGACTGTATTGCTTTTTTGAATAATAAGTCTCCTGAGAGTTTTAACAACTCATCCCTGATGTCTGCGCTCATGACACCTGGAAAAACCAGAAGCTTTTTCTTTGGGTCATAATCGATTTTGCCCTTAAGGAAGTCAGGAAGAGATTTAGGAAACTCAATTCCTGATGGCAATTGTTCTAAGGATGCGATCGCCGAAGCAAAGCCAATAAATGCAGGAATGCCAGTAGGCAGTGTTTCTTGGGGTTGTAGAAAAACCTCTTCTCTGTAAACTCCCGGAGTCTTATAGACTGTTGGCATCAAAAGCCTCCATTATGTATAAGGGATGCGAAAGGCTTAACCGTTCGTTAGAGGTGTAATTTGGCTGATGCGGAAGATGACAAATTCCGCAGGACGGACAATTGCAACCCCAATTTCCGTAACCACTCGACCCAATTCTCGCTCTTCTGGAGGGTTTGTTTCAGCATCACACTTAACATAAAACGCCTGTTGAGGAGTGTCACCAAACAATGCGCCAGAACGCCAGACAGTGGTTAGAAAATCCGAGACATTACGAGTAATTCTCTTCCACAAATTTGGGGTATTTGGCTCAAAAACAACCCATTGCGTGCCTTCATCAATAGATTCCCTCAGAAACAGCAGCGTGCGGCGGACATTAATATATTTCAAGTCGGAGTTAGCATCTCCACCAATAGTTCTTGCTCCCCACACCAGAAAGTTGCCGTTAAGGTTGCGGATACAGTTGACACCTTGAGGATTTAGCGATTGTTGTTGGTTTTTGCTAATGTTGTACTTCAGTCCTAATGCACCGAATATAACCTCATTTGCAGGGGCTTTATGTACTCCTATGTTAGTATCAACTCTGGCATATATTCCAGCAATATGACCGCTGGGCGGCACGTATAGACCGCGTTTCTTTGTGGCTGGGTCAAAAACTTCTATCCAAGGGAAATAGAAAGCAGCGTAGTTTGAATTATTTGGCTGGACGTTTTCAAGATTAGACAGGGAAAACTTTGTTATATCAACTAATTTATTACTATCCTCTACGTCACGTGGGCTATCAAGGATGGCAAAACGGTCTTGGGTTCTCACCTGGCAGTGAGTGATAATGGCATCGCGAATAGCATCATCTGTTATGCCTGGAGCTACAACTATTGCAATTTCGTCAATCGGCTCAAATGTCCGCTCTAGGAATTGGCTGTTAATGTCATTTTGTTCGTTTACCCGGACTACATAGCAGCGAGATCCACCATTGTTAAAAAACCCATACACTGCATGAGCTAGTATATTTTGTCCAGGATCTGTAGTGAAGTCACCAAAGGATTTTGTAAACTCGGTAAAGTTGGTGCATAGCTTAACCTGACCAACATCCACAGGATTAAATACACGTTCGTATTTTCCCCTGATTTCTGCTCCATCTGGTGGAAGGTTCTGCGGATCGTCGAAGGCGAAGTGTACGACGGAAACTTTCTCGTTGACCTTGTTTTCGAGAGTGACTCCAGGAATCGGCTCTGGCTTACCACTTACGTGAAATTCAAAAGTACCCGCATCTGTCTTTACTGGGTAATGCTCCTTGTTTAATTGGAATTCTTTCTTTAGACCCTCGCCTGAACGCTCCACCTTACCAATAATTTGATCGACTACAGAGCCAATAGTTAGAACATTTGGTACAACACCAAGAAATCCAGCGATGCTAGTGCTGACGCCAGCAATTGGTTTGATAAGTGAGGGTACTTCTTCAACATAAACGCCAGGAGATAAATATTCAGCCATGACACTCTCCTTATAGAGAATAGGTGTTCACTGCATTGCTTAATTATTCAACTGATATCAACTACAACAGCTATTGTGTAGTCGTGTAGATTTTTGACATCACAATTGAACTCAACTTAATGGTTTTAAGCTGAAATCTTGAATGTGTTCAATTCCTGCAATCAGTTCTACTTCTTGGTTTGATTGCTCAAACTTTGGATGCGAAACCTGTACTTTAGGTTTACTAGCTACGATGCCTAATAAAATATATTCACCTTTATCGTTCGTCAAAGTTTGGTATTCGCTACCGACCAGTTTAACTAAGGCTTTGGTAATAGGCTCGTTCTTATCACTACTCACCCGTCCAATTAGTCGGGTTGGAGATAGTTGCACGTTCGCTTGTAAATTTGGTGGAGTAACCTTCTGTTCCTTAACTGGTTCATATCGGCTCTCTAATTTTGGGGCTGAAACTTTCAAAGTATACTCACCATTAGGCAAGTCCATGAAATAGAAGAAACCATTCTGAATTTTGGAGAGCGATGTAGGCAATTTGACTAAACCTGTTTGTTGGTCAATCAAATAGAAGGTGCCATTTTCACTCATTTCAATGTGTAAATTTTGACCTATTAGTTCAACAAAAGTATCCGCAATAGGTTGCTTAGTAATTTCATCACTAGTAGTTCCGGCGATCGCTACTTTGTGACGAATTTCAATTTTTTCCATTACATATACTTACTTTTACTCAAAGTTTTACAGTAAATATGCCAGAAATTTTTCTAACAGTATTGTAGAGTTTTTTCGGGAACATTGCTATTCTTTTTTACAAAAAATTTTATGACAAATTGAGTTATTTTAGTAAAAGTCTTATATATAGGAGCTTGGATGAAGCCCCACGCACTCAAAGCTTGCTGAAGATGAAAAAAATCTGTTTTTGATGCACCCAAGTTTAAGGTATCCATAGTTTATTTTTTTAGTCCTTGTTGGATCAACAGGGCAGATGTCTGACTAATCACCTTATAAATGCCAGCAAAATCAGCTTATGCACTTTTGGGATAAATCGTCGTTATCCATAAATAAATACCAGCAAAATCAGCTTATGCACTTTTGGGACAAATACCTACAAAAGTCATCATGAAAATCCTCTCTCATGTTCCAATTTGATGACTTTTTCCGTAACCAGAGGCACTTCAACAGGCGCAAAGGGTTGAACGGGAACTGTCACTATATAACTTAGACCAGCTTTCAGTCGTCCATCTAAAGAAGACCAAAAATCCCAGATATTGGGCGTTTTTTCGGGTTGAGTCACCCAAGCACGCAAGGGAAGGGATTGGTTCATTTCCCCTTGAAGGACTTCATCTGGCAGGGTGGGATAGCGCAGCAAAGTTTTCAAAATACTTCCCACCAACCGATGCTCATCCGCAATTTCTTTTGTCCAAACCGTAATCATATAAGACAAATCCATGCGGACGGGTGCTATGGTTTCAGTTCCCGTAGCTCCATTGCGGTTTAAGAACCTTTCGTTACTCCGTAATTCTAGATTCTCACGGATGTCGTAGAGAAATAGATTAATCGTTGCTGCTTTCTGTAGTTTGCTTTCCCAGTCTTGACTTGGTAGCTCAAATTTAATATCTGTGTCGCTGTTATTAATTGGTACTTTTTGAATCAGCAATTCTTTGAGGGTGCTATCGAGGTCTTGGAACATTCGCTTTCCCTCCCAGGAAGCTCGATTTCTGCGGAGCTTAGGTTGTGAGGCCAGTCTAAATCATTGATTTTGGGATTGACGATTTTGTTTTCAAAGTCCAGTCAGATGCGGGTGTCGCTACGGCAATCGTAGGCACGGCAAGGGATGGGACGTTGGTCATGAACAGTACAGCCTTTGCATTGGCGGTCGAAATGGGAACAATACCCATCCGCATCCTTGGCAATTCGGTAAGGTCGGCTCAGTTCCCATTTAATCACACCTTCTGCAATATCTTGATAGGACAAGGGAAAAACCATTTTGCAGCAAGCCGCTTGGCACAGATGCAGCCTTTTCGTATTCTTCTGGTTCAGAATTCATAGCTTGCTCCACAAAGTATTGATTTATCGAGAAGCGCTGACGGGAACAGTGGTAAAGAAGAGCGATCGCCACCCTATGCCAGTTTTTTCACGTTGTTTGTTTGAGTGTTAGGCGATCGCTCCCATATTCCCAAAACCTAATCTTAAAGCGATAACTTCGCTCTTGTGCTCCCGTTCGCACTCCTATTGTTGTAGTGACCCATGCTATGAAGCGGTCTTTGTTGACCAAGGTTGGGACGGTCTACTACTTCTCTTAAGATACAAAGTTGGGTGTCGCTATCGCTCTACCCAACTTTTCTTACGGTATGAAGGCGTGTATATTAAAGTAAACCGTAATGTTTCGGGAATGTTTGAATCTTGAGTTGTTGGGTTTCATGCTTCAACCCAATCGAAGGGCGATCACACTTCTTTTCTGGCGATAAAACTATCTCCTGCTTTTATCCCATCTTTGCTGAAGTTTAGATCTTCGACGATGGATTCATACTCTGAGTAATTCTCCATTAAGAAAAGTTCTGCGCTTTTTATCACACCTTCTAATTCTGCTTTTGAAGCTTCAATCTTAACGATTTTCTTGGCATCTGAGCCATAATTAAATAAAGAAACCTCCATGCCATAATCTTTTTTAACCGCATCGGCAAAAACACCAGTTTTTAATCTGAAATTATAAAATATTAACGGTTTTTCTCGTTTCATACTCTGTAGGTATCTCATAAATACTTTTGTAAGAACAGAAACTTTAATAGGATTATCATATCGATAACTTCGGGTGTTATCGGGTTTTTCTGGAGTTGGAGCAGAAATTCGTAAGGCTTTGTTGAACACAATTTGCAGATTTTCTGACTGAATATCAAATTCTTTAATCCATCTTTTATCTTTTGTATGCCAAATATGGATTACAATATTATCTACAAGACCATATCTTTGCATAAACCTTAGAGCTGGCAATTCATCATTCCAAAAGACATTCCCCTTAGCAAAACCTCCATCAATGAATACATTCATTGTACCTCTTGCCCCAACTGAGAAACATCGTGAAACTTCCGCCCAAAGCAATGTAGACAAGTCCCATGGGATTGCTTCAAAGAGTGGAAACTTGTCCAATAATCCTCCTATTTCTGTTTTTTCAAGTGCTGTAGCACCTGAAATTGGCTCTGAAGTCTCGTATGCTTTTTGCCGACTTTGTTTACCTGACCAATACAATCTTTCGCTTTCTTGTTCTAAAGGCTTTAATCCTGCCCGAGAACTCAATGAGGCTAAAAATTTTTTAGCTAAACTGACATCTTTTTTTACAAATATATTAATCAGTTCCTCATATAGCTCTTGTATTACCTCGTCGTTGATGTCTGGTTTTAGAACTCTTAATCGAGTCGAAAATTCTTTTAAGTAAACTTCTTTATTAGACTCCAATTTTGTCTGATCAATAGATAGGTTCGATAGATCGGGTTCCTTTCCTCCTTTTAGCCACTTAAAGAATGCCCCGATGGTTTCAGTAGTCGGCTGAACTCTATCTTTGTCAGGCGATCGCATCACCGACCCCCCACCCTGCTGCACCACATGCGTTAACTCATGAGCAATCAACTCCTGCCCTCCCCGACTTCCCGGATTATATTCCCCCTTACGAAAGAATACATCCCGCCCCATAGTAAACGCCTTCGCTTGTATCGATTGATTCAACTGGTCAGCCTGAGAATCTGTGTGAACCTTCACCCGATTGAAGTCAGTTCCAAATGCCTGCTCCATTGGTTCTCGGATACTGTCAGCTAGAGGTTGCCCACCGCCCCGTGCCTGTTGAATGCCATCTTCTATACTTGGGTCTACGGTTGTTGCATCACTCGTAGCCATCCGTTGAATATCCGGTTTCATTTGTGCCTGTTCTTCTTCCTCTGGCGACCTCCGCTGCACTGGCTGTTGACTTGCAGATGAAATATTGCTCACCACTTCTTTCGCCACCCGATCCGCTTCTTGTTCATACTTGTCACCCACAGCACCAAGGGTGAGTTTAGCCTGAATCTTAGAGCGCTCTGTTTGTCGCGCCTGCTGCACCACCTGCTGCACGTAGCGGTTTCCGTACTGTCTTTGCAACTGGAGCAGCACGTGTCTGCTATGAGTTGGAGCACCATTGAGGATGGCAGCATGGGCTTTTGGCGAGGGAGTGTTGCTAATGCGACTAATTGTTTGCCCGATAGGATTGCTTTGGTGAGAGAGATAGCTCTGTTCAGATAACGGTTCTGTTTGCTGCGAACTTGTCTGCTGCAAATCCTGGGATTTGCTTTTTGGAGAAGTTTCCTGCTTTACAACGCCCATAATGCACCTCGTGTGTGATAAGAAGTGTCAGATGTAATGCTAAAACGATTACGAACAGTTCGATGCAATTCAACAATCGCACCGTTTCCCGAGTTAGCTTAAGCCAGAATCCTCTATCTAAATCTAAATACTTGCCAGTACAATTAACTCATGCAGCAGCACGGTTGAGTTAGCGATAATAATAAAAATTATCTATCGTGTTGGGTTGAGGTACGTTCAAAGTAAGTCTTACAAGAGCAGTGATCGCCCTAGCTAATATACTTCATCATGAGATCCCAAATTTATGAGTAATATCGCTTCTTCTTGATCTTCAGGATTTTCCACAAATTCAAACAAAAGACGATAACTATAATCAATTGAACATGACCATATATATGTTTGATAAATCGCCTTTAATCTTGTGGGTGTGTAAGGTAGGATGAAAGGGATCTTCGGCTAACTGGCGTAATGTTTGTTCTATTAACGGTCTAAGATTTGGGTTTTTACGCATGAGACGTTTAAAAGCACGAAGGGATTTGGGTGTCCAACCGATTTTCATGGTCGATCTAATTCTGCTAAAAATTGATCGACTGAGCCAAATTTGACGTTTCCTTCAGCAAATTCTTGTTTAATTTCGCTAACTTCTTGGTATAAGTTATTTCGTCGCTGTTGTTGTAATCGTTTTTGCAGGAGATCGAGCAAGATTTCTTGATCTTCTAAGGGTAAACTTTCTACTGATTCAATGGCTTGCTGAAATGGTGATGTTTTCATAGCGCTCAAGGTGGTTTGAGTTTGCTTCCTATTTTATCTTTATTGGTTGGTTTTCGTTTCCTCAAACGGACACATTCCAAGGGCGGGAGGCAATACGGTTCGGATAAGCAGGGGAGGCTCTTGAGGCAAAGAGTTGATGAAAAGCTGTCTTTCCCCCCCTGCAACTCTACTCCCCCTGCTTGCCTCAACGAATAAATTCCTTAACCGAACGGTATTGGGGCGGGGGGAACCCCCGCACGGAAGTGTCCTCCTCAACCTACGGCGGTGCTTGCAGCAGCGCTTCCGCAGAGCGGACGCTTAGGCGAAGCGATCGCACACTCATCAACTTTCATACATGAGCAATCAATACCCGATCGCCACCCTATGGCAGCTTTTTCACGTTGTTTATTTGAGTGTTAGGCGATCGCTCCTTTGAATGCATTACCTAATCAAATAGTAATAGCACCGCAATGCCTTTCACGAAATCGTAAATGTTTAACTGTCCTTTGATTGTTGCGTTTAGTTAAGAAACAACCTAGTTTGTCACTCAACCGCGTAAGAAGTAAATTGACGTTTAAATGGGGAATAAAAACCGATAACTATATCTGAGGGAGGTACACCTAACTCAACTAACCTTTCGGCAACAAGTTCTTCTGTACCATTATATTGAATCCATATCTTTCCATTTTGGATATCAAAATGCATCACGGGACCAAATACCCGCTTATCACCTTGCCAACCTACATAAGCTAGTTGATAGTGGTCGTTTTTATTGTCAAAGATTAGTTCTGGCTTAATAGTATCGGTATTAGAGCTGATTTGTACATGTTCGGTTAAGATTTGTTTGATGATTTGTCGATAGCGTTCTATTTTATCCATTGCCGAATCTCCTCCTTTTTAGGGTCGTAAGTTACTAATTTAACTTGGTAACGTTGAAGCGTGCGCTGGACAAAAGCAAGTTGGAAAAAATCTAAGTAGGTTTCATGTGGAACTGCTAAATAGACAATTCGGTCGGGTTCATTTTCCTCCAAAGCTAGATAGTAATTAAGGTATTGACCAAGGGCTGTGTGAAATTCATTGATATCAGAACCTGTAATAAAACTTTTAATTTCAACCGCAATTTTTTTAGAATCGCGTTCTGCTGCAATCGCACTTTCTGCGGCTAAATCTATTTGTACTTTAACTGCATCACTAATACGAATACATAAAGGGTCATTGGTAATCTTCCACCCATCTTTGATTAAGGCATTTTTTACCTGTTGATGGAAAACATCTTTAGCCATTAAGTATTTTGTTTATTTTAATCGTATATGAAAGAAAACCAGATTCTGGTAAACAAGATTATACTTTAATAGGGTTGAGTTAAAGCTAAAAACCTGATTTTGCGTAGGTTGGGTATTATCAGGTTCGCATAAAATTTTGCGTCGTTGGTAAGTCGTAATGTCTCGGAATGTTTGAAGATTTCGTTGTTGGGTTTCATGCTTCAACCCAACCTACGAGCTAACGTGCGTCCTGTAGTGGCATTGGTGCGGTTATGTAAATAAGCAAGTCCTTGTGCCACTTCGCAGTACATGGCTGGTAAGTCAGGTACGGATGCGGCCTTTTCGTATTCTTCTGGTTCAGAATTCATAGCTTGCTCCACAAAGTAAAGCATCAATGGGGAAAGGATATTAATGACGGAATTACAGCTGACGCTTAATTGTTCTGTATACGAACTGTAACGGTATTTTTGCGAGTTGTGCGGTTCCGATGGCGAGACCTAATGTTCGCGTAACCAGACTTAATGGTACTTTTCCAACATTAAGGGATACACTTTTAAGAGTATTCAAAGATTCTGCCGTTCGTGTTGGTGGAGGGGCAGATCCAGGCGCTGGGGCTGGTTCTCCTCGCAAAGAATAATCAAAAGGCACTAAATCGCCACCCTGAATTAATCGACCTTGCCCCCTAACAGGGTCTAGGTGCTCCCGGAACCAGTCTCTTGCTTCTGAGTCTTTTAGCCTATCACCCCAATTGTTTGCTGGAGGAATGAAATATCGAGAATAAGTTTCCGCAAACCATTCGCCTGGTGATTGATACTGATAGTTAGAATTTCTTAGTGCGTATTTTTCGGTTCGATAACTTACCCATTCCTTCTGTTGAGGATCTAGATGATAAGTGCGACCATTTAGGTCTACTCCTCCACCCTTTTCATATGGACTATTTAACCCTACTTTAAGAACCTTTTCAGCATAATCAACTAAACGGCTTCCCCCTGGATTTCTCTGCTCAAAATTTTTGATTGCTTCTTTTCTATATAGTGGAGACAAATCATTTTTATTTTTAGATCGAAGAGTATTTAATATGCTCTTATAACCAGTTTGATTATGGTTATTGAAAGCAGCATCAAGCCTTATTCTTATATCTCCAAAAATACCAATAGTCTCAAGAATTTGTGTTTCTAATTGACTTAGACTTGGATAATCATAAATTTCCCAACCTCCACATCTTGGGTCTCTGTAATGTCTATTGTCCATCCATCCGATAGCTGCATCTACAGAGTGACCTGTTTCATGTCTCAATATCCACTCCACAAATTTTTCTGGAACCATTTTTAACTTGTTGAGATTGGAACCAGTGCCTACAACATCTCTTGTCAAAAACTCTAGTGGATGCTCGCTTGCTCCCAGTGTGGTTGCCAGATCCCCTAAAGGCCATTTGGTTATATTTAAATAAAGCCAAGAAGCTGCATCAAATGGAACTATTATAGTTATTGTTTGATCATCATTAGAATAATAGGATGCCATTTCATTATCTGGATGTTTTAGAATAATCCGTGCCAGCTGAGGATTTCCATTGATATGAGATGGGGGTAAGCTGTTGAGAACTATCCTCAAGGTTTTAAGCATATCATCATCCATGTGCCGCTCTTGACCGAGGGTGTTATCATTTGAGCCTCGGTTTGCACCAATCTCTACAGGATGAGTGCCAGGTGTTGTTAGACCTGTCTCGTTTCTGTTGTTTTGTTCAGCAGCCAGATCCTGTTCCTTTTGATGTTGTTCTTCATCCCATCGATCTGGCTGAATAACCTCTGGGCTAAGTTGAATTCCTTTAGTTGCTGTTGGCTTATTTAAAGACTGTTGCAACTCACTCCGATTCTGCTGCACCACATGAGTCAACTCATGAGCAATCAACTCTTGCCCGCTTCGACTCCCAGGGTTATACTCCCCTTGCCGAAAGAACACATCCTGCCCAGTTGTGAAAGCACGAGCTTGGATAGATTGGTTGAGTTGGTGAGATTGAGAATCTGTGTGAACTTTCACATCACTGAAATCAGCACCAAAGGCCTGCTCCATCGGCTCCCGAATATTGTCTGTCAAGGGCTGTCCGCTTCCCCTTGCCTGGTTGATGGAGGCTTCCAAATCCGGTGTTGCTGCCATCCCACCATCTGCCTGACACTGCACCATCGGGCTCATCATCAGCTCGTCGTCTTCTCTCTCCTGCTGTTGCACAGATTCGCTTTGACTTGCCTGTGGCGATGCAGGCGCATTCATCTGCTGCACAACTTCTGCCGCTACCCTGTCTGCTTCTTGCTCGTACTTGTCCCCCGGCTCTCCAATGGTTAGTTTTGCCTGCACGCGCTGTCCGCTTCTTCCGGCTATTAGCTGAGTAGCCGCCCGATTCCCAATCGTCTGTTGCAGTCTCAACACATCATTAGTATTGAGTGAATTAGGGTTCAGTTTGGCTCTCTGGATGAGCGTTGCTGGGTGCGTCCCACTCACCTGCGACACTGTTGATTGTGATGTATGATATTGCTTTTGCAGAGCCTTATTACTTTTGTCCGATTTCTGCCCGAGCTGACGGTAAAACATAACGTTTTTGTTAGAGCGTAAATTTTTACAATCTTCTATGTAGCTTAACTAGACTTATCTCATTAGTTGTGATATTGCTAATGCGATTAATGGTTTGTTCCTTAGGTTTCTTTAGCGAAATGCTCTGTTCAGATAACGGTTCTGTTTGCTACGAACTCGTCTGCTGCAAATGCTGGGATTTGCTTTTTAGAGAAGTTTCCTGCTTTACCTTGCCCATCATGCACCTCGTTTGTGATCTGAAGTGAAAAATGCAGTACTACGTGAGTTCGATGAAGTTGGACAACCACAGCTAAAAGAGTCAGCTTTCACTAAAACCAAAACCACTTGTCTATATCCTTAATAGATATGGGTATCAGTGAAATCAACTTATGCAGTTCTTAAAATTAATATTCTTCCCTACTATTTATTATTTCATAAAATCTTCCTCATTTATTAACCGTCCCATCTTCTGAAACTCTCGCTTTGTTGCCTGAAGTAAGTGCTTCATGCCTACAGATTGACCTTCTTCAGCCGCCAAAAAAGCCGCAGCAACAGCAATGTTGCGTATACTACCTCCAGCTAATTGAAACTTTTGCGCTATCAGATCGAGATCCACATCCTCTTGCAAGGGTGTTTGTTTGGGAAAAATCCTCTGCCAAATTTGCAGGCGATTATCTGCTTCAGGTAAAGGAAACTCAATAATAAAACGGATACGCCGGGTGAATGCCTCATCTAAATTCTGACGTAAATTAGTGGTCAGAATTGTGATCCCCTCGTACTCTTCCATTTTTTGCAATAGGTAAGCTACTTCCAAATTTGCATATCTGTCATGAGCATCTTTTACCTCAGAACGCTTGCCAAAGAGTGCATCAGCTTCATCAAATAACAAAATAGCGTTTGCATTTTCCGCAGCTGTAAACACCCGATCCAAATTCTTCTCTGTCTCACCGATATACTTACTGACAATTTGCGACAGGTCGATTTTGTAAGTATCTAACTGCAACTCATTAGCAATAACTTCTGCTGCCATAGTCTTGCCTGTACCTGGTGAGCCAGAAAAGAGGACATTGATCCCCTTTCCCAGGGAAAGCGTTTGGTCAAAACCCCACTCGTTGCAGACAATGTGGTGATACTTAACTTGATTGCAAACTTCTCTTAGTTGCTTGAGTTGATTTGTTGGTAAGACAATATTGTCCCAAGTGTGCTTTGGTGTAATTTTGCGTGCCAAGCTTGTTAAGTCATGCCCAGATTGCATCCGGGTGGCAGCAAATAATTCTTGAAGATTATTCTGCACATCAACTTCAGGTAATATTTGCGCTTGTGGTTCATTAGAAGCCGCCCTCGTCCAGAGGATTTTGTTGCAAGCAGTGGCGATCGCCCCATCAATTTGTTCCGGTGTTAAGCGGAAGCGATCGCTCAAAACATCAATCTGTTCTTCATTTAGTCTCATACCCATATTAGCTGTAGAAGCCTGCCAGTAAGCCCGACGTTGAGCAAAGTCTGGTATCGTAAACCCCACAGGGATGGCATTTATAGACCTAATTGTATCTGAATCACAGGGTTTTTTACCTGCTAAGATAATGATTGCATTGCTTTGAGAGAGGGCCGCAAGTAGTTGCTGATACTCTCCATATTGGTTGGGATTTAGAATTTCATCCATTCCAGACAAATACACAATCGCATTGTGTAATTTTGCTTCTCGAAACAGTAACCGGACAATGAAATCAAAATCTAGTTTGAGTTGGAGTGCGTTAGCCCCTTGGCCGGCTCCCTGCTGGAGCATCGCCAAATCTGCTGTTATGATCGGAACTCCTAAATGGTTAGCGATCGCTTCAGCAGCACGACTTTTGCCTACTCCTTCCGAACCATAAAAATAAAAGCGCAAGGGTTGTTGAGTTCGATAGGCTTGTTCAGTCAGAGTTGCAAACGCCTGTTTTCTTTCACTACTTAGGCTTAAGTGTTCTAACAAATACCCAGGCTTCTTGCGCAATTGGCAAAACCTTGCTAACCGTGAGTCAAGTCTCTCCTCACCTAGCAAGTAACGAACAATCTGCTCATCTAGCTTTAGGTGATGAGCTAACAAAGGAGGTTGAATTTGATTCGGATCTGACAGTAACATAAGTAAACTCTGACGAACTAACGGCGCATCAGGCGCAAAATGACTCAGTCGCTTTAGTTTTTTCGATGCAGAAGCACACAGTAAATTCAATGCTAAATCAACGCTAGGACGCTTGCGAGTGACATCATCTTGTAAATAAGCGTATATCCGTTCGTAACGCAAGTCGATTTCCGGTGCAAAAGCAATCAAGACTAAAACCAAATCGAACAACGATAAATGAAAACTTTGATACAGGTTTGTTAAAGTTGAGGAACTGCTGAGTTGTTCAGCAAACATTTTCTCCAAATCCACCTCGGATGAGAGCAGAGGAGAAATGCCTGGTTCACGTACCAAATCGCGTTCTACATCGTCCTGACTGATGTAAAGACCTCGATAGGGGTCGGTCGCTGAATCTGTACCATAGGCAGTTTGGGCATTTTTCACTGCGTACTCTAGCAATATATCCAGTTGTTGCAATGCTGATAGCATCTCGTCAAGACATAAAGCGTTCATTTAAGATTTTATAGTCGCTTGTAGTCGCCTGTATCAGTGAAGAACTCACACCATAGCTTGGGTTATGTAAGTTATTAGATTCCCGACTTCTTCAATAAGTCGGGAATCTTGCAGATCATCAAGTGGTGAGCCGTGTCAAGCAAGTTATGTGCGAATTATTCACAAGGAACAGCCAAGATTTGGATCACTGAGAATAAATCACAGCACTGTAAGGAGCAACCGCAAAACCTGCACTGTATCCCATTCCATCTTTGGGTGAATACTCAGCACTAACTGCATATCCGCCAACATTACTGAAATCGCTACTGTAGCCACTCCAATCGCTTGAAAAACGACACCACCAAGTACCAAAACGAGGTAATCCAACTCGGTAAGAATCCCAATAGCGGTTGGAAAAATTCAAAATGATAATGACATCATCACCAGCACCTCCTCGATCCCAACGATGATAGGCAATCACTTTGTTCAAATTGTCAACTACATGACAGTTGATATTCTGTCCTCTCAGTCCGCGAGTGTTGTTTTCCCAATTGCGGCGCAATTGACAAAGACGCTGATAAAGGTCGTGAATACCCGCAAAGCGTTGTAGTCTATCCCATTCCAAAGGATCAGTGTCACGAAAATGATCCACCTCCAGAAACTCTTGACCTTGCCAGATCATGGGAATTCCAGGTGCAGTGAGAACTATTGCTGCTCCCAAGGCTGACCGCTTTTTAGCAACCCATGACTCAGGATTATTGGGGTCTACTTGCCTGGTGAGCCGAGTTTTACCATTGGCAGTTTCATCATGAGATTCTGTATAAATGACTCGCTTAAAGGCATCGCCATTGTTACGAGCATAAAGTGCATTGGCAATCTCGTTCATGTTCCGATACTCATCCAAGGGATTTTCTAGTTCGTGTCGGACTTTATGAACGAACCAATGCCATTCAGCACTCATTCCTGTACCCCATTGAGAAGTTGGTTTAGTCAACCACCCGTCGTTATTCCAGTCTTCAGCAATCAAAATTTTGTGTCTGGGATATTTGAAAAAGTAATTGACTTCATCGGCGATCCAACGTAGCAGATTAAAGCCATCATTGTTCCACCCTTTACCATTGTCAAACCCCCAGATGTTGGAGGTGCTATCTAACCTCAACCCATCACAACGGCACTCTCCCAGCCAGAACATTGCATTGTCTCGGAAATACTGGCGCACTTCCGGTCTGCCATAATCTGGTTTGGTGTCTCCCCAAGGTGTCGTGCCACGTCCATCATTATAGAAATAAATTCCACCCCAATGGTCTAACCCCCATCCATCAAAGCGCCACAATCCTTCCCCTAAATCGCTAGGACCTAAATGGTTATATACGCAGTCAATGATGACGGCAATATCATGATTATGGGCGTTATTGACAAAGTGTTTGAAGTCATCTAGGTGACCATAAGTTGATTCCAAAGCAAATGGGAAAGCGGTATTATACCCCCAGGAAAAACTTGCAGCAAATTCACCTGTAGGCATGATACTAATGCAGTTAATTCCCAGATCCCGCAAATAGGGCAATTTTGCTATAGCCGTCTTTAAATCTCCAGGTTCTCCATGAGGAGTGTCATTAAATGTGCCTAAGTGCAATTCATAAAGAACCAGGGAATTGTAATCTGGCATCTGAAAATCGTTATCAGTCCATTCAAAATCAGAGCGGCTAACAATCCCTTTACCAACTGAATTTGTTACATCTTTGGCATAAGGATCTATTTTCCAGAGAACTTGATCCCAATTATTAGTCAGTCGATATCTGTAAAGCTGACCAGTAACTATGCCTTCTACATCACCTGACCAGTAACCATTTCCCTCGGAAGCTAATTCTACAAGGGTTTGTGGCTTATCAGAGTCCTGATTTTCATGTTCGTAAAGAGCAACATGGACTTGAAGAGCAAATGGAGCCCAAACTCTAAATGCAGTACCACGATCAAAAACAATACTACCCATTCCTTGATGTTTACTAGTTACAGGAGTTTGTGCGATCGCTGAAGAAGGTTGTGCAAAAACCATAGGAATTTAGTCCTCCAATATACAAGCAATAAGTCGGCAATTTTAGGACATACCGTTAGGCTGTTTTATCTCTGACGTTAGCTCAGGTAAAACAGCTTACCGCTATGTTTCTGTAAATGAAGCCATTACAAACACTCGAATTGACAGCAATGTCAGTAAATCACAAACTTTCGCGAACGAACCTAATAATAAGGGTTTCAGCCATCGCAAACAAAAATGTGTGAACATAGCCCTACCAGATCAGCTTGTTTGCTTTCCTTTTGCTTAATAAGTGTAAGCAAAATTAACTTATGCACTTCTTGTAGGATATTATTGATTGCGCTCTCGGGGTTAGGAGCTAGGTTGTGCAAACTGGGCAACAACTGCAGCTAATTGCGCCGGCTCAAATGGTTTGGCTATATGCGCTTGGAAACCCGCATTAACTGCCTGTTGTTGGTCAAAATCACCTGCGTATGCCGTCAACGCGATCGCTGGAGTTCCACGAACAGACTCTAATTCCCAGCTTCTAATTTTCCGTACCAGGGTATAACCGTCCATTCCGGGCATTCCGATGTCGCTGACTAAAATATCAGGCTGCAATTCGACCAAGACTTGTAGCACTTCAACCCCAGATCCAACTGCAGTTACACTTGCACCATATTCTTCAAGTACAAACACCACTAAATCGCGGGAATCAATTTCATCATCGACGACTAATACTTTAATACCGTTCAAATCAACCGATGTATCAGTAGACTGAGGAATCTCAATCTGTTCAGAGCTATTGCCCATCAATGGTAAACTAATAGTAAAGGTTGCGCCTTGTTTTTCCCCTAGACTTTCTGCTGCCACTGTACCGCCGTGCAATTCGACTAGTTGGCGGACAATCGAAAGTCCTAACCCCAATCCACCAAAATGTCTGGTAATAGTGCTGTCTTCTTGACGAAAATAATCAAATATGTAAGGTAAAAACTCAGGTTTAATCCCTTTGCCTGTATCTCTAACTTGGATAAATACTGAGGAGGCAGGGTGATGAGCGTGTCCCCCAACTTGAGACGTCTGGCGTTTCTGAGTAGGGAGTAATTGAGATCCTAACTCAGGACTCGTTGATAGTCGCACTTCCACGCGCCCACCATTCGGAGTAAATTTAATCGCATTAGAAAGAAGATTCCAAACTACCTGTTGCAAACGGATCGCATCACCAAATACTTGCCCGATATGGGGCTCAAACCAAGTGTGAATATCAATTCCTTTAGCTTCGGCAGCTAAACGTGTTGTCTCTAGGGCGGAGGTAATGATAGATTTGAGATTGACTGTAGATGGATTCAGAGTTAGCTTACCGCGCAAAATTCGCGATATATCGAGTAAATCTTCGATGAGTGATGCCTGCATCTTGGCATTACGCTCAATGGTTGTCACAGCTAACGATGTTTTGACTGCATCTAACTTGCCGCTTTTAAGTAGGTTTGCCCAACCCAAAATCGGATTTAACGGTGTGCGAAGTTCGTGGGAGAGAACTGCGAGAAACTCGTCTTTGACACGGTTCGCGGCTTCGGCTTGAGAACAGGCAACTTTTGAGGCTTCGTACAAGAGGCTGTTTTCAATCGCAATCGATGCCATCTGCGCTAATTGGACGAGAATGCTTTCATCTTCCGCAGTAAATTCTCCTTCATATTTATCAGATAGGTGAATCAGCCCAATGTTGCGTCCATCACGTCCAACTAACGGTGCAGCCAACCAACCGCGCATTGGTGGATGTTTGCTCGCTTCAAAACCAAATCCCCGCCACTCGGGATGAAGCTCCAACTCCGCTTGCGTCATCCTGATAGAGTGATTCATTTGACACAGCCATGAGTAAATACCAGAACCATCAGGTATTTCAGTATAGTCGCCCCAAGAAGCATATTTATCGGAGAGCGAAATCGCAAAGATTGACTTGAACCAATCCTGGTCATTTGTCAAGGTGGTAACTGATTGATGGGCGCTAATTATGGAACGCGCTTGCTCGTTGATTAATTGCAGTACATCCTCAATCGACATTGCCGCGTTTACTGCCAAAGCTGCATCAGTTAGACCTTGCAGTTGATTAGTGTATTGCTGCAATTTCAACAGCATTTGTTCGCGTTCTACCTCCGCTTGCTTGCGCTCTGTAATGTCCCGCGAGATAGACAACATCTGTTCGACTTCCCCCACCGCATTCAGCATCGGAGTAACTACAACCTCCCACCATTTGGGCGTGCCTTTTGCAGTTGGACAAAAACCCTGGAATTTGCCCACTCCGCCAACCTTAGCAATATTCATCGCCTCAGTAGCTTTTTGTCTTGCCGTTTCTTCCCAAAAAGATAACCAATTGGCGTTGACAGAACTACTAAAGTCGTCAATCTCCAGAAGTCTCTGTCCGCCTGAATTCATGTATAATAAATGCCCAGACAAATCTAAAACCTTGATGCAGTCCTTACTGCTATCGAGCATCCGGCGATTAAACTCCTCACTTCGCCGTAGAGCTTCTTCCGCCTGCTTGCGATCGCTCAAATCGAGTACAAAGCAAAAACAGTCTTCTTGCGACTCCGGCAACATGGTAACACCAATTAAAATTGGCACCCGTGTCCCATCTTTACGGATATATTCTTTCTCAAAAGGAGGACAAGAACCTGTTTCTCTAATTTGAGCGATCGCCTGCTCATCAATGGGAAAATATTCTGGTGGAGTCATGGAGCGCCAGCGCATATTTCCCAAACGCAAATCTTCTTCGGTATAACCCATCATTGCCAAAAAGGCATTATTGGCACCCGTAATATTGCCGCCCAAATTCGCAAATAGAACACCAACTATGTTGGAATCGACAAAGCGCTTTAATTTTGTTTCGCTATGACGCAGTGCTTCTTCTGTCTGTTGGCGCTCAGTAATATCAGTATGCGCCCCAATCCATTCGCGAATCCTACCATCGCTATCAAATATCGGCAGACCACGAACGCTCATATACCTATACTCGCCATCATAACGCCTTAAACGATGCTCCACTTGATATAAAGTGCCATTAGCGATCGCCTTCGACCATGCCTGTGCTGCATAGGAGCGATCGTCAGGGTGGATAGCATTGAGCCATCCCCAGCCCTTAAATTCGTTGTAGGTTTGCCCCGTGAATGCACTCCAACCGGGCTGTTCGCTGACTAATTCACCAGACGCCAAAGTATCCCAGATAATTTGCGAAGTGGCTTCAATCAGCGAACGGTAGCGCTCTTCACTAAAACGCAGTGCTTCTTGAGCTTGCTTGCGCTGGGTGATGTCTTGGAAATAAACAGCCAACCCATTTCGACTGGGATAGGTACGCACTCCATAATATGCGTTTAATGGCGGGTAAAATTCTTCAAAATCAACTCTGACATTGGAAGAGACGGCTCGATGATATTCCCGGTAAAATATTGTATCAACGGCTTCGGGAAACTCCTGCCAAATATTTTTACCAATCAACTCCAGAGAATTTTTTTGCAATAGTTGGGCAGCATATTCGTTCACGTAAGTAAAGCGCCACTGTTTATCTAAAGCATAGAAGGCATCAGTAATGCTCTCTAGGGTGCAAGTCAGGCTTTCCAGGGATGCTTTGAGTACTTCCTCTAGACAACCAGTTTCTTGACAATCCCCCTGACTCTGTAGCCCTTTAAGCTCGCTGATATCCGTAAAAGTTGTAACAACAGCATAAGGTGCAGCTTCATTGGCGCGAAACAACGGTTGTGAATTGAGCTTCAACCAAACTAACTTACCGCTAGACTTATAAAACCCCATCACTACATTTAGGCAGGGTTTCCCGGTTTGCAAGGTAACCATTGCTGGATGGGTTTCGCCAAGGAACGGTGAACCGTCTTCATGAATCGTCTGCCAGGGAAGACTTGTTGAAGTAAAATCCTGTATCTGCTTGGCGGTATATCCCAGAATGCTTTGTGCGCTGGCATTACACGCACAAATCGTCCCGTCAGCTAGCTGCAATACCATCCCTTCCATAACACTATTAGCACTACTTCCTTGGCAGTCGGGAACTAAGTTTAAATGGACTTCTTCGTTCTGCATTCTGGAAATTTGAACGACCTAAAAATATTTATAAACCTTATTACAATCTAATTGCTAGATAGTGATGTAACTTTTACTCTATTTTCACCCGCTTCCTTGTGGGGGTTTAATACCCCGACTTATTCAGGTCGCTCGTTTTGAGTTGGGGTTCTGTATCCACATATATAAACCTGCTCCTTCTTCCTTCTTCCTTCTTCAACCATTATCCCCCGAACTTTTTTATTTGAAAGTCCCTTGATTAAGATAATAAAATTTTAAATGTGGGTAACTTAGTATTAAATTGGTCAAACATCTACCCAAATAATACGTATCTGAGATACAACTTTATCAGGGAGCAGGGGGTTTAATACCCCGATCGTAAAACAGGTCGCTCGTTTTGAGTTTGGGTTAGCATCGCATCGCTTAATTTTGGTTTTTCCGGATAGTCTGTCTATTGCAAAGCAAGCTCAGTATAAAAAGCTACTATAAACTCATCGCATAAAGTTTTAGGTGCCCTATGATTGAACTCCTCGCCGCACTTTCTGCTTCTGCTGCGGCTGGAATTAGAATTGCTCTACCCTTGCTTATCGTTGGAATTTTGCAAGGTAATTCTTTGTGGTCGCAAGTCCCTGTATTATCTCACGTTTCTTCACCACTATTATTTGGTTTGCTCACCAGTTGGTCATTGGTTGAGATATTTGCCGCCAAAAAATTACTAGGACAACGGCTGTTACAAGTAATTCAGTTATTATTTTCTCCGATTGTGGGTGCCATCATGGGATTGGCGGTAGCTTCCGCAACACCAGCACCACAATGGCTAATTGGCTTAATTAGCGGTACCTTAGCTTTGGTACTCCAACTAGTGCAAGTTGGTTGGTTTTACCGATTGCGTGGCTTACCGCAATGGGCAATTTTTATTCAAAATTTCTTATGCGTCGCTTTAGTCTTTTTTGCTATTGGCGCTCCTTGGCAAGGAGGATTAATTGCTTTAATTTTACTGTGGCTGGCAGTTCATAGTGCCCAACGCTGGTATCAATGGTATCGAGAAGGAAAAGTTAGGAGTTAGAAGTTGGGAGTTGGGAGTTGGGAGTTGGGAGATGGGGAGATGGGGAGATGGGGAGATGGGGAGATGGGGAGATGGGGAGATGGGGAGATGGGGAGATGCAAAGCGGAGTCTTTGTGTTAAAAATTCATAACTCCTAACTCCTAACTCCTAACTCCTAACTCCTAACTCTCCTCATTCACAAAAGCCCGATCGCGTGTAACAATCCATGACGGGTAATTATCTCAATCATCAAGGCAATAAAGCCAAGCATCGCAATCCGACCATTCCAAACCTCTGCGCTAGTGGTCATACCCCACTGCCAATTTTCTTGGGGGTACATTTTGATTATTTTCTTTATTTGATAGACTTGCGATAGCTTCAGGCTGGGGGATTTTAGCGCATCTTGCACTAATTCTGCGAGTGCTTGAATAAAAACCGGATGGGTGTTGGGTGCGGGTACTCGACAGAAGTTGTGAATTCCAGCCTCCTCTGCAATTTCCCGATACTCCATATCAATTTCTTGCAGTGTCTCAATATGTTCTGAAACAAAGCTGATCGGTACTACAACCAAATCTTTTACGCCTTTTGCCCCCAATTCTTGGATAGCATCCTCAGTATAGGGTTGCAGCCATTCGACTGGTCCCACCCGACTTTGGTAAGCTAATGTGTGGGCATTTGGTCGATTCAGAGTCTGCATAATCGCAGCAGTACATTCTTCAATCTCTTTCTGATAAGGATCGCCTGCTTCTTGTACATAGCTTTTGGGAACGCCGTGAGCGCTGAAGAAAATATGAGCTTCTACCGGGTTGGGTAACTTATCAAGTTCCCCATTAATCAGTTGCGCCATCGCTTGCAGGTAACTTGGCTGTTTGTGCCACGAGGGAATGACGCTGTATTCAATAGTCTGAAGTTTTGGATCTTCTTGCCAAAGTCTGTCTAAAAGTCGGAAGCTAGAACCGCTGGTGCTGATGGAAAATTGGGGATAAAGCGGTAAAATTACCAAATGTTCAATGTTATCTGTTTTCAGAAGAGCGATCGCTTCTTCTGTGTAAGGATGCCAATAACGCATTCCCACATAAATCTTCGCCTCTTGTCCCAAAGCCGCCAGTTGTTGTCTGAGGGCTTCTCCTTGTTCTTCGGTGATGCGCCGTAGTGGAGAACCACCGCCAATTTGTTTGTAGTTTTCTTGAGATTTTTTGACTCGCCGTGAAGAAATAAACCAGGCTAGGGGTTTTTGCAGCCAGGTAAAAGGTAGGCGAATAATTTCCGGATCGGAAAACAGGTTATACAGAAACGGTCCGACATCTTCGAGTTTATCCGGGCCACCGAGATTGAGTAATAAGACGCCTACACGACCCATAGCAGTTACAGTCCCCCAACCTTTTTAGTTTTTTTACTAATGTTCACAATATGTCTTTACTAAATATATAAGTTAATCGCTCTTGATGTTGCCAGTGGCAACAATATTCCGAGATTTTAGTTACCGCTATCAATGGTTAGACGATACAATCAGCCGTCTGGCATCTCTAAAGGTCGGCGGTGAAGCGCGTTTTTTGAAAATTAGCTTTATAAGACTTAACAATTTGTTCATCTCTTTACTCCTCCTGTTCGTGATCGCCTTTGAATCTTCCTTTTTTCCTTGCTGCTTCTGTGAGGAGATACTCAATCTGGGCATTGACACTCCTTAATTCGTCAGCAGACCATTTTTCCAGCACTTCATAAAGCTTTTGGTCTAAACGCAATAAAAACCGTTTTTTCTCACTCATCTCTTATGTGTAAAGGCTACCAGTATTCACCACTGGTTGGGTATTCTGTTCTGAGGTTAAGACTACCAACAAATTGTTAATCATAGCGGCTTTGCGTTCATCATCCAAGTCAACAATCTGCCGTTCGCTTATTCTTTTTATTGCTTCATCAACCATTCCCACCGCACTTTCCACAATTAGCCTACGTGCATCAATCATTGCTTTGGCTTGTTGCCGACGCAACATCATTTGAGCAATTTCAGGAGCATACGCAAGGTGAGTGAGTCTCGCTTCTAACACTTCAACTCCTGCGACTTCCAGCCTTGCTTGCAATTCTTTCTGGAGAAACAAAGCAATTTCATCAGGAATTCCCCGCAACGAAGCAATTGACTCTTCATCAGATGCATCATAAGGATAACGAATTGCTAAAGCGCGAATTGCAGTTTCGCTTTGGATGGCAACAAATTGCTCGTAGTCATCCACCGCAAATCTACTTTTGGCTGAATCTACTACCTGCCATACTACCACGGCGGCAATTTCTATCGGACTACCTTGAGCATCATTAACTTTGAGTATTTTGCTGTTAAAGTTGCGAACCCGCAGAGATATCTTGCGTTTACTGGTGAAAGGATTTGCCCACCAAAAGCCCGGTTCGCTCACAGTACCGACGTAACGCCCTAAAAAGACTAAAACGACAGCCTGATTTGGCTCAACTGTAAAGAAACCCGATATGGAGGGAATTACCACTGCTACAAGTGTTGCCCCCAACCATGCACCCAATTCTGCTAAATCAGAAAAATCTTCTACCTTGAGACTTCTACCTAATACTCCAATCAATCCCTGAATTGTTGACCAAACTTGCCACCCGCCAAAAATTGTAGCTGCTGTTATAACCACAAAAGCGAGAAAGCCATTGACTTTAAACGCAGAAAATTCCCCAATTCGCTGTTGCATTCTTTTCTCCTACGATTCGGCTGTATTTGTTATCAAAATGATATCACTATAATAACAAAAAATAGCAAATGCCAAGAACCTTGACAACTCTTGCTAATGCTGCTGTAAAGTCAGCGGTATAACTCTCACCCGGACACCATGTTTTTGATCGGAAATATTTGATAGACTAAAAATCCCAAACCCAGCCCTAACAAAGAAAAGCCAGCGAAGACAATAAAGGCTTGAAACTTGCTAAAATACTGGAAAAAACTTTCTAAAGCGGCACCATTTACCACAGTTAAAGCAGAAGCGATCGCCCCAGTCAAAATCCAACCCACCCAAAACACAGCCGTATCCCCAATCCACTCTTTAGCCCAAACCCGAGCTACAGTCCAAGTCAAAGCCCAAGAAAAACCCCATACCAAAGCCTCATCCTCAGCCAAAAAATAAACCCAAGTCAAAGTAGCAGCCCAAGCGCAAGGCAAAATCCAAGCCAAAGTAAGAGTTGAAGGTGCGGATAAAAAGCCGATTATGCCATAGCTAAATAATACAGATGTTAGCCAACCCCAATTATATAATGCCTGAAGAGGGTATTTTCTCAGGGAAGCCCACAAAGCTAACCAGGACAGTAAAATTACTGCGGAAGCCGTTAAGAAAGTGGTTACTATTCTAACTATCTCCATTGAGGATACAGGTTGATTTTGGGCAAGGTTGTCCCAGCCATATTATCGATATAATCAACCTTTTAATAGATGTCTAGATAACCATTATCTAAAATAGAAATCCGAAAAATGGGTTATTTTAATTAAATACATACTTGCTTATAAGTTTGTTCTCAATAAGTGGAGTTAGAAATTCAGGGTATTTTCAATTTCCACTTCATACAGTAGAATTGTAGTCTCATACCGTTTCTTTGTGAAGCTGCATATATTACCCCCCGGCTACGCCGTCCCCCCTTGGCAAGGGGGGACTACAGGGGGGTCTTGATTATGTGCATCTTCATACAGTAGAATTGTAGTCTCAGCATCAATTTTACCCATTTCTGGCAGTGGTTCCATCTCAAGTTGAATCGCGTAAATCCACCGACCACAATCTAGTTTACAGCTTAAGATTTGGTCATTACTACCAATAAAAGATACTATTTATTTTGATTAAATCTAGGTAGTGTTGTAGTCATGGTATTAATTTTACTTTGGCTGAAATATGCACAGATTACAGGATATCTTTAGCTAAAACTTTGATGAAGTAAATATCAGTGCTAAAAAGTAAAAGTGGTTCTAACGGCACCAATTACAACATCATTATTGTTAGAGTTATGGTCAGGAGCGGTCAGCCAAATTAATCCCGGTGTAATGCTGATATTATCTGTTATCTGGTACTGATAAAAGGCTTCTATGTGATAAGAAGTATCTTTGTCTTTGGGTAATTGATTGATGCTGGAATTTGTGACTTTTGGTTCCATTCCTAAAATAACACCAGCTAAATTACCTTTTTTACCCAAATCTGGAAAAGCGAGAGTAAGTGCATAATTCCAAATATCAACACTTCCACGTTCAACTGTTCCGGTAGCTGTGGAAAGATTCCGTGTATTGGTGTAGCCAACCCAACCACCTAAAACAAATTGATCGCTAATACCTAAAGATGCTTGCAAACCGTAAGAGTTGCTCGACACTGGAACCCCAAGTTTCGAGAACAGGTTTGCTTGATTGCTACCAATACCCATCTCCTGATTGTAAGAATTAATGTAAGTTAAGCCAACAGAATAACGTTTGCTTGGCTTGACTGTTAGCTGTGCTAATAAACTGTAGGAACCATTAAATAAACCATTTTTTGCCGACGAGTCATTAGCTGATTCAGCCAAATATCCTAATGTTAGTCCCAATGCATCACTAAACTCATGAGTGATTCCCACTCCAGCACCATCCAAATGCTCATAAATTGAATTATGCATGCCAAATTTCGATAAAGCACCAAACGCCCCTTCTCCATCCAAGATACTTATCGTATCAGTAATTTCCTCAGCATCACCTTCATTTGCGATTGCAATAACAGAAGTCTTCTCACCAAGGGGGAACTGATAAGCTAGCAAATCAATTACAGCATCTGTGGTACCAGCACTTTGCGTAAAAGAAAAACTTCCTTCGGCTGTGCCAATATTTGGGTTAACTGTATTATTAGCTTGAATTCTAGTTGTAAGTAAATCTTGTCCTGTAAAGCTGGTTTGAAAATTGAGCCGCGTACGCGCTCCTAAAGTAGTATTATCTTCAATATCTTCGCCGTTAACTGTCTTGCCTTTGATAACATCGGTCAACGCTATGACGACTTCCCCTTCTAGTTTAGTTGTCGTCGAGAATTGATTCGCTTCTAAGGACGCAGTTTCTGCTTCTAATGTATCTACACGGTGCCGTAATGTCGTTAATTCCGCAGCAAATTCCTGTTGTAATCTCTGTAATACAGCAATATCTTCTTTGCGTGCTAATTCTGTTGTAGCTGTACTAATTAACTCATTAACCCGCTCTAAACAAGCATTTACACCTGCTGCAAATTCGTATCGTGTCATGGCTCGATTCCCGCGATAAGTGCCATTAGGATAGCCAGCAATACAACCATAGCGTTCTACAAGCGATTGCAATGCCTGAAAAGCCCAATCTGTCGGTTGTATATCTGATAATTGCGATACGGAAGTCACTTGCTCTTTTATTTCTGTAGCAGTTGTAGTGACGGGGGTTGCAGCGATAGAAGTACCGTAATCGCAGGCAAATACATAAGCAAATGTACTAGCTGCTGAAGCAAGTTTAAGAACACCCCAAATATGTTTTGACATGATACTACTTTTGTAAGGCACTATACAAACTAACTACGATTATCAGTAAAAGTCAATTTAATATATCTTAAAATCAAATACGTATATTTACTTAGAATAATATCCGGTGGAAATGGGAATGATAGCAATAGAAAAAATCAATTTAAGAAGCACAAATGGTTCCGTTGAATATTGGTCAATGGTTTGGTAAATTAAAGGTTGGTCAAAAAATCAGCCTCGGATATGGAATGATGTTGGGGGTTGCAATTGCTGGTACAACTGTTGGCATTGTACTAACGCAATACTATCAACGTCAAGCCGACGCAATCGAGAAGGATGTCCTCGAAGAGTTCAAACTAACAAACCGCTTGCAGAATAGTTTGCTGCAAACGCGCGTACATACATGGGAGCTTATCTCTTTAAAAATGGCATCTGAAGATTTTAAAGAAGTATATAATCATTTTTTAGAACATCATTCTGATTTTAAAGAAGGATGGTTGGATTTTAAGGAATCTGAAGGAGCAACTAAGGGTGAAGAAGAGCAGGAAACACCAGGTGAAGTAGAGAAAGTAAAGGAATTTACAAAAAAGTATCAAGATGTTATCGATACATATATAAAAGAAATTGATATACTATCGCGGCAGGTTAATGCCTCTAATTTCAAACCCGAAGATATTGAAAATATTAAGTTAAAATTAATCCAACTAAATAAAAATGATTTACTTGCAAAAGTAGATAGTTTTTCAGATAATTTAATTGAGCTAGAGCACATTATTAAAAAAGAATATGACCAGGTAAATATAGTTATTAATACTCTCAAAACATTACAGTTAAAAATTGTTGCTGGAGTTTTGTGTATCTCAGGAATAATTGCAACGATTTTGGCGATTGCGACAACAAAGACTATTGCTCATCCCATTCAAAATTTGACCAAAATATCTCAACGTGCTATCCAAGAGTCGAATTTTGATCTGCAAGCTACAGTTGAAACAAGAGATGAGGTAGGTTTACTAGCAACTTCTTTCAATCAACTATTATACTCAGTCAAAAATCTTCTCAAGCATCAACAAGAAACGAAAGAAAAATTAGAATCTTATAATCAAACTTTAGAACAAAGAGTCGATGAGAGAACTCATGAGTTAAACGGTAAAAATATCTACTTAAAGCAACTTTTGGAAGAATTGCATCAAACTCAAATACAAATGTTGCAAAGTGAAAAAATGTCAGCTTTGGGACAAATGGTGGCAGGTATTGCCCATGAGGTTAATAACCCAGTTAACTTTATTCATGCTAACTTAAATCATCTTGAAGAATACAGTCAAAACTTAATACAAGTGACACAACTTTATCAGCAATATTACCCAAATTTACCAGAAGATATTCAGCAAAATATAGAAGATATTGACCTTGATTTTATTATAGAAGATTTAAGTAAAGTTATTAAATCAATGACTGTTGGTACAACCCGCATTCGGGATATTGTCAAATCTTTACGCAATTTCTCCCGTTTAGATGAAGCCGAGTTCAAGAAAGTAGATTTACACGAAGGCATCGACGGGACTTTAATGATTTTAAACCACCGTCTAAAAGCACAAACTGACCGGACAGCAATTGAGATTATCAAAGAATATGGTCAACTGCCTTTAGTTGAGTGTTATCCAGGACAACTAAATCAAGTATTTATGAATTTACTTTCTAATGCTATCGATGCGCTAAACGGGTTAACCGTTAATCACCCAGAAGGCAAAACACCTACAATTACGATTCATTCTCAAGTTACCTCAGAAAATCGCGTGTTAATTTCAATAGCTGATAATGGTTCGGGTGTTCCCGAAGATATTCGCAGCAAGTTATTTAACCCGTTTTTTACGACCAAATCTGTTGGCAAAGGTACTGGATTGGGTTTATCAATTAGCTATCAAATTATAGTGGAAAAACACGGTGGTAAAATTTGGTGTGATTCCACATTCGGACAAGGTACAAAATTTATGATTGAAATTCCAGTGCATCCAATTGTTATCATCTGAGACTTCAACCCAATTCGGTTCCCAATGCAGATAATCTAATTCCACATGGGGAATACCAAGAAGCTGCGAAATATCTCTTGCCAAAGTCGTTTTCCCAGAACCACTCGTACCAACCACAGATATTCGCTGCATTGACTCCCCTCCGTTGGTAGTTTGACTGGAAAATATAGTTTGAATACAATCCTTACAATCCCTTTCCCCTCTTACGTATGAGTATTTGACGACTTTGGTGTATGACTCAAGCTATCAATACCACCCATCCGCATTTGTTCATAAACACCTTGAGTTGGTGCTAGCCAAACTTTACCCGTACCTCGGAAGGTTTGTAATAGTCCTTCACCACTGGCCAAAGTTCCGAAAATACTCTTTGCCGATTTCTCGACGGTAAACTCAATTCTACCAGTTCGCATTAAGGCAAAGTTACCATCAACCTTAAGGGTTTCATTGTTGAGATGGACGCAATGGACTTCGGAAGCAGGGACAGGCAATTCAAATACACAAATTCCCGTATCCCGAATTTTAGTTTGAAAGAATCCTTCCCCGCCAAGCAAAGCTGATGAAACGTTCTTTTGCATTGCTACACCAACATCAAGCGAACCTTCTCCGCACAAAAATAAGCCTTTATCGGCGATAATTTCTTCATTGTTGAGATAGTAAACCATGAAATGGCTGAATGAAGGTTCGAGATAGATGCTTCCCGTTCCCCGATAGCGAGGAATAAATGCCGACTCATTCGTAATAAACTTGTTGAGCATCGCTTTCCCCAATCCAGTTATTCCACCTGTTTTGTTCTCAACTTGGATTTGTCCGTGCATATATTGCAATGCACCTGCTTCGATTTGTGCTTCTCCACCTTCGAGGGTAATTTTGACTTGTTTTAGCTGCATTCCAACTTGGTTGGCATAGTAGATAGCTTGTGCTGTTTGCGGGTCATTAATACCGGATAATGTTTTGTAACCGAGAATTTCGACTTTGAAGTTATCGGCAGAAACGCAGTCGAGTACTTGTAGTCTTGGACTGGTGTTGCGATTAATCGGTTCGATGAAACCTCTGTCCTCTGGATTTGCCACAGCAGTTTTCCTCAGTCACGTTTGTACGTTGTACTACTAGTTTAAGTATTACATCCAGCCTGCACTAGGTAGTAGGACAGGCTGGCAGAATTAACTAACCAGTTGCAAATAAGACAGCTAGTACTCGATCGCATTAATTTTGGCTTGTTGCGAGGGTCAGATCCCCGTCAACTTTTACGAAGTCGGGGATCTTGCGATTATCAATCCATTAAAAATGGATTTTCGCTATTAGACAGGGATTTACAATCGAATGGCACTAAGATAAAACATTTTTAGCCCTGAAATAAATTATCCCTTCGGGACGCTGCGCGAACGGGCTTAAAGCTTAAACCCGTTAAAACGGGTTAAAACTCTGATTTTAGTTAGATGACCGCTAACTTTAGCTTTAAGCCCGAATTTTAATTCAGGGCTTAACTTAGTGCCATTCGATTTACAATCCCTGTCGGGCGTCAAATAGCCTGAGCATACAAAGTATAAAATGCATCATGTGCAAGATATAAATTTAGCGAACTCACGGCGTCTCTCCTGTGCGGTCAGAGGGGACACCGTGAGCTTTATTGAGAATTAATTTAACTGCAAGGCCTTAAGTAGTATACTCCGCGTTAATCTTCACGTAGTCATAACTCAAATCGCAACCCCAAGCCTTACCTGAGCCATGCCCATTGCCCACACGAACAGCAATTATCACCGGATTATCCACCCGCTGAATCTTGATGTTATTCCTATTCGTCGCTGTTGCATCTAGAAGTAAAGCACCATCTGCAGCTTGTTTTAAATATGCACTGGCGGCATTTCTGTCAAAAGGTAACGGTTGCCCATTCTCCATCAGCAAAAAATTCCCTAACTGTATTTTCAAATTATCCTGCTCAAAAGGCACTCCAGCACGCCCAGCAGCAGCCGCAATCCGTCCCCAATTTGGATCGCGGCCAAAGATTGCAGACTTCACTAACGACGAGCCAGCAATAGTTTTGGCAATTTGACGGGCTGAATCTTCATCTATTGCCCCACTAACTTGCACCTCAATTAAACAAGTTGCCCCTTCTCCATCACGGGCGATCGCCTTTGCCAAATGCTGGCATACTGCTGTTAACATCCCTTCCAATTTCTCTGCTTCCATCCCCGTTTCCGTGATTGCTGGGGTGCGTGATTGCCCGTTGGCTAGAGCTATTAAGCAATCATTAGTGCTGGTATCACCATCCACGGTAATGGAATTAAAACTTCTATCTGCTGCCCGACTTAGCATTTGTTGCCACAGGGTTGGTGAAACTGCAGCATCACAAGTTACAAATGACAGCATAGTTGCCATATTCGGGTGAATCATCCCCGAACCTTTGGCAATTCCACCAATTCTGACTGGGCGATCGCCGATTGTTGTCTCTAGCGCTATAGATTTTGTCACCAAGTCTGTAGTTACGATCGCCCCTGCAGCTGCATCGGAACCTGTGTCTGATAACTCTGCTACCAGTTTGGGAATTCCTGCTTTCAAAGCATCTATCTTAATCCTTTGTCCAATCACTCCTGTAGATGCCAGTAATACTGACTCCCACGGTATATTCAACACTTTTCCTAATTCTCTAGCTGATTCCAAGGCATCCATCCATCCTTGTTTCCCCGTCGCTGCGTTCGCTTGACCGGCGTTACATAATATCGCCCGAGCGCTATGTTTCGCTTGCAAGCGTTGCTGACAATAATCTACGCACGCTGCTTTCACAACGCTGGTGGTGAACACACCCCCGGCGATCGCTTCGGTTTCCGATAATATCAAAGCCAAATCCGGCAAACCAGAAGGCTTTAACCCCGCCGGGATTCCAGCTGCCCGATATCCCCTAGGGGCTGTGACCCCACCTGTAATTTCCTGCCAATCTGTCATTATTTTTCCCCACAACTATTCGTTGCTTGGGGATTATATCAAGTCCTTGTTACCACTAAGTGGTATGTTGTTAATTGTTATTCGTTAGTTGTTATTCGCAACCGCTAACCAATAGTCAGTAGTAAAAATAAAAAAAAGAGAGCCACTTGGGCAGCTCTCCAGATCATCAGGGTGCATCTACTTAACATAGTATAGCACCTTTGCCCTGAGGGGTAACACCATTTTTATATATAGTTATATTAAAGATATTGTAAATAAATAGTGAAGCTACTTAGGCATAAAAAAAAGAGAGCCACTTGGGCAGCTCTCCAGATCATCAGGGTGCATCTACTTAACATAGTATAGCATAAAAGGGATGAGGGGGAATACCCCATTTTTATATTTTCCTCAAAATATTGTGAATGATACAATTGAGTGTCCATTAATTATGAGTTACCCAAAGACCCTATTCTTAGGTAGCAATGCTGCGTAATATCATGTTCGGTAAATCACTTATGATTCCCCAAGAACCCCACCCCTTTATCCCGTTTAGCGCACCTTTCAAGAGGGGACTATTGCACAGCTCTACGGGGGTGGGCTTGGTGTGAGTTCAGGTATTACAACTAATCATCCGAACATGATATAAGAACATCTTGGACACCAATAGGACTTACGCAAGATGTGGTCAAAAACCTTATTCTTGTGTAGCGGTAATTCATGAATTACCGCTACTTTCGTTGTGTTTTGCGTAAGTCCTGACCAAGTGGCTAGTGGACATCATGTTTGTTCAAACCATAGGATGTCCCCAAAGCTGCGGGTGGTGTAGATTTTCCGGCTAACCCGACAAGGGCCAGAAGTGCAGTAACGTAGGGTAACATCGTCAGGAATTGGTAGGGAATATTTACACCTAATGCTTGGATTCGTAATTGTAAAGCTTCCGTCGCACCAAATAACAAACAAGCCAAAGTACTGTATATAGGATGCCACTTACCAAAGATGAGAGATGCGATCGCAATAAATCCTTTTCCCGCACTCATTTCTTCGGTAAAATATCGCACTTCCACCAAAGCTAAATAAGCACCACCCAAACTTGCGAGACATCCACCAAACATCACTGCCATATAACGTATTTTCACCACGGAAACACCTGCTGTATCTGCGGCTTTTGGATATTCCCCGATAGCACGCAAATTTAAACCGGGGTTAGTGTAAAATAAAAAATATGTGGTAAAAGCAATGATTATAAATAGTAAATATACAAGAATGTCTTGCTGAAACAATAAGCTCCCAATGACAGGTATGTTTGCAATAATGGGAATTTTTATTGTAATAATATTTGGTAAACGTTGGGTGCTATTACTTGCGAAAACTAATCGTCCTAAAAATGAAGTGACACCAGCAGCAACAAGATTAATCGCTAAACCCGAAACTAATTGATTGACTCGCAATGTTACACATAAAAAAGCATGGAGTAGTCCAACTAAAGCACCTGCTATTAACGCAGCGATTACACCTATCCAAACATTGCTCGTGTAAAAAGTTGCAGCCGCACTAGTAAAAGCACCTGTAATTAACATTCCTTCGAGGGCGATATTAAGTATACCCGATCGCTCCGAATAAAGTCCTCCTAGTGCAGCGTATGCCAGGGGTATAGTAAGATGAATACAAGAAGCGAGATAGTCAGAAAAAAAAGTAATATCCATGATTTTTAATCTATCACCGTTAATCTACGTCTAGATTTGCGGTTCTTTTTTGAATCGATATTCTAAAGCCAGACTAATGGCAATAAACAATACAGTCAAACCTTGAATAGCATAAACGACTGTCACGGGTACACCTGCACTGCGTTGCATGACATTTGCACCACTCCGCAAAGCACCGAAAAATAATGAACTTAGAACCACACCGATAACACTACCACGACTAAGGAATGCGATCGCAATTGCATCAAATCCGTATCCGGGTGAAACCAGATCAAAAAGTCGGTATTTCAACCCCATGACTTCGCAACTACCAGCTAAACCAGCTAAACCACCAGCTAATGTCATGACTAAGATGATGGTGCGTTGTACGTCCATACCTGCATAACGGGAAGCATTGGGGTTAAATCCTACAGCTTTGATTTGATAACCGAGTGTGGAACGGTTGATGATTACCCATAATATTACTGCTGCGATCGCACTGAATAAAATACCTGCATGGGCAAGACTTCCGGGTAAAATAATTGGTAGTTGTGCAGATTTAGCAATTAGTGGTGAATAAGGACTTGGTGCATTGGGTTCTTTTAAGGGGTTTTGGACTAAATAACTAATTAAATTAATGGCGATGTAGTTTAAAAGTAAGGTGGTGATGACTTCATTGACTCCGCGAATAGCTTTGAGATAACCTGGTATAAAACCCCAAATTCCACCAAATATAAATCCTGCTGATAATGCGAGGGGTATGTGAATAAATGTGGGTAAATTTTGTAGATATAAACCAATTAAAGTACTACCCAAAGCACCTAAATAAATTTGTCCTTCTCCACCGATATTATATTGTCCGGCTTTTAATGCAATTAATACACCTAAACTGGTAAATAATAGTGGTGTCATTTTGGTCAGGGTATTACCAAATCCAAAGTATGTGGAGAGAGATTCTTGGAAAAGTGCAGTGTATGCAGTAATGGGATTTGCACCTGCAATGATAATCAGGATTGCACCAACTAAAAGTGCTGAGAGAATGGCGATTAGTGGTGAAATTATTGGTATTATAAGTTTTTGAAAGCTAGTTTTCATGAAATTTTCTATCTTATTCCTCCACCCATTAATAAACCAATTTCTTCAACTGTAGCGATCGCAGCATCGAATATACCGACAAATTCACCTTGATAGATTACAGCAATATAATCGCACATCGTCATGATTTCTTCTAACTCGGTGGAAATATACAAAATTGCGGCACCTCTTTCTTTTTCTGCTAATAACCGTCGCTGTACTGCTTCTATTGCACCAATATCTAAACCTCTTGTCGGTTGCATTGCGACAATTAATTCAGGTTCTCCAGCTAACTCTCGTGCTAGGATTATTTTTTGTTGGTTCCCTCCTGAAAGTTGTCTGGCTTTGATATTTATCCCATTTGCACGAATATCAAATTCTGTTATTGCAGAAATAGCATTATTATTAATCGCATCCCGTTGTAATAAGCCATGACGGGAAAAAGGAAGGTTTTTAAAAAGCTTTAATATTAAATTTTCGGCTATATCAAACTCCATTACCAAACCATTTTTTTGCCTATCGTCTGGTATATATCCCAATCTCAAATTCTCTTCTCTCGCAAATAACGGGGATGAGTTGGGGTCAGGGTAAATTTTTCCTTGTTTCACCTTCCTTAACCCACAAATAGCATCAGCTAACTCCCGTTGTCCATTTCCATCAACACCAGCAACACCTAAAATTTCCCCTTCCCGCAGTTCAAAAGATATATTCTTAACAGCGATTACACCTCTATCATCCACAACTTGCAAATTTTGCACTGAAAGGACAATTTTTCCTGATGAAACTGGTTTTTTCTCAAGTTGTAAATTAATGACTCTACCTATCATTAAATCAGCTAATTGTTGTGGTGTCGCTTCTTTTGTTGTCGTACTTGCTACAACTTTTCCCCGTCGTAAAATTGTAACGCAATCGCACAAGTTGATTACTTCTTCTAATTTGTGGCTGATAAAAATAATTGTATGTCCGTTTGCTACCAATTGGCGCAGAATATTTATTAGCGATTGAATTTCTGAAGGTGTGAGAACTGCAGTTGGTTCGTCGAGAATTAATAATTTAGCTTGACGATAGAGAACTTTGACAATTTCTACACGCTGTTGGATTCCAACAGGTAAATTTTCTATTTTGGCTGTCGGGTCAATTTCTAAATTGTATGATTGAGACAATTTAGAAATTTCGACTTGCTTTTGTCTTAAATTTAAATGTAAATTATTATCAGTTCCCAGGATAATATTTTCAGTGACAGTTAATTTAGGTATAAGCATAAAATGCTGATGAATCATACCTATACCCAGTTTTATTGCTGTAGCTGATGAAGAAATTTTGACTGGATTATTATTTATAAATATTTGTCCGCTATCTGGTTGATATAGTCCGCTAATGATGTTCATTAATGTACTTTTACCTGCACCATTCTCACCAAGTATGCCGTGAATTGTACCTGTTTCTATATTTAAGTTGATATTATCATTAGCAATGAAATTACCGAAGCTTTTGGTAATATTTTCTAAGTGTAGATATGACATTTTTATATTAAATTGGTATAAGTTAAGGACTCAACTAATTTATAATGGTTATGGGTTGAATGAGGTACAAAAACCACCCCAACGGTGACTCCTCGCTTGCTTGTCAGCAGGCCTATAATATACCTTATGTGATTAGGAGATGCCCTACATTAAAGAGTTTAAAACCGCAGATGAACGCAGATAAACCTGTAAGCGCTATAACGACCAAAGTTACAGCGATTTTCGCTTATTTGAACCACATTCACAAGAGGCTTTGAAACCCCCTTTCCCTGGTAGGGTAGGGGGTAGGAGGGTTAGGTTTCTTCCTCTCATATGATACTTTTAAAACATCCTCTCAGTTAAATTATAATTATTTTTTCTAAACTGTTGTTTTCTTTACACAAAATGTATCTTTGCCTGCATCTTTACAAGGTTCAAAAATAATTTTTTTATCAACTATTTCCTGCTTGCTACTCAATGCCTGTTTTTGAATTGCTTTTGGTACCGATTGACTAAATTTACCTAAAGTCAAAATATCTGGACGTTCTAAACCTAGTTTATAAATTTGCCCTTTAATTTGCTTTTTTTTGGCTAACTCAGTCAAATATAAGATTCCAGCATCAAGATGTTTAACTGCACTTGTCAACACAGATTTAGGTGCTGTTTCTAACTGGTCTTTGGTATTGCCAAATGCATATACATTTTTATCACTAGCGGTTTGTAAAACTGTCGCAGAGGCACTATCCAACCATTGATATATAACATCAACACCAGTCGAAATTAAAGCCAACGTTGCTTGTTTTGCCTTCGCAACATCATTCCAATCACCTGTAAAAATAGAACTTACTTTAATACCTTTTTTAATTGATTTTGCACCCAATTCAAAGCCATGTAATTCTTCTTGCGTAGCTTGAAATTCTTGACCTGCAATATAAGCTAATTTATTCGATTTTGTCATCGCAGCAGCAATAATCCCGCACAAATAACTTGCTTGTAAATGGTCTAATCTTAAAGAAGCAATATTTGCACCGCTGACATTACCATTAACACCAACAAAAAATGTATTGGGAAACTGCGATGCTATTTGTTGAATGGCTGCATCAAATTGTCCACCATGTGCAAATACTAAATTATAACCACGACGAGCAAAGTCAGATAATACTTCAGTTTGATCCGGTTGTGCAACTTTTTCCACATGTGCTATTTCGACTCCAAGCTTTTGTTTGGCTAGCTGTATACCTTCATAACCCGACTGATTCCAAGCCTTATCTGAGATTGCACCCGGAAGCGCGATCGCAACTTTAAAATCACTACTACCACTAGTACTTGTTGGTGTTGTCGTCTGGTTATTCCCGCAACCCTTCAGGAGCAAGCTACCACCAACCGCAGCTGAACCATACACAATAAATTTACGCCTACCTAAGTTTACAGCCATCATCAACACCTTCCTTGAGATTTATTTATTCTATATTGGCTATTCCCCAGAATCCCTTGTTACAGCTTTGGTTTTGAACATTAGACAATTGAGTGCCCATTAGACATCTGTGTCGAACCTCCGCACTGCAAAGACTCGACAAGGGATCTGGATAACGCATATTTAATTTCTACCAGATGTCTAATAATAGTTTGAATGGTAATACTGGCAACAATACTCTCGATGTTGGATTGGGTAATGACACCCTCAACGGAAATAGTGGTAGCGATAAGATGATTGGGGGAGGTGGTAATGATATTTACTACGTTGATGTTGCCAGCGATATTGTCACTGAAGCGCACCAGCATTTTTTATTGCTTCTCCCCAACAACCAAGCTACGGCTTAAATTCCAATACCGTTTAGTTAAGCCCAAAATCCTTGTCGAGTCTCCGCATTGCGGAGGCTTGACAGAAGACCAGTTTTTACCACCAATTCCTTAACTGAACTGTATTGGCTTAAATTTAAGGAGGAAGCCGATTTTTTTTGCGTAAGTCCTCGATTATTTTTTGAAGTGGGTTAATTATTCACAAATAAAAAAAGGAGAGCTACCTAAGTGGCTCTCCAGATCATCAGGGTGCATCTACATAACAGAATATAGCACTTTTAGGCTGAGTGGTGACACCCCCTAAACAGGCTTTTTGCGTAAAGATTTGATGAAGAAATCTTAGGGAAAATACTTACCTAAAAAGAAAAATCTAGCCATTGAGCTTTTTCTCCACCAATTCGTTAGTGAGCTTGGGTTCTGCGCGTTTGTTAGTCTTTTTCAGAACCTGTCCGACAAAGAAACCTTTGAGATTGGTGTTACCGCTGCGATATTTTTCCAGTTCTTTGGGATTTGCAGCCATGACTTCATCGATGATGGGTTCTAGTACGCTGGGGTCGCTAATTAGTTCTGAGCCTGCAAATACTTTCTCAGGAGAAACACCTGTGAGCAATTCTGGTAACTTTTCTTTTGCTTGAGCGTTGCTTATTTTGCCATTTTCGATTGCCTTGACGACATCTGCAAGATTGCCGGGAGTCAGCCCTAGTTCGGTGATGCTGAGTTTTTGTTTGTTGAGGTATGCAGCGATATCACCCATAATCCAGTTAGCAGAACCTTTGGCACTTGCCCCAGCTTTTATGGTCGCTTCAAAATATTCAGCAACAGCAATTTCTTCTGTCAAGACCCGTGTATCGTATGGTGAAAGACCCAATTGGGTTTCATAGCGATCGCGTTTTTTTGCGGGGAGTTCTGGTAAAGAATCGCGCCATGCTGTTAATTGTTCATTAGTAACTTCAATTGGACCTAAATCTGGTTCTGGGAAGTAACGATAATCGCTGGAACCTTCTTTAATCCGCATACTGATGGTGCGTTGAGAACTTTCTTCCCACAAGCGAGTTTCTTGAATAATCGATTCTCCGGCTTCTATCGCTGCGATTTGGCGCTCAATTTCGTGTTCAATCGCACGTTGGATGGCGTTGAAGGAGTTCATATTTTTAATTTCCACCTTCGTGCCAAACTTCTCTCGTCCAACGGGACGCACAGAAATATTGACATCACACCGTAGAGACCCTTCTTGCATATTCCCATCACTAACACCGAGATAGCGGACAATGCGGCGTAATTCTTGAGCGTATTCAGCAGCTTCTTGCCCAGAACGTAAATCGGGTTCCGATACAATTTCGACCAAAGGCACACCCGCTCTATTGTAGTCTACCAGAGAATAAGTAGAACCAGATAGGCGATCGCTTCCGGCATGAACTAATTTTCCGGCATCTTCTTCCATGTGCAGACGGGTAATGCCAATTTTTTTCCGAGTCGGATTGCCATCAGCATCGACTAACTCAATTTCTATCCAGCCATGTTCGGCAATAGGCAAATCGTACTGAGAAATTTGGTAATTTTTAGGTAAATCTGGATAAAAATATTGTTTGCGGTCAAATTTGCTATACTTAGCGATTTGGCAATTTAAAGCCAAACCCGCTTTCACGGCGAATTCTAGAACCTTTTCGTTGAGTACAGGCAATACTCCAGGTAAACCCATACACACGGGGTCAATGTTAGTATTAGGGTCACCACCAAATGCCGTAGAGCTATCAGAGAAAATTTTAGTGTTCGTACTCAGCTGACAATGGGTTTCTAGACCAATAATCGCTTCGTACTCAGTTTTTACTGGTGTAGTAGAAGTCATATAATTATCAAGTTACAGCTAATTGTCGTCCAGTGTACTATTGTAAACTGGTATTTACCTGTGCTGAAGTCGGTTATTGAGTTGAGAAATCCCTACTTCTAAAAAAAGGTGAGGTGAAATGACAGTCCATCCTGCTTGGTACTATGGTGAAATGAAGCAAGTTGGTGTTGATTTTGACGATCCGGTACAAGTCGAAGCCTACGATCGCAAGCAAACATCAAATACTCCAGAAGCTAATCAAGCACTAATTCAACGTCTGGGTATATCAAAAAAGCATAGAGTTATTGATATAGGCACAGGTACAGGCACCTTTGCTATTATTGCAGCACTGAATGGCGCTCATGTCTATGCTGTGGATGTATCTCATGCAATGCTTTCGTATGCTGAATATATTTGTAGAAAAATTTGCTAGCCGATTAGACCGACTTTTTGGATAAATCGGGTTTGTGCAGATAGTAATGCCATAGCAAGCGAGTCGCTACCCCTCTCCAAGGACGCCAAATTTCGGCGATTGCTTCTATTTCTTGGGGTTTTGGTCGTTCTTCTAATTGTTTCACCTTTTGGATGGCGATCGCTAATGCCAAATCTTTGGAGGGCAAACTATCACCCCGTCTGAGCGCAAAGAGTAAATAGATATCAACCGTCCAGTCTCCAATACCTTTCAGCTTTTTGAGGATTGCGCGTATATCCTCATCATCCATTGTATCGAAGCTGGTTAAATCAACTTCTCCTGTAACAATTGATTGTGCTAATTCCCGTCCGTAAACAGCTTTTTGCCGACTGAATCCAATTTTCTTGATTCTGTCATCATCAAGTGTGAGAAAGTTCTCTGGAGTAATTGGTGATATCGTTGCTTCCAGACGAGCAAAAACCGAAAAAGCTGATGCGACAGAAACTTGTTGCTCCAAAATTATCTGGATAAGCGTTGCAAAACTGGCTTCACGCACCCAAAAAGGCGGTGAACCTAAAATATTGAAAATTTTCGCCAAATCTGGATCGTGTGATGCAAGAACGCTTAAACCGTAAGCAAAGTTCTCTTCAGTCAATTTTTCTGGCACTGCTATCAGTTTTAAATTAAGATTCCCAACTTCTTTAAGGATGCAGAAGAGCGAATCAGGGGTAAGACCCCTCCGAAACCCGGAATCCCGCCGTCACCATAGAATGGTGTGGCTAATTAAACAAACCCCACCTGCGTGGGCTAAATTCTTTATTTAGCCCACGCAGGTGGGCTTTGTTTCGATAGCCCCACCCTTCCAGGGTGTGGGCGTTATGTCGGGTATGCGAGAGAACTGTTTCGATCCTCATTGAGGGGTCAGACCTACCATTCGCCAGCAGGATCCTTTAAGAAGTCGGGAATCTGGATACACTCGATTTTTACTATCAATTAACTGTAATTCAATTTATTACACAGCACGACCGCGATTTATGAGATTCCACAAGAAAATGGCGACCATTGCACCAACAACTGCCACAAAAAGACCGGGTATGCTGAAACTAGGAGCCGCCAAGGCAAGAGTTCCCGTACTGAAAAATACGCCCAAACTACCGCCAACAAAAGCACCAATGATACCTAATACAATTGTTGCCAAAATGCCGCCGCTTTGGTAACCCGGATAGATAGCTTTAGCAATGGCACCAGCAAGCAGACCTAAAACAACCCAAGCAATAATATTCATGTTCTGTTAACGTATGTAAACGTTTTTGACTGCTAAACATATAATAACAACTCAGACATTTCTATTCAATCTGCCATTAGAATTAATCTTTAATAGCCACAAGGTATAGTTGAATAATCATTATTTTTTTTGGCATATACCTAAATCAAGCTAAAAAAACCCTAGCTACTTTTAATGCTAGGGGATTATAAAATTATTGCTTGGTAACACTTGGATTATATGCATAGACAATTAACGCTTTCCTCTACTTGAAGGATTAGATCGAGGCTGGACTTCTGGATTATTTAAACCACACGTAGGTCGAGCTTCTGTAATTGTAGACCCAGTATAAAAGCTTGCGGACGATTTTCCTGCTTCATCTTTAATACCTAGAACCCTGACTTCTCAAAAAAGTTGGGGTTCTTATTTTTCAGTGAATGTTATGTATGATATATGAAGCAAAATTTATGTTATTGACAATACAAAAAATGAAACCATTTCAGAGAGCCAGCTTAATATTTTTTTTATGGAGTTTTGTTCAAAAATTGCTGTAATAGAAATACTGAATCTCAAGCGAAAATCCTCATCTCATGAATATTAAATCAAAAATTAAATCTGGATAAATAAATTTGCTAGCATCCGCCACATCAAACCAAATGTCAGCAAACTAAAAAAATCAAAATATGTTAAATAACAGACTATCGCAACAAGCGTTTGGGTTGGCTTCCCTAACGCCACTTGAAGCTGCAACTAGTTCCTTGAACGCAGCCTTATTCGCTACAACATCACTGCTAGATGTGCAATCTTCTAATGGACACAGTGCTGAATCATTCCCTGACATCTTCAACAATCTCAAACAAATACAGGGAGATTTAAGTTTTAATTATGGAGAAGTGACCAGTAATATTACCAGTCCATTTGGTCTTTTAGAGGGGACATTTAATCTTGAAGATTTGGGAAATAACTTAGCAAGTTCTCTCCAGCAGTTAGATGGGAATCTGAACTTGATTAATGGGGTACTATCTAGTAATTTCACAACTCCATCGGTCTTATCTCAGGATACATTTGACCTTGCTGGCTTTGTGGGCAATTTGATGGGTTCATATTTGCAGCAAATCCAAGGCTCTGTACCGTTTGAAAATGGGCTGTTAAATATTAATTCTCCAACTCCCCTGGGAAATATCAATGGCATAATGAATTTGGGTGATGGCAAATTTGTAACTGACTTGAACACACCCTTCGGCAAAATTAATAACTTATCCTATTTTCCAGCTAATACCCAACTTCCTTTTAGTGTGAATAACTTGGCGGGGATAATTGATTTTTCAACTGGACAACTAAGTATAGATACATTGCCCAATCAAGATGGCGGCGATGTTGCAATACCTATCAGCAGCTTATCGGGAACGATGAATTTTAGCAATGGAGTAGCAAATATGAACATTCCCACATCATTTGGTGATGTTTCCACTAACTTTAATTTTTCACAGTTAGCCGCAAGTTATGTCACCGAATCTTTGAAAGGAAACGGTGTAGTTAACTTCAACGGTGGACTGATGAATATCGATGTCACAGGGCCTTTGGGTTTGATACAAAGTAGTGTTAATATCAGCCAGTTGGCGAAGGATTCTGTTAGTTCTTTGCAACAAGCCCAGGGTATTATCAATTTTAATAATGGAGTGTTAAGCAGTAATTTAAATACATCACTTGGTTCATTAATTGGTTCAATTGATTTAAATACTTTCACTCCAATTCCGCTTCCAAGTTTACCAGGAGTTCCTGTTTCAGAATATTCTGTCAGACCAGAAACCTGACTCCTAAGAGAAGTCGGGTTTCTCACGATAGACATTTAATTTGCCTTACCTGTAATCGTAAATGCTGCCCAGTAATAAGGATGATTGTAAAGCAGTTCGTCGCTGGCAGCTTGACTGGTTTTATATAGTTCTGTCGCTAAATGCGCCCTAATTCTGAATCCTTCTGTTGACATTTTATTCAGTAACTCTTCATACCAGATTTTCAGTTCGCCGGCAGTCAGTTGTTTTAGCCACTCAGTTGCTTCTGTTAATGCGATCGCTGGCGATTTCCCTAACTTAATTCGTTGATAAAAATATATGATCACCAAGGCACTGGCTACTGATTCTACTGTCCACAAGGTACTAAGTACATAAGTAACTCCCTGATTCAAGAAACCGCTGACTAAACCTGCATATTCGCTGGTGATAGTTTGGTTACTGTTGATGGCTGTTTCGCAAGCAGAAAGTGTCACAAGGTTATAACTTGTAAGGTTGTGTTGACAAATTTCTGCTAGAGTGAGTTTTTCTTCTGCAACTAATGCTAATTCGGATTGCTGCGGATTGCTAAAATTATCGATTCCATAGCCTGTAAAGTGGAAAATGTTGTAATCTCCAGACAAAGCATTTTCTACCTCATTTTTAGTTGCTTGTGCCCCAATTATTTGTAGTCGGTTATCGAACATTTGGCTAATAGCTTCAGATTCCAGTTTGGCGAATTTCAATGCTGGATAATTCCTACTATTATTGGGATGTTCGACAATCAATAATGATTGCTGCTGTTGTTTCTCGAATAGTTTATCTGTAGCACGTAACCCTATTTTCGCGCTGGGTAAATAAGTAATTATATATTTCCTTTGAGAAGAAATATTTTCAACATCAGAGCAATCAAAAATGCTATGCAGGGGAACTGCGTGTAAGTCGCGGTGGGGAATTAAAATTAGTTGGGTGATGCCTTGGAGTTCTTTTTCAATGGAAGAAACGTTAAGAATATTTTTTAGCTGTAACATCCGAGTATCCATATCCATTCGCCAGGAATGGTTATGCTGGGTTTGTGTTTCTGCGCTGCGGTATTCCTGATATTGTTGATTCCAATCTTTGAGCCAATCTTCAAATTCGATCAACCGTTGTACTGCTGCTTCCTGTAAAACCGGAGGGGTGTTCTGCTTTAGGATGAAAGTGTGTAAGGCGCAAGGGCTGATATGCCAGTAAATTATGGCAGTTTGGGAATTAGTTAGTTGTTGAATTTCGTCATAGCTGGGTGAAGAAATTTCTTGACTCCAACTGTCAACCAGCCAAGTGAAACAAGCATTTTTGCCCTCTTCGGCGATTTCTATTGCTGATACAAATTCCCCAACTTGTACTGCTAAATCAACTGCCAATTGTGTCAAACCTATATGCTTGAGAGCAATTTGCTTTTTACTCTCATCAGAGAGATTCTCTTGGTGGAGAAAGTTTTGTAACAAATCTGTGCCGTATTGTAGCCATTCTTGAGCTTGGATTGTTTCCTCCATACCCAATAAGGCTCTGATTTGGTACTGGACAATCTCCAGATGTAAGTAAGGAAAATCGGATTGCGTAAGAGTCAAAAGTGCTTGATTATATTCTGTAACAGCTAGATTCCAATAATCGCGGCGCTTCTGATTCCTCTTCCCTTGCTCGTAGTGGGCATTGGCTAACCCTAAATGCAATCTTCCCCAACCTTCAGGCTGATTATCGTAACGGACATAATTTAGCCCTTCTCCATAGCTTGCTAGTTTACCTTCGTAGCCCCGCCACTCCAAAGCTGGATTTCTCAAGGCTATAGGATTAACTAAACTCAAGGGCTGTTCATAATTAACAGCATTGCCGGCCGCAGTACCTCTACCAATCCAAGCTTCCCAGTAGTCTAGTTTAATTTCTAAGGCGCGGTCATAGGAAGCGATCGCCTGTTCAAACCTTCCTAAATAAAACAGTGCGACCCCTCGGTTGTACCAAGCTAAGTGGAAACCCGGTTGTATTTCTATGGCTTTGTCGTAAGAAGCGATCGCCTCTTTACGGCGGCCTAAATTTTCTAATGCTACACCCCGGTTATACCAAGCTAAGTAAAAATCCGGTTGTATTTCTAATGCTTTATCCCAAGACGCAATTGCCAAATTTGCAAGCCCCAATTGCATTTCGACTACACCCTTATCTATCCAAACGGCGTGGAAGTCGGGTTTGATCTGTGTGACTTGATTGTAGGAAGCGATCGCTGATTCCAAGCGTCCCATCTGACCGAAGACGACAGCCCTGTGATACCAAGCCTTGTAGTCATTTGGCGCGATCTCTATGGCGTGGTCGTAGCAAATGAGCGCTTCTTCTAACCGTCCCAAACCATACATATCGACTCCGCGATCAAACCAACCGGGGTCGTAGTCGTGGTCATCTTGTACGGTTAAATTTTCTACCACTTCAGTATCCGGTGGAATCAATTCATCCATCAGATTTTCCCAGTCATGCCAAGACTGTTCTACTGATTCGGCATCTTCTGAGGGAATTTCTTCATTTAAAGCTTCTGAATTAAACTGTAATTCTTCATTTTCCTCCAACTCTGCTTCTCGGTCGGGTGCGAGATCGACGATTGCCAGGTCAACGTCGATATTCCACTCTTCCATCTGTTCTAAGTTATACAGAGCATCGCTGCGTCCGGCCCAGGCATCGTGGTAGTCAGGCATGATTTCTATGGCTTTTTCATAAGAGACGATCGCATCTTCAAAGCGTCCTAAATTATACAAGGCTGTACCCCTACTAGACCAGGCTTCGTAGTAATCAGGTAAGATTTCGATCGCCTTGTCATAGGAAATAACTGCATCATCAAAGCGTCCGCCCTCAGCCAGCGCGAGTCCTCTAAAATGCCAGTTTTCGTGGTCTTCGGGTTCAATTAACAAAGCTCTATCGTAGCTATTAATAGCTTCCAATAAGCGTCCTGACTTCCGCAACGCCAAGGCTCGGCTAGACCAAGCTTGGTAGTAATTTGGCTTGATTTCAATCGCTTGGTCAAAAGAGGCGATCGCTTCATGAAAGCGGGCTAATTCCCCCAAAGTCGCGCCTTGGTTATACCAACATTGTTGGAAATCGGGTTTAATTTCCAAAGCTTTGTTGTAAGATTCGATTGCCTCTAGAAAACGTCCCAAATGAAACAGAGTTAAGCCGCGATTAAACCAGTATTCATATAAATCAGGTCTTAACTCGACAGCCCGATCGTAAGAAGCGATTGCTGCCGCTAAATCTCCAATTTTAGCTTGGTGCAGACCTTGGTAAAACCATATCTGGGCCGGCTCTTCAGCATTGGAATCATTGAACAGCGTTCCCACAGAAGCTCCTGTATCGCCCCTGTGCATTTCGCTGGCAAGTTGCTGGACTAAAGTCGCACTTTGATCCAACTTCAGCAACAACTCATCTAGGCTTACCGCAACGTTTGGCTGTATGTCAGGATCGGTTTTGGCTCCTTCATACTCCCAAACGATTTCGCGGAAACTATCGGACTGGGAAGATTGGGAAGCCTCATCCCAATACACTTCTTCACCCGAAGTTGGAGTTAATTCTTCTTCTGGGTAAGCAGAAGCATCGGAGTTATTTGCCCAATACCCTTGACCTAAATTCCTTGTGAGCAAACTTATGCCAATATCATAGGCAAGTTCTCCAACTCGGCCAACACCAAGCTCACCTAACATCACCATCCGTTCTGCGAGGGGATTGTTGGGTGCTGGAGAAGATAGCAATCTTTCGCCAAAGGTTAATAACCAGTCTATCCAGCGATCGTGGGTAATCCGATGTTCCATGCGTTGCAGAAACTTCAGCGCCCATTGTTGTCCGCGCGCCTGATACACCCCTTCCAGTAACTCCGTAAACAGAAATTCCAGATCCGCATTCGTAAGTTCTGGTGGCGGTTGTACCACCTCTTGTCTTCCTGCTAACCTTGGAGAAGACTTTTGCTTACTACCAAAGGCGCACTTCACAAACTCTGTAAGCCACTGAACTAGCCGGTTGAGCATCTGCCACACTCTTGGATGTTCTTCAACCTAGATTTTAGCGATCGCTGTGTAAAAAAAATCATTGTTTACGTAACAAAGCACAGTATGTAAAGAGGTAACTTGCACATCTTTACTAAAATTACACAAAACAACCCCAGTTTTCGCCTATCTACTTTACCAAAGATTTACAATCTAGATGTTATTTATTTGACTTGCTATTTAATCAAGTTTGTGCTCCATCAGGTGCTGATGGATTCTCGGCTTGAAATTGCTCTACGAGTGCCTGGACAATTACATTCGGGTCATCTGTCTCAATACCCAACTGTTGGGAAACCATCTGGCGCAAATTTTCATCCTGCTGCAACATCACAAACAACTGTTCTAGAGTAATAGTCTCTAATTCTCCTTCTGGCTGGTTTTCTACTGATACGTCTGAAGTTTCTTCAACTTTCGTCATCAGCGGTACTACATCCGGCCCTTCATACTCGAAAATTGGTTCAGCTTGGTTGCGCGTCAACAGTTGCATCCCAATATCATAGGCAACGTCTCCAACATCCCCAACTTCCAACTCTCCCAGTTGTACCATCCGGGCAGCTAGCTCATTATTCGGAGTCGGTGATGCTAACAATTTTTCCGAGAAGCGCTGCAACCAACCAACCCAGCTTTCAGTGCTGACACGACCTTCAATATTTTGCAGCCAACGATTAGCCCAAGCTTGCCCCCGTGCTTGATGAACTCCTTCCAAAAGTTCCGCAAATAGAAATTCCAGATCCGTATCAGTCAAGGGTGGCGGTGGTTCTTTTTGTACACCCGCACCGGCTTTTGCAGCAGTCTGGGTACCGCCAAATAAGCGTTCAAAAAACCGTTTTAACCACTGGATCACCCGTTTGAGCATGTGCTGCACACTTTAAGAGTTGCTTACCCTAAGATTGTAGCGAGGCACTGCACTTATCACATCGCTGTTACAAATAAAAAAGTTACAAAATTGACGCTCCTTACCGATTACTCTGTTATGCCAGCTAGGGATTCAAAGGCTCAATGAGCGTTCTTAGCACTGATTCACGAAGAAAGAAGGAAGAAGAAAGAAGGAAGAAGTACCCACATGAGCACTCATGTGGGAAGGGTTTTCGCTCTTACAAAATAGGAAAACGCCGGGGAGTGTAGGATCTTAAAATTTAGACGACGTTTTTTGTTGACGGCGCTTTTCCTATTTTGTCAAGGTTTGGTGCAGCGGATTGAAACAAGGACACTGTTTGTCTTCTCTGCGAGACACTACGTGAACGCGCTACAAAGGACTCGAAAAACATCTTTTTTTTTACTGAAGCTCTAAACTTACGAACGCGCATTTTTATTAGCTATTCCTTCTTCCAACTTCGGTCCTTACTTCAACATCATTTGTAAAGGGACGGGATTGAGGGAGCGAATTTTTTAGATTGGTCAGATCCCCGACTTCGCAGAAGTTGTCGGGGATTTCGCAGCCCATCAACATTAAAAAATCTTAAATAAGAAAAATTTTTGTAAAGCATGATTTGGGAGACCACAAGCGATGCGCCTAAGTTTAAAATGTGTTTACCCTAGGCTGAACGCTTGTACTACCCGTGCCAACTGATAGCCGAATTAACGAAAAAGGCGTTGAAATTGCAAAGTCATGGCTTACGAACCGCTGCATCACAAGTATCGCCCGAAAACTTTTGCCGAACTGGTGGGGCAAGAGGCGATCGCGAATACTCTAACCAACGCCATCACAAGTGCCAGAATTGCACCTGCTTATTTGTTTACAGGGCCTAGAGGTACGGGTAAAACTTCTAGCGCTCGGATTTTGGCAAAATCACTTAACTGTCTCAAAAGTGACAAACCCACGCCCCAACCCTGCGGCTTCTGTGATGTTTGTCAGGGAATTACCAAGGGTTCAACTTTAGATGTAATTGAAATCGATGCAGCCAGTAATACTGGTGTTGATAATATCAGGGAGCTTATAGATAAGTCGCAGTTTGCACCCGTACAGTGTCGCTACAAGGTGTATGTAATTGATGAATGTTTAACGGGGGATTCTCTTATTTTAACCAGCGAAGGTTTGGTTTTATTAGGCGATCGCGAAATCAAAGGGAAAAAAGTTCTTAGTTACAATGACACCTCAGGAGAATGGGAATTTAAAAAAGTTTTGAGATGGTTAGACCAAGGTGAGCGAAAAACAATAGTTATCAAGGCAACCAAACGTGAAATCAGATGTACGGGCAATCATCTAATTAGGACAGACAAAGGATGGATAGCAGCAAAAAACGTCAAAGAAGGAATGAGGATACTATCCCCGAATCATGTGGATGCCCAACTTTCCTACTCGAACAGTATTCCATCCCGACAATGGACTACAAATTTGGAGACGGTCGAATCTGTCTACTTCGGTAGAGTTGAGCGGGTCTACGATCTTGAAGTCGCAGACAATCATAATTTTGTGGCAAATGGGTTGTTAGTCCATAACTGTCATATGCTGAGTAACCAAGCATTTAATGCGCTACTCAAAACATTAGAAGAACCACCTAACCACGTAGTCTTCATTCTCGCCACAACCGACCCCCAGAGAGTATTACCTACAATTATCTCGCGCTGTCAAAGGTTTGATTTTAGACGTATTGCCTTAGAGGCGATGGTAAAGCACTTAGATATGATCGCCGGTAAAGAAAATATTAATATCAGCAGCGAAGCCGTAACTCTGGTATCTCAAATTGCTCAAGGTGGATTGCGGGATGCAGAAAGCTTGCTAGACCAATTAAGTTTATTGTCGGGGGAAGTGACACCAGACCGAGTTTGGGATTTAGTTGGGACGGTGAGCGAGCGCGATTTGCTTTTATTGTTGAGTGCGATCGCTCAAGATAATCCCTCGATCGTTCTTGACAACATCCGTAAAATTCTCGATCGGGGTCGAGAACCATTAACTATTCTGCAAAATTTCGCCGGATTTTACCGTGATTTACTCATTGCCAAAACCGCACCCAATCGCCATGATTTAGTTGCTTGCACTCCAGAAACTTGGTCTGAGCTAATTGCAGAAGCTCAAAAGTTAGATATAACTACAATCCTCGCCGGACAACAGCACCTGCGAACAACCGAAGTCCAACTAAAAAATACCACCCAGCCCCGTTTGTGGTTAGAAGTAACATTATTAGGACTATTACCCTCAGCTGTCCACAATCAACAACCAACTGTCCACAATCAACAACCAACTGTCCACAATCAACCACCAACTGTCCACAATCAACAACCAACTGTCCACAATCAACAACCAACCGTCCACAATCAACCACCAACCGTCCACAATCAACCACCAACTGTCCACAGTCAAGCACCAACTGCCCCCAGTCAACCGCCTCCCCCTAATTCATCAAATGGCGCTTCTGTCAATGTCTCACAAGCAGAAATTTGGCAACAGGTGCTTGCTAATATCCAGCAGATTCCAAGGCGAGAGTTATTGCGTCAAATGTGCCATCTCATAGAATTTGATGGTAATACTGCTCGCTTGGGTATTAAAACAGCATGGTATAAAAAAGTCCAAGCTGACCTGCCAATGATTACAACAGCTTTTCAAAAGACTTTTCAGCGTGATATAAAAGTCAACCTGGAATTAACAAGCTCATCTTCCTCGACCTCCCCAAAGTCTAATCCAGAGCAACAGCAGCCCCCACCCAGCTATCAAACCAATAATCTTGCGCAGATAGACAAATTTCCTTCCAGAAATGAACCTGTGCCAATTGCGGAAGTTGTGCAAACTCCACCAGAAACTACACGTCCAGAATTGATAGAGCGGCAAGTACAAGAGAACAGAACATTAGAAGAACCTGCCCCTCAACCTGAATCAGTGATGAATGATTCTGAGGACGAAAAAACCAAGTATGGAGCCGAACGTTTGGCGCAATTCTTCGATGGAGTAATTATCACTTTTGCGGATATGGACGATCTACCAGAATTATCCACATCTCCAACTGTACCTGAGTACGTTGGTGAAGTAGAAACGGATGATGATTGGTAATCTAAGTACATCAAAAGGCGAAAACAGCTTCAATATAATATATCTGTTACTGTCGGTGGAAGGATAATATTGCCGTTTTGGCAAGCTTATACTTCCAGTACATACTGGCAGATTTATGCTTCTAATCCTAAGCATCAGTTGTACTTAGTATATTTATGTGTTAATCGTAGCCAAGT
>JAHHGZ010000013.1 GCA_019359595.1 Cyanomargarita calcarea GSE-NOS-MK-12-04C
TCCGGCAGTATTATCGTTCCAATTACAAAATTTTTGGTATCAGTGATTAACGACAGAATAAATGTTTCGAGCTAAGTCTAGGCAATATTATCGTTCCAATTTGGGCAATATTATCCTTCCACCGACACCAATTTTGATGTAGGCTCCGTAATTTCTTTATCGGCAGTAGAGGTAGTTTTTTTCCGAGTCTGCTTATTTTTTGGAAGTGGTTCTATGGGTGTGGGTGTCTCGCTTGTTGTAGTCGCGTTGTCCGGTGGTGTAGGCAATGAAGGCTTTTTAGGTTGGCGTTTAGTTTTAGCCCATTTTGACCCTTTTTAAGCTGTTCCTCAGTTCTCGTTGACCGAGATTATAAACTAACAAGCACAGGGATATCAGAAATAACATAGTCTCGATTCTTTCAGGATTTTCTACGAAGAAACTATCAGCGAAAAATAAAGGATCTTTTAGAAATCTAAATCCTCGTTCACAAGATTGTTGATTTTTATAATTTGTAATATTGTCCAATCTTTTTGAGTTTGTCGGGGTGAAAATGGCTTCGGTTTGGCATCAAAATACCAGATTTTACCATCCAGTCCTGCTCACCGGGTTCCTTAAAATTTTCTGATTGAAAATTGGTATTAGTCTCTAATACTTTTATAAGAGTTTTCCACCAGTCTTTCTCACTATCAGAGAAGGGTAAGGATGTTTCAACTTCTCCTTCACCACCAGCAGAGATGATGACCTTAAATTTATTGGTATCTATCGGCGAAAGAAGTAATTCTAAAGTTTCCAAGAGACCACCTTCTTTTAAGTGAAGTATATGAACTTGCTTTCTAATTTTGCCTTCCAGAATCCTTGATTGAGTAAATTAAAGCAGCAACTCCTGCAAAAAATACTGCTATCGAAATGCCAAAGCTGAGAGCAACTACCGAATCTGCCAAATCTTTTTTCCCTGGTTGCGGTTTCAACGGTTGCAACCATTCCTTAAATGATGAGATTTCTTCAATCGCTTCTATATGCGGTGATGACTGAGCCGAAAGAATAGAAGCAGAAGTTATTAGCGATGCAGGAGCAAAACCAAAACCAAGAACTCCTAAGATGCGATTGCGGTCTTTTTCAACTTTTGCTTTGATGCGATCGCTCTCGGCTTGGTCAATTTGTACTATACCGCGAATAGTCTGAATCATCTGCCCGAAAAGCTGTTGTCCAGGGGAAAGGAAGTCGATATCGATTTGAATTTGCTGCTTCCACTGATTGCAATGAAAATTAACAAAATTATCCCAGTATTTGGGATATTCGCCAATATCACCGATTTTATCTAGACAAGTACGATAATTGGTTATATTAGTAGCAATAGAAGTGTAGTGAGCTTCTAAGTCTCGCAGACAGAGACTATATTGAATTTCATCTGGTGGCATTTGTTCTAAAGATTCCCTAAAGCTGTCTAACCGCTTCTCACGATCAGAAATCTGGTTTGGGAAATTTAGCATACTTTCATTTAGTTTACTGTAATACTTCCGTGCTTCAGGGTTACAGTTGCAAGCTTCTTGGTAAATGTAGTGTATTTTATGACGATAAGAAAGTAAGTACAGCAACCAGTCGTAGGCTTCGCTAAATTTTTTTGCGTCAGCTTTGGTATTATTTATAGATATAAGAATATGATATTGCTTGGCAGGATTATCGCGGTTATTTGGGTCAGTTGCTTGATACTCAAATAAAAGACATCCCAAAAGTTTATCCTGATGCACTTCCCCTAATTCTAAGCCTTTTCCTGCTAGTAATGCTATAGCATATTCCCTAGCAAGCACAGCGCACTCTTCATCAGTTTTTTCTACTTCTCCATAAATCCAGAGTGTTTGTCCCAAAGACGCATTAATCGATTCAGGTAGCAAGGATGCAGGTTTAAATAATTCTAGTTTATCTACATCGATGAGGGTATCTTTGGATTCAGGGGAAAGAGTAAGGTCAGCTGCGTAGGTATCATGAATTCGGAAAGGTTGAAGCGTGGCTTTAATTGCAAAACCTTTGTTTGTGCCAATACTACCTAATTTCAAAGCACCTTTACTCAACCAGTAAGTTTGTCTACCTTTTTCCTGTTCTGGTTTGTATTCGTTATTGTTATAGCAAATTAGATTATAACGTAAATCTTTTAAGCCAGGAAATTCAAGGGATTTATTGTAAAGATTAGCAAGATTATCCCATAAATCTGAAGCATTTTTAGCTACTTTATCGGGAGCATCAGTCAGATTATGGCGTAGATGAAAGGCATATAGACTTAAGGTAAAATTCTTCATAAGTAGGTTAGTACAATGATTGTTAGAAAGATAACTTCGCTACGGATTTAACGAATGTCCCAACCTAGTAATCTAGTAAATATTGAAAATAAAACTATCAAGAATAAGTCTCAAGCCTATCCTATAATATTTTTTTCGTGCGTTGCTTATTTCAAAAAAATGGTTGTATATTTTATCTATTTTGTAATAGATATTAATTGTATGATAGCTTCATTTAGCCTTTCAATGTATCATCAGCAAGTCCATTAGTGTTAGAACTTGGTATCACCCACACCTTCTGGGGTTGATATAATAGCATTATCTAGTGTATGCTGTGCAACTGAGCTAGGCTCATCTACTGGGGTATAACTTTGCGAATTTGCTACTCCCTTTGTATCTTCCGGAGGAGCAGACAATCGATTTTTAAAAGCTGTAAAAATCTTAGAATGGGATGGTAAGTTGAGCCATTCTAAAAGGCGTTTTTCTACTATTTCTAAATCACTATTAACTTTTAACTCGTCAATTAGTGCTTCAACTTCTTTTTGACAATCAGAAAAAAGCTCAGGTTTTTCTTGAAATAATTCTCTAAAAATATGGAATTTTGATTTGTAAGTAGACATTTACTTGCCTCTTGAAATATATAAGTTACAGCAAACATATTCATGTACAATATATAAAAAAAAATTGACTTCAAGACAAGCGTAAATGCTACATATCAATCCATTAATTATCTAGGCATTGGAAGGAACGTGCCAAAACGGGTAAAAAGTACGCTAAGTATTACGGAAAAGCCTAAAATGCTTAGTAAGCAAGCATTTCAGTCAATTAAAAAAGATGTAATTTTTTTGGCGTTTAGTACCTAAAAGTAGTAAAAAACATGAAGCAGAGCATTGGGCTGAAAGCCTTACCTGATAATGCTTTTAGTAATTTGCATAATTTCTTAGCGTACAGAAAACCTTTTTTGGCACGGTGACCCCAATATGACCCTGAATTCCTTTTATTATTAACCTGAGTTCGATGTAAAAAAAGACAGCGATCACAGACTTGTGTTATGATGGTTTGCGTTAGAGAGAGAAGTCTAACGAGAAAAATAAAATGTGGAGAGGTGTCCGAGTGGTTGATGGTGACGCACTCGAAATGCGTTTTGGTGAAAGCCAACGGGGGTTCGAATCCCCCCCTCTCCGTTGAAACTCTGATAATTCCCGTAATTGGGCAAAACACCTGCTTTAGGAAACTATTGGATTGTTTAGAGCAGATTTCAGGTAAATCAAGTACGTGTATAAATTTCAGCTATAATATTTTTTATACTAAGGTTGTAAGTACAAATATCATGTCATTGAAGTATTTAATTTTGGGAACAGTCATGAGTCTAATGACTCTAGTTCCTAGCTTGAGCGCTCAGGCACAAACTAAAGCCCAAAATATTGAGCTAAAAGTTTATACCGAAAACCAGGATAAAAAAAGCTGTCCTAATAAATTCACAGCCAAAGAACAAGCACAACCTTACCGAGAAGGTGGTTTTGCCACAGATGGCTCTGCTAACCTCAGTGCGATCGCAACTAATATTTCCATAACTGCAAGTAATAATTATAGCGTTACATGGGTTGGCACTCTCAAACCAAATTACGCCAAATGTCTCGCATCAGCTGGGATTAGTGCGGTAGATGGAACGAAATACGAAGGAAATAGCCGTTTGCGAATGCACTTTGTCAAGGGTAAAGTTTATTTTATGCTAGATTTAGCCGGCGAAAGTGACCCAAATAACTATCCACTTATAGTTTTGAAAAAAGGCTTAAAGAATGGTAACCCAATATGGACTTGGGGTGGAAGTGATTAAGGTTTGACACTTGAATAGATATCAAGAAATGCTGAATTCTGGGCTAGACTAATCCCAGTGTGTCAGGAGTATGAGTATGATTAATCGAAACCTGGGAAAAATGCTCTCTTTAGTGTTTGTCAGTATTTGTTTATGTTTGGGTATTGGTATCGGAAGCGCTATCCGTCTAGGACGAACTCAAGCATCAGACACTGCACCTGGTGATAGTCTGCCAATCTTACCTCCAGTAACGGAAGAGCAAATTTTCCCAGATTCCATCACGATCCAAGCAGTTGGGGATATTATTCCCGGTACAAATTACCCAGACAAGAGGTTACCACGCGATCGCAATCAATTGCTCCCAAATTCTGTCAGAAGACATCTGCAAAAAGCTGACATTTTATTTGGCAACTTTGAAACCAGTTTGACCAATTATCCCAGTACATCCAAGGATATCAGTAACGGACAAGTTTTTGCTTTTCGTTCTCCACCCACTTACGCCAAACTGTTTGCTGACGTTGGGTTTGATGTCCTAAATGTGGCAAACAATCATTCACTAGATTTTGGAACAGTCGGGTTTAAAGACACAATCAAAAATCTTAAGGCTGTTGGCATCGAAACCTTGGGTCATAAAAATCAAATTCTGTTTTTAGAAGCTAATAATATTCCCGTTGCAATGATCGGGTTTGCTCCTTATGATTTTTATAATTCTATCAACGACATACAGACAGCTAAAAGACTCGTAAAAGAAGCAAGAAAAAACTCTAGCATTGTTATCATATCAATGCACGCAGGAGCTGAAGGTACAGATGCTTTGAATGTTAAAAATAATACTGAATTTTTTTATGGTGAAAACCGAGGAAATTCGATCAAGTTTGCCCGAACTATGATTGATGCAGGTGCAGATTTAGTTCTTGGGCATGGGCCTCATGTTCCTAGGGCAATGGAAATGTATAAAGGAAAACTTATTGCCTATTCTTTAGGAAACTTTCTCGGATACCGGACTTTATCTACTGCTGCCGAGACTGGCTACTCAATGATTTTAGAAGTGAAACTGAATCTATCAGGTAATTTAGAGTCAGGTAAGATTATCCCAGTTAGGATGGATCGACAGGGAATTCCTCATATCGACCAGCGTTTCCGGACTGTGGGGCTGGTGCGGAATTTAAATAATAACCCTCACCTCATTGATGCGGTGAAGATTAACCGAAAAGGGCAAATTGTTGTTGGTAATAGTAAATAAAAAAAATACAGCAGTTTGTAAGTAGATGAGATACAAACTTAAAAGCTCAAACTCTTGTGGGATGGGCAGAGAGTGCCCGTCCAATTGTACTTCATCAAGATGAAATATGCTGTATTTAAGTAGCCAGACAAGATTAATTACAAAAAATTAGATATGAAACTTTTATACTGCCTAGACACCAATGTGTAAATGTTCCTGTCCGGTTAATTATAAACATTCTTATCAGGGATAATTTATCGTTTACCGACAGTTACACCCGTTGCTAGATTCAAGCCCTGATTTAACTTACCGCTGCGATAACCTTCTAAATCTAGAGTTACGTAGACAAAGCCAAACTCTTGAAATGCCGAAACAACAGAAGGTAAATCAGTCGTCAAAACAAACTCTTTGATTTGTTCTGATGCTAATTCAATTCGTGCTGTTTCACCTTCCGATCGCACTCGCAAATTATCCAAACCTAACTTCCGCAGATAAATTTCTGCCCTACCAACACGCTGTAACTTAGCAACGGTAATCTCTTCACCATAAGGAAAGCGTGAACTCAAACAAGGTTGAGCGGGTTTATTCCACCAAGATAAACCAAGTTGCTCAGAGAGTTGGCGAACTTCAGCTTTAGTAATGCTAATTTCAGCTAGAGGAGATCGGGCACCTCTTTCTTTTGCAGCTTGAATTCCTGGACGATAATCATGCAAATCATCAGCATTCACCCCATCGACAACATAGGGATAACCCAACTTAGTAGCCAGGGGTTTGAGAGTGTCGTGCAATTCACTCTTGCAAAAATAGCAACGATTCACAGGATTAGACGTGTAATTAGGATTTTCCATCTCATGAGTCTGAACAATTTGATGGGGAATCCCAATCGTTGCGGCTTGAATCTTGGCATCTTCCAACTCTTCAGGCAACAGACTTGGTGAAACAGCCGTCACAGCCAAAGCGCTAGAGCCTAAAACATCATAAGCAATCTTGGCAACCAAAGTGCTATCGACGCCACCAGAGTAAGCGATTAAAGCCTGCTCCATTTCTCCAAATAAAGCTTTTAATTGCTCAAGTTTTTCTGTCAATATCATAAAGCGAGCAAATTAGACCCAACAACTCCTATTCTAGTTAGTAGAAACGCAATCGACCAAAGCGTCTTTATCTGATAACTCATAACTCTCTTTCCCCACTTTTTGCAACCGACGCTTGACTGTATTTTGATACCAGAGATGCCAAAAGCAGTAAATCTATCGGTTTGGAAATATAGTCATTAACTCCAGCCGCTAGACAGCTTTCGCGATCGCCTTTCATCGCCATTGCGGTTTGAGCAATTACTGGAATCATTTGATACTGCTCATCAGAGCGCAACTGGCGCACTACTTCCAATCCATTTCCATCTGGTAGACGAATATCTATTAAAATCACCGCTGGGTTGGCTTTTGTTAAGACATCCCACATAGATGTACAACTTGTTACCCAAGTCACTTGATATCCCAATCTAGCTAAATAAGTTTGGATCATCTGACCGTTAGGTAAATCATCCTCCACCAAAAGAATATCTAGGGAGTTGGGAGTAAGGACTGAGCAATAGGCAGTGGGAAATTGCTCTTGTAGTTCCTGTGGTTCTAACGATTCTATCTCCAGACTCAAGGGTATTAAAATCCGAAAACGAGAGCCGTTATCAATTACAGATTCGACTTCCACCGAACCACCATGAATTTCAGCAAGTTTCCGAGTCACGGCTAACCCTAAACCAGTGCCTTCATCACGGCTAACAGCAGGATTGGCAATTTGGAAATAAGGTTGAAATAATTGCACTTGGTCTTCTTTCGATATACCGGCTCCAGTATCCCAAACAGTAAAATGCAAAAATCCATTTTGGGAAACTACCTCTAAACCAACTGCTCCTTTAGTTGTAAATTTTAGGGCGTTAAAGAGCAAATTCAGCAGCATTTGCTTGAGTCGTAAAGGATCGGCTACTAGAGTAGTGACATTTTTGTCAAGTTCAAACCGTAATTTCAAGCCTTTATTTGCAGCTTTTTCTTTGACCAATGCCAAAACATTCCGACACATTTCTGGCACATTTACTGTTTCCCACTGCACTTCTAGCTGATTAGCTTCAATTTTCGAGAGGTCTAAAATATCATTAATTAGGGCTAACAGATGCTTACCGCTAGAGAGAATAATATTTAAATACTCTTGATGACGCAATGAGGTTGGGTCATAACCCTGGGCTAAGAGCAGGTGAGTAAAGCCTAGTATCGAACTTAAAGGTGTGCGAATTTCGTGACTGGTGTTGGCTAGAAACTGGTTTTTGAGTAGATTGGTACGTTCTAGCTCCTGATTAAAGCTCTCTAACTGTTGACTGCGTTGCTGTAAGGTTTGTATTTCCTTGACTTGCTGTAAAGCGATCGCGCACTGCTTGGTGGCACTTTCCACTAATTGCGATCTCAATTGAACGCATAATTCATTTCCTGACTCAGGACTAGAGCATAAAGGTGATGCAGCAACGATAATCCAACCCAAAATATCGTTTTCTGATGAAGCGATAGACCAAGCAGATTGGAGTTCTTGGTTCTCAAGATGCTGTAAATTTTCAATGTCGATCGCTTCAAATAATTTCAAAGGCAACTTTTTCCCATCTTTAGACATCACTCCTACAGATGAGTTTTGGGTTGGCTCGGAGTTTTCGTGGGAAACGTAACAAACTTTACAAACCGTATGTTCTGGTTTAGACAATGCGATCGCAACTTTACTGCTACTTAAAGCAATATTCAGTTCATCCGCAAGAGTTTGAAAAATCTCTGCTTCAAAAACTGTTGACGGTATAGTAGCCGAAAAAGCAGAATGCAGCCTATCCGAAAGGCAACTTTGCAACTGGTTCAAGCTGCGTTCCAGCCACAACTCAGCACGAAGTTGCTGAATTGTTGCCAAAAGTGTCGGTGTTGCATCTACCTGTGAGTTTTGTTCTGGTAAGCTTGAATACTGCTGCATGGTCAACTAGACCGCTGAACAAATTAGCTTCGCATTTTTTGTGCGAATAAGATTCTATGTATATTAGCGCACGAATCTTTTTAAATTTATAACCCAAAACTATTAGTGTCAATTGTGACGCTCAAATCAATAACTAATTCTTAAAAGCAACTTAGGACTATGGATCTTCAGCTACTTGCTCAATTAATCGTTAACGGGATCGCAGTTGGGAGCATTATTGCTTTGGCTGCGGTGGGGCTGACTCTGACTTATGGGATTTTACGGTTATCGAATTTTGCTCATGGTGATTTTCTAACATTAGGAGCCTATTTAACGTTCCTATTTAATTATATTGGAGTCCCTATTTGGTTGTCGATGATACTGGCGGCAGTCGGGACGGTAGGAGCGATGCTATTGTCAGAAAAATTACTGTGGTCAAGGATGCGCTCTATCCGTGCTAGTTCTACCACACTGATTATTATTTCCATTGGTCTGGCATTATTTCTTCGCAATGGGATCTTTTTCATTTGGGGTGGTAGCAACCAAAATTATAAGGTACCAGTTACCCCAGCTTTAGATATTTTCGGATTAAAAATACCGCAAAATCAAATTTTGGTTTTGGTTTTGGCAATATTGGCGATTTTGGGACTGCGCTACGTTTTGCAAAACACCAAAATTGGTAAAGCGATGCGAGCAGTTGCTGACGATTTGGATTTAGCCCGAGTTTCTGGCATCAATGTTGACCGAGTAATTCTCTGGACTTGGGTAATCGCTGGCAGCATGACATCCTTGAGTGGCAGTATGTACGGCTTAATTACTGCTGTCAGACCAAACATGGGCTGGTTTTTGATATTACCCTTATTTGCTTCAGTCATACTGGGGGGAATTGGCAACCCTTATGGAGCGATCGCGGGAGCTTTTATCATTGGCATTGCCCAAGAAGTCAGCACACCTTGGTTGGGTTCTCAGTATAAACAAGGTGTGGCACTGTTTCTGATGATTTTAGTGCTGCTCATTCGTCCCAAGGGTTTATTCAAAGGCACGATTTAAGCAGCAGTCAGATCCCCGACTTGTTGCAGCAATGTCAGGAAGTGCGGCATTTTGGGCGTAATCGAGACCGGTGGAAGATATTAGATCCCCGACTTCTTGAAGAAGTCGGGGATCTAACCACAAACGGACTACTGGATGATGTTGAAATAGTAAGCTGCCACTAAGAAGTTAATAGCTAACAGCAACAACGCCCAACCTGTACGGAATGGATAAGGAAAATTACCCGTCGTGGTTGTTCCACCTGTTTTATTTTTAGTCATCAGATCAACTCCTAACTTAAGGACTTATCCAGAAATACCAAAGAGCTGCCACTATTGCCCATATTCGTTAAAAATATTTGTCAAAGGGGTTATTGGTTAGTGGTTATTAACTCCTAACTCCTAACTCCTAACTCCTAACTCCCCTCTCCCGCATGGTAGGAACTGCGGACTAAAGGACCAGAACGGACATGACTAAAACCCATTTGCTTGGCGATGTTACCCAATTCGTCGAATTCTTCAGGTGTCCAGTACTTTTGTACTGGGAGATGTTCCAAAGAAGGACGCATATACTGACCAATAGTCAGGCGATCGCATCCTACCCGATGTAGATCCGCGATCGCCTCAATGACTTCCTCAGTTGTTTCACCATGTCCCAGCATCAAACCAGATTTAGTCGGAACGCTAGGATTAATTTCTTTGACTATTTGCAATACCCGGATTGAGCGATCGTATTTTGCACCCCGCCGCACTGGACCTTGCAACCGTCGTACGGTTTCAATATTATGGTTGTAACAAGCAGGCTTGGCACATACAACCATCTCAATTCGTTGGCGTTGACCTTCCTCCCCGACACCCGCACCACCCCAAAAATCTGGCGTTAACAACTCAATTTGAGTTTCTGAATTTAGGTCACGGATAGCCTCCATCGTCTTCACAAACCAACCTGCACCACCATCGGGTAAATCATCACGTGCAACAGAAGTCAGTACCACATAGCGCAATCCCAAAAGCTGCACTGCTTCTGCGACTTTTTGGGGTTCCTTGGGGTCCAAAGCCATCGGCGCATGACCTTTATCTACTTGACAAAAACCACAAGACCTGGTGCATATTGGACCCATTAGTAAAAAAGTAGCAGTTTTTTGGGCGTAGCACTCCCCTCGGTTTGGACATCGGCCTTCTTCGCAAATAGTATGAATTTGGCGCTGCTTAATAATTCGTTGTACTGTCGAGAGTTCGCTAGCTTTGCCAATCGGACGACGCAGCCACGTTGGCATCAAAATAAGTTCAGACTTGAGTTGAGCTTTTTGAGAGGAAGTCATAAATATATACTTGGGTAGGCACGAGGGAATAAGGGGATGCAGAAGAGCGTTGGGAGGGGTATCAAGCCTTGCCGAACGATTTTTCGTTATCCTCATAGATGTAGAGACGTTACATATAACATAAGAAAAAAGCAATTTTTAGGCGAATAAGGGTCTAAACCTCAATTTGCTTTTCTGTATCCAGAAGGGCAGGGAGACACAAGAAAAAGTACCTTAGAAATCCCCATCCCCTCATCCCCCCATCCCCCCATCTCTCCATATCCCAAATAAAAGTTTTGCTAAACACATAAAATATTGCCACTTCTCCTGGAAAATACTATCCCCCAATCAAGATAAATTTTGGATATAGTGGGAAGATTCTCAATGCTAATCGGCAAATCAGCCTTTTCTTACCTAAAGTTTCTCTTAGAGCAATCAGTCGTGGCAAGTAATAAAATTTTAGTTATCGATGACACTACAGTCGTCAGGGTAAAAGTACGAGAAATGTTGCCTCCAGGCAATTTTCAAGTATTGGAGGCCAAAGACGGCTTGGAAGGACTTAAGTTAATCCGTGAGGAAAAACTTAGCCTAATCATGTTGGATTTCCTATTGCCTAAAATGAGCGGTTGGGACGTGTTCCAGCAAATTCAAGCACAGCCGGAACTGAAAAAGATTCCCTTAGTGATCATGTCTGGTCGGAAGGAAGAAGTTACAGAGAAAATCTCAGAACCCTTTCAATATTTTGAATTTCTGAACAAGCCCTTTGACCAAAAGCAATTAATTAGCGCTATCAAAGCGGCAATGGCAAAATCCAAACAGCCACGCCAAGAATCAGCACCAACAGCACCACTAGCTACTAAAAATATTACAAATGGTAATGGTACAGCGACATCATTTTCCAGCCCGACAACCGCCACTTCTGGAGTCGAAATTCAGGCAATGAACGACAAAATCGTCAAAATGCAGTCGGAAATTGATGGTTTGAAAAAACAACTAGCTCAGGTTGTCACTTTTATTAAACAAAAAATCAAGTAGCGAAAGCTAAAGTATTATACCTGTCAGGACTTACGCACTCTTATAGGGAATAATGAACTAAGTACCCTCCAGACAAAGGAAGGGCAGAAGAAAGCTATAGCTTACTTAAGCGTTAGGGGTATGTTTATGAAAGCTAAAAGGTGAAGCCTACCAATGTCTTGCGCTTAGATGCACTCGTCCCAAGGGGACACGCTACGGTGCTGAGTAGGATGCAAAAGACACAGTTGCTTTATAAGAAAGTTTTTGCGTAAATCCTAGTTAGCCTGCCAAATTTTATCCCAAGCAAAGGGGAAAGGCAGGCTTTTTGCTTTTTTAGCTGCTGTCAGTAGATAAGTAGATTGAGTGTAGTAATTAAATATAAAATGGGCGGACTAAAAAGAGAGCTTCTCTCTCTTTCTCCATCTTGCCCGATCAACAAAATTTTATTTTAGGCTTATTTACGGTTGTACACGTAGTATTTTTAGTATCAAAAATACTACGTGTGTAGGCATAAAATCTTTTTCTAAGATTATTTTTTGCAAGTTGATAGTGTAAACATTTAAATTATGGGAATACTAAACATGAGAAATCAGATTGTGAGCATGGGCGGAAAATGGTAGTAGTTTTAGACCAACTTGTTCAATTCCCTGGCTATTACTTTACTGAGCAAATATATTTAAGCACCCAAACGTTAGTTTGCCGAGCTATTAGAGAAGAAGACCAAACATCAGTCGTGGTCAAACTGATGCGGAATGAGTATCCCAGCTTCAGTGAAATTGCTCAATTCCGCAATCAGTACCTGATCACGAAAAACTTAGATTTAGAAGGCATTGTCAAACCTTGTAGTTTAGAAAACTACCGTAATGGGTATGCTCTAATCATGGAAGACTATGGTGGTATCTCGTTGAAAGAATGGCTGACAAATTTTGAGATATTTTCTACAAATTCTTTGGAAGAGTTTTTCCACATTACGACTCAAATTGTCACTACTCTTGACGGACTACACCGTCACAACATCATTCACAAAGACATCAAACCCGACAATATACTAATTAACCCTATTACTCTTGAGCTAAAAATAATCGACTTCAGTATCGCTTCTTTACTGCCAAAAGAAACTAAAGTCATTACCAGTCCCAACCTCTTAGAAGGGACACTAGCTTATATTTCTCCAGAACAAACTGGAAGGATGAACCGAGGTATCGATTACCGTACCGACTTTTATTCTCTTGGTGTCTCGCTGTTTGAACTCCTCACCGGAGAGTTACCTTTCCAGTCTGATGACCCGATGGAGTTAGTTTACTGTCACATTGCCAAACAACCACCAAAAGCCAGCGAGATTAATCCCAGCATTCCCGCAGTTTTGTCAGAGATCATTAGCAAACTGATGGCAAAAAATGCTGAAGACCGTTACCATTCTGCTTTAGGCTTAAAGTATGACTTAGAGACGTGCAAACAGCAGTGGCAAGACACTGGAAAAATTTTACCCTTTGAGTTGGCAACTAGAGACATTTCAGAGCGTTTCCTGATTCCCGAAAAACTCTATGGTCGGCAACATGAAGTTAAAACCTTACTGGCTGCTTTTGAGCGCGTAGTTCAAGGGAAAACTGAAATGATATTAGTAGCGGGTTTCTCTGGAATTGGGAAAACTGCTATTGTCAACGAAATCCACAAACCGATCGCCCAGCAGCGTAGTTACTTCATCAAAGGAAAATTTGACCAGTTTCAACACGACATTCCCTTATCCGGCTTAGTCCAAGCCTTTCGCGATTTAATTGGGCAACTACTGGGTGAAACTGATGCCGAAATACAACAATGGAAAAAGAAAATTTTATCCGCATTAGGTGAACAAGCTCAGATTGTTATTGACTTGATTCCCGAACTGGAGTTGATTATAGACAAGCAACCTCCAATTGTTGAATTATCTGGCGGTGCAGCACAAAATAGATTCAATTTATTGTTCGAGAAATTTACTCAAGTTTTCGCGGTCAAGGAGCATCCTCTAGTGATATTTTTGGATGATTTGCAATGGGCAGATTCAGCTTCTTTGAAATTCATCCAATTATTAATGACTAAAACTAGTGCAGTTAAAATAAATTCATCATTATCTTATCCCTTATTAGGCGAGGCGCTCCATACGGTCGAAGTTGAAACTGAGAGAGGACTCTTGCTGATTGGTGCATATCGAGATAACGAAATTTCAAAAGCACATCCACTTCATTCAACGCTAAAAGAAATTCAACAAACCGCAGCAGCGATAAGTCGCATCACTTTAGCACCATTAAACCAAAGTAATTTAAATAGCCTAATTGCTGATACTCTTCATTGTGAAGAAAGTCTTGCTATTCCTCTTAGTCAGATGGTGTTTGCTAAAACTAAAGGTAATCCATTCTTTAGTAATCAGTTTCTGAAATCTTTACATAATGATAAATTAATCCAATTTAGTTTTGATGTCGGTCATTGGGAGTATGACATTAGACAAATTAAATCATTAGCTCTCACAGATGATGTAGTAGAATTTATGGCACTTCAAATTCAAAAGTTGCCAAAATATACTCAGAGAGTATTGAAATTGGCTGCCTGTATCGGCAACCAATTTGACTTAAAGATGCTCTCAATTGTACTTGAAAAGTCTGTAGTGGATACAGCATCAGACTTATGGCCAACCTTACATGACGGTCTAGTATTACCTCAAACTGAAGTTTACAATTCATTTTCAGAAGATAGTGACACTCAACCGTCAAGAAATAGGAATTTCCAAATCCCAAAATATAAATTTGTACATGATAGGGTGCAGCAAGCTGCTTATTCGCTAATTCCCGAAGAGGAAAAACAATCAACTCACTTAAAAATTGGTCAATTATTGTTAAGTAAGATTCCAATTGTAGAACGGGAAGAAAATATTTTTGAGCTTGTCAATCAGTTGAATATTGCAGTTGAATTAATTGCCGATCTGGCTGAACGTGATGAACTGGCAAGAATGAATTTGATTGCCGGACGGAAAGCTTTAGCCTCGACTGCTTATCGAGCAGCCGTTAAATATTTAACAATAGCAATTCAACTACTGGCAAGTGATAGTTGGGAGGTTAACTATTACTTAACTTTAGCTTTGTATGAAACCGCAGCAGAAGCGGCATATCTCAGCGGTGACTTTGAGCAGACAGAGCATTTTGTTGAGGTGGTGTTATTACAAGCTAAAACATTGTTGGAAAAAGTGAAAGTTTATGAAGTCAAAATTCAAGCTTATGGGGCTCAGGGAAAAGCAGTAGAAGCGGTAAATACGGCTCTATCTTTTGTGAAATTGTTAGGGGTAGAGTTTCCCGATAATCCCAGTCAGTCTGATGTTCAGTTTCAATTGCAGAAAACAACAGCAAATCTATCAAACCGAAGCGTTGAAGGCTTAATTGATCTACCAAAAATGACGGAAGCTCAACCGTTGGCAGTAATGCTTATTTTATCTAGTGCAATTACTCTTGCCTATCAAGTTGCTCCTAATCTATTCTTACTGATTGTCCTTAAACAAGTCAACTTATCGCTCCAATATGGCAATGCACCCTTGTCTGCCTTTGTATACGTAGTTTACGGTTTTATACTCTGTGGGGTGCTAGGAGAAATTGAGTCTGGCTACGAATTTGGCAAACTAGCTTTAAATCTGCTGCCTCAGTTCGATACTAAAGAAGTTAAAGCTAAAATTATTCAAACGTTTAATGCCCATATAAGGTATTGGAAGGAGCCTGCTAGGCAAATATTAAGACCTTTACTAGACGCTTACTCTATAGGACTGGAAATAGGAGATTTAGAATTTGCAGCCCTTTCTCTTAATGCTTATTGTTACTCTTCATATTTTATTGGTCGAGAATTAACAGAAATAAAACATGAGATGGCATCTTACAGCCATATTATGAATCAAATCAAGCAAGAAAGAGTATTCTACAGGAATGAGATATATCGGCAGGCAGTGTCAAATTTATTAGGATATGTTGAAAAGCCCGATCTTTTAGTTGGTGAAGTTTATAACGAGGAGAAAATGTTACCGCTTCATCTTGAAAGCAATGATGTGTGTGCGTTGTTCTACTTGTATTCCTGTAAACTTCAACTCTCCTATCTTTTTGCGGACTACTTTCAAGCAATTGAAAATGCTGCAAAGACAGAAAAGTATTTAGACGGTGGAATAGGACAGATAGTTTTTCCTCAATACCATTTCTACGATTCACTAGCGCAGCTTGCAGTTTATCCAGATGCTGAGGAATCTAAACAAAAACAAATCCTTCATAAGGTAACAGCTAACCAGCAAAAAATGCAGAAATGGGCGCATCATGCTCCGATGAATTATTTACACAAATATTATTTAGTAGAGGCGGAACAACATCGAGTTTTGAGCAATAATACAGAGGCAATGGAATTGTATGATTGCGCTATCTCACTCGCCAAAGAAAACGCATACATCCATGAGGAAGCGCTGGCTAACGAACTTGCTGCTAAGTTCTATCTAGAGTGGGGCAAAGAAAAGATCGCTCAAACTTATTTAACTGATGCCTATTATGGCTACGTTCGTTGGGGAGCTAAAGCCAAAGTTGATGATTTGCAAAAATGCTATGCTCAATTACTGTCTCCCATCCTTCTGCAAGAACAACTTAATCTTCATCCGATTCAGAAAAACTCATCTTCTAATAAAATATTTCTATCCAGCATTAGCAATCCCCAAACTGTCATTGGCAGCAGGACAACCATTTCAGATTCTTTGGACTTAGCAGCAGTCATCAAAGCCTCTCAAGCACTTTCAGGAGAAATCGAAATTGAGCAATTGCTTTCTACCTTAATGGCAGTTGTAATGGAGAATGCAGGAGCCTCTAAGTGCGCTTTGCTTTTGAAGGAAAGCGATAATTTAGACCTAACTGTTACTGTAGTCAGTTCGAGTTCAACTTGTAAACCCACGACAGAGTTTCCATCCACCCGTTTGGAATCGAGCAATGATGTACCGATTAGTTTGATTAACTACGTTAAACGCACTCAGGGAATCTTGGTAATCGACAATGCAATGGCGGAAGCAACCTGCTTTAGCGATCGCTATTTTGTTCATCACAAAGCTAAAAGTGTTTTGTGCATTCTAATTGTTAATCAAGGTAAATTTATCGGTATTCTTTACCTAGAAAATAATCTGACGACGGGAGCATTTACGCGCGATCGTGTAGAACTAATAAAACTTATTACCACTCAAGCGGCAATCTCTTTAGAGAATGCTATGCTCTATAAAAACTTGACTGTGGCAAATGATGAATTGCAGGAATACAACCATAATTTAGAAGATAAAAATGACCCCACCGCCGCGTTTACGCATTTGCGGGGCTACATACTTGGCGCAAAAAGCATAGCCTTTTACATTCACCCCCAGAACTCTATCCCAATCTAGCTCAGTTGCTTGCTCTACAGTACCGACAACCACCACAGCAGCGTTAGCAACTAGTATGTCCACACCACCCATTTATTAACCACTTCAGCAATCCAATCTTGAACCTCACTTTCCACTGAAACATCTACTTGGTGAAACAGAGCAGTCCCTCCAGTGGCTTCAATTTCCTGAATGACAAATTTTCCATTAGTGGAATCTACATCCGCAATCGCCACTTTGGCTCCCTCTTGAGCAAAAAGTTTAGCAGTCTCCTGACCGATACCAGAACACGCTCCTGTTATTAGAGCTATTTTATTAGCTAACTGCATGATTAAAGTCACTATTAGGAAATGAATGGGGTGTGGAAGGATTGCAGTTTGGGTTAATTATGCTACTTGTAAAAGTTTTGAATTTTCCTGTTTTTTCGCGTATGCTAGTAACTCATTCATTGCCTCTGTATAAGCTTCAAAAGCTAGTTTAACTAACTCAAAAGCTTTTTCACGAGTTTCTTCTGTTATCTCTATGCTTTCAAGGAAAACTACAGCATCTTTTTTACCAAGCGTGTGTGTATTTTCAACATTCAAATGACACATACCGAAATAACGGTACTCTTGTCCTGTATTTTTTTGAAGTTCTTCAGCTACCGTTTTTGTTATACTGAAAAAAACATTTGCCGTTACTTCAGAAACCTCAATCAATACTAGTCTCAAAACAGGATCTGCGTGAAAATTATACTGTCCAAGAAAAGAACAAACAGCACGATTTTTCTTTGTCTCTTCTGCCCACATCAAGTTTATGGCATCAGTTAATCGTAAAGAATCATCAAGTCCTAACTTTCCAATATCTTCTAAAAGCCATTGCCAATGGAAGTGTTCTTCGTAAGTATGTTTATTGATTAATTCCTGAATTTTGTTAGTAGTTGGCTCTTGTCTAAAAGCTATATTACATAGTTCCCCAAAACCCATAGCCAAAGGAACTAAACAAGGAGCAAAACTTAACCGTTGCTTTGGGTCTATGCTTTTGTCTTGCATAAACTTGAATAATGGCAACTTAACAAAATCTTGTTTCTTTTGCTCAATAAATTTTAAGATTTCTTTCATGTTTACCACTCCTCATTTTCGATGATTGAATTGTTTTCAACACTATTGACTACCACACTGAGACTTGTACAGTGTGAGAATCATTTAAATAGTTGGCAAGTTTAGACATAAAGCGACCTCTGGTAGAGTCGCTAGGGCAAACGCCTAAATCCTGTATACCTTATCCAGTAAGGCTTTCAATAATTGTTGCCAAAACCAAATAATGGACATAATCTTTGTCCAATAGGCATTCCAAAAATAAGGTGCGTTTGCCCTGTAGAGTCGCTAAACAATACCAAAAACCTGTGATTGCTTGATTACAGCAGTTTTCGTTCTATGGACCAAAACTAAGAACCGAATTATCACTAGAAATGCAATTAATCGAAGTGTCTCTACCTGTGGTCTATTTCACAGAAAAGCGCTGTAAACTTCATACCGTCTGCAATGACATGGTTTCGTTTTTTATGCCCAGTGACTTACAGCACTAACAATCGTGTTGATTAATTGTGTTTTTTGGCGTTGCGAATCAAGGTATGATTTTTATAGAAGCAATATCACCGGATAGGGCGTTCAAAGCCTATATGTGGCTTACCGGACGCAGGGTATTGCTTCTACAGGGCTAGATCCTAATGTTTACATCACCAAATTCATACTTCAAATCCGCAACCCCTGTTTTTTGTGCAACATTTATCTCTGCAATGCATTATTGTCTCTTTCTCTTAAATAAGACATCCGTGCTTATCGATCATTATTGTTTAAAAAAAAAATAAATTACACAAGGTGATTTTTAAGACTAGTTATACTAGAAAAAATTGGGCAAAGTATTTCATCTCACTTAGAGCGCAGGTATTATAAGAATCTACCGGATTTAAACCAAAAAAGCGGAAAATATCCTCTTTTAGAAGGATTGACATCAATTTTCCAGAGTTATCTAGAACTAGTTTCAAATACTTTTTTGAAGTCTTGGTTAATCTTTTTGATAAATATCATCAAATTAATTGATGGTTAAACGGTTTCTTTAAATACTTTTTCTATTAAGTGCTATTACGCAAAAGTCATTATATCATCACATTTTGAAAGTTCGTTACTTCCTGTCAAAACTTAAATAAAGCCTGATTTTAAGCTTTTATCGCAAATTTCAGACGCAAAAGTGGCATTTATATTAATTTAATTAATTTATACATCTAGCAAATATCCGCATATTTAACTGCAAATATCCTTTTAGTTATAGATAGACAAAATAACCAATATGGTTATGTTAAAAATTCGACCTGTCCGGTGTGTCTTCCCGTCTTTACGTCGTTCCGATCGCTAGTATTTAGGTGAACCTGATATAACTTGGATATGCGATCGCGTGTACTGCTTGGAGTTTACTTCTAAACAAAAAAACAAGGCGCTTACTGTGTTTCCAGAAACGCCACTGAATTTATATTTTTTGCGGATAATTATATTACCACAGCGTGACCCATTTGCTTCAAAATTGCAGCACAAAGCGGACTATTGCCATCCAGAAAACCCTCTACTGCAGTGAAGTGGTTTTTTCCAGGCTGTGGCAAATATTCACCTTCAAGTCCTTTTGCTTTCCATGCTGCAAGAAAGTCTTGCGATTGACGGTGAAACTCGGAAGTTTCCTCAGCACCGTGGGTTACAATCAGCGAACCAGCTTTGGATGGAATGTGACGGATGGGACTGTTGCGAAGAACTTCAGCCCAACTGAGTTGGATGTTGGGTTGCAACCAAGTGTAGGGAAATGGCATCAGGTCAAATAAGCCACTGATGGCAAAGCCACCTTTGATGATGTCCGAAGGCAACCCATAATCGTTTTTCCAGTCTGTAAGCATTGCCATCGCAGTTAAATGACCACCGGCTGAGTGACCGGATACGTAAATGCGATTGGGGTCACCGCCAAAACTTTCAGCATTGCGATAAACCCAGGCGATCGCAGCACGGCTTTGACGGACAATTTCATCAATAGACACTTTTGGGCATAAGGCATAATTGATAACGACACAAGTAACACCATTCGCAACCAAACCCTTGGCAACAAAGCTATTCTCCTTACTGTCAGACATCATCCAGTAACCACCGTGGATAAATACCAGAATCGGTGCTTTCGGTTGGGCTGAGGGAAAAATGTCTAGCTGTTCGGCTAAAGTCGGGCCAAAAGGAATGTTTAGATTACAAGGTAGCTCTTCACGTACTTTGGCACTGTTGACGTTATACATAACCATGTACTTAGGTATGTCAATGCCTGGTGATTGTGCAGGATTGTATTGAGCATCTAGCTCCGCTTGAGTTTGAAAGTTGCGATATGGCATAGAGATTCGGTGGTGGGAGATGTCACAGAAGTTAAAAGTGAGAAAACCGCTACAGGCTTTTACCACGTAACGGCTAAGACTTTACCTTCTATCTTTCCTTTTATAGGTGCAAGTCGAATCAACTTATGCAAATAGATTCTGGTAATAAGAATCATAAGATGCCAGAACCCCGACTTCTTTAAAGAAGTCGGGGTTCTTGAACATTTAGAAAAGACGCCTATCCTACAGGATAATAATTACCTTATACCAATTCTGTATGAAGATGCACATAATCAAGACCCCCCTGTAGTCCCCCCTTGCCAAGGGGGGACGGCGTAGCCGGGGGGTAATATATGCAGCTTCACAAAGAAACGGTATTACAAGCCTTCTACTTGCTTAATCTCGGTAACTGCACTCACCCGAGTATTTGTGACAATTGCCGATTGCAACATCGGGGTATTGATAACAGAATTATTTGCCAATGTAAACAAGGGATTGGACAAAATTCCCGCGATGGAAGTAGCGATTAAAGTCACTATCAAACCTACTTGCAAAGGTCTATACCCAGGCAAATTCCAACGCACTTCGGGGTAATTCTTCACAACATCGGACATTTCGTGGGGTTCTTTCACCACCATCATCTTGACTACACGAATGTAATAATAAATCGAGACGACGCTAGTAACCAAACCCAGCAAGACTAACCAGTAAAGACCTGCTTGCCAACCTGCCCAAAATAAGTAAATCTTCCCAAAAAATCCCGCTAGTGGGGGAATACCACCCAAAGACAGCAGGGAAATACTTAAGCCTAGAGTTAAGAGTGGGTCTTTTTGATACAAACCAGAGTATTCAGCAATCTGGTCGGTTCCCGTCCGCAGAGAGAAGAGAATCACGCAGGTAAAGCCGCACAGGTTCATAAACAAGTAGACTAACAAGTAAAAAATCATACTTGCATATCCCGCTTCAGTCCCTGCAATCAAGCCAATCATCACAAAGCCGGCTTGGGCGATGGATGAATAAGCTAGCATCCGTTTCATACTGGTTTGAGCCAGTGCGACGACATTGCCCAAAATCATGCTCAGTACGGCAAGAGCGATGAAGACAAAGTGCCACTCATCAACAACGAGGGGGAAGACCGTTGTTAGCAAGCGGATAGCGAGGGCAAAACCGGCTGCCTTAGAACCAACAGATAAAAAGGCAATTACAGGGGTAGGAGCGCCTTCATAAACGTCTGGAGTCCACTGGTGGAAAGGTGCAGCGGAGATTTTAAAGCCAATACCTGCAATTACGAAAACAAGGGCAATCACCAAACCCAATGATTGAGAGATGTTCGCTGCGGCAATTCCACTGGCGATCGCATTTAATTCAGTTTCTCCACCCGACAAACCGTATAGCAGCGATACACCATACAAAAAGACTGCCGTACTCGAAGCACCAATCAACAGATATTTCAGCGCTGCCTCGTTTGAACGGGGGTCGCGCTTGGTATAACCTGTCAATAAATAGGAGGAGATACTGAGGCTTTCTAAGGAGATGAAAATCATCACCAACTCAGAGGCTCCAGAGAGAAACATCCCTCCTAAAGTGGCAGTCAGCAAAATTGCGATGAATTCAGCTAAAGCGGTTCCACTCTGCTCGACGTAGCGAATTGACATCAAAATTGTCACAAGGGCGGATAAAGCGATAATGCCGCGAAAGACAATGCTCAGGTCATCGCCATTAAAGCCACCGCTAAAGGCAACGGGATTGATATTATCCCATTGGAAGTACAGGGCGGCAATAGCAGCAAGCAAACCAGCGATCGCTAGATATCCAATCCAGCGTGCTGATGTCCGTCCCAAAATCAAATCAACTATCAGAACTACCATGAGGGTGACTATCACAATCCCCTCTGGTAGTATAGTTCCAGCATTTAACTGGGATGCAAGATTAGCAAAATCCATGATATGTATAGGTTTTGGCTACTAGACTTCAAGGAAGCAACTCTGTTAATTCTATTGTTTTTTCCTAAAGTTGCATAAACTAATCTTTCCTAAAGCCGAGATTCTTTTCAATTTGTTGTCAAAAATCACTATCATCAAATTAATCTATAAATTAAGCTTAAGTTTATCAATGCTTAAATAAGAACTTAAAGCTAATACCAATTCTGTATGAAGATGCACATAATCAAGACCCCCCTGTAGTCCCCCCTTGCCAAGGGGGGACTACAGGGGGGTAATATATGCAGCTTCACAAAGAAACGGTATAACTAGTTCAAAGCCTTGATTTGCCGTAGGGACAATTTATGTGGCTTGCCGTGTACAAAAATGTATACTTATTAACAATATTGGAAATTCTTGATGTCCACAAACCCAACTTTTTTTAAGAAGTCGGGTTTCTAAATTTTGAAATCAAACATTATAAAGTAAGGACAGGTGGGACGCCTATCCTACGAAATAACAATTGATTTATACCCCTTTGCAGGCTACCTACGTTTATGCGTTCAGTACCTATGTTGGTACAAGTCACGAAGAGGGTGAGGGGTTATTTATAAGATTAAAACACGCCCAAAATACCCTACAAAAATATTAATCAATCAGCAACATATCTCCATCCTTCCGGCTGATACTCCCTCTGAATTTTCACCATCCAATTACCTTTGGGAATAGGAATTGGCTGATGTTCCTCATGGGCCAAAACTGCCGAATCTGAAATTACACTTAAATAAAGCGTGCCTTCTTGTTCATATAACTCAGCCTGTCCTTCTGCAATTCGATGGGTGTGCCCGGTGACTTCACCTTCCGCCAAAATTAAATGAGATAACTTTTGTCCCTCAATATGCTCCGCAGATAGTAAAATCACGTCACCTTGACGAATTGGTTGCATAATTCCTCTGGGCATGGGTAAACATCCGACTACGCTTAAGTTTTTATATTTAATTTAATTTTGACATAAACCTTTGTAGCATATAGCGCAATGTCATTAGAGGGAGGGAAAACCGAAATCGTTGGAGGGGTTGCGGTATTAAAGTTCAAAGGTATTTTAAAAAGTGTAGTCGCCAATTATGCCTCTTATAAGTTAAAGATTGAGATAGCTGGAAATTCAGACTGCGCGTTCCTCTCACACTATAAAGAAAGGATTATCCTACAAAAAGGACTACCCGTTACCCAAATGTAAGGTAATTTTAGCTTCGGCGGGCAGTTTGTGTGAGGATGAAATCACGTCCTGTGAGCCTGAGGTAAGTCTCGACATCTCGCTGTTCTTGATCTCAATTTGACTGTTTAGCCTAGCTGCTATTCTTTTTTATTGAAATTTCCATGTCAACTCTTGTCATCGTCGAATCTCCAACCAAAGCTCGTACCATTCGCAACTACCTGCCTAGTGGCTATCGGGTGGAGGCTTCTATGGGTCATGTCCGCGATCTTCCGCAGTCGGCTACTGATATTCCTGCTGCTGTCAAGGGAGAGAAGTGGGCGCAGCTGGGGGTGAATGTAGACGCCGACTTTGAACCGCTATACATCATCCCCAAAGATAAAAAGAAGATTGTCGCTCAGATAAAAGAAGCCTTAAAAGGAGCAACAGAACTCATCCTGGCAACGGACGAAGACCGCGAAGGGGAAAGCATCAGTTGGCATTTATACCAGTTGCTGAAGCCGAAAATTCCCACAAAGCGGATGGTGTTTCACGAAATCACCCAAGAAGCCATCAAAAAAGCGCTGCAAAACTGCCGCAATATTGACGAACACGTAGTTCGGGCTCAAGAAACGCGACGAATTTTAGACAGGCTGGTGGGTTATACGCTCTCGCCTTTACTGTGGAAAAAAATCGCTTGGGGATTATCTGCAGGGCGCGTTCAGTCGGTTGCTGTGAGGCTTTTGGTGAATAAGGAACGGCAACGTCGTGCTTTCCACCAAGGTTCATACTGGGATTTGAAAGCCGATTTGGTGCATGAAAAAGCCCCGTTTAATTCTCAAATGATCTCATTAGCGGGTAAGCGGTTGGCAAATGGGGGTGATTTTGACCCAGCTACGGGACAAATTTCCCACGATCGCATCAAGCAAGTTGTCCTTCTGAATGAAGACCAAGCGATCGCCCTGGTGGAACGTCTCACAGGTAAGCCCTGGAAGGTCACGGACATTGAGGAACGCCCTGTCACCCGTAAACCGGCACCACCCTTTACTACATCGACGCTGCAACAGGAATCTAACCGCAAACTCCGCCTATCGGCACGAGATACCATGAGGATTGCCCAGAAGCTGTACGAGCAGGGTTACATAACCTATATGCGTACAGATTCGGTGCATTTGTCAGATCAAGCGATTTCTGCTGCTCGTGATTGTGTCGAAAAGCTTTACGGCAAGCAATATCTAAGCCCCCAAGTGAGGCAATACACTACTAAATCCAAAGGCGCACAAGAAGCCCACGAAGCGATTCGTCCCGCAGGAAATACCTTCCGCACGCCCCAAGAAACAGGTTTAGGTGGTCGAGAACTTGCCGTTTACGATTTGATTTGGAAGCGCACTGTCGCCTGTCAAATGGCTGACTCTCGTCAAACCCAAGTCACCGTGCAATTACTAGTAGAAGATGCTGGTTTCCGTTCTTCTGGTAAGCGGATTGATTTTCCCGGTTACCTCCGCGCCTACGTGGAAGGTTCCGACGATCCCGAAGCAGCACTAGAAGACCAAGAAGTAATTTTACCTAATTTGAAGGTAGGGGATAGCCCAAGTTGTAAAAATATTGAAGCAGCGGGACACGAAACCCAACCCCCGGCGAGATACACTGAAGCAACTTTGGTGAAAACCTTGGAAAGTGAAGGGATTGGGCGTCCTAGCACCTATGCCAGCATTATTGGCACGATTATTGATAAGGGTTACGCCCAATTAACCAACAATGCCTTAATTCCCACATTCACCGCCTTTGCCGTCACCGATCTCTTGGAAAAACACTTCCCCGATATCGTAGACCCCGGATTTACCTCCAAAATGGAGCAAACCCTAGACGATATTTCTACTGGTGAAGCAAAATGGTTACCTTATCTTAAGGAATTCTATCTCGGCGAAAAAGGTTTAGAAACCCTAGTCAAGGAACAGGAAAGCCAAATTGATGCAACCAAAGCTAGAACCGTGGAACTAGAAAACCTAGATGCCAAAGTCCGGATTGGTAAATACGGGCCTTACATTGAAGTTGACAATGGCGACGGTGTGGTGACAGCATCAATTCCCAAAGATTTGACTCCAGCAGACCTTGACCCGAAAAAGGTACAAACCCTGCTCAAGCAAAAAATCGAGGGGCCAGAAACAGTAGGTCGTCACCCCGAAACTGGAGAACCAATATACGTCAAGATTGGCACTTATGGACCTTACGTTCAGATGGGTGATAAGTCTGACGAAAATCCTAAACCAAAACAAGCTTCCCTACCCAAAGGTGTGACACCAGAAAATGTCACCTTAGAAATGGCTGTAGGTCTTTTAGCCCTACCCCGGACATTAGGCGTTCATCCTGCGACATCCGGTAAAATCCAAGCTAGTTTGGGGCGTTTTGGGCCTTATGTCGTTCACGACCAAGGGAAAGAGGGTAAAGATTACCGATCGCTAAAAGCCGCTGATAATGTCTTAACAATTTCTTTAGAACGTGCGCTGGAGCTATTATCAGAACCGAAAAAGGGACGCAGCAGCGCCAACAGTAAATCAAAAGCAGCTTTACGGGAATTGGGACCGCACCCAGAAGATGGGGAGCCAATCAATATCTATGATGGACCCTATGGACCTTACATTAAGCACGTTAAGACTAATGTCAGCATTCCAGAAGGTCAAAAAATGGAAGATTTAACTTTGTCTACAGCTTTGGAATTGTTGGCATCCAAAGCAACAACTGCAAAATCAACTCGCAAAACAACGAGTAAATCAACGAGTTCTACAGCTAAATCAACTACGAAGTCCTCAACAACAGACGCAAAGAAAAAAACGACGAAAAAAAGCTAATTTAAATCGATAGTCAAGAGTCTTCAGTCCCCAGTCAAAGGACTATCGACTCTTGGCTATTGACTGTTACAAGACAAGCGATCCCTTTCGTAAGATGCACTCTTGTATGTTGTGAATGTGATACTCTAAATAGTAAGGGAGAAAACAACACCAAAATTTCTAACTAAATCATACCCAAAAAAAAGGGTTTTATTGAGTTAGAGGTGCTATGTTCCAGTATCTCCGCAGCTGATAATCCAAAATTGAGGTAGTATCTCAGGAGCGGTCAGTTCAATGGACTATATTGATAATGTACTTGAAAAGCTTAAGGAATTAGCACGTAGGCTGATTGAGGCCCTTTTAGGTCCTGAAACCGAGCCAGAACCGGAATTGATTCCGATTCCTGTAAACGACCGCTCGCGCCGTCGCTAAGGGTGTAAACGTGCCGGACTTGCCTTTAAGTGTTTTGGTGCTGCATGGACCAAACCTGAATCTATTAGGACAGCGAGAACCAGGAATTTATGGTTCGCTGACTTTGACCGAAATTAATCGCCTGTTAGAACAAGAAGCATTAAAACTGCAGGCGAAAATATTTTGTGTGCAATCAAACCATGAAGGAGTTTTAGTAGATACAATTCACCAGGCATGGGGAAAACATCAAGGGATTGTAATTAACCCTGGTGCTTATACTCATACAAGTGTCGCTATCAGGGATGCGATCGCTGGTGTTAATCTGCCTTCAGTAGAAGTTCATTTAAGTAACATCTACCGTCGAGAAGATTTCCGCCATCATTCCTATATTGCCCCTGTGGCAATTGGGCAAATAAGTGGTTTTGGTGCCCAAAGTTATATATTGGGTCTACAAGCGTTGGTGCATCATTTAATTGCACAGAGTTAGGAGTTGGGAGTTAAGAGTGAGGAGTAAAAATCGTAACTTTAAATCCTATACTTCCCTAAGTATTGGCGCTTTACTGGCGCTTTTTGAAAATGGTGCAAGAAATCAGCATTGAATTTATTCCAAGTTGCTTATCTCACATCTTGCACTTTCTCGATATCGTCAAAGAAAAATAACTTAGTTATTTATAGATTCTCCGACTACGCTCTAGTCTGCCATTGGATTATAAATCCCTATCTCATAGCCAAAGTCCTCTTTTCGCGTTGGCAAAGCCTCCCAAAAAGAAGCCTTCTTGCACCTCTAACCTGCGGAAACTAGCGCAACGCAAAAGTAAGCTATCGCGGTCAGCACTGCCCAAGGCTAGGCAAGGGTAGAGGACTATTATATAGCCTTTAATTCTATCATATTAATCACCCTAAAAATTGTAATTAGTGATTTATACGTATAGATAGAACATATAAGCCTTGCGTATAAGTAGGTAAGCGTAAATAAACACAACTATACTTTTGTCCGCAGCGTTGCGTAGCTACTCTACGAGAATGCTCCACAAACCCGTAGGGTGGAGGCACGACGTTCAAAGGAGCGTTCCCCCGTTCACGTAGGCTGCATCCAGTCCCAAGGGGACTTAGTGTGCCCGTAAGGGCGATTGGTAGCAATTCGCTTGCGGTTTCGACCTTTTTACATTTTGTTACATAGTTAGGTTTATTCGTGCTTACTACTTAAACTAGATATTTGTAATTTCATAACTTATAAAAGTTACGAGAAAATCAAAGTATTACTTTTAGTCGATTTTAATGAACCTGTGCTGCTAGAGAGGGACTTGTAGTTCTTGACGGGTATGGACGTTAATCGATTTCCGTTTCTTAATAGCAGTTATAATTTTGACATTCTTCTTTAGAACAAGGAAGAAAATAAATACTCTTCTATCTCCTAACTTTAAAACATATGCGTTACTCTCTTGTCCATCAGTTTAGAGGGACTTTAGTCGGGGCTTTAGTTGGGGAAATAGCCTCTGATGATGAAAAATGTTGGAGTGAAATGGCAGTTATGGGTGCCAAGAGTTTAATTGAACTAGGCAGATTTGATTTAGATGATTGGCTTCATCGGTTTTCAGAAAACTCAACAAGTTTAGATCCAAGCCTAAATGTCTCTTTGAAAGTAATTTTAAGAACCCTGCCCGTGGCATTATTTTTTCATGACAACAAAAACAAATTACATTCACACTTACAGCAGGTGGTACTAATTTGCCATGATGAGCCAGAAGTGCGTGATAGTGCTTTAGCTTGTTGTTATGCGATCGCCCAATCTTTAACTCAAAAATTAGAGCCGCAAACTTTGATTCTGGAAATAATTTCTTTTCTTGGGCAAACAACGACAACCGTACCACAAAACTTGTCGAAAGTCAATGAACTACTGTATCAAGGTGCGGGAATAGAAAGAGTTAAAGCCGAACTAAATAAAGAAGAAATGCACAGTTATACCATTGCAATGGCGTTTTACTGCTTTTTGAGTACCTTGGAAGACTTTCGGCTTTCAGTCTTGCAAGCAAGGATGAATGACTTGCATTTCAATGGTTTAGGGGCTTTAGGAGCGATTACTGGTGCTTTGTCAGGGGCATATAACAGCAGCCTTAGTATTCCTGTAACTTGGCAGTCAGCAACATCGGGGATGGGCAAAATTTCTGAGATGGTAGAATTATCAGATGCACTTATGGCTGTATGGTCAGGAGTGTATAATTTATCAAATTCAACTGATGTCATCTCCGAGCAATGTGCAATCGCATCTACTCATGTTATTCACTTGCGTTGATGACATAGGCAAAAAACAGCAATCTAACAAAATATTACAATAATTAGTAGCTTTTTATACTATTATTATTCAATAAAGTTTGAATTTAATTTTATAGGTAGCGATTGTGGAAAATCGGCTTCAAGTGTGTTTCCGCTCGGAATGGTCTTGTTTTGAGCTATCAAATTAAACAACTGCGGTCATAGGTGATGAAACAAGCGCCATTTTTTCAGTGCTTGACCCAGCGATTAACACAGTTGCAGCGACGTTGTAAAGCGTTATGCCGTCTGTGCTTATCAAAAACAGTTCCGATCCAACAGCAGAAACAAAGTTCCTTTAAGTTCAGTGTAGAGTCAGCCGAGAAAAAAAATCGCATTTGTGCAGTTCGTTTGGGTCATATGCCTCAACGTTCTTCAGTCATTTTTGCGATCGCAGTCCTATCGCTCACCGGGGTAATGGGACACAAATTATACAATCAGCCTCAGTTGAGAATTGGTACTCATGCACCACTGACAGTTAAAGCGCCTTTCCCAGCTAGCATTGAGAATAAGGGAAAAACAGAGCAACATCGCAAAGCTGCCACTAAAAGTTCTATCCCAGTGTTAATGGTCGATGGGCGGATGAATGAAAAAATCGACCGAAATTTAGAAGAACTTTTACAGCAAGGCAACGATATTCGCGTTTCTGTCGGTTCATTTCCTTTTTTTGACCCCATCGTTTTGTCCTTTGCTACCCAGCGTTACCTGCGTTCCACGTCTGAGGAGGAATGGCAAGCAGTGCAAGTAGCCTTAGCGAACACGACAAAACCGGAATCAGGATTGTTAGCGAAAAAGCACAATTATAAGACTCCAGATTTCAGATTTCAATCTCAAAATGCCGACTTCCCCCAAGCCCTTGCGGAATTAGAAACTTACCGTTTTACAACTTCACAGCAAAATTTGTCCTCACTTTTACTGCAAATTTCACTCGTACGTCAGGGATATGCCAAAGCTAGGGACAAACTTTCGCAGATGATCGCAGCCAAACCAGAAACAGTATACGACGAAAATTCGCTGCTAAACTTGTCAGATGAAGACTGGGCAAAAACACAAACGGGAATCCAACAGAGTCTAGAACGCATTCTGACTCAAGGCATTCCTCCCGGATTACCGACGAACATTTTAGAGAATGCGATTAGCTTGCAGGTACAGACTGTGGTGCCAAAAGAAGCTGAACCCTTGGCAATTAGATTGTTGCTGTCTATCGTCAAGCCAAATCTTAAGAAAGATGAAGGACAAACAAAACAACAAGCAGCACAGGCCGCATCAGAGGTGAAACCTGTAATGGAAAAAGTTCTCAAAGGTGAAGTGATTGTTCGCAAGGGTGAGAAAATAACGACCTGGGACTTTGATGTATTAGAACACTATCACCTGATTCGCCGGGGAGTCGATAGGTTGGGCCTGATCCAGTTAGGTTCTATTGTCACAGTAGCTGTTGGTATTTTTGCCTTAGTGGAACGGCGGATTAAGTGTCGATTGCGGCAAAGCGATCGCATTCTAATATTACTGCTAACTTTAAGTACACCATTAATAGTTACACTGGGTATACCGTACACCACTTGGAGCGCTGTTAGTTTACTTTTGGGTAGCTTTTACGGCTCTGCTTTGAGCGTTACAATTGTTGGTCTGCTGTTAGTATTGCTACCAATTAGCTTAGAAGTAAGTAAAATTGCGGCTGTAGCTGGTGCTGCTGGAGCGATAATAGGCAGTTTCATGGCTCACCGACTGCGATCGCGTGAAGAATTAGCGTTATTGGGTGTTGCCATTGCCTTAACTGAAGGTGGCGTTTATTTAATTTTTAAACTCATAGTCACAGCGGCATTTGGTTCAGTTTCTTACGCAGTCCTCCATGAAGCCGGATTATTTGGTTTATCGGGCTTAGTTTGGAGCATTTTGGCTCTGGGCTTGAGTTCTTATTTGGAACAATTATTTGATTTAGTTACCCCCAGCCGTTTGGCAGAACTTGCCAACCCCAACCGTCCTTTATTAAAACGACTCGCTACTGAAGCCCCAGGCACCTTTCAACATACCCTATTTGTCTCTAGCCTTGCCGAAGCCGCTGCCAAACAACTCAAATGTAATGTTGAACTTGTCAGGGCAGGTACATTATACCACGATATAGGTAAAATGCACGATCCATTGGGATTTATTGAGAATCAAATGGGTAAGCCCAATAAACACGATACAGAAATTAACGACCCTTGGAAGAGTGCGAAAATTATCAAAAAGCACGTAAGCGAGGGAATAGTGATGGCACGGAAACATCGTTTACCCACAGCGATTCAAGCCTTTATCCCGGAACATCAAGGAACGATGCTGATTGCTTATTTTTATCATGCGGCACAGCAAATGGCACAGGAAAATCCCCATCTAAAAGTAGATGAAGCAGATTTTCGCTACGATGGGCCAGTTCCTCAATCGCGAGAAACGGCAATCGTTATGTTAGCAGATTCTTGCGAAGCAGCACTGCGATCGCTAAAAGATGCGACTTCGGAAAAAGCTTTAGTAATGATTAACAATATTTTACGGGCGAAATGGCAAGATAATCAACTAGTAGATTCGGGATTAACGCGAGAAGAAATGACAAAAATCGCCCAAATTTTTGTGGAAGTTTGGGAACAATTTCATCACAAACGTATTGCTTATCCTAAATCGAAAGTGAATAATTAAGTAGCTCCCTCCACTGTTTACGCAGCAACGCCCGATAAACAACTGCATCTCCTGGTAATGCCTCAAACCCGGTCATGCTTGGTTTAGCCACTCCAACCATTGCACCAATACGGATGCCGTCACATCCCGTTCGACAGCGTAATTATCTCCCAATTCGTGGTATAAATAAGCCTGTTGCTCGGATGAGGCAGGGCAAACTAATCTAACTTGACATTCAGGCGATAGTTTGTTCCATGTTAGTCGAATGCCGCCTTCTTCGTCCGTCGAAGCCGATGCTTTGGGGAAGCGATCGCCCATCGCTTCATAGGCATCTACAACCAATCGCATCGCTAACTTAAAGGCGGATTGGCTCGGTTGTAAAATTCCATACTCATCCGTCTCATCCTCTTCCAAAAGAGCAACGAGCCGCTTCAACGTCACCGTAATATCGAAAAACGAGGGTTTCGCTGACTGAGCAACGGTCATAAAACTCAAGTACATCCGCTTGTATTGATACTAGCCTAACACGAGCTATGATTAAACAAGTGTGAAATTGTCGCCAGTTCCAGGCTTGTTTAATAAAATCAAACCCTTATCTACGATTGGCACCAGCAGATAACCCCTCGACTTAACTCAATGCCATAATCGCCTTCAAGATAACTAACTTTCGGACTTACGCACTGTACAAACGGCTCATCTTATGTATCAACGTAAATAGGTCGTTTCAGGCTTTTATAGACCACTTTTTCTTGGCAGCGATACCACTTCTTGCTTGCCAAGGGCATCCCTTGATAGGGAGCAGAAAAATCAAGCTAGAAGCCCATAAACTCATACCCCTATTTTTGTTTTTCTGTCAATGCGTAAATCCTATAATTAATGTTACCGAGAAAGATTTGGTTCAACAACTAGTGGAAAAGTCTCAAAATTTCGCCTTACCCAATCCATTCCGACTTCGTTATTAAGTTTGATATGTTGGGGTGTATTGGCATATATTTTACCCAAAATGTCAGCATCCTGCTCCACAACAAGTTCAACAAGCTGCAAGAGATTCCGTTTTATGAAATGAGCAATGGGAGTGTGGGCTTTCATGAACATCAGAATGAAGACACGAGAGGAGTTTGGTGATTCTGGGATGTAGAAATGACACTCTTTGAGGCTTAAGAGCGGACTTTCACCGTGCATTACTGCCATGCAGGGGAAGAAATTTTCTAAATGAGCTTGCAGAACCTTAGGCATCGCTAGAAGTCCTGGGTTCTTAAGAATGTCACGGATCGTGGGCTTCTTCCTAGGCTGATCCACATACGCATGGGAGTGAAGTCCGTTGTCAATAAACTGCTTCAATTGCACTTCTTCGATCTCGAACAACTCACGATGGGTGCCATTTTGGTGGTTATAGTCGTGCATATTTAACAGCAGTGTTAAGAGATCGGTCTTGATGCTACGATTCTTTGTGAAGCCAATAAATTCATACTCTGCCGCAATCTCATTCATAATCGTCGGAATCGGGATTTTGGCTTCATGTCCACCGTAAGACCAGATGAAATCTCCTTGTACTATTAATTCCAAAGGCTGTATCAAGGATTTGGTTGACTTGTTGGAACCCGGTAAAATTGTGCAGCCACTGCTATCAAACTCCAAGGCATGAAACGGACAAATTACAACGCTACTTTTATCCTTTCGCTGTTGACACCACCCTTCTGAAAGCATTGCACCCATATGAGGACAGGCATTTGACAAGCAGCTAATTTCACCTGTGCTGTCTTGCCACAACACGTAATCATTGCCCTGAAGGGAAACTTTCATTGGTTGGTTGGGTTTGAGCATCGAGCGATACGCTAACAGCCACGGTGAGCCAGAGAGCATTGTCATAAGCGCCTTCAAACTAACTAATTAATTTTTTAATTAGTTTAAGGAGATAGGGGATGCATTGTCAAGATATTCTGTTTTCGTCAGATGATGAGTAGTGGGGAATGGCTGTATTATATAAGAAAAAAGCAGTTGAAGCGGGCAAAAGAGTAACACAAGCATGGTTCGATCGCACGCTTCTAAAAAGCAACAAATTCGGGATGCTGAGGTCACACAGCAGCAAATTCTCGATGCGGCAGAAATAGAGTTTGCATCTTCTGGCTTAAAAGGTGCCCGGTTGAGTGCGATCGCCGAACGTGCGAAGATTACCACCGCGATGATTCACTACTACTTCGAGAATAAAGAAGGTTTGTACAAAGCGGTTTTACAGCGTCCCCTTGATGAAGTTCAGGCAATGGTCGGTCAACTGAATCTCGACCATTTGCCACCCGAAGACGCACTTAAACAAGTCATCCGCAGCGCGATCGCCAGTGAAGCAGCCAATCCCCAGCGTCAGATGCTATGGTTTCAAGAAGCCTGTCAAAATAAGGGCTTGTATTTCAAGCAGGGCAATTGGTGGGAGCTATACGAACACCTCCTCAAAATTTTGGAGCGAGGCATGGTGGAGGGGTGTTTCCGTCCGCTAGATCCAATTTTAACGCTGACTCATATCCTGGGTGTTTGTATTTTCTACTTTAGCGTGCAAGAAAATTGGAAACACTTAACCCCTGAAATCGACCGTCTCAGTCCGGAGATGGTATCGAAACATACCGAAGCCGCGATTGATTTTATTTTGGCGGCTGTGAAAAAAACTCCGTGAGTCGATACCGTTGTGGCTTTAAGGGATTACCAGAAAGTGCAGCATTTGAACCGCAGGATAATTTTGGTTTTTGAAGTTAATAAGAATTAATATCAAATGGAGTTAACTAATTAACTAAGTTAAAATAAAATAATTTTTGAATGAGTGACTTTTGTGTAGCGGCACTAGCACTCTTTGTTTGGATTTATTCTTGAGGGTATTGTACTGGATTCTGACATGGAAACAATGAAGTTGCGAGCGCATATCGGGGCAGATGGCATATTGCAAATCCAGGCACCCACTGATTTAAAAGATACTTCTGTTGAGGTGGTGGTGGTTGTACAGCCGTTACCAGATGCGGAAGTTGCTATATATTCCGAAGCCCAAGCGCGTTATAACGCTTGGGGAAAGCCCACAACTAAAAAATCGATAAGTAATGCGATCGCTCTGATGCGACAACTACAGGGAGAAGTTGCGTTGGATAAAACGTCAATCCGCTCTATGATTGAAGAAGGGCGAAGATTTTAATGCAGTTTATTTTGGATTGTTCCGTAGCAATAAGCTGGTGCTTGGTAGATGAAAATAACGATTACGCTAATGCGATACTGGTAATGATGCCGGATGCGGAAGCGTTTGTACCGGGTATTTGGTCGCTGGAGATTGCGAATGTCCTACTGGTAGCTGAACGACGTAACCGCATAACCCAGGAACAATTCAAGGAAGTTATTGCTTTGTTACAGTCACTGTTAATCCAAGTTGATACGGCTACAGATGCCAACGCATTGGGTGTAACCTTGGAACTGGGACGGACTCTTGGTTTAGCTGCTTATGACGCAGCTTATTTGGAGTTAGCGCTGCGGTTGGGATTGCCATTGGCAACGCTTGATACTCGGCTCGCAAATGCTGCGACTTCCTGTGGGGTAAAGTTGGTCGTTGTTGATGAGGAAAGGCATAGGGGTGGGCAGGTATCCTGATTCAAGGGTTTTTCACTGATTTCACGACCTTAAAATAGCATCACTCAATTCATCAACCTGCGAAATGTCGGCTAAAAGACTAAGAAAACCCTTGCAATTGAATTTCTTGTAATTGCGACAAAAGACTCTTTTCTAAGTCTATTAACCGCTGTGTTTCACCTTGAATATCAATTTCATGAACTTGTTTTTGCTGGAGTAAATTATCTAATTCTGCTTTGCGGGATTTGATATCAATCTTAATGCGATCGCTTATTTGTTGTTCGTAAACTTCAAAGCATTTTTTCACAGATTGATGTATTGGTTGCCATTGTTCTGCGGCTATTTGCGGTAGGTATTTGACAAATTCTTTTTTGGTAGCAGTGAGAAATTGCTGTCGCACAAATTCTGCTTGCAAGGCAACTAAACCAAATCCGGCAGCAATAGCACCAAAAACTGAAAATGTGATGCCAGTAAAAAGCACGCCAACCATCTGTAAAATTACGGTAGCGACAACACAAGAAAAGACGCTCTGCCAGAACATATTAAATGAGCCAATGCCTTTGTTGAGGCTGTTGGGAATAGATGAGAATACATTCATAACATCATCAGCCCAAGTAGAAGCCCGATCTTTTTGATAATCATGTCCTATGGCGTAGAAGCGATAGCCAATAAGTTTTTGATTGATGACTTCGACAACTTTGGTGTATTCTATTTGATAACTATCAGCCTTTTCTTCTAATTGTTCAAAAGTCGCGGTAATTTCTTGTCTAGCAATGAATTCCCAAGCTGCAAGTCTATCGTTAATATATCTTTCAAATGCGCGTTTGAAGGATGTGTAGAAAAGTTCCCGATTTGTTTGATCGAAGAATTGCATAAACTCTAACTCGGGTTGAGAATTTATAAAATCTTCTTCAAAAGTATGTTCTAGTTTCAGAATATAGTTTTTGAAAGAATCAGCGATTTCCGTAGCTTTTTTGTTGCTGATTGTTCTAATTTCTTCTTGATATTTACTGGCAATGGATGATAGTTGGTGAAAGTCTGACTGTACGGTGTCAATTTTTTGTTGCAATTCTTCAACATTTTCATCCAGTAGGGGAATGCGACGTTGAGTAGCTGCGGTAAACCGAGCGTGAACTTGACGAGCGATCGCCAGAGCTTGGTCAATTTCCACTGCGACTCTTTCTTTAGTCAAGAAGTTATTCAAAGTATGTAAAAACTGCGGAAAACCCGTACCTGCCAAATTACTCTCTGAGTCTTTCAATCGGCTACGTAAGGCATTGAGTGCCGAAATTTCAAATACTCGCTTGTAGTAAATATCTTGACCTTGTTCTTGGCAATACTCACTTAAATTGGTACGGAAAACCTGGCTGACTTTCATCTCTGCTGCTTGCAGTTCATCAATATCTTCCGGGTTAATCAGGCTATCTCGCACCCGATCCCAACCATTAATTAGAAAGAAAATATTTAATCCCCGATTCTTGAGATAATTTTGTAGATATTGCCGCTCATCTAAGGTACAGGGTTGGGAAGCACTCATCACAAATAGAATTGCATTGCAGTTGTAAATATAACTCAGCGATAGCTCATTGCGGGCTTCTGTATCGTTTAAACCAGGGCTATCGATAAATTCAATTCCTTTACCTAAAAGTGGTAAGGGATGCTCAACCACCGCATGGCTGATATCAGGAAAAGCTGGCTGATTAACTTTTTCTAGAGTTTTGGCTTCTTCGGGGTTGATGGTGTAACGTTGCTTAAACTGCGGAAAATCTATTTCCTCAGCAGTACCATCTTTGTAGTGAATCGTAACTTTTTCTTTCGTACCGTACTTTAGCACCGTTAACAAAGCCGTACAGGGGCTAACATCGCTGGGAAGTAAATTTTGTCCCAGCAACGCATTGAGAAAAGTACTCTTCCCCCGCTTCATATCACCTAACACCAACAGACGGAAGACACCTTGACGTAAATTCTGGCTTGCAGTGGCTAGACGCTCAATTTCTGCCTCTAACCCAAGTTTTCCCGATGTTTTAGCACCTTCCAACTCGCATTCAATTATAGTTTGGGCGATCGCATCCAAACGAGAGGCTACCTGATGACGAATATTGACAACCCGATCTAAATCATCTAGCCAAGCAGCACCTTTAATTTCGTTGCTCATCTGTCTTCCTGTTTTAGAGTAATTAGCCTCTAAGTAAGTATTCCCAAATCATCCTGTTTGATTACCGTAGTGGGGAAAAATTTTTTAAGTCTCACCAACCCCACCCCCGTAAAATAAGCTTTACGTCCCCTCCCCTTTGCAAGGGGTGGGGAGTAAGAATTTTCTTTTAACCCTCCCCTTTGCAAGGGGTGGGGTATTGTCTTTCCCAAGCCAAAAACGATTCAAGCGTGCAAGTTACGGGACGCTCTTCTTGAGTTTAGATGTGCTGAATTTCTCCCAACAACGCTGTCACCTTTTCGTGAAAACCCATATTTTGGTGTTTCTGAGCAATTTCAGCCGCTTTTTGGAAATCTTTAATAGCCTCTTCCCGCTTAGGGAAGCGATGTTTAGTTGTACTATTTTATCTCTAACCTTTGCGTACTTTGCGTCTTCGCGGTTAATTCATAGATAATCTTCCACCACTTCGTGAGTAATTCACTAGTAATTGACAAAACACAATCCAATCCGTCATACTAATTAAAAAATTAATTAATTGGAAGCATTAAGATGAAACCGATGTTACAAGGGGCACCGTGGCTTTTGGCGCATAAATCCATGCTGTTAGCCAACAACCCAAGGAAAGTTTCTCTGTATGGCGAAGATTACGTAATTTGGCAAGATGATGCAGGTAAAATTAGTGCTTTGCCCAATGCTTGTCCGCATATGGGGGCAATGTTATCAGAGGGTTGGTGTCAGCAACGAGAGGATAAAAGTAGCGTTGTAGTTTGTCCGTTTCACGCATTGGAATTTGACAGGGAAGGTTGTACCATTTTGCCCGGTTCAAAGAAGAAAACATTACCGCAATTGCAGCCGTTAGAATTAATAATTCAAGGAGATTTTATTTGGTCTTATGGTGGATATGAACCTAAAATTCCAATTCCGAATATTTTCAATGAAATAGCCAGTAAATATGACTTTATCGGGCATGCAGCAGATATCAGCATTGAGACAGACTTGCTAACAATGCTACTGAATATGCACGATTACAACCACCAAAATGGCACCCACCGTCCTTTATTTAAAATTGAGGAAGTACAGTTTCAAAGCTTCACAGACAATGGTCATGAATCCCATGCATTTTACGATATGCCCACAGCGGCTTCCACTTTAAAAGAAAAAATTAAAAATCCCACTTTATTGACGTTACCAAGAGTATTAAAAGCGCATTTAGAAAATCACTTTCCATCTTTAGTCATCTTTCATGGAGAAGCTGCAGTTGGTAAAGTTGCTCAATGTCATATATTTGTGCCAGAGTCAGAAATGCGGACACGCACCTATATTTTGATGTTTGGACAAGCAAAAAGTCCATTATTTAAAGTATTGGGAAATAATTTTCTTAAGTTAGCTGCAGTGGTTGTAGAACAAGATGCAGATATTTTGCGGAAAATTTATCCTAATACACCCCAGAAAATTAAGCTGAATAATGAAGTGGGAATGGATTGGGTGAAACGGAATTTTGCGAGTTTTCCGGAAATAGTAGAACCAAATTTTTCTAAATAGTGAAGTGGAGTAATATAGTGTTCCTAAATCATTTGGCACTGAAAAAAGCCCTGAAATAAATTTATGGCTAAAAGCTTAAGTAAGCGGTCATCTTACTGAATAAGCTTTTTAACCCATTTCAATGGGTTTAAGCTTTCAGCTGTGAATTTTAATTCTGGGCTTCCTGACATTGGTGCAAGATATCACTTTTAATGGGTTTAGGCTTTAAACCCGTTCGCGCAGCGTCCCGAAGGGATAATTTATTTCAGGGCAATGTCCTAATTTAGTGCCATTCGACTCAAAGTCCCTTAGACTTCGCATTAAAATAACAATACTGCCATTATTGCAACAGAGGTACACCTGATGAGCGTTGTATCGGTGAATCCAAAAAGACCAATTACCACGCAAGAAGTCCTCTGGGAAAAACTACCCGAAGACTTTCAACTTGATGATGAACCCGTGGAAAATACTGGTCAACCCTTACTAGCCGGCGCATTGCGTGAAAGCTTGGAGTTAGCTGAATACATCAAACCAGAGATGTTAATTGCCTCAAACTTCGCTCTTTGCGCCACAATTAATGGGCAGTTTATCGCTAAAGCCCCAGACTGGCTTTATATTGCCTCCGTTGTGCCGAGTTCCACACAAGGAGATCGGAAAAGTTATACTCCTAACCTAGAAGGAGATATACCAACAATTGTCATGGAATTTCTCTCCGATAAGGATGGAAGTGAGTATTCTGTCAAGCGCTCCTATCCGCCGGGAAAGTGGTTTTTCTACGAACAAATCTTGAAAATACCTTTTTATGCCATTTTTGAACCCGTAACAGGGTTGTTAGAAGTTTATCGACTCCAGAGCGATCGCTACGAATTGCAAACAGCAGACGAGCATGGACGCTACTGGATTGCACCAATGAATTTATTTTTAGGCACTTGGCAAGGTAGCAAAGAAGAACGTACGGGTTATTGGTTGCGCTGGTGGGATGCATCAAGCAATTTGCTGTTGTGGGGAGTGGAGAGAATTCAACAAGAACGAGAACGTGCAGACCGGGAACAGCAGGAAAAGGAGCGATTGTTAGCAATTTTACGCTCGCAAGGAATTGATCCACAAATTCAGTGATAAGCACTCACCCCCCATCTAATTTGCATATTTAAAATTCATGTAACTTTTGTGGGGGAGCCAGTGCGTTGCTTATTTTCCCCCGTTGTAGCACCTTAGGTTGGGCTTTTGGCTCTCTTCCGAACCAAAAAAGCAGCAATGTCAGGAAGGCCGAAATCCAGCCCAGAATTAAAATTCACAGCTTAAAGCTTAAACCCATTAAAACTGACCGGAATGCACCAATGTCAGGAAGCCCTGAAATAAATTATCCCTATTATAAATCTATGGTTTATACGCAAACTGCAAGATATCAGTCCCCAGAATTGGGGGCAGGGGGGCTTCATGGTCGCACCTTCTACCGATTAAAGAGCAAAAACACAGTTTGAAACGCTCCGACAACAAAACCCAAAACACCGCCTAAAGTCACAATTGCTTGCAATTCATTCTTGACAATTCCCTCAATTGCTGCTTCTAAATCGGCAGGTGAAGTTGACTTAACTCTGTCCACAATCACTTGGTCAATATTCAATATCGGAATTGCTTGAGCAACGATTTTTTCTAAGTCTCTCTCCAAATAACGCTCTAAAATCAGAGCTAATTCTTTGCTCACGACTTCTAGAGAAGCGGTGACAACAGGAGAAGTACTCAGACGATTCACGAGTAAGGTCGCAAGATTTTCCCAGTCAACAGAACCTGTTAAACCCTGTAGTAAATCAGTACCACTATTTTGCACGTAATGACGGACGCTTTCTCTGGTAGTTTTTCGCAGTTGCCGGACTGTTGTTACTGGTAAGTTTTGTAAAGTTAATTCTTGGAGAAATTTCCGGACGCGATCGCGCACTTGCAAATCTTGAGTCAATTCCCGCAATCGTTCGTTAGTCGCCTCTTTTTCATCTAAGCAATAAGTTCGCAGCCTCGTCAAGCTATTACGCAAACCAAACAGATTAGCTACTACCCAATAAGTACCGCTTGATTTCTCCCGAAAGCTTTCGTCGATGGTTTGAATCGTACGATCGGTCAAAAAATCAATAATCGCCAACCTGATAGTATCTCCAGGTAAGACCACTTGCAAAAGCCAATCAGCAAGCCGACTGGATTGTTCGTCACTCAGTTGAAACTCCAGCAATACTTGGTCAAAAATTTGATTGATTTGCGCTTCTAAAAAATCTTCCCGTCGTGCCAATACCTTCAACAGACGTGGTAAAGATTCCCCTAACAAATCACGCAAAATTACTGCCAAAATTTTAGCAGTTTTCTGTTCTTTGTCTGAGCCAATTTGGTCAAGTGCTAATTGTAACAACCATAGAATAGCGGCTTCCACACGTTCGGGTTCTAACAGTCGTCGTGCCAAATTTTGCAATTCTTCCGGTGTTAACAACGACCCCATAATCGTGTCGGAGATATTTTTGGCGAGCCGTTCCTGATTCCGAGGAATTAAACCAGGGGTAAACGGCAACTTTCTGTTACCGATATAAATAGCTCGGTAAGGACGAAATAACATTTTTATGGCTATATCATTCGTGAAATAGCCAATAATTGCACCCGCAACAGGGGGAGATATATAAAGCCAAAGATGTGACCAATCCAAGGGACAGATCCAATTAGGAGTTAGGAGACATGGGTTAAATCGTGAATAAGTATTTATAACTATTCACAATTTCTAAAGTTACGTTTGCTTACTACCACTACTACCATGATAGCTTTTGATTTTAGGCAAAAGCATTCAAATCACCAGTTTAAAGGTTTTATGCTGATGGCTGCGCTACAATAACCTTTTATAGTTTAACCCCTAATCTTATCATTATTTAGTTATTGATATACAGTTAAGATTTGTTGACGACCAAAATTCCCATCATTCCGTTAGCGATCGCATAGTGTGTGGCAGTTGCGAAACCAACTTGACGGGCTAATTCTATTTGCTCTGCTCCTGTGGGAAAACGGTCTAAGCTGGGACTGATATAAGCATATTCTTCCTTTAAGCCCATTTGAGCGGAGAAAGGAACAACAAGATTTTCCAGATACCATTGCTGAAAAGCTCGCATTGTGGAATTGCTGGGACGATGAAAGTCTAAAATTGCAGCTTTAGCACCCACCTTCAAGACGCGGTGTATTTCCTGCAAGCTACGCCGAATATCTGTAACATTTCTCAATCCATAGCCCATTGTGGCCGCGTCGAATTCGTTATCGGCAAACGGTAGATTCAGGACATCGGCTTCTACCCAAGCTAGAGCCGACTGAGGATACAAATATTGGGAGCGTTGTTTGGCAACAAGAAGCAATTCAGGAGAGAAATCCACACCGGAAACTTTTCCTGTGCTGCCAACACGTCGTGATAAACGAAAAGATAAATCACCACTACCACAACACAAATCAATACAGGTATCTCCCGGTTTAGCTTCGCTCCATTTCACTGCCATTTCTTTCCATATTCGATGTTGTCCCAAACTCAACCAATCGTTCAATTGGTCGTATTTTGGGGCTATCCGGTCAAAAATGGCGCGAATTTCGGTATTAGTCATTGGTCATTAAAGAGGCGGAGGGGCAGGGGGCAGGGGGCAGGGGGCACAGAGCAGGGAGCAGGGAGCAGGGAGCAGGGAGCAGGGAGCAGGGGAAAAAATACGATCATTAATATCAACGAAGTTCCCTCCTGCGCTGTAATCTTGTTTCAAGAAGACCGAATTTATTCGTGAAACGGGGGAACTTCACCTCATCCCCGCTCTTGACCACCAAATATCTAATTAGGTTTCTCCCCTGCTCCCTGCTCTGTGCCCCCTTTCCTCTTGTTTGACTCTGGACTATTAGCTTTTTCGAGATACACAAACAACGTAGTCAACCGAAGTCAAACAACGTTAATTGCTGATAATTCGCTCTTTGATTGACCGTACTCGTACTTTTTCTTTTCGGTTCTAAAGCCTGGGGTTTATCTATACCCGGTATCGCTTCAAAAAAACTATCCCAAACCTGCTGAGTTACTTCAACGGGTTTGTTCAACATTTCCTGAAACTTCTGAGTCCTCTCTAGCAATATTTTCTTAGCATCCGTATGTTTCATGTAGCGAGGGATTTCAACGTCCCCCATTCTTGCCAGAATATTATCAGCAGCATTAGTGTCTGAGTGCATCACGACCCCATCATGTCCGGTAAACTTGTCCCCAAGCCTAGTCCCCGTGAGGGTTCCAAACCTAGAATCAAGCTGTGACGTATATGCACAATTAACACTAACAACCGTGCAACCTACACGGGTTGAAACTTGTTTGATAGCCGAGGCAACCATCCCCTTGCACCATGAAGAAACATTTCTCTTCATGCGCTTTTTCATGGGCTTTTTGCTTTTTATTTGCTCGGTTAAATCTTCGTAAGCTACCTTGATTGCATTCGACATCAAGCTATGCGTAGCTGTAAAAACTATAGTTTTAATCCTACCTTTAAAGGATGCTTCTCGATTATCCCACTTTATTTTTCCCAAATTATTACGTTTGATTCTGTCTGCCTTAGCTGAATCACCACGTATAATTGCTTTATCCGCAACAGATTTTAATTTATTTCTTTTAATTTGTTTTGCAGTTCTGTAATCTGTTTCGTTGGTTTGAATTTTACCAAAATCATTCCCTAAAAATCTCGCGCTATCATTAGATGAAGTCGCGTAAACTTCGGTATAACCTCTATCAACACCAATAACTTCACCGCCACATCGACGCTGGGCACAGCCCGCGCCGAGTGGCTCACCTTGTTTTTTCTTTTCAGCTTTTTCAATATCGGTAGTGTAATGAATCTCCCATCTGCCATTACTTAAGATTAGTCGTAGTTGGCATTTAACTGTTGAAGGCAAGGTTGTTGGTAATTTTAAAGTCCTGCCTTTTTCTAATCCTCCAAACCGCAGCCAAACTACGTTATTACGATCTAATTTAGTATCGAATGCACGAAGAATTATTTGGTTACAAACTTTAGTGTGACCTCGATACCAGTACTTTCTAACTAAAGTACAAAGTTTCGGGTGATTCAACCATTCACGGCTTTCTAATGTTAATTGCAACACTCCTTTTTTAGCTTGAAATGATTGGAATGACTGCCCTAAATCCTTCATTACTTTTTCAACACAAGCTGACTGCACAAGATGAATATCATCAATTACATCGTAAAGCGTTGAGTCCCATAATTTAGCAGGTAGCTGATATTTATCTTTACCTGGACGCAACTGTTTATCAATATCAAACTTTGATATCCCCCATGCTTTTAAAGAGCCATACTCATTCCAAATATCAGAACGCAGTTTACCGAGACGTGAAGCAATTAAATCAAGCTCAAGAAACTTCCACCTATTTATTTGGTTAGTTCCCAGAATGGCTATCCTAGTTACAGTTACTTGGTTTTTTACTTTACGCTTCATAGTCTCGACTTACTACGTTTTCTGAATTATACCCCCATTGACTCACATTGACTACTGTTTGGTTCTAGAAAATTAGAAATATTTTGTTCCTCGGCAATTTTCTTTTTGTAGGCACGCAGAAAATAGAGCTTGGAACTAAAACAATGCATAATTGCCATGAAATCCTGCATCAACTCTTCATTTGCTGAGAGTTTAGCGTTGTTTATAACCACAATTTTGCAGCTATGCAGGTTGCAAAACCATTCGACAAACTCAAAGCCAAAACGGCATAGCCTATCTTTATGTCCTATCACAATTTCGGATATTTCGTTTTCTGCGACCTGTGTCATTAACTTCAGAAAATTTTTGCGTTTCCAGTTCATACCACTAGCAATATCCTTTACAACCCGACATCCTGGGTAAGTTTTACCCAAAAACTCTATTTGGGTATCAAGGTCATCTAATTGGGTTCTAGTGCTAACGCGAGCATATAAAACTCTTTCCCTATCGTTTTTTGGGGGAGAAACAAAAGCCGACTCTGGGTAACGTCGATGTCCACCTGGCGACTTAATGCATTCTATTTTGCCCAAATCCGCCCATTCTGCGGTTGTTTTCGGATGATACCCAAATTGTTTGTAAACTTGTTCCGGAGTTAAGTATTTCATTTAGACGTTTAAATACGGTTAACTCCAGTCTACTACGTTATTCGGCGATTAAGTTCCTTGACTAGAGGTAAGTGCGATCGCTACGAGTTGAGCCGATGAATGAATCAGTTTCAATTCATCTTCTCGCAAAATACATGGTTGTTTCCACTGCAAGGACAATACCGCGAAAACCTCCTGACGGTAAGATATGGGGATAATTAAATGGGATTGGATGCCGTCTGGGTATGTCGATCCACCAGGTGTATTCACTCCTACTTGCATTTGCCTAGAAGCGATCGCTTGACTCGTCATGGGGTCTTGGGTGAGCCAGTTTTCTACAGTACCGTTGCTGCTATAACTGCCTTGAGTATCGGTTAAGGCAAGACCCGATACCATCTGTAGAATACAGGTATCTACCGCCAAACAGGAACCAAAAGTAGCAGCGATTGGCTCTAGAGATGCCTCTAAACTAAGATTCGTCTGAGCAACCTCTAGCAAAACAGTCAGCAGTTCCATTTGAGCGTGGGCACGGCGCAATTCTTCAGTCCGTTGCTTTAATAAATCGTAAGTTTCTGCCGCTCGTTGTACCACTGCCTTCAGTTCCCCTGGGTCCCAAGGCTTGGTGATATACTTATAAACCTGCCCAGCATTAATCGCTTCTACCAGGTCTTCAATATCAGTAAAGCCAGTAAGAATGATTCTAACTGTATCAGGAAACTGAGGTACAGTTTTGCTGAGAAATTCAGTTCCCTTCATTTCTGGCATCCGTTGGTCGGAGATAATTACAGCTACTTCCCCTTCGCTCGCCAAAACTTGCAGGGCATTCATTCCACTGTCGGCTTTAAGAACATTAAAGTCGCGTCGAAAAGTGCGATAAAGCAGATCGAGATTATCTGGTTCATCGTCAACTACTAGGATTTTTAGTTTTTTAGGTTTATCTAGAGTCATCAATTGGCGGCGTATTTTATCAAGTTCAGGAATGGGATTATCCATGAGATAATTCCTTTAAATATTAATCATATTGTTATATTCCATACATAGCTACCTGGAAAATACCAGATGAAGGGTGTACTGACATACGTCTGTACAGAAATATTGGCAGGTAAAAAGTTGACAATTAAATTTTCTGTGCTAAGAGGAATTGCGGAATTCCATTTTGGTCAAATGGTCTTTTGATTTATCCTCACTGAGTTTAAGATTCCGACCGGGTTCAGGTCGTACCTTTTGAGTTGGGGTTCTGTATCCTCATCTCAAAACTTCCTTCTTCCTTCTTCCTTCTTCCTTCTTCCTTCATTAAACTGAGTAAGTTAACTATATGTGTACATAGTCTCATCTAGTCCCAGGTTAAATCATAAAATAAGATTTGCTACTTATAACAGTCCTGAGTCTTGAGTAAACACTTGTATTGCTGTCGAATATTTAATTTACATTTAGCAAGTCGCTAGGATGTATGAATAGACTAGTTTTTTGAATTTTGAATGAGCGAATTTTAGATTATTTATGACTGATTTACCACGAAATGCTCCCAATCCTAGCGATATAGACAACGATGTCGCATTACAGTTGTTGCTAAAACTCAGGCAAAAACAAGGTAACTGGGTAGAATGGGGGATGGCGATCGCCCAACTACAAAAAGGCAATTACGATCCTCAGGTAATTTTTGAGGAAACTGGCTTTGAGCAAGTGCAGCAGAATCAGGTCGTAGTTGGCTCCCAAGTTTATAATTCTATAGAAAAAAATGGAGCATCTGAGGCAACCCTAGCTTATTATTCCCAGCGAGGCAGTGATGTTTTATATGAGTTGCGCTTGCTCACTCACTCTGAGCGTGCCGCAGCAGCCGAACTTACTTTCACCCACAAAGTAGACTGCGATGAGGCAAAAGAAGTAGCCAAAGCAATTAAAGATTTCTCCAGATTCCGCACCTTGCCATCCGGATTTGATAATTATCCAGGGGATGCAGTTGCCTATCAATGCTGGAAACTGGCAAAACAAAACACCGATTTACAAGTGCGATCGCGTTTAATTGCTAAAGGATTGCGGTTTGCTCACACGCAATCAGCCAGGAAACAAATAGAACTACTATTAACTGATTTCACCGTAGTTTCTCTACGTCCGGCACCAACTATACCCTTTTACCGTCCTGATTCTGAGGATGAATTGCCCCGAATGGTGCCAGTAGTGGGTGAGTTGCCCTTGACAGCAGAAGACTTCCAAGCAGTGCCCTTCGTTCAAGAAAAAGGACCATTTCGCATGGTTAAATTTGCTGGAGAGCAAGCTTGGGTGTCCTTACCAGGATGGCAAGTCTTGTTGAGTGCAGAAGACCCAGTCGGTATCCTGTGTAAAAGCGATTGTCTCCCCAATCAAAAAGCGATCGCAAAAGAACCTGTGCTAGTAGTTGTAGATCGAGCGCAAAGAGAATGGGAAGCCAACAGCTATTTTGCAATTGACGAGGGAGGAGAGTTGGATTTTCAGTGGTTTGAAGCCGTGCCAGATATTAAACTGCTCGGGAGAATAGTCGTTGTTGTCAAACCGAAAAGAATCTTCGATGAAGAATTAGCTAAAGATTCTTGGCAAATAGATGAATAATCAATAACAAAACCAAGAGACTCAAACATTGTTGCTTGAGCCTCTTGGAAATTCAATTAAATTTATTAAAACCTCTTATGCCTACTTAGACACAAAAGAGGATGATTATTTAACTGACTTTTCTCTTAGCATTAATAAAGCTAAAAGTGTACGAGAACATCTCGCTTAGTAACGGTTGCGGAAGCTGTTGTTTCCACCACGGTTGCCACCACCACCACCAAAGGAACCTCTATCTTCCTTGGGTTTAGCTTTGTTAACTTTGAGGTCACGACCCATCCATTCAGCCCCATCAAGAGCATCAATGGCAGCGGTTTCTTCAGCTTCTGTACCCATTTCCACAAAAGCAAAGCCGCGCAAGCGACCTGTTTCACGGTCAGTAGGTAGCTGAACCCGCTTTACAGTGCCATATTCTGCGAAAACAGCACTTAGGGTGTCTTGTGTAACTTCATAAGAGAGGTTACCTACGTAAATTGACATAAATTGTCTCCAAAATCATAAGCGTGTAGAGATTTAGATTCCGGAGAGAAGTCTGTAAATACCAAAAGGGAAAAACCTATCAATACTAAAAACAAACGCTGTCGCCGAATAAATTCTCATCTCCCATGATGACATAGAACTGAGCAATTGGGGGGGAGCCTGCAAAAATGTTACAAAAAGTTATGTTATCAATTGTTGTGAGTTTTTTCGAGTATCAGCGGTGCCATTGGGAATGATTGCCCTTTAAGTGCGGCTTCTCTGAAATGGTTGCAAGAAGCCGAAAATTACAGGGTTTTTCAGATAAATCAACCACATCAGATTTTTTGTCTCATGCACAACTGCTGTAATTACTTCATGTGTAATTGATTTTCAGGCATTCGCATAGTTTCGATGAAAGCCTTCAACCTTAATATCGCTAACCTGATGCTGCTGGTGAATTGAGCCGTTATAATTTTTGAGCGAGCCACCCTGACAATTAGTTAAAACCGCTTTAATTTCTGCAATGATGGCAAGAGCAATTTCTTCTGGTGTATCGGCTCCAATATTCATCCCAATAGGACTGTACAATCGGCGTTGAACTTCTGTGAGATAAATTACTTCTTCTGTGCGTAAATCTTCCAGTAAGTGTTCCGTGCGAGCCTTTGAACCCAAAATACCCAAATACGCTACAGGTGATGGTAAAAGCATTTTCAAAATTTCACGATCATCCTGGTAATTATGAGTCATTACCACTATCGCGCTGTTTTTTTCAATACATACTTGTTTTTGTACAAGTTCCCGATTGCTCAAAATTACCTTATCAGCCATTGAAAATCGTTCATGTGTCGCTTTTGATGCATTACAATCAACAATTGTGACATGCCAACCTAAAGCTTTGGCAAATTTTGCTACAGGTATAGCATCAGGACTTCCACCAAAAATTACCAGAGGTGTAGGTGGCTTAATAACTTCGATAAAGACTTCAACACTACCCGATGCCAATCTATATTTCTTGACTGTAGACTGTTGATTGTAAAGTGCAGTTTGAGCATCTTTGACCAAAATAGTGGTAAAAGTTTGTTCGGGAATATCAGTGGTTATACTCCCATCACTAGGAAAGATCAATCGATCTCCAATTTTGACATTAACAGCACCCTCAACAGCGAAAACCGTGGCAATAACCGCAATTTCGCGATCGCTTAAACATTCAGAAAAGAACGCGATCGGGTTGAGCAAACTATCCACATTCAAGCGTTCAATGAGGATTTGCACGACTCCATTGCAACCAAGCCCAATCCAAGTAATATCTTCATCAACAGCAATATCGTAGGTGACAACAATCGGCTCAAGCGATCGCATACCTTTGCGAGTATGCTCCAATACATCGTTTTCCAAACAACTACTGGCGATCGTGCCGACGATGTGACCTTTACCAGTTATTAACATTCTGGCACCGGGTCGGCGATAAGTTGAGCCTTTAGAATTGACTATGGTCGCAAGAAATGCTGTGTCACCAAGTTTTTGAGTTTTTTCAAATGCTTCTACAATCGCTTCTAATTCGTTCATGATTTTTGTCACTGGAATAAGGATGCACAGTAAGCACTGACAGACCAAAACACAAATATATTTTCTCTTAGTGCCTTGGTGGTTAAATTTTCCTAGTTGGTATTTTTAACTAAATTGCCGAGTTGGGGAATGCGCCCAGAAGCTTAAGTCATCGAATCGAAATTTCATTAAGATACCTGAATCGGAGAATAAAGGATTGCAAAGAAACTGTCTTCTACCTTTTGACTATTTTTAAGTTTTTTAATGTTAATTTTTATGTTCTTCGGATGAAGTAAAACTATAATCAGTTCAAATGTACTAAAAATACTTGTTTGAATTTTGGGTGAATGCGCTTATATTTGATGTATGTCAATTGCCGTAAAGGTTTGGAGTTTCGCACTCCTTACTAGACTAAACTCCATTAGTATTAGAAGCGTAATCATTGCAATAGGAAAATCTAAATATAAGTCCACGATGTAACTTTAAGACTTTTGCATGCTTGACAATAATCACCAGACAGGTACTTAAACCAAGTTTTCATGGGTTCTGGTGTAGTTAATTTCCAATATTCCCACATCGATATAATTGATAGGGAATACCAATGCGATAATGATATTTTGGGTCTATATTACAATTAATATTTCTTGAAAGTACTATCTGTTGTGGATAATCATGCTGTATGATTCCAGGCCCAACAACCCAGAGATTAAGTTTAGAGGTTGTTGGTGGAGGTAGTTGAGATAGTTTTTTCCAAACCGAAGAAAAATCTGGATGTTGGTCAAGAAAAACAAAGTCAGCAGAATCATGTCTGACTTGTTTTAACGCTAAAGCAAAACTTAACCCCAAAGCCACATCTTGATAACTACTGTATCCCATCACCATCATCAGCGGGACACTGGGTTCAAAATTCATCCGAGCAGCGACTTTTTCTGGTTGGAAAGGTTTGAGAAAAACGGAATTAGAAATAACGCAGATACAACTAAAAATACCAACAAGTAAAAAAAATGATTTTGGATTTATAACTGTTAACTTTGAATGTTTTTTTTGATTCAGGCTAGCGGCAATCAGGGCACAAAAGCTGGGGTAATATATAAAATTATAACGGGGGGCAACAGTGATATCTTTGCTAAATAAATAAATTATCGCAAATAACTCGAATAAGACACAAGCAGAAAAACTTAAGAGAGTGAAAGTAGCTAAATTAGTGCTTGGTTCTGATAAAAGAATTTTTAAAGCTTTAAAGACTAGATAGCCCACCCAAATGCCAAAGACTATCATTAGAAATCCTGAGATAATCATTATGGGAAGCGATTGATTTTCTACAGGAAAAGCAACAACCATTAGCACCCAGTTAATGAAAGTTTGAAAGAAGGGAATAATCCCGTTAGGAGAAGAGAACCAGTCAGTTTCAGAACGGTGGTAATGATGGAATATTTCCGGTAACAAAGGCAAAAAGCTAATCACAACAACGGAAATAGATAGAACTAAGGCCTTAACAATTTGCCGGATATTAGCAATAATAGAATGATGCGAGGTTATCAACAAAAATAACGTAATAATTTCCGCTACTAATGCGAGAACAAAAAAATAGTGGACGTAAAGACCGATACTATTAATAATAGTCCATGCCACCCAAACCCAAACTCGTACTACTTTGACAGAGAAAATATCTTGCTGGATTTGCATCAGCCCCAATAGCGATAAGGTGATAAGGAGCATCGGCAAAGTATAGTGTCGTGCTTCTTGAGAAAGGTAAACAGCAAAAGGTGAGACTGCCATCACATATGCTGCCATCAACCCGGAGGAGGGGGAAAAAGCAATCCGATTGAGAAAGTAAATTGCTACAATCGCACCCACACCAAACAAAGCTGGAAGCGATCGCAATTTTACCACCCAATTTTCTCCCAAAGGACTCAACCAACCCAACCAAGCATACATCCAGCAAAAAAATAATGGTGGATGAGTAGAGTGTTGGGCTACTGTAGCCGCAATGAGGGAACAATTGTTACCATACCTATAAGTAAAAAAATCTACCAAACTCCTGACGGGAAAAACGACATTTAAGGGTACATCGTTATAACTTTTGCCCAAGCTGAAAATGGCAGTAATCACTTCATCCATCCACAGAGGTTTCAAACCCAAATGAGAAAACCGCAAAAAACTACCGAGTGCGATCGCTCCGACTAAAGTTAGATAATGTAAGTAAACTATCCGATTTTTCATCCGTGCGAAAAATTATTTTTTTTTAAATCAGAGATGGAGGGATGGAATGGGGAAAACTTTTGAATAATTACCAATGACTAATTCCCAATCAAAAATCAAAAAAACAAGTCTAAAATCTTGATATGTTAGACGATAATCTTACCGAACAAGTGCCTCAAGAATCTCTCTATTCAGATGTAACTAAAAATTCTTCAATATCATCCCAAAGAATGAATGCTGTAGAAAGCATTCGTAACAGTTTGCGTGCTGGACAGCAACAAATGGCAGACTGGAGATTCGGCCCTCTAGCAGTTTCAGCGGTTCCTGGGGCTGGTAAATCTACAGGGATGGCAGCAGCGGCAGCAATTGCGATCGCCCGTCAATACGAGCATACAACAAAGTTATCTCGAAATACTCGCCGTCAATTAATAGTTGTTACCTTTACTCGCTCCGCAGCTGCGAATATTAAAGCCAAAATTCGCAAATATCTTCAAAAAGATTTATCCTTACCGGCTACTGGTTTTGCAGTATTTACCCTGCATGGTTTGGCTTTAAATATTGCCAGTCGTCACCCAGAATTATCGGGATTGGATTTAGAAAACCAGACATTAATTACACCAAACCAAAGCCATCGTTTAATCCGTACTGCTGTAGAACAATGGATTGCCAACTATCCAGGACGTTACGCAAAATTACTAGAAGGTATACAATTTGACGGGGAAGAAACAGAAAGATTGCGTCGTCAATCAGTATTGCGAACAGAAGTTTTACCAGACTTAGCGATTACCGCAATTCATGAGGCAAAAAGTTCTGGTTTATCGCCAGAAGATTTAGAGAATTTCAGCCAACAAACCACAGATGCCTATGCAATTTTAAGCGTAGCCAGTGGGCTGTACGCACAATATCAAAATTTAATTCGATCGCGTGCCTTCATCGACTATGACGACATGATTTTAGCCGCCCTGCGCGTCCTCAATAACAACAGTGCCAGACAAATAGAGCAAAACCAAGTTTTCGCCGTCTTTGAAGACGAAGCCCAAGATTCCAGCCCACTCCAGACGAAGTTACTAGAAATTCTCGCCGCAGATGGGGGGATGGGGAGAGGAGGGGATGGAGAAAATTTAACTCTGTCTCCAATTAACCTAGTCCGTGTCGGTGATCCCAATCAGGCTATCAACTCGACATTTACCCCTGCCGATCCAATCTATTTTCGGGAATTTTGTTCAGAATGCGAAAGTAAACAACGATTGGCGACAATGGATCAAGCCGGTCGCAGTACCAAAACAATCATCGAAGCTGCCAATTTTACCCTCGACTGGGTAAATAGCCGATACACATCCCCCTCATCCTCTCCCCTCCCCTTCCGTCCCCAAAAAATCCGTCCCGTGGATTCTGGCGACCCCCAAAAAGATGCCAACCCGGAAAAAGTGGGAGAGGGATTGGAACTTTACACACCACGCGACACGCATCACACAGTAGAATTACTTACAAAAAGAGTCGTGGAGTTATTCACCCAAGACCCCTCGAATACCCGTGCAGCAGTATTAGTCCGTGAAAATCGTCAAGGACGCTGGTTAGCTGAAGCATTAGCACCTGTATGTAAAGAGCATAAAATCATCCTTTGCGATGTCGGAGAACAAGATCGCCATTCTCACGTGCCCGAGGAAATTTTGGCATTGTTGCAATTTTGCGATCGCCCTCATTCTCCCGATTATGTAAAAGCAGCGTTACAGGTATTGGTGCAGCGAAGGTTGATTGAGACTCAAGATTTGAATGCGATCGCAACTCTACCAGAAGAATTTTTATACCCAGGACCCCTAGCACCACCACAGGCAGAGCCAGCACAAAAAGCCTCGCACTTGTGTCGGAGTTTACTTCGCGCTCGATTAGAACTGCCTCTATATCAGCTAATTTCCTTCATCGCCTTAAGCTTAAGCTACGACCAAGCAGAACTAGCCACCGCTGACAAATTATCAGAACGAGTTAACCTACAAATCGCTGGCAATAGTTCGATGGGCGAGATGCTCAAAGTATTAAGCGAAATCGTTAGTTCCGAACGCTTTGAACCCGTAGAAACAGAAGACATCGAAGCGCGTTACACCCGTCCTGGTCAACTGACAATTATCACCATGCATAAAGCTAAAGGGCTGGATTGGGACTATGTATTTCTACCATTCATTCATGAGAATTTGATACCCGGCAGGTTTTGGGTTCCGCCCCAAAGTCAATTTTTAGGAGACTTTACCCTATCAGAAGTTGCCCGTGCCCAAATTCGTGCTGCACTCCACAAACAGACTACCTTACCCAATGTCCACAGCGCTTGGGAACAAGCAAAACACCTGAAAACTGCGGAAGAATATCGTTTGCTGTACGTTGCCATGACTAGGGCAAAGCGTTTGTTATGGATGTCTGCAGCATTAAAGGCCCCATTTACTTGGAGCAAACCGGGTAATTTGCAACAACAAGCACCTTGTCCCGTGTTTCCAGCATTAAAGCGGCAGTTTCCTGAATGCGTGGTTTCTTCCAATTAAGGGAGTACCAAAAAATAAATTATTCAACACATTAATTTTGATGAATAAATCAACATTCCAATTTCTCTGCCTTTCTTCTTTCCCTCTTCCTTTGCGTACTTTGCGTCTTTGCGGTTCAATCTCTTTCTATCAAAAAAAAGTTCAGCACATTAATTTTGAGGGGTAGCGCATTCGCAAAGCGTGCTCAAAGGGCTTACGTTCCCGCTCGCTTTTATCCTCTAGCGAGGACGCTCGCACTAAATTATTTCGAGGGGGAAGGATTAAACCGCAAAGACGCAAAGTACGCAAAGGAAAAGGGAAAGAAGAGAAATTGGAATGTTGATTTACTCATCAAAATTAATATGGTGAAGTACTAGTACTCCACCGCACTCGCTATGAGGGGTGAACCTTCTTTCCATTCCTCTTCTTTCCCTCTTCCTTCGCGTACTTTGCGTCTTTGCGGTTCAATCCTTCCCCCTCAAAATTAATATGGTGAAGTACTAGTGGTCTAATACACTCGCTATGAGGGAGCATTTTTGGTAGACGCAGCTGCGATGGGTAACAAGTGCCTTCTGCCACCTGATTGCTATTTTTGCAGAGAACTAGGTAAACTCATTCTTTAATGACACGAGTGTGAGCCTTGACATTTATTTGCTTGCTTTCCACCTGTCTTGTTCCTACTAAAAATGTAAATGGTATGGCTGATTTATCAAATATTTTGAGTTTTCTTGAACAAGAGCGCGATCGCTATGTGTTAGAAGCCGCTGAGTTGGAGCGTCGCTTGTCCTTCATCCACAACCAGATTATTACTCTAGAATCCCTTATATCAGGTTACGCCCTCGAAGAGCAGATGTATTCCTCCCCAAAGCGTTTTCCTGATTTACCTTCTAGCACTGCTGTACTTGAGGATAGCAATGTCTCTGTTTCAAAGGAGGAATTAGAGTCCTCTGACTCAGATTTGGAGGATTTGTTGGACTCAGAAGATGTTGAGGAAGATGAAAATCTTGATGCCGTATTGTCAAATTCCCTTGAATCAAACCCCTCTGAAGAAAAAACAACTTCAATACAGAATGTTGACATCTCTGATATACCCAAACTTGCGACTGGAAGAAAACTAGGAGCTTTACCACTGCTGGAAGAATTCAGAAAATACTCCATTCAGAATGCAATCTTGATTCTAATGCGTCGCCGACCAGATTTGCATTTTCACGTTGATGCCCTCGTCCGCGACCTCTACGGTGATACATTGACACCTGTAGAAGTGAAAACCGCAAAAGCAAATGTCGCAAAAATGCTCACTACAGGATTGCAGATAGGTATGTGGCATCAGGTATTGTACGGAAAAAATGTGTATACTTTGCATTATGAAAAGGGGGTGACAACCAAACCGCTAAAGCGGAGATAGACCGCGCACGCTTCGCTAATTTGTCTAGTCTATGGTTTCGTGGCTAACAGAGGCAAAACTTATCTCCTCAATTTTGGGAGTAATCTCACCTCTCATAAAATGACTGTTTCACTTTTGCCAAATGGTATTAGTCCCGAATCTGTGAAAATACTACTTTAAGTAAGTCAGCTTTGCTAAATGGCTTAGTTAAATATCCCGAAGATTTGACTATTTTTGCTCGTGCTTTATCGATAAATCCAGTCCTTCCTGTCACCATTACGATTGGAGTGCTACGAAAAATCGGATGTTTACGCAGTAAAGAGCAAACTTCGTAGCCATCCAATTTAGGCATGGAAATATCAAGAAGAATTAGATCGGGTTTATTATGAAGGATTTGCATTAAAGCTTTAAGTGGGTCTTGAACACTGATAACAGTAAATAACTCTTCGTTTAAAAAGTTTTTGATTGCTTTTAGAATGATAGGGCTATCATCAATGCACAGTACCTTATAAAGTTTTTGTTTTGTTTTCTTATCCTTTTCGTTATTGTTAATACTAGTGTATTCAACTTCTTGAGTAATGACCCCACTACCGTTAGTTGAATTTGCTACAAGTTGTCGTTCCATAACTAGCTGTTGTTGCCCTAATCCAAACAACCCAACCTGATGATGATTTACTGGCTGCGTGACATTAGTGATATTGGTTAAATTTATCGAGCGCAATTGACAACGCCGAGCTAATAAGGAAATATCAAGATGGCAGAATTTAGGTAAATAATCTGATAAGCTTTCAGGTATAAATTTATAGATTCCATCTCTGAGTTTGAGAAATGAATCTAGCACTCCTAGTGCGATTTCTTCGATTAGTTTCCCCGCCTGTAATGGGTTTAAATATTGTTGTTCAACTAACCAGCATATTGCTAGATAATCTGGTCTATCTCCTATTTCGTCATTTTTTTGACTATCAAATAGCGCTCTAAGCTGATCGAGAAGTTGATTGCTCAATTCATAAAATGTAGGACATAGTTGCTCTAATTTTTGATAAAAAAGATTCCACATACTATTTGACTGGCAAGCATATATTAACTTTCCATCCTCAAAATAAAGTGCCAACGACTGCGAATCACTTAATACTTGCAAAGACCCCTTAAAATAATGTTGAGAAATTTTCTCAAGCAGTAATATTGGATCTTTTTGCTGTAAAAATTTATGTCTGCCAAAATTACCTGTACTCATATCTTTTTTAAAAACTATTCTGTACAACCTGCAATTAGCAAAAAGCTACTGAACAACTAGCTACATTAAGTATACAAACAACAAACAGTTCAACCTGCTCGTACAGAGGTTAATTGTTTGTGATTGTATAAAATCTGTGCAATTTAGCCGAGTTCTAATACCGATATAAAGCCCAATTTATCTCAAAATCTATCGTAGTGATTTGCGAGATAAATGGTCATAAAGTAGATGCGATTGCTGATAGTCAAGAATAGGTATCACAAAAATTATTAGTTAATCTAAATGATACCATAAGAAGTTCCAAAAGAAACATTAAACTTTGAGTGTACGATTTAATGCAACTTCATTTTACAACCCTAAGCATTTGTTATTAGGTTAGCAATGATTTCTAATACTCTTTGAAAATGGAGTTAGGAATTATGCATTACGACTTCCTAACTCCTAACTCCTAACTCCTAACTCCTAACCCTTGATTCATCACCTGTGCAGTTTTTTCTTGATCGAATTTCAGAACCAACACACCCAAAGGAGGCAAACACAAATCCAGGGAATAAGAACTATTATGCAACGACCAATTATCAGTCCATTTACCACCTAAATTGCCCATATTGCTACCGCCATATTTACGGGCATCACTGTTAAATAATTCGTTATAAAATCCCGGTTTTGGTACACCGATGCGGTAGTGAGAATGAGGCTGCGGTGTAAAGTTACAAACAACGATAACAAAACCATCACTATCTTTATCGCGACGGATAAAGGAAACTACACTATGACGGTTGTCGCTACAATCAATCCACTCAAACCCCGCTTGAGCAAAATCTTGAGTGTATAAAGCTGGTTCCGAGCGATAGAGATGATTTAAATCGCAGAAAAATTGTTTTAGCTGTTTGTGGGCTTCATGCTCGAATAAATGCCACTCCAAGTCACTCCAGACATTCCACTCACTCCATTGTCCAAACTCCATGCTCATAAACATGGTTTTCTTGCCGGGGTGCGCAAACATATAGCTGAACAAACAACGCACATTGGCGAACTGTTGCCATCTATCTCCCGGCATCTTCCCGATGATATTACTCTTACCATGCACAACCTCGTCATGAGATAGTGCCAGCATGAAGTTTTCGCTGTGGTTGTACCACATACTAAAGGTGATATTGTTTTGGTGGAATTGGCGGAACCAAGGGTCCATGCTGAAGTAGTCCAGCATATCGTGCATCCAGCCCATATTCCACTTCAAGTTAAAGCCCAGCCCTCCCGTGTAGGTGGGCCATGATACCATCGGCCAAGAAGTAGACTCTTCTGCAATCGAAAGAATTCCGGGAAAGTAGCTAAAAATGGTGTGATTAACCTGACGCAGGAAATCTGCTGCTTCTAGGTTTTCTCTACCACCGTACTGGTTGGTAACCCATTCCCCTTCTTTGCGACAATAATCAAGGTAGATCATGGAAGCGACAGCATCAACACGAATTCCGTCGATGTGATACTTGTCAAACCAAAAGAGGGCATTTGCTGCTAGGAAATTTCTGACTTCGTTGCGGTTGTAGTTGAATACGAGAGTACCCCATTCTTTGTGTTCGCCTTTGCGGGGATCGGCGTGTTCATAAAGGTGACTACCATCGAAGAAAGCTAAACCATGTCCGTCTTTGGGGAAGTGACCGGGAACCCAATCAACAATTACACCAATGCCTTCTTCGTGACATTTGTCAACAAAATACATGAAGTCTTCAGGGGTGCCAAAACGGGAAGTGGGGGCATAGTAGCCGGTGACTTGATAACCCCAAGATCCATCAAAAGGATGTTCGGCGATTGGCAAGAGTTCAATATGCGTGTATCCCAACTCTTTTACGTAGGGAATGAGTTTCTCTGCTAATTCTCGGTAGGTGAGAAACCTTGCACCTGGCTTGAGTTCTGAGACGCAGACTACGGGTTGCGGTGTTCCATCAGGGAGTTGCGCTGGTTCGGCACTCGAAGCGTGCAACCATGAGCCTAAATGCATTTCGTAGACTGAAACGGGGTGGCTGAGGGGATCGGTTTGGCGACGCTTCTCCATCCATTCAGAGTCATTCCATTTGTAGCTGTTTAAGTCAGAGACAATGGATGCAGTTTTGGGGCGGGGTTCTTGTTGGAAACCGTAGGGATCGGATTTTTCGTAAATATGCCCTTCAAAATTTTTGATTTCGTATTTGTAATGTTCTCCGATCCCAATTTCGGGAATAAATAATTCCCAAACCCCGGTGGAACCCTTACGCATTTGGTGCTGGCGTCCATCCCAAAGGTTGAAATCCCCCAAGACTGAAGCGTTACGAGCGTTGGGTGCCCAGACGGCAAAATAAACGCCTTTAACGCCGCCTACTTCTGTAGCGTGTGCCCCTAGTTTCTCGTAAATTCTGTGGTGATTTCCTTCGGCAAATAGGTGTAAATCAAATTCCGTCAATTTGGGAGAACGGAAAGCATATGGATCGTAGGTGACACGTTCGTGTTCTCCTTCTTTTATCCGTAATTGATAGTTCGCTAGTTCTTTTGTTTCAATAGTGCATTCAAAGAAGTGGGGATGATGCACTGCTTCCATTGGATATTCTTTGCGTTCTGAGGGAATCACTACCCACACCGCATTGGCATTGGGTAAGTAGGCTCGTACTGCCCAGAGTTTTTTGCCATTCTCTTCTATCAGGTGGGAACCAAGCACTTCAAAGGGATCTTGATGCTGGTTCCCGACGATGCGGTTAACCTGTTCTGGGGCGATCGTGGTCATGGACATGCAGCTACCTATGTAAATTATAATGGTTTCGTAAATCAGCTGTTTATTCTCTATATATATTCTTTACATTTATTTGCAGCTTTTGTCGCCCTTATTCGCGAGATGCTGGGAGTGGATCTGTGAGGGAAGAACATGGGCATAATGCCTTCTTAAGCTATTATGTCGCATTTTGAGTCATTAATGGGCTTTTGTGACGATTATGTCGGCTATGGCGCTAGACAAAAAATCGCGATTGAAGATTTGTTGAAAGACGGTATTTTTGATTTTTTTATTGATATATTTACACTATAAAAACGCAATCTTTAAAAAGTATTGGGCAAGAGTTGCGCAAGAAATTGCTGATTATTTAGCGCTCGTTAGCATCTTGGGTAGAAAAGCAAGACTACCCTGTTCGGGTGAAGGCATTTCCGATTTTGTAAGAAGCCTATTAAAAATTTAAAAAGGGGAAAATCTGGCGCAAGCCTTTACGCAAACGCAGTAAAAAAATGTTTTCTCTGATTTTGGGATCTAGTTTTGGAGGTGGGCTGATTTGCAGTTTTGCTTGTAATTCGGCGTATTCTGCGGCACTCAGTGATTTGCCATCAATGGGCGATCGCGCTTCTATGATTATCTCTGTCCTCAATATTTCCTCTGGTATATCCTCTTTTGGCGGTAATGATAAAGCTGCTTCACCCCAGTAACTTGTAAACCCGATCAAAAGACTAGTTATTACACCTAAAACAATAAATAATATTACCTTTCTCTCCATTACCCCATCTCTCCATCTTTCCAAGCTACTTTACAATAAACCCGGTTTGTATGAAAAACCGGGTTTATTGCACAAAAATCTGGCAATGTCATGAATTAATAACCAATAGCATGAAGGTCAGCACCTTCATGACTATTACCTTTCGCTCAAGAGCAATTGCCAGTGTAGCGTTCAATTTTTGATTCACTCTGAAAACTCAGCTATCTACTCCAAAGGGAGGTGTTTTTTGCCCAAACTTAAGTAACGGGCGTCTGATTTTACCGTTACTCATCGGTTTGAGACTTAATCTAGACTAAGACCTAGGGGCTTTTAGTCGCTTTAGGAGTAGCGCCTGTTGTTGCGGGAGTTGTCGCGGAAGTAGTAGGCGCAGTGGTAGCAGCATCGGTTGGCTCACCAGTAGCTGCTGGACTTGCAGTATTAGCACCTTCAGGGGTACCACCGTCGCAAGCTCCGAGAACTGTAGCTAGACCCAAAATTAAAGCAAGACCAAAGATTTTTATTTTCATAACTCCTCTTTCACCATTAAGGCAATAACATATTTCAGCCTGTTGAATACCATACCGTATTTGTTGGTTTTTTTTAAACGGTGGCAGATTACAGATTCAAAAGCAATTTTCGCAGATTTTTTGGAGTTTAGAGTAAGGTAACTTAAATCCTTATAGCTCTAGCATTAGCAAATTTTGGCAGAAACCGAGTTATCATACCAAAAATTGTGATGTTTTGACACACTCTTGCCTTAATTGATTAGTTAAAAACTTTGATGGGTGTATCTGAGGGACTGTTCACTTTTCATCGGCGTTGTGATGTGTGCTTTCTCTTCCTAGAAGACAAGATGCACAATTCCCCACCATAAAATCAACAATAGGTCAATTTCACATCCAGTATTTGTCTTTCCTACCTCAAAATCATAATTAATTATGGCTGTTGCTCGCAAATCAGGTATTTCTACAACGGGCGGTTGGTTTCAAAGAAGAACTCCCCGTTCCTTCATCGCAAATGTTCAAACGGGTACTGAATCTAACAGACGTCCGGCTAGTGATGTGCCCTCCACCCAACCGTCCGCGCGATCCTCTTGGCAACCATCCCTGCAGGAACCGCAAAGGGGTACGAAGATGGTATCGCCAAAAAATGTCAGAAACTCAAATAACCCAGGGAACAATATATCAGTACCAAACCCAAATCGACGTTCGCGTAGCTCCAAAGGAGAATCGCCTGTAATTAACAAAAATAAAAATTCGCGGCTACCCATAATGCCCTCGAATGAGTCAGGACCTATGTGGTTGCTGCGGTTGCAAATTCTAAACCGCCATTCGTCACTGCTGGCATTTTTGATGGTGGCAACAATGCTTGTAGTTTATGGTTGGACAGTATACTCGCAACAGCTTTGGAGTCAGTCTTCCAAAAGGCTGCAGAGTTTGCAACGTCAAGAGCGACAGCTAATGGCAACGGATGCGGCATTGAAAGAACAAATGGCAAAAGAAGCACAAAAAGCCCCAAATGGATTGGTATCGCCAACACCTGGAAATATGATTTTTTTGCCTCCATCAGCCCCTGGGAGTCCGAATCAGGTACCCTCGACTTTGGGGCAAAAGACTGAAGCAGAACAGCAAACCTTAACCCCAGTCGGATATTAAGTCAACGTCGAAGGTTAGTGGTTATTTATTCAGTGTTTTCACAACTAACCACTAACAACTAACAAATAACAAAAAAACAATGCTATGCAGAAGTCACCAAGCAGATTAAAATTTCAAAATTTTAAGAATACAGCCTTAAAAAAGCAGGGAGGAGCGAAACGAGGATTGCGGGGAATATTTGGTGGAGGCAATCAAGCCCAACAGCCAAATAGCAAAAATCGGCTATTTTTGGTTTGGGGTGTATTAATTGCTGCTGGGTTGGGGTTAGCTGCTAATTTATACCAGTTGCAAATTGTCCAAGGAGCAAAGCTCAAAAAACAGGCGCGAAACCAGCAAATGGTTAATTTGCGACCTTATATGCCACGTCGCTCCGTGGTGGATCGCAATAAAGATGTATTGGCGATTGACCGTCGGGTGTATAGTTTGTACGCCTACCCCAAGCAGTTTAAAAAGCCTGCGGAAGAAATCGCGACCAAGCTAGCTAATGTATTAAACATCGACTCGGGGGAGTTGCTTTCAAATTTAAATGCTGGCAAAAGTAGTGTAACAATTACGAATGCGATGCCAGAACAAGTTTACAATCAAGTTGTAGCCCTGCAACTTGATGGTTTAGAACTAAGAGAAAAATATTCACGATTCTACCCACAGGAAGATTTAGTTGCAGATGTTGTAGGTTATGTAAACCTCGATCGGCGCGGTCAAGCTGGGGTAGAATTAAGCCAAGAGAAATTCCTAGAGAGGACTGTGCAAACAGTGCGCCTCAGTCGGGCGGGGAATGGAGCGCTGATGCCGGATTTTGCTCCCGAAGGATTTCTGCATTTTGATGACTTGCGATTGCAACTGACTATTGATAGCCGTCTGCAACGATCTGCCCGTTCTGCACTCAAAAAACAACTAGACAGATACAGTGCGAAACGCGGCGCAGTTATTGTAATGGATGCGTGGGATGGTTCCCTGCTAGCAATGGTTACTCAGCCAACTTATAACCCAAATCAATACTCAAAAGCTGATATTTCACTGTTCAAAAACTGGACAGTAGCGGATTTATATGAACCAGGTTCGACTTTTAAACCGTTGAATGTAGCGATCGCTCTAGAAAATGGTGTGATTAAACCCTCTGATACATTCATGGATCGTGGTGCAATCCAAGTCCTTGATAAAGTAATCAATAATTTTGACAAAAAGGGTAACGGACGCATTAATATTGCCCAAATTCTCCAACGCTCCAGTAACATTGGCATGGTGCAAATCATCCAAAAATTGCGACCATCAACTTACTACGGCTGGTTAGAACGAATGGGATTGGGACAAAGCGCCGGTTCCGATTTACCTTCAGAAACCGCCAGTCAGCTAAAAAATCAAGACGAATTTGTTGCTACACCCATTGAACCAGCTACTACCGCCTTTGGGCAAGGTTTTTCTCTCACGCCTTTACAATTAGTCCAAATGATGGGTGCTTTGGCAAATGGCGGTAAATTAGTTACACCCCATGTCGTCCGTGGATTGATGGATACCAACGGACAGATGCATGAGGCCCCGACTCTGAGCGCACCCCGCCAAATTTTCACCCCCGCAACCACCCAAAAAATAGTGGAAATGATGGAAACTGTAGTTAGCTCTGGAAGCGGCAAAGAAGCAAAAATCTCCGGATATCGCATCGCTGGCAAAACCGGTACAGCCCAAAAAGCCAGTCCAGATGGCGGTGGTTATATCAAAGGTGCCAGAGTTACCAGCTTTGTGGGTATATTGCCGGTGGAATCCCCCCGCTACGTCGTCTTGGCGGTAGTGGATGAGCCAAAAGGAGAAAATGCCTATGGTGGTACCGTCGCTGCACCCATTGCCAAATCAGTGATGGAAGCATTAATTACTACCGAACAAATTCCACCATCATGGTCGAGAGAACAACAGAGGTGAAAATGGGGAAAAGTTATGAGTTAGGAGTTAGGAGTTATGAATTCCAGACTCCTCACTCTTAACCACTAACTCTTGATCCCCTCCTTTTGGCTTAACTCTCTTCTGACTGTAGGGAGAGGTAGATAAAGGAACTGAATGGAAACCTAGTTATAAGAAGTGGAAGTAAATTTTCACCGAAAAATCGCAAAGCAACTAGAGATTCCATGCAAAGTAATTTAGTTATGTTCCCGAGCCTCCGTGTTAAAGGAACTAATGCAAATACAGAAACAACTAAGATTACAATTTATGACCGTGCAGAGCGACAGTTTATAGAATTGTTGGCGATGGAGGGTTTGGATAATAAGCTAGCTTGTGATCCGGCGATCGCTTATGAGTTTGCAGCGACGCTCAATACAGCAATTGATGCTGCTTTTCAAGGTTCTTCTACTAACCAAGCGGCTCACCTTTTTCTCCAACGGATACTTTACCTGATTAATCGGCTCAACTTGTTTTGGTACGACGATTTGCGGCATTATACCAATGAGCGATCGCCTTATTTAAGCCAAGTCCGCAACCACATTGAAGAAGTCTGGCAAGAGTGGGAACTTTCACAAGTCGATTTAGCCGCATTGCAACAATTGGATGTGAAGCAGGCTTTAAGCGAACGTGGTGCGGCTGATTTAGATCCGCCATTATCCGCAGAAAGTCGTTACATTCGGGAGGAAATGACTGAGGCTGGTTACCGTCATTTGTTGGCGATCGCTTCTTTTGATGGTTTGGTAGAAGGTAGTCGTCTTTCTCGGATTCTCGGTGGTGCGGCGAATGATGTCCAGTGTACCCTCGTGCGGGTTCTAGTGGAAGAATATGGCAACGGTCGCTTATCCCACAAACACTCAACATTTTTTGCAACTATGATGAATGAGTTTGGCATGAATACCGAACCGGAGGGATATTTTGATTTAGTCCCTTGGGAAGTCTTAGCTTGTGCCAATCATAACTTCCTGCTGACGGAACGCAAACGCTATTTTCTTCGTTATAGCGGTGGTTTGACCTATTTTGAAGTAGCAGGACCAGCAGCTTATAGAAATTATCTCACCGCAGCCCAACGCCTACAACTCTCGGAAGCAGCAATGGGTTACTGGGAATTGCACATCAGAGAAGATGAACGTCACGGGCAATGGATGCTAGAACGTGTTGCTTTGCCTTTGGTCGATAGTTATCCCAATGATGCATGGGAATTGGTCTTGGGATACGACCAAGAGAAATCAATGAGCGATCGGGCTGCGGTGGCTGTTGTGCAATCCATACGCCAAGCAGAACAAGCTAACTGAAGTAATAAATCAGTTTAAATCAAATAGTAATATTCCTTTAGTAAGTAATAGTTTGCTAAAGGAACTATGAAGGCTAAGATTAATTTTGCAGCGAATGTTTTCAGCACAAATGATACCTACCTAATAATCGAGTTTTAATCAAATGAAAGACATCTTTTTTTGTCCCGAAGAATCTAACTTTTATTCAAATTGTTTAGAAAATTTTGTATTGAGAAATTCATCTGATGCTGAATGCGTTGAATTTGGTTCAGGAGATGGCAGTCCTGTAATTAGTTCACTATTAAGAAACAAATTTGAAGGCGTAATACATGGATTTGAATTAAACGATTCTGCCTGTAAAGTTGCTAATTCCACAATTGATGAATATAATCTGACAGAAAAATATGTAATTTCCAATTCATCTTTGTTTGAATCTTCTCATCTTGAAGCCGATTATCTTGTCGCTAACCCACCCTATCTTCCTGCACCAGACGAAGATATTTATATGCCACTATTATTTGGTGGGGTTGATGGAGCTTCAATTACTAATGAACTTTTGTCATTAGGTTATGAAAATGTAGTAGTTTTGGTATCCAGCTATTCCAACCCTAAAAGTACAATAGACCACGCCAAAGAAAACGGTTACAGCGTTAGTAACTTCACAATTTTACCTTTAAAATTTGGATATTATAGCTCTGAGCCAAAAGTCAAAAAACACATTGAAGAACTACGGAAGCACAAAATGGCATTTTATTCCGGCGACTATTATTTTTTGGCTGGAGTCTTATTTCAAAAAGATTCTGCTCGTGAGGTTGATTTATCTAATGAATTAACTCAAGCTATCACAAGTTTGTAAAAATAACCCCCAGCATTCTATGCTGGAGCTATACTATAAAAACAAAAAGTCTTTTTCATCTGCGTTCTACCCTATAGGACGCAGATAAAACTCAAACTTTGACTTCACTAAACTTATGATTTTCAAAACTTGGTAAAACAGTTTGAAATTCGGCTTTGTTGAGAGGTGCAAAATAAAGTTCAACCTTAATATCAGGATAGCGGTTGCGAATTGACCAATAAGCTCGATTCAAATAATCTGTATGTACTTGTAACTCTCGCTCTGGATCTTTGCTTAAATTAGGGTCAATCATGATTGCATAAGCCCCACAATCTTGATGATCGAGAACAATCACTTTGTTGATATGATGTAATCGATAGGATAGATCTAGCTGATCCCAAAATGCTTCCGCATCATATAGGTGAGGGAATCCTGTTACAGCAAGGGAAGCACCTGCTAAAGCTGTCCAATCATACTCATCCCGTAAATTTTTTATCCTCAAAAAGTTGCGCTCTGCTGTCAAAAACCGAAAGTCAATACAACTAAGTACTAAAGTTTTAGCTTGATGAATTTCGGCTCTAGCAGGTTCTGCTGATTGCAGGATAGTAAAGGCCAATGCTCCGGGAAAGAAAGATTTAATAAAATGACGACGACTAACCAAGGGATGACAACAAAGACATTCAGCAGTTTTCAATAGATTGATAGTATTTTTCATTTTTTGTGAGTAGATTTAGTTATGTTCGTAATGAAGAATGTGCCTCCGATTGAGTGAAAAAAGTTTTTAGGAATCCGTAGAACGATTTCGCGAGGAATATAATGTAGAGGTAGCAGAAATTGACCTGATGAAATTTTTGCTCTTGTGCGGGACAAATCATCGGGACGTGGGGTAATTTTTTAATTTTATGCGCTTTCTCCTAGATACTAACATCCTCTCAGAACCGTTGCGCCCCCGCTTAAATCAAGCTGTTGTCAACGTTGCTGATTATATCGATTTTCAAAATCTAAAAATAGAAAACTGGTTTGTAATATAAAACTTTTTCTTGTTTCTCCATTCCCTCTGTCTCTCTGTAGTCAATTTTTATACTCAAAGTTTTACCTAAGAAATTAGCAACCGCATCCAGCAAAACAATAAAGTGGCGTAGGTGCTGTCTAGACCAATGGTTAATACTTTCATCAATTTTGAACCCATCGCACACACGAGTAGTAGGGTTGATGGAGGGAAAATTCACCCACTAGCTGGATGCTAGGCAAAGATTGGCGATCGCACACTCCTGAAGAGTTGCGTGCGATCAATGGCGAACACTTAGACTCTTTAATTCCTTAACCCGTTACTTCTGTCGGCTACTATAATAAACTCCCGTTTTGCTATTTAATAAGTTTGCCGCAAAGTATCTTCTATTGAACCAAGCTCTTGAAAGATTTTAATTAATTCATTCGCTCTTGCTTCCCGCTTTTCAAGAATCAGCTTTAGCGGAGTTAATAATTCAATATCAGGGTCATCTTTTAGCGCAAGTTCAGCAGCTTGTAAAACCTGGGTTGCATTCCCAAAAATTTCCTCATTCTCAAAACCAAATTGTGCCGATTTTTGGTGCAATTCCGCATCAGGTACAGTTGCTCTTCCTGGCAAAGATTCATCTAAAACCAAACCTTTCAATAATGCCAGTAACCCAGCATAAATAGAAAAATCATCACAACTATCACAAGCTTTAAATTCGATGCGACCAACTTCCATTGGAATCCGGGCTATTTTTGTCAGCGAAGGAACGCTTTTAATTATTTCTTCCTGTTTTTCCACAAAAACTAATGCGGCCGACCTTTTCCCAGTTCTAATAAACGTCCTCACCGATAATCCTTGCCATAATTTCCCTTGATAAAACGGAGAACTATAACTAAAAGGAACAATATAAGGACTGTAATAAGTCAACTTTTTCCCAATATCAATTACATTTTCAATCTTATTATCTTTGACTGAAATATTTAAGTCGGGTCCGTATGAAGCCATATAGATATTGGCAGTCTGCTCATCAGGATAAGCCTGTAACTCTTTAATTTCATAGTCATTTAATGGTGGCTCAGGCTCAAATGCAGCACGGTAAGGATTGAAACTTATTAAAACTGGCGAAAAACCGAATTGTGCAGCAACCTCACGCAACAAACGAAAACTTTCTGACAACTGGGCGATCGCACCTTGAATATCAGAGTGTATACTCGTTCTAATCTCTATACCTTTAGGAACGCATTCAACAAGTGTTCCAGAATCGCTAAATCGTTCAAATCCTTCAATATACCAACGTTTTGCCTTGATACCAGCATCCCCAACGCGCAATTGAGGATAATCACTTTCGTATGTGGGTAGCTGTTCGATAATTTGGCTGAAATCATTAAATTTCGTCTGCGAAAAATCAGCGAACTTTCCTTCTTTATTTAAGAAAGCAACTTCATGCTCAATGCCAAAATAAAACATTTAGATAGACCTTAGCGAATTAAATTTAACCCAAGCGAACTAATGCCAAACGATAAGAATCCCGCAAAATTGGAATATACGAAAACAGTAAACGGTTAATCAAAGAAAAACGTTGTATATATTTAGCTGGCAAATCCGCAAACGTACAGACTTCTATTACTTGATAATGTCCATCCCAATTGTGAATTTTGCGGATATTTGCAATACCCCAATCAAACTTTGCTGAGGTATATTTTAGTGAGTCATGATACTTTTGATTCCTCACCATTAGCGGTGACATGGAATCAAAAGCAAAGAAACAACTGGCAAACTCTTGCAAAAGATTAGCAAATAACAGCTTAACTTGCTGTTCGCTTAGATACATCAGTACTCCCTCCGCCAGAAACATACAAGGTTCTGTACTAACAGCTTTCACCTGCTCAATCCAATCTGTATCTAAAGCTGAAGCACTGATAAACTGCCGACGTTCTGTCTCCTCAAAAAACTGTCGTCGCACAGCTATTGAATCTGGTAAATCTAAATCAAACCAGCGTACCTCACCATTATCCACTCGTTCAAAGCGTGTATTTAATCCGGAACCGATCTCAATAACAGTACCTTGAGGATGCTGTGTCATATAAGTGCGTACCCAGTTATCGAGTACCATCCCTCGCAAGCAACAGCCTATCTGAGAGTTTTTAGCAGTAGCAAATTTATGAAAATCATAATCAATGGCCCGAACAATTTCAGCAGATTTTGGGTCTACTATAATTGGATCGGCTTCCTGAAGCTCGTAAGCTCTAGCATAGAGAGTAATTAGCAGGGTTTCTTGAATAACACCCAAGTTTACTTTGGTTTTACTCACCAACACCTCGACAACACAAATTAATTAAAAAAGATTCTTGATAATTTTCCCAACTTAATGCTCAACAGTCAACATTGAACAAAGCTATAAAGCCTACAAGTGAGACGTGCGGCAGTTTAGCAGCCTTTAAGGTAACTTAAGTAATGAAAATACAATAACCTTGAGGTATAAAATTATGACAAATGCTGTAAAGTCTCTCTACAGCAGCGAGCAAATTACCGCTTGGCTGCGTGGACTGCTAACTATTGCTTGGGCTGATGGTGACTTTGATGCTCAAGAACAGCAATTAATTGCCAGGATCGTTGAGGACGAGTTGGCTCCCGGTTTGAAGTTGGAATCACTGGATAATATTTCACCAGATGAATTAGCCGCTGTTTTAGGCACAGGTACACCAGCAGCCGAAAATTTTTTACGGACAGCTGTGATGATCGCGATCGCCGACGGGATGTATACCAAAAGCGAAGACGATCTGTTGCACCAGTTGTGCAAAGCTTTAGGAGAACCAGAGAATATACTCGAGGGCCTGCGTCACACTCTAGAACATCCAGAAACCAGGAGCGCGACTACCGCACCTACAAAGCGTCAGGTGGATGCAATTCATCCCTTACGCGAGTGGCTTGATGGGCTAGAAATTGAAGACCCCAGAGTCGCCCGGTTTTTGTGTAAAATGATTCCCTCTCAGTGTCCCTTTGAACGGGATATCACCCTATTTAAACGCAAAATAGTTCACATTCCACCGTTGTGTAAAATTAATCCGCTTTATGAGCAGTTAGTCGGGTTACGTTTCCGCGCTCTCTCCTATTTAGCAGATGACTGCGGTGAGGATGTTTCGCCATATATTTAGTTAGGAGTTAGGAGTTAGGAGTTAGGAGTTAGGAGTTAGGAGTTATGAGTTGGGAGTTGGGAGTTGGGAGTTAGGAGTTGGGAGTTGGGAGTTATGAGTTGGGAGTTAGGAGTTGGGAGTTAGGAGTGAGGAGTTAAGAATTAAAATCTATAATTTATGGAGCGATGCACGTTGATGTTGTAAAATCTTAGTCTGGCTTTGAAGATAGGCGAGACGCCTGTACTACAATAATAAAAAAATGTGTATTGCAATCTTAACTCCTAATTCTTAACTCCTAACTCCTCACTAACTTTTATTGACCATGCAATTCATCGATCAAGTAGAAATTGAAGTAGAAGCCGGTAAGGGGGGCGATGGTATTGTCGCTTTCCGCCGAGAAAAATATGTACCCGCAGGTGGCCCCTCTGGTGGAAATGGGGGACGCGGTGGTTCGGTAATTTTTGTTGCTGTGGAAAACCTGCAAACCTTGCTGGACTTTAAATACAATCACCGTTTTCAAGGTGAAAATGGTGCTAGAGGTGGCCCAAACAATTGCACTGGTGCATCGGGGAAGGATTCGATTATCGAGATTCCGGTAGGTACGGCTATTTATGATGCCGAAACTGCTGAATTAATCGGCGATTTGACGAAACCCGGACAAAGATTGCAAATTGCTCAAGGTGGTAAAGGTGGACTGGGAAATCAGCACTTCCTCAGCAACCGCAACCGGGTCCCGGAATTCTGTCTCCCCGGACTTCCAGGGGAAATTAGGCAGTTGCGTTTGGAGTTAAAGCTTTTGGCGGAAGTGGGGATTATTGGCTTACCAAATGCCGGAAAATCCACCTTAATTTCATCTCTGTCAGCCGCACGCCCAAAAATTGCTGACTATCCCTTCACTACCCTGATCCCAAATTTGGGTGTAGTGCGCAAACCTACTGGCGATGGTACAGTTTTTGCTGATATTCCGGGACTGATTGAAGGTGCTTCCCAAGGTGCTGGTTTGGGACATGATTTCTTACGCCACATCGAACGCACGCGGGTGCTGTTGCACTTAATTGATGCTACCAGTGATGACGTGGTTAGAGACTATCACATAATAAATAGAGAATTGCAAGATTATGGACGGGGTTTAGCAGAACGTCCCCAGATTTTGGCGTTGAATAAAATTGACGCAGTTGATAGGGAAACTGTGGATTTAGAAGAGTTAGCGATGCAGTTAAATCATCTTTCTCATGCACGGGTTTTCGTAATTTCAGCGGTGACACGGAATGGGTTGGAGCCGATGTTACAGGAACTTTGGGGAATTTTGGATGTACTCAATGTCCCTGAGGAAGAAATGGTGATGAGTTAACTTCTGAGATACACATTTTAAAACCCTTGTATAGTGAAGCTTCCAGGGATTCAGGAAAAATGTGTTTCTTTCATACGTTGCTACCTACGCTTTAGCCGCTAGTTAAAGGCTCACATCTTGCATTAATATGTTATGCAGGAAAATAGCTACTAAATATTTATAGCTTGGACGACTGCGTTCCGGACGACCAGGGACTAGAAGTCCCTGTCTCATAGCTAAAGTCCTCTTTTAGAGGACTGTTTGAGAATATTTCATTGAGGTCAAAGAGCGCTACTTAAAACTATTCGATGTTTATTTTCTTTTATTTACACCCGCCCAGATAAAGAATCATATGGTGTGCCGATTTGCTTGTAACTTCTCTGAGTGAAATTCAAGCTGACACGATCCATAAACTTTAACCTAGGTCTAAATTTTAATAAACCAACGTCGCGAATACATTATATATGCGATCGCCAACCACAAGCAGACGGTAACAAGGGCGAAAAATAGGGAACCGTTAAATGCACCAGCCCAAGATGCGAACACATTCTGATAAATCCAATCGAAGGTACTGGGGGCTTTTTCCCCGATACCAACTTTAGTTTTAACTAAAACTTTAATCAGCAGTACAGAGGCAACAAAAATCGAAATTGCATTCATTCCCAATACTTCAAAGGGTTTGCCCCAACGTCGGATTCTCCGCACTTCAATTAATTCGTAGCAACCAGCGAGTAATAATAATGCCCAACCAGTGGTAAATACGACATAAGAACTCGTCCACAGCTTTTTGTTGATGGGGAATATAAAGTCCCAGCCCCAACCTACAATCAAGCAACCAATGCCAAATAAAGCCAAACCAATACTAGTGCGCGACTGTACAGGTTGATTACGTATCCATTGCCCGGTGAAGTAGCCAAAAAGGACGCTGACGACTGCCGGAATTGAACTAAAAAGTCCTTCTGGGTCACCCAAATTTTTAAAGCTTCCGTGTAAATGTGCTTTCGGAATTACCAAGCGGTCAATATAAGATGCAAAATTCCATTCTTGGACGATTTCTGGCTTTTGTGTCAAGTCGGGAATGCCATGACCGGGAATTGGGACATACATCATGACTAACCAATAACCTAGCAGTAATACCACTGCCAGTATCCATTGTCCCTTACGCGGTAGGTTGAGGACTGCCAAAGATGCTAACAGGTAGGAAAGGGAAATCCGCTGCAATACCCCCATGATCCGAAGGACGCTGAAGTCAAAAGTCCACGGGCCCTTATTCCAAAAGCCGTTGAGAAATAACCCCAAAGCAAAGAGAATAGCCGCACGACGCAAAATCCGCCAATATACGGAGGCAGTGGGTTTATTTCCGTCGCTATATTTGGAGAGGGAAAAGCTCATCGCTACACCGACGATAAACAGGAAGAAGGGAAATACTAAATCTGTTGGTGTACAACCATTCCAATCTGCATGGAGTAGCGGTGCGTAAACATTCGGTTCCATGACTCCCGCCATATTGACGAGAATCATTCCCGCGATAGTCAGACCGCGAAAAATATCAAGAGATGTCAGGCGCATAAGCTAGGTTGAATGAAGGAAGAAGGAAGAAGGAAGAAGGAAGAAGGAGGTTTATATTTATATATGTGGATACAGGACCCCAACTCAAAACGGACGACCTGCGAAAAGTAACTATTAACAAAGAACAGCGAGGATAATATTTACTACTTGATTAAACTAAATCTAAATAGTTGCCTAAAATATCTACACATTCAGAATCTTGCATCCTCGCTGCCCTCAGACTGGAAGTTTGTGTGGTCAGATACCCGACTTCGCGCTCATTTGTCGGGTATCTCGTCGGTCGAGGTAGATTTTTCTATTGAGATGATATAGTTATGCCTGGAATTAATGTTGTAAAGCCTTACACAAGTTAAAATCTTGTAAAGAAACTTAAAAACCCAGTTTGTGAAAAAACCGGGTTTCTGGAAAAATTGGGGATTTTATCCTCGCTGTTCTTGTTGATACCCCGACCGTTCTTAGGTCACTTGTTTTGAGTTGGGGTTTTGTATCCACATATATAAACCTTCTTCCTTCTTCCTTCTTCCTTCTTCCTTCATTCAATTTATGGCAGTCAAAGTTGGCGATTCGGCTCCTGATTTTACTCTTACAAACCAAAGCGGCACACCTGTTAGCCTGAAAGATTTACGAGGCAAAGCTGTTGTTCTTTACTTTTACCCCAAAGACGACACCCCCGGATGTACGGCAGAATCCTGTGCGTTTCGCGACCAGTATGAAGTCTTTAAAAGTGCTGGGGCTGAAGTTATCGGCGTGAGTGGAGATTCCAACGAATCTCACCAACGCTTTGCAACTAAGTATCAGTTACCATTTACTTTGTTGTGTGACAAAGGCGACCAAGTAAGAAATTTATATGGTGCAAAAGCTTTAGGTTTTTTACCTGGTCGCGTTACTTATGTAATTGACGCTTCTGGTATTGTGCAATACGTGTTTGACTCGATGTTTAACTTTAAAGGTCACGTCGAGGAAGCGTTGAAAATGTTACAGCAGATGGCGGCAAAGTAAGAGTTTTTACAAAGGAACGCAAAGAAATACTCTGCGTTCCTAGAAATTTATACTCCTTTATTTATTCGAGTGTGATTTTTCCGGCATGGGAAGATGAGATACTTTGCCATTTTTGCCGTTGCCGTTGGTATGACTGTTAGCGTTACGCGGTTGAATTACGCCATAACCACCGTGGTTGCGTTCGTAAATCACGTTAATTTCCCCACTTTCGGAATTGTGGAACATATAAAAATCGTGTCCCACCATTTGCAGATGTTCTAAAGCCTCTGTAACTGTCATCGGCGGCATGGAAAAATATTTTGTCCGGACGACTTCCGTTGGTAATTCCGGTGTGCGATCGCCGATTAAATCTCCTATCACCTCAGTAGCAACTATCGTATCTGGTTCAACCTCTGGAGTCTGATTTTTCTTATTTTGTCGGCGTTCCTTATATTTACGCAGTTGACGAGCAATTTTATCTGCTACTAAGTCAATACTTGCGTATAAACTTTCGCTATTCTCCTCCGCACGAATAACGTTGCCATTGGCATAAATAGTCACTTCAGCTGCTTGCCTGGGGTTAATTCGGGGATTGCGAGCCACGCTCAAGTGTACATCCACTTCATTTGTGATGCTCTGAAAGTGATTTACTGCTTTTTCAATCTTTTGATGCACATACTCCCGAATTGCATCGGTGATTTCAATATTTTTGCCGTGGATGACAAGGTTCATGTAAACTCTCCCGCTCAATAGTTGATGTGGATTTAGTTAGTATGAAAAAGAGTTGCGGTAATGTCTATCAGTGCCGACAGAAAAAGTTGCGAACAAATAATTTACATCCAGTCCGTTTCATTCTCATCTTAAAAGTCTCTTTGCGTCAGTTTTTATGATAAGTTTTCAACTGGAAATGATATATCATTCTGATGGTGTGCGATAAACCACGCATAAATATTCTAGTAAGCGTAACCTCATCTACTATGCTTCCCACTGCTTGCTAGGCAATCAGCATCGTGCAGATATTGTCTAATCTCACCTTCTTCTTGGTTTTAGGTTTGCTTGGAATACAGAACGCATGACTTCTTTTAAATTCGATCGCTTACTGAAGATAAACCGAACAGGCACACCATCAACCAGTACATTTGTTCTTACTTTCTGGGCGTGATGGTTATTGCAGAGAATTCCTCCTGACACCATTGAGGTTATGCATTCAAAGTAGCATTTTGTATTTTAGAAAATGAGTTTCCTTTACTTTCCTTTAAAATCCTTTGCAAAGCTTGAGGTTTATTTACGGCAAATGTGTAATTTGAAACACTTTTTGTTCCCAATATCAGTTGAATTTTAATTTTATTCGTAGTATGACCTCCCACTCTCATAAATGTTCGTTATATAACCGAGAATTGATGCCCTACTTAATTGCTCATCAATGGCAGCGATCGCTATATGCCGAAAGGATAAAAAATCCCGACTTAGATGATGTGCTGATCTTATTGGAACACCCGTCTGTATATACCTTGGGGCAAGGTGCAACTCTAGAATTTCTCAAGTTTGATCCTGATAACAGCGAATATGAGGTGCATCGAGTTGAACGAGGTGGTGAGGTTACTTACCATTGTCCCGGTCAACTAGTGGGTTATCCAATTTTAAATTTGCAACGTTATCGTAAAGACTTGCATTGGTACTTGCGCCAATTGGAAGAAGTATTAATTCGCGTTTTGGCTGTTTACAATTTGCAAGGTGAACGGAGTGCCGGCTTTACTGGTGTTTGGCTAGAAGGGCAGAAGGTTGCGGCTATCGGTATCAAAGTTAGTCGTTGGATTACCATGCACGGTTTTGCATTAAATGTATGTCCTGATATGACAGGCTTTGAGCGGATTGTACCTTGCGGGATTCAGGATAAACCTGTTTCTTGTTTAGCGCAGTGGATTCCAGATATTAGTTGTCCAGAAGTGCGATCGCACGTAGCCCAATGTTTTGCACAAGTGTTTGATGTCGAATTCGGCAACGGATAAAAGTAAAAAGTAAAAAGTAAACTCCTATAAATAAATTTACTTGCTCTGAACCCTTTTTATTTCTTCTTTCTTCTTTCTTTTACCTTTTGACTTTTGACTTTTTACTTTCTTTTACCTTGTTCGGTAATAATTTTCCGGTTTCAAGGGGATTAAACGTGTATTTATGTAATAAGTATGACCACATCTAGCTTGTAACCACGCACTTGGGTTGGGGTTGTCAAAGCTGGAATATTCTTATTTATACGCCGTGACAACTAATTTTTCGCGGGAGTCGAATAATGTCTTCCGTATAAATTCCCAAGTCAATATAGATACGTTTAGTTCACCGTCAATTCCCTTGACAGAACGTGACTGCAGAGCTATGGCAGAATTGTTCGATCGGGGAGATTGCGATGAAATTGAAAAGGATATTAATCGTAAATTGCAGAAAATTTATCCCGAACCTTGTTGGGAAGACGATCCTTATGATTTTTTAAGAGAATATCTTTAAGGGTGATATCGCTATTTTTCGCCCGCATCTTGAAAACAACATAGTTTGTGCCAGCAATCTGGTCGCCAACAAAATTTCCAGTCTGAAGCTCATCAATGATGGGTTGAATATCCTTCTGAATCTGACGATAACGCTTGGAGAGGGATTTCAGACGACGCTAAAACGGCAACGTAAATCGAACCTCAACAGCAGAATTTTCAGACATCAATCCCATCCCATAATTCAGAGATAGGGAACGTTTGCCCTGCTTTCACTTGACGAAGGGAGTCCTGCAAATCTGCTAAAATTTGCTCTTTAGGTTCTGCTTCATCAACTTTCCCAAGCTCCAGCGCAAAAACCTGCCACGATTTCAGGATATCTTCCCAAACTTTCAGGGGAACTAATACGCCTGTTGTTTCACCATGAGCATTGGTGACATATTGCACCAGTTCACGAACCTCCCCAATCGTCATTTCGCTATCCTCAACGCTACACATCAATGATAGCAATCTCAGTCCATACACCACAGGAGCTTCAGTTTCCACTCTTAGAATTGAACGGGGCGATAGCGAAGCGCTGACAAGGAGTCAGTTCGCTGCTTTATCAGAACGAACGGACTATCCCGATTATTAAAGATATGTTGATTTTAATTCCTAACTCCTAACTCCTAACTCTTAACTCTTAACCCCTAACTCTCGACCGTTCAACCGACTAAGAAAAAGACGCAGGCGATCGCTCTGGGGATTTGTGAGGATTTCTTGAGATAGTCCTTGTTCTGCGACGATGCCTTTATCCATAAATATCACTCGATGGGCTACTTCCCGAGCGAATTGCATTTCATGGGTCACAACCACCATTGTCATCCCTTCTGATGCTAGTTGCTGCATGACTTGCAAGACTTCGCCGACTAGTTCGGGATCTAATGCGCTGGTGGGTTCATCGAATAGCATTATCTGGGGGTTCATGCACAAACTGCGGGCGATCGCTGCTCGTTGTTTTTGTCCGCCGGATAGTTGTTCGGGGTATGCTGATGCTTTGTCGAATAGCCCGACTTTTTCGAGATAAAATCCTGCCGTTTGGGCGCTTTCTTTGCGGGTTTTACTTAGGACTTTGCAGGGGGCGAGTATCAGATTTTCTAGGACGCTGAGGTGAGGGAATAGGTTAAATTGCTGGAAGACTATGCCGACTTGGGTTCGCAGTTGTCGGAGTTGTTGGTTGTTAAAGTTGGGTTGGTGTAGGTTAATACCGTTGACTGTTAATTGTCCGGCGTCTATGGTTTCTAGGCGGTTGAAGCAGCGGAGGAGGGTACTTTTTCCGCATCCTGAGGAACCGATGATTGCTACTACTTCCCCACGATTGATTTCGCCGCTGATTCCTTTGAGGACTTTGAGGGTGGCGAAGTTTTTTTCGATATTTTCAAAGGCGATCGCGGGGGTGTTCATTAAGGGTTTTATCTAGGATACTGTGATTTTAATATATTGAACCGCATCAGGTGCAGTAGCTTGCTTCGATGCAAGGTGGATGCAGAGAGTAATATAACCCCCTCCTCGCTTGCGGGGAAGGGGCAGGGGGTGGGGTTCCGAGGGCTATTGCGAGATGTGAATAGAGGTATTTTACGTGGGTGTAGAAGTATTATTTTTTAATGAACCGCGAAGATGCGAAGGGCGCGAAGGAGGAGGGATGAGGAGTAGAGGTTTTTTCCGTTGGGGTTTGGTTGTTGGGTTGTGTTGTTTGTTGTTGGTGGGTTGTGCTGGGGGGGGTGGGGGGAAGGTTTTGCGGGTTGCGACTGAGCCGGCGTTTCCTCCTTTTGAGTTTCAGGGGAAAGGGGGTGAGGTACAGGGTTTTTCTTATGATTTGATGAATGCGATCGCAAAGAAGGGTGGGTTTAAGGTGGAGTTTCAGAGTCTGCCTTTTGATGGGATTATCCCGGCTTTGCAGGCTAATACGCGAGATGCGGCGATTAGTTCGATTACTATTACTGAGGAACGGGCAAAGGCGGTTTCTTTTTCTCGTCCATATTTTAAGGCGGGGTTGGCAATCGCTGTTCAAAGTAATAATCAAGATATTACTGGTTTTGATAGTTTGAAGAATAAGAAGATTGCTATTCAAATTGGAACTACTGGTGCTAATAAAGCTAAGGAGGTTTCTGGGGCGCAAATTCGCAGTTTGGATTCTGCTCCTTTGGCTTTGCAAGAGTTGCGAAATGGGAATGTGGATGCGGTAATTCATGATGCCCCGGCGATTTTATATGCCATTAATACGGCGAATCTCCAGGGGGTTAAGGTGGTGCAGCAGTTATTAACTGAGGAGTATTACGGAATTGCGACTCCGAAAAATTCGCCCAATTTAGCACTGATTAATCAAGGTTTGGCTGAGGTTTTGAGAAATGGCACTTATGATAAAATCTATCAAAAATGGTTTAAAGCTACGCCGCCGAAATTACCAGAAAAGTTAGCATTTACTACTGATAATGCTGCTGGTGGTTCTAAAATATTGGCTGCAATTCAATTAATTTTACAGTCTCTGCCTTCTTTATTGCAGGGTGCATTGGTAACGCTACAATTAACGATTTTTTCTGTAGTTTTGGGTTTAATTTCCGGTTCGCTGATTGGAATTTTCCGGCTTTCTCATATTGCACCAGTACGTTGGTTGGCCCGAGCTTATGTAGATTTTTTCCGGGGAACGCCGTTGCTGGTTCAGATATTTATGATTTATTTTGGATTACCTGCAATTATCCAAGATTTAGGGATTAATTTCAGTTTTAATCGTTTTGTCGCAGCGGTAATTGCATTAACTTTAAATAGTGCTGCATATATTGCGGAAATTGTCCGCGCTGGGATTCAATCGATTGAAACTGGGCAGTCAGAAGCATCACAATCACTGGGTTTAAGTTCTGTGCAAACGATGCGTTATGTGATTTTTCCCCAAGCCTTTCGGCGGATGTTACCACCTTTGGGCAATGAGTTTATTAGTATGTTGAAAGATACTAGCTTAGTTGCGGTGATTGGTTTTGAAGAATTGTTTCGTAAAGGACAATTGATAGTTGCAGGAAATTATCGCGCTTTTGAAATTTATGCGGCTGTGGCTATAGTTTATTTATGTTTGACGCTAATTTCTTCGCAATTATTTAGTCGCTTGGAGGTGTGGATGAATCCGGTTAAGCGTAGGAGATAGAGCTTGGGGAATACATCTCTTGCACCAAGCCGCAACACCCTATTCGTGTCTCGCTATACATCCAGAGCTACACCAGCGTAGGCTTGATCCTTCCAGGGTGAGCGACTTTGAAAGACAAATTAAGGTTTTTTCAACTTCTACACCACGTAGGCTATAAGTCAGGGGGCTATAATATACCTTATGCGATCGGGAAATGCTATACATTTAGAACTTACACAAAAACTCTCTTAAACTCTTATTTCTAGCCTACGGCAACGCCAAGGGCGTACAGCGTACTTGGCGTCTGAACGCGGTTATATAATCAAAGTTTCCGGCAATTTCTGCGTAAGTCCTAGCATTAAAGAGTTTAAAACCGCACCCTCGACGCTGATGTACGCAGATAAACCTGTACCTCACCCGGATGGGAACTACTACATGAAAGCTGAACAACAAAGCCAAAATGCCTCTATTTCTGCAAATAAACCCTCCCAAATCGCGGGTTTAGTTGATTATTCCAATTTGCGATCGCTTCCTGAAATCTGGCAAATAACTGCAAAATTATTTCCCGATACGGTGGCCTTGATAGACCCTCATGCTAAAGCAAAAGTATCTTTAACTTACGCACAGCTAAACCAACAAATTCAGCAATTTGCAACAGGAATCCAAGCATTAGGTGTGAATGGAGATGCAACAGAATCGATTCCACCACGGATAGCTTTAATTGCTGATAATAGCCCCCGTTGGTTAATTGCTGACCAAGGAATTATGCTAGCTGGTGCGGCAAATGCTGTGCGTTCTTCTGTAGCGGAGAAAGGTGAAATCCTGTATATTATAGAACACAGTGGCAGCATTGGGTTAGTAGTAGAAAATATCAAAACTCTGAAGAAGCTTACCCCAGAGTTATCTAATTTACCGTTGCAATGGGTGGTGTTGTTGTCTGATGAGGACGCAGAAGAAAATCCAGATTTGAAAGTATTCAATTTTACTCAACTGATGGATTTAGCCTCGAAAAATACTCTGGAAGTAGTAAAGCAAAATCATCAGACTCTCGCTACCTTAATTTACACATCTGGAACAACTGGTAAACCAAAAGGTGTGATGTTGAGTCATGGAAATTTCGTTCATCAATTGACAAGTTGCACTGCGTTAATTCAACCTAATGTTGGCGACAAAACTTTAAGCATTCTCCCAACATGGCATAGTTTTGGACGAATTGGTGAATACTATCTTTTGTCTCAGGGTTGCACTCAAATTTACACCAATCGGCGCTATTTTAAGGAAGATTTAGAAACATATACCCCGCAATATGTAGTTGGTGTTCCGCGTTTGTGGGAGTCAATTTATGAAGGCATCCAAAAGTCATTCCGCCAGAAATCACCTAAGATGCAGAAAATAATTAACAATTTCCTGAGTGTGAGTGAAAGCTATATTAAAGCAGCTCGCGTTTGGAAAAGACAAGATTTAAAAAATTTGCATCCTTCCAATTCTGAAATATTTCAAGCTAGGATAAAAACAATCTTACTTGCCCCGCTACATTATTTAGGCGAATTGATTGTTTACAAAAAAATCCAACAGGCAACGGGTGGAAAATTAAAACAATTAATCTGTGGTGGTGGTTCAATAGCCCAGCATTTAGAAGATTTTTTTGAAATTGTAGGAATCGATATTTTAGTTGGTTATGGGCTGACAGAAACTTCACCCGTACTCACCGCACGTCGTCCAAAAAATAATTTGCGTGGTTCTTCTGGATTACCTATTGCTAACACCCAAATCAAAATTGTTGACTTGGAAACTCACAAAGCTTTACCTCAAGGTCAACGGGGTTTAGTGATGGCAAAAGGACCACAAATCATGCAAGGATATTATTTAAACCCGGAAGCAACCCAGAAAGCAATTGATAATGAAGGTTGGTTTGATACTGGGGATATTGGCTGGCTAACACCAGATAATCAGATTGTGTTGACAGGTAGGGCAAAAGATACCATTGTCTTAACAAATGGTGAAAATATTGAACCTCAGCCGATTGAAGATGCTTGTTTGCGCAGTGCTTATATCGACCAAATTATGCTAGTCGGTCAAGACCAAAAAAGCCTTGGTGCTTTGATTGTACCCAATTTGGATGCATTAGAAGCCTGGTTGTTGAGCAAAAATCAACCGATGGAGGGAGAGATTGATTTAAATAGTAAAATGATTCGGGATTTATTTCGTGAAGAATTAAATCGAGAAGTACGCGATCGCACAGGTTATCGTCGAGATGATGAAGTTATCGTATTTGATTTAATCAAAGAGCCATTCTCTGTAGAAAATGGTTTATTGACTCAAACATTGAAAATTCGCCGAAATGTGGTCGCAGACAATTATCAAGAAGTAATTAAGAAGATGTTTAGGTGATAACCTGTTCCCATCCGAATGATATCATGTTCGGCAAATCACTTATAATTCCCCAAGAACGCCACCCCTTTATCCCCTCCCCTTGCTAAGGGGAGGGGACGTAAAGCACAGCTTTACGGGGGTGGGGTTCTTATACCTCATATGTAGAGACGTTACATATCACGTCTCTACATAAGTTGATAAATATTAATTAGTTGGTCTTTACTACCACTCACAATAGTTTGACCATCTGGACTAATAGCAACACAATAAACTTCCTTGGAATGACAATCTAAACTAGAAAGTAATTCACCCGTACTCAATTTCCAGAGTTTAACAGTTTTATCTCCACTACCACTCAGAAGGGTTTTTCCATCAGGACTAATCGCAACGGACCAAACCTCTTTTAAATGACCTGTGAGGGTGTGTTGTAATTCCCCTGTATTTAGGTTCCACAGCCTAATAGTATGCTTAATACTACCACAAGCAAGAGTTTCTCCATCCGGACTAATAGCAACTGACCAAAATAAATCGGAATATCCAGAAATAGTTCTAATTAATTCCCGAGTATCTAGATTCCATAGTTTGATAGTATTATCAAAACCGCTGCTAGCAAGAACATATCCATTGGGGCTAAAAACAAGTGAAATAACTGCACCATGATGTCCAGTAAAAGTTTGAAGTAATTCCCCAGTTTCTAGATTCCAAATTTTAATAGTTTCGTCACGACTACCACTAGCAATAAGTTCTCCATTTGGACTCACGGCAACACAATCAATCCAACCCGAATGACCAGTTAGAAAATTTTTTAATTTGCCGTTGGTGATTTTCCAAATCTTAATAGTTTCATGATCGCTACCACTAACGAGGGTTTCCCCATCCGGACTAATAGCAACAGAATTAAACCTAGAATATCCACTAATAGTATTAATGATTGTTCCTGACTGTAAATCCCAAATTTTGATTGTGTTATCAAAACCCCCGCTAGCCAAAACATTACCTTGAGGACTTATAGCAATGGAACGTATTGAGTTTGTATGTCCGGTTAAAGTATGTAATAATTTAGGTATTGGTGTTTCTTCAATACCTTCCTCAAAATCTCCATCGCTGGGTGAAGTGCTAGCAAAATTCAATCTACCAGGTTCTACTAACATCCATTGCTCTCCCCCTGCTGCTAAAGAGACTGTGGCAGGTTTTATCAAAGTAAATTCGCTGTCTGAATTTACTTCATAACCATCGCATTCAAATAGAGATTTAACTGTTTGATAGTTATAGGTGTCAATCCTGAGATTAGCTTTAGGTAATAGCCAGTAATTATCATCCTCTGTAGCGACAATCCAATAATTACCTTTTTTTCTTTCTGCCAAAAAGATAGAGTTACTAGATTTTTTTAACAAGCTATCTTCTGTTAATGAAACTTTTAATACTTTATTGAATAAAGCTGAACAATCATTATTGTAAAGTTCTACTAATTCTGGTTCTGAATAATTAATCTTAATAATGTTAGGTCTTTCCAAAGAGCCAGTTACCGACACTGCATCTGTGTCAATTAAATTATTTCCTTGTTGTAAAGACTTCTCAACAAAAATTAACCTACGTTCTAATTGATGAATTGTCTCAATTAGGTAGTTAATCTTTTCTTCCAGTTCTGCAAAATTTTGCTCAGAATCTGCCATATTTCCAATTAAAATTCTAGCACTCCGTAGTCAGCAAGTTCCCACATTTTTTGACCAATGGCAGAGACTCTTGCAGGTCTGACAAGTTGAAAGTCACTGGAGTAACCAGGACGGTAACTATGACAATCAAACAATGCTTCAACTGTTTCATAGTTATATTCATTTATTTTGATATTCCCTTTTGGAAGCAAGTAGTCTACACCTTGTTCAGATACAATCCAATAATTACCTTTGCCTTTGCCAACTTTTTCCAAAATTGCTGCACGATCGCTACCAACACGACGTTGATTAATGCTTTCTTCTGTTTCTGAAACTTCTATAGCAATTTTTAACAATGAATTACGATTTTTATTATAAGCTCCAACTAGGATACTTTCAGGAGAATTAAAATTTTCATTTGCAATTCTTTGCTGACTGTGAGAATCTGGAGTGTAAACTTCTTCCGAGAATTTCAGTGGTGTAATTTCTATACCCTTTGTCGGTGAAGGTGAAGTATGTTGCTCCATAGATATCTGAGGAGAAACTGATTCCTTCAGATGACCATATACTTGCTTGTTAGGAGCCAAATTTTGTTTATTGTTTCTATGTTCTTGTTTGGGATTAGCATAACGATCTTTATAAATAAACATTGCGATCGCTCCGATAATTATACCAGCTACAAAGGAGACAAGAGAGAGTGCTAACAAGCCGGATGAGGACTTTTGTGAGTTTTGATTCTCTACTCCTAAATTGCGATTGTTATTCGGAATATTCTCAATTGGCTTAGTATCAGTAGCGACTGTTCCTAACTGTTGAATTTGATTGCTTAAATCTTCACTTTTTTTAGTTAGATATTCTTGAATTTCACCTTGAGTTATTTTACCAAAGGAGCCTTTGTTGCGACTAACTTCAGGATTTTTATCAATTCCAAGAGTTTCTTGTATTTGTTTAACAGCTTTAAAATTTAAACCGCTTTTTAAAGGTTCAATAACCTTTAAAATATCTTGAATTGTATTATCTATATTTGTTAAAATGTTGCTGTTTACATCAGATGTTAGTATTGTTTTCCGGAAATTATTATTTTCTAAACTCAGTTGTTGCAGCTTTTCCAATGTTGCACTAGAATTTACATCCTTTTTGTCTATTTTTTGATTAACTACTTGTTGAAGTTGAATCAATAATTCATCAAGTGCAAGCTTAAATTCGCTAGATATAGTTCTAAGTTGACTAACCTCTGAAACTGTATTTTGAGACGCTCCACTATTACTTTGGATAGTAATTAGTTTCGTGGTATCACTTTCATCGGCACGGTTTTGTACTGGTTGACAGCCAATTAAGAAACTAGGAACTATCAGTAATGCCAGTAATGATTTATAAATTGTTCGTTTTGCCATTAACACCCCACTTTCTAACTTTGAATAAAACTACCTATCCATTAAATTAAAATTTCAGTACACCAAGTTTTGTAAGTTGCCATTTTTCTGGTTCGATAGGAGATACTATTGCAGGTTGAAGGAGGATGAATTTACTATTATAATTATCTCCCTGCTCTTTAATACACTCAAACAAAGTTTGAACTGTTGCTATATTATATTGATTTATTTTTAGATAAGCTTTAGGGACTAAATAGAATTCAGTATTACTTTTAGGTAATATCCAATAATTTCCCTTACCCCGACGAGAGTTTTCTAGAATTACTGGTTGATTCGTTCCCAGACGACGCTGATTAATATTTTCTTCTGTTACTGATACTTCTGTTGCATGTTGGGATAAGGATTCTGGGTCTTGATTGTAAGTTATTAGCCAGGGAATATCTGAAAAAGCATCAGGCTCATTTTCAGAAGCTTGTTGTGGAATATCTTCCGGTTGAATTTGATAATTTTGGTTGACTTCATAACCTGTCATCCTCTCGGCAGGGGGAGTATTACTATTGGTATTTAAATTAGTTTTGATTTCTTTGATTTCAGTGAATAATATCGCTAAATTATCATTGATTTGCTGTAACTGCGATTCAACTAGGTTGTTATTTTCTAATACAGGCTGAGTAGAGATTTTACGCTCGATTAAATTAGCCACTTGGGAGGGAATTAGCAGTATCGTTTGTTCCAGTTTCTCTATCTGAGACTGGGATTGTAATTCATTTCTACTTGATGGTTGTCTATGTGCTGCAGTCGGTGTTAAATTAGGTTGAATATGTTGTTTTTGTAACTCAGATATTCGTTTGGACAGATTATTAGTGAATGCGGAGAATATATGCTGACTGTTCGGTACAATCGAGACGTTTAATTCTCTTAAATCAGATTCAAGTTTGCTAAACTCTTCGAGTAATCGCTTAGATTGAGATTGAACAAGTGATAATTGCTTTTCTAACTCTTTAATCTGAGACTGCAATCGCTGGATTTCATCTTCATCTTGCTTCTGCGAATTATCCGCAACCTGATTAAAAACGTCGTCTGTTAAAGATGAATGGTGACGATTGAAGTCTTGATTTGATTTTGCCGACTGCTGCTTTAATTGCGAGTATTCTTTATATAACTTATTTGCCCATACAAGCAACTCGTGTTGTAGTGACTCCGATTTTCCAGAAGCCATTTTTTCCCACAAACTATAGCTGATAGAAGGAGGTATTACAGGAAAGCCACAGTTTGAACAATCTTTATGATTTTTAGTGTCAACTTGAGTTCCACAAACTGGACATGGTGACATAAGTATAATTGCTCTCCTTGAATTTCAGTACTGACTTCTCAGTTGGCGATCGCTATCGCTCTTCAGTATATCTCTCTATCAGCTTGTGCTGTTGCTAACTTAGGAAATAGCAAGCAGACAGCCTTGTCAAAACTTAAGAAAACTTTATTTTGACCATTTGTCTGCCCAATCCTTACCTAAAACCCGCATTAAGGCCTTTAAAGCCAATATATAGGGAGGCTCTAAGCGAATGTTATCTGATTTACCTTTGATTTTCAGCAAGATGTTAGTCAATTCTCGCTTAGTGTCATCCCAAAGTTTTTTATTATCTTGGGGATTTGGACTGCGTTTGTACCCCTCCAGCGGTTTTATTCCCTCAATTTCTAAGTCTCTCAAAGCTACATGAAAGTCATATAGAAACTGTGGCAATATTGCTAATTCTGGAATTGTAAATTGCTCAACATTATCCTCATCTTCTTGTAATTCCAATCGAGCATCCCAATTAATTAATCTGCCATTAATCTCACAATCTTCTCCTGCAATTAATGGGTCTTTTACTTTTTTCTTTAGTCCTTGGAGTTTGGTTTCACTCAATACCAAACCGCAAGCAACTTCATCTTTTAAATTCTGACTCAATCGTGTTTTTACTTCTGTATCTTCAAAGCCAGAACCTTTACTCAACATTCTACTTAGTAATTCATTCACCTCAGAATGACGGTTAAATTCACCTCCTTCAGCAAGCCAGTGTAAAAATCTACCCCCATTTCCACCGATGTAAACAGGAGTAATTTCACTACGTCGATACTTCTCTTCTACGTGTAAAGTTTTCAGCAAAATTCCTACATAATAATATAACCCAGCTGTGCCAATTGCCGTGAGTTGTATCAATTCTTGAAAATCTGGCTTTTCTGATACAAATGCTCTTTGACTATTGAGCCAATTATCACCTTCCAATCGCAGCCATACATCTAATTTGGGATTAAATGCTGTACCTTTGAGTCCTTTTAATTCAGTCGCATCAATCCCAAATGTCCGCTGCATAAACTTAGGATTTATCTCTAAAAATTGCGAAAATAAATCCCTACCTGCAAACAAAACTGAACACTGATGTACTAAATTTTCTTCTTCCCAAATTGATATATCCGAAGTTCCTCCACCCACATCAATACAGGTAGTATTAACTAAATCATGACCTTCCTGGTCGGCAAAATATTGAGCTACAGCTAAACTTTCAGAACGGAAGTAATCTAAATTATCGACTTCTGGACAAAGATGAATAATTCCTGTTTTACTTTGCAATTCTTTGGTTAAATCTTGCCATGTTTTCGCATATTTATTTTTGTCACTGCGAGAAAAAGCAGAGGGAAAAGATAAAGACCATTGAATCTGTTTTACCCGATTCTTTGCTGCTATAGCTGTAATGTGTAGGGCTAAGTGTTTGAGAAATAACTGATTGAAACTTAAATTTTGTGGATCTTCCCACTTCAAATTTGTTTTGATCCAGTCTTCTTGAGGCTTGAATCTGTTGCGATCGGGCACATAAATTCGACCGTCAAAAACTGGACGTAATTTTTCATGACTAACCCCGGAATTCCCTCTAATTGTCAGTACACTAGATAGAGGTAATGGCTTTTCTACAGGGATAAAGTTTTCTGGGATAAAGTATTCATACAGCAGTGGTAAGCGAGTTTCTGGGTTAAATTCTGTGATTTTGAGATGCAAATTCTCAAGTTTCAATGGTTCCGCAGCACCTGTCCTATTGACATAGACATTGGTAAAAGAAGTCCCAAAATCGACGCCAATTTTCCATGTAGTTGTGGGCTTAGTTTCTTTCGGAGGTTGCAAAAGAATCAGACCGACAGTTGTCCTTCTATCTTTGGTCTGACATTGAATAAAAGATGGAAATTTTTCCAGAATAGACATTTGATAAGAACCTCTACCATCTTCAAAGTCGTAGGGTTGCTTTGCTTCTGGTAAAAACACCTGAAAAGTATCCTTTCCATGTTCACCATCATAGTAAAATGCGTGATAGGATTTCCAGCCTTCCGAGCGGAAATTCGGCCATACTTCTAAGACGGGTACTTCAGCAAGGGCATTTTCTTCTTTGATGAAATAATCTTTCTGCAAGCGGAAATTAGTTGGGGGATTGCCATCCTTTAAACCAGCAAGAGGCAAATCCAAAATAACTCGCACTTGGGGCCCATTATTATCATTAAAGGGTTGGAGTTTAATTTTTTCAATTAAATCTTCTGGGGTGAAATAATCTAACAAAATTGGATTTAGGGGAAGAAGTGGGGTAATCCGCTCACCCTCGAAAGTTAAAGGTAATATTTCTTTAGGGAGAAAAGCCCCTGGCAAGGCATCTTCTTGGTTGATAAAACAAAATTCTGCTAAAAATAAATCCTTGGATTCACAGTATCTAACATCCTGCCAAACAATTTTTTTGCTGCGTAAATCATCCACCTTTAAAGATGCGAGAGTTTTGCCTCCATGAACCCAGATATGTTGCGGTGATTCATGCCATCTATCGGCAATTTCTGTGTCAATAATTAGTAAATCAATTACTTTACCTTTTTCTAAGCTAGGAATTAAACGGACACTGGATGGTTTTTCCGGTGCTTTAACAGGAAAATTTAGAGCAGTTAATACCCCACGATTCAGGGGAACGCCAAAAAACTGCGGGTCTTCAGTTAAACTCAGAGGTGGCTCATTATCTGCATTTAATTCTGCCCGAAAGTCGTCAATTAATCCACCAATTCTATTAATTGCAGCCTTCCTACCTCCATATTTATTTAACTCCATGCGGATATTTTCTAACCAACGCCATAATAGAGATTTTTCACTTGAGTTAAGATATTTAATTGGAGAACGCAATCTCCCATCTGACCACCAAGGTAAACCTTTCCATTGTCCCTCTTCTGAAGGAGAAACTAAGGTACTTGGTGAAGTCATTCCGACGGCTTTGTTATCCCATAAAAATATGTAAATATCTTCCCAGGGATGCTTATTTTCTAAGGTGTAAAGAGTATTGCCGTCAAAAGGTAAAAGCTCATATAAAGAACGGGCAAAATCTTCATGTCTTAACTTGCTAAGTTCTACCAATTGTGCAATTAAGGGAAAACCACGCACCTCAGCTAAAGCGATCGCAGCCAACATCCCCTGCCACTGCTCAATCATTTGGTTGCGAATAGCATACTGATCATTATGGAGTGCCATTTCCATCGACAAGGGACGTGCCCACATTGTCGGGACGGAACTAACATTCTTCACCTCTCTCGGGGCTTTATACTCTAAGCTAGAAGCCACATCTTGAAATGCTTTTCTTTTTTGTGCCTGCCATTTTCCGGCTTCATCAATCGGCTTAACGTCAGAATCTGGCTTTAATCTTGGTAGAAAAAAATGCAACTTTTTGTTACCTGGTTGTGTGTTTGTCATAAGCGACTTTTTAGAGTCTAGAGAGAATATAAAGAGCTTTAGCCAGTCCTGCCGTACCTTGATTTGGTGGCATGAGATTTTTGGGTTCAGATATTAGATTTACGTGCAAACTCTGTACTGTATCTTGCGATTGTTTACCTTTATCTCGACTATCACTTATTACTAAATTGGGAAATTCTTCTTGTTTGAGTTGGACTTCAGAATTCATAAAAGAACGAGACATAAATAGTTGCACATTATCACCTTCACAAAGATGAAGTTCCGACAACCAGCGCAAATAATCTTTACACCAATTGCTGACAATTGTTATTGTTTCTTGTTCATTTGTGTCACCAAACTCTGGTAAATCCTCTCCCCTCTTGATGAAAAATCCTTGTTTAGGACGAAAAAACCTGCTAAACCAAGTAATATATTTTTGTGCCCACTCAATGCCATTATCTTTTGCATCCTTCAAGTCTGGAGCAGTCTTAGCTAGCCAAGCATAAGCAAATCTCGTGGCATTAACTAATTCAGCTTTAATTATACTTTGCTCTGGAATATCGCTCCAACCTAATACCTCCAGCCGATCCCGACCAATTAACATCACCGTGCCAGACATAACAGTTGGACTCAAAAAAAACTGTCGGGCTGCAGATGCGGCATATAATTCAATAAAATGTGACTCATTGCGTTGTTCGTTTTTGCCGATACTAAACTTCACTTGCTTGAAGTTTTGATTACCCAATAAATACACCGTATCAAAGATATCTTCGGCTTGACTTTCATAGTATCTCAAAGCCGCTTCTGTATTTAGCAAAAATAAATCTGATTGAGCATAAACCCCATCTGGGTCTTTACCTGCATCTGGTGAAAAGCCAAAATAAGGTAGCATGAATAAACACCCTACCTTAACGCGATCGCGGACGTTAATCTTTTTCAATTTATTCGCAATTAAGCGACCGATAGTCGGCAAGCCAGAGGCACCAGTACCCCCAAACATGGAACCACACAGAAAAATTTTGGTAGGTTTTCCTGCACCCACATCCGATTGAATTTGACTAATTAACGTCCCCCAAGGCTCATTGTCTAAAGCATCCAAATCTACCTGACTCATGATTGCCGAACCAATCGCAGGTCTACCCCGAAAACCTACATCTAAGACAACATCCCGCTCTTCTTGCGTATATAGAACATCAAATAAATTCCCCAAACCTTGATAATTTTGTTTGAGATTGTTGTAATTAAAAAATGAGCCAAGAGTCCGATTCGTACTTGTTTCGTTAAAGGGTGACCATAAATCATACGATTCAATAGGAGTCTTCATCCAAGAAGCTTGCTGTTTCTCACCCTCCTGTAATTTAAAGCATTTTTGATAAACATTTAAACTGCTGCGAGTCCGTTCTACATTGCCATTACTTTCATCTGCATCAATAAACAATATCCTAATCGGTTCTTCCGCAAACAACCCGATAGATGCCAAATGAATTACTGACTCAATACACTTAGCACCAGTCCCACCAATACCAATAATATAAAATGCCATTCCTTCAGTTCCTAAATAGACGACGCATTAAAAACGCACCAGGGGGAACAAAACTTAAACCTCCGGGAGAACTTGTTGCCGTAGTAAACCAATAAAGGAACAGAATATCGAGAACAAAAAAGCTAGTTAAAGACAAAAGTGCTTCATCGCTTCCCTTAAAAAAGACGATGGCAATAATAATACTCAAAACAGGTAATAAGAAAATTATCCACCACACCACAGACCACTTCTCAACATCCTTCCCTCCTTTCACTTGAGCTTTAGCAGCCAGTAAATACCACAGCACCGTTGCAACGAGCGAAGCAAAAAATACAACATATGCTCCTGGCATATAATAGTTGCTTACCCAGGCATCGACAGGCACACTTCGCAACCGTACAAAAGGAAATTTGCTTCGGTAAATCCAAGGTTGCCCCAAAAACATCAAAACTGAGCCGATGAGGCTGAAAACTATGATCCGAATCCACTCACTCGTTCTCATAAGTACAGGTTCGATTTCAGTACTGTTTTAAAAACATATTATAAACCGGGAAACCTTTTTGCTACATTCAGTAAGAAGAGAAAAGTAGTAATATTTACCTTTTTTTATAAATAGTATCTTGACTTAGTAACTAAGAGGTGATAAGAAAATTTAGTTCTAGACTTGAATGTTCTAGCAAAAAGCTCGTTCTGTTCCTTCTAAAAGATTGGTGGTAACTTCTGCCCACCATATCATTGGGTTGGCAACGGCGATCGCATTTAAGTTATTTTTATAGCTTAAATGCGTGCTAGAGTATGGGCGTAGTACAAACTTTTTTATACGAGTAATATTAATTACTAACTTGTGTGTAAAATGATTCGAGTAAAATCGTTAGTATTGGCGATCGCTACATCGATGTTAGTGGTAGCTTGCAGTCTTGAGAATGAAAAAATCACCTGCGATTTATCCTTAACTAGTATTCAGTCTCCCCAGTCGCAAAACCTCAGCATTTTTATGTATGTAGACGGGACTCCATCTATGCGGGGATATGTAAATCCTCAAAATACTAAAACTCGCTATGCTCAAACAATAGATTTGCTAGACCAAATATTATTTGCTGGTGGAACAGTTGCACCTAGAACAAAATCTCAACTCGAATACTATCGTTTGGGAGAAACCAGTGCAAAAACTGACCGTGATGGATATCTGAAAGCAAGAGATTCTAAATTTTATGATGGTACTGACCCAAAATTTCCCCCACTAAAAGTTAGTAAAATTGAAACTGCGATTACTCCTGCTATTGATGGTAAACTGACAGTTATTGTGACTGATTTATATCAAGATGGGGAAGATGTCACTAAACTTAATAAAAAAATCAGAGATAATTACTTTAATGCCAATCAAGTAGGATATGCAGTCGGTATTTTAGGAATCAAAAGTGAATTTAATGGCGATATTTTTCTAGAAGATGGCAGTAACAGAAATTTTAAATATAATACCAATGATGCTCAAGGTAATAAAGTTAAGGGTCAAGAATTTCGACCTTTTTATATAATTTTCCTTGGTCATTCTAGTGATATAGCTCACTATTTTAAAAATCTCAGCGATAGTAAAAAATTACCTGAAGATAGTAAATTAGCTATTTTTTCGCCAAATAATTTAGTCAGCGGCTTATCTTATCTCCAAGGTTATCCTAAACTCCCAGAAGGTTTTAAAACTAGACCACAAGAACTGGGTGATGCCAATGTCATACTAGCAGGAGATGATAAGAGTCAGCTTTTAGAATTAGAAAGTAATATAAATAATCCTTTAAATATTAATTATAGTGTTCCATTTCAGAGCATCAACAATACATTATTGATAGAATCGAATTCTCTCCAGACAGAAACAAAAGTTCAGAGTTTTGATTCGATTGAGAAAAAGTTTAAAGAACCTCCCAATAATTCCTCACTGCTAAAAGCATTGGAACTCAGCAAATGGCAAATAGATAATAACAAAAATTTAAACTTTGTCACAACAATCAAACCCAGCGATATTCCAGAAACCGGAATTTATAAATTCACCGTTGATGTGCTAGCTAAAGGTGTACAAGAGCAAAAATGGTGGTCTGAATGGAGTGCAAATAACAATACCAGTAATGATTGGAGAACCTATAACTTGCAACCCTTTTTACAGGGATTAAAATCTAGTACTGACGATATTCTGAAAAATAATAAAGTTGTAGTTGGTCGTTTTTGTTACGGAATTCAGAAGAATTAAGCGCTGCCGATTCTTTCTCTGATGAAAGAAAAAAATACACTAAAACAGGTGAACTTTTTAGCTTGACTATCAACACTTATTCGCTTGCGAGAACAGGATAGTTTAACTATTATAAGTGAGGTTGAAGGCCATCTTCGGGAAACTACTACAAAATAGAACGTCAAACATATACAGGTGCGATTAGAGTATTTAGCATGAAGTTCCAACTGTTACTAGCTTCCCTATTTTCCCAGCTTAAAGGACGCCATTTGTGGTTAAGTATTCTGGTGTGGATTGCTTTGATTGTCCCAGCCCAAGCCGCTGTAATTTTGCGGGTGGCAATAGAAAGGGATGTCAAACAGGTAAAAGTCGGCAGTTCCACAGCAGCTGTTCTCAAAGATGGTAGCGGTAGGACTTTAGGAGAATTGCCGCAAATGAGCGCATTTATTGCCCAAGCTGTTCCTGGTGGAGTTGCTTTGGACAAATGGCGTTCTGGTTTATTTTGGATTGAACCAACAGGTAAAGGATTTGTTTACATTAACGACAAATGGTATCGGGGTCGAACTTTAGTTGTTCCCACATCTAAAGGCTTAACCGCTGTCAATTGGGTAGATTTAGAAGAATATCTTTACAGCGTCATCGGCGGTGAAATGGATACTAGATGGCCCGGTGAAGCCCTCAAAGCCCAGGCGATCACGGCCCGTACTTATGCCATCTATGAGCGGGAAAAACGCCGCAATGACCCCCTTTTCGACGTTGGCGACAGCCCCGATAAGTGGCAGATTTACAAAGGTGTCATCAGTGAATCTCCCACTACTTATGCAGCAGTTGATGGGACGGCAGGGCAAGTTCTTACTTACCGAAACCAGATTATTCTCTCTGTCTTCCACGCTTGTTCTGGCGGACATACAGAAAATGTCGAAGATGTTTGGGGAAGTCCACAACCTTACCTGCGTGGGGTTCCAGACTTTGACCAAAATGTCCCCGAATGCAATTGGGTGAGAACCTTCACTCCTGCGGAAATCAGTGCCAGCATTCCTGAAATGGGTAATGTTAAAGAAATGAAGATAGAGCAATTATCGCCTCACCAAAGCGTCAAAGCTTTGAGTATTATTGGCGATAAAGGTACAAAGGTACTAAGAGGTGAAGAGGTGCGCACTGCTCTCAAATTGAGAAGTACCCGCTTTACCGTCACCAAAAGCGCAGATGGTAGTTTTACCCTACAAGGTTTAGGCTACGGTCATGCTTTAGGTATGAGTCAGTGGGGAGCCTACAATTTAGCTTTGCGGAAATACAATCACCTGCAAATCTTGAATTACTACTACCGAGGTGTTGCCCTAGCGCCAATTCGAGCAAAATGAAAAAGTCAGGAGTTAGGAGTTTGGAGTTAGGAGTTTGGAGTTAGGAGTTTGGAGTTTGGAGTTGTACGCTTGTTGCATTTAAAAGTTGTAGAACAGACCTCTTGCCTATTCGTCATTCGCAAAAAAACGCCTGCTTTAGGCACCACAGCTTATTAGCATGATGAAGCCTGAACTAACTCCTAACTCCTAACCCCTAACTCTTAATCTTTAACTCCTAACTCCTAACTCCTAACTCCTAATTCCTAACTCTTAATTTCTAACTTCCTTCATTCAATCGTCTTTGCCATTCCGCGTCAATTTGTGCGGAACGTTCTACTTCCTGTTCCAGCAAATCTGTTTCGGTGGAGTAAACTAAATCCTCATTACCGATGACTTTTTCAGCCGCAAACTGACTGGCATAGGCAATTTTTTGTTCTAAAGCTGGATCGGTACTCGCTAATATTTTCGCACGGGAGAGGCGATCGCGGTTCCTAGAGGCAATTTGACTATTGCGCCATTTAATCCAGAAATAACGGACTAACGGCACACCCAAAAATCCTGTACCGTAAGCCAATAGTACCCAGTAAATCCCTTGAACAAAGGCAACAAGTCCCCCCAACTGCGCTGCGACTGCTCCATCCCTTAACAAACTGCCTAGTACTAATGCACCAACAAAATTGGCGACACCCAACCCTGCACTGAGCATAATTTGTCCGGAAGGAGCTGCACTAAATCGCCAAGGAAATTCCTCCAAGTACACTGATGCTGACTGACGGCGTTTTTTGCCTGCACTTACTTGTAACTCTGGAAAGTAGTATACAATAGAACCTTCGGGACTGACTGAAGGTTGCCCGTTAAAGCGTGTGAGAACGGGTAACATATAGTCTTCGTATTCTTGTTGATATTTTTCACCGATATCATCCAAATATGGCGAAACTTGCTCTGCAACAATCGCACCCCGGTTTTTCCGAATCACACCTGCAATTTCTTGCCAGCGACGTTCGTCTAAATTAGCGTTGGGATTACCATCACCGAATAAAAAGGAAAAGACAGCTTCAAAGAAATTCAGTTCGCTTTCTTCCTGTCCTCCCCGTCTTCGTTCTTCTCTACGTCGTTCTTCATAACCAGGGCTAAAATACCAGAATAAATCTGGGAAGTAGAAAAAGCCAAAGCCACCACCCCCTCCCCTAGAACCACCAGAATTATTGCCGTTATCCCGATCGGAGTTGGCTGCAATCGTAATCGCAATTATGGCGATCGCAATCAGCGCAATAGAAGCAACCAGAAAAACGCCAAAGGAAATCCGAATTAGGTAAAACAGTACTCCCCAGACCTTTTTCCACCATTCGGCAAGTTGTAATCGGAAATATTTCCTCCGTAATATTGCTCGAAAATTCTTTGAAAATTCGTAAACTATATCACCAGTACTTGCTACTTGCATATGCCCGCCAGCGTCAGATGCAAGAGCTAATAAACCAAGATTAGCCTCCCCCACATTCAATCCTGCTTGGGTTGCCACATCGCCAACAGTGACGCGGTAGCCCAATTGTTCGACAGCCTGCATGATACTTGGATTGGGAGCCATAGTGCTTCCCTCCTGTTTAAATTTACTCCCTTTATCAAGTATAAAGTTTTATTTTGACTGATTGGGGAACGGCTATAGAGTAATATCGCGGTAGTGCGGGTTGTTGCGTTTTCAGAACGGATACTATATTTTTCGTGCCTGCTGTGGCTCTGAAAATATTGATTTGGCCTAGCCCACGCAGGTGGGCTTTATATGTATAGCGACACCCTTCTAGGGTGTTGCGGCTTGTATCTTCGATTTTCATCACTCAGATACTGACAATCAAATCTATTGATACAGCTACATCAGGCAAAGCCGATGGGTAAACCGTTCCAACCGTTAATGTGGACTTTGATGCATACTCCCCATCTTGGGGTTCTCGAAATACTATAAGCTGTCTCTTTCTGAGGTTAACCACCCAGTATTCAGGAATTCTAGCTTCAGCATAGACTTTACTTTTCATCTCCAAGTCTTTGTCCAAGCTGGAATCTGAATATTCAATTAGCCAGAAAACATTTTCCGGATAAGGATGATGCTCCAAGTACTCACGCCCCAACCGTTGTACAATAGCAATATCAGGCTCAGGCTCAGAGTTGTTAGGAAGCGTAATCGGCTTACTTGAGCGAATCATTGCTCTATCGCCCAACAACCTCATCAAATATTCTCCGGCTTCACTGCTGAAATAGGCGTGAGGTTCTCCCTCCGGTGGCATCTCTACAATTTCTCCCTTGAGTAGTTCCACGCAGCGATTCTCCAAAATGCCCGCCGCAATCATGCGATGATATTCATCAGTCGTCCATTTAATTACAGTTACGGTCATAGCGATCGCTTATTTCTCGCTTTTCTTAATTCACATCATAACAAAATAGCAAACTCACACGGAGCTATCGCCCTGAAATAAGCATATAACTCTAGTGCAAGCGTATCTTTCTCGCTACTGAGCAAACGCACGCACTACCTAATATTTTTTAACTCCTCATAACTAGCGATCGCTTGGAATTTTCCCTAGTGATGAAACTATAGCTCTAGCGCAAGAGTTTTCTGTGGTGATGAAACTATAGCTCTAGCGCAAGAGTTTTCTGTGGTGATGAAACTATAGCTCTAGCGCAAGAGTTTTCTGTGGTGATGAAACTATAGCTCTAGCGCAAGAGTTTTCTGTGGTGATGAAACTATAGCTCTAGCGCAAGAGTTTTCTGTGGTGATGAAACTATAGCTCTAGCGCAAGAGTTTTCTGTGGTGATGAAACTATAGCTCTAGCGCAAGAATTTTCCCTAGTGATGAAACTATAGCTCTAGCGCAAGAGTTTTCTGTGCTGATGAAACTATAGCTCTAGCGCAAGAATTTTCCCTAGTGATGAAACTATAGCTCTAGCGCAAGAATTTTTTATTAGGAATAAAAAAAGAAATAACCGCTCCAGGTAACACTTCATGTTAGGATTAAAGGCTCAGGCTTGGTTTATCGGCAACATCTGCGCCTAAATATGGTTCAATACACTCTTGCTCAAAGCCCAGAAATCATCCTCACCGTTCCTGGCAAAGACTCAGCCAAAGCCCGTGAGAAAGCAATGGATCAATTAATGGAACTGATGGATTCGGGTAGTCTTCCCACAGAATTAGAAGAAGGATTTGGCGCTCAACAATTAATTGAAGTCAAAGAGCAGCCAATAGAATCTACTAGCGGTGAGGACGCTATTACACAAGCGGTTCAAGTTTTGAGCAACCTTGCCACGCTGAAACTCAAAGTTCAAGAGTCACGTAGCGAAGCGTTGGAAGTTCGCAAGGCAGTTGACGTTCTCTTCTGCGATGAATCTGTGACAGAAGAGGAAATTACTAAACTCAAAGAAGGCTTTAAAGTTCTCAAAACCTTTGCGACAGCAAATCTACGCTACCAAGAAGCCCGTTCCAAAGCAGAACAGGCTAGGGAAGTGCTAGATCAAGCGCTAAAATCTCCCGATAAGTAATTTGATAATTGTTAGTTGTTGTTTGTTCCGACCAACCACTATCCACCAACCACCAACAACTAACAACTAACCAATTAGGGTCGCTTAACTTTCCTCAGAGAAGAGGAATTAGAAGCATCAAGTTCTGCATCCACCTCAATCCTCTCAGCGCTGATACTCTGTTTGTAATAGCGTTCATAGTAGCTATTAGAGTTAGGTACAGATTCTTTTGACTTATTTGCTACCATCCCTAAAATGGGAGTGCCAGACACCTGTAAATCTTCTAATGCCTGTTGCAGAACAGTTCGTTTCAGCTTGCCCAATCCAGCGACTAATACCATACCATTGGTATTTGCTGCCAGCAGATAGGCATCCGCAAAACCAACTATCGGTGGGGTGTCATAAATTACTAAATCAAAAGCCGATTGCATCTCGTCCATTAAATCGTGCATTTTCTGAGACGCTAGCAACCTGACTGAATCTGGCGGAATCGGACCAGCACTCATGACATAGAGATTGTCTTCTAGAGGCGATCGCTCAATCACATTATTCCAATCTAAATCCTGTGAGATGACATCAGTCAATCCCTGAATATTCATTAAACCGACACGGTTGTGTAAGGTAGGACAACGTAAATTGGCATCTACTAATAAAACTCGTTGTCCCATGGCCGCTGCTGCCTGTGCTAATTGTATAGCAACAGTAGACTTACCATCACCCTGTCCCGCCGAACTGATGACAAGAGAGCGAATCGGACTATCCGAACCAAGCAGCAGAATATTGGTGTACAGAGAACGGAAAACTTCAAAAAACGAAGTAGGACTTGCATTTTGCAAATCTTGTGCCACCAAAGTCCCAAGTTCTTTTCTAAACGGAACTACCCCTAATAGTGGCAGTCTAGTAGCATCTTTGAGGTCTTTAGAAGAGTAGAAGACATTGCTGAGTTTATCCACTACCAAAGCTGCTCCCACACCCAACAGCAAACCTAAGACTCCCCCCAAGGCTAAGTTTTTCTTGGCATTTGCTGAGACAGTTGTAGGCTCAGTCACTTGAGTTAGTTTTGGATCTAATAACTGCCAAGGCTGCTGCTTTTGAGATTTTTCAATCTGCAACGCTTGTTTTTTGGTAGTAAATTGATCTAGGGATTCGGTATTAATTTTTAATTCTCGCTGGATATTATCGTAATTACGGCTAATAGTTGCTAAATCTTTGACGTAATTATTTAGGTTGTTTATTTTTTGCTCCAAAGAGCGATCGCGTGTTTGTAGATCCACGATGCGGCTTTGAAAATCTCTATTAACCCGATCCCTTTCGAGATTCAGTAAGGAGAGCATCGTTGCTTTCTGCTCGTTCAGACGCTGCATCCCTTCTTCTTCATCTGTAAAAACAGATGACCTTTTGGCAATTTCAGCGTCCAGTGGCAGAATTTGATCTAGTATTCTTTGGTAGTTAGCATTTTCACTCAGCACTGAATTACTAGCCGAGGCTCCGGGTTGCTGCGCTAACTCCCTTTGCAAATTCTGATATTTTGCTACCATTTGCTCTAACTGCACCCGACTCTCCAACTGCTGCTGGGTCAAATTAGCAATATAAGTCGAAACTTCTTGAGCTTTCTGTGCTGGATCGATTAACTTATTTTCCAGTCGCAGGCTTCGCAGTTTGTTTTGCCCTAATTTAACCCGATCTTCTATCGGCTTTATTTCTTGGTTAACAAACTTAATAGCCTGATCTACGTCTGCCTGACGTTCAGCCAAACTATACTGAAGAAAAGCATTAGCAAGCGTCTTCAAAACGTCGATAGCTCGCTTCTCGTCTTGATCTACATATGCAATTTTTAAGATATTATCCTGCTTGGAGTCTATAGTTAAATTCGCAGCAATTAAATTGTAAGTCAGTTCTGGATATTTCTTCTGAAGCTTTTCGACAACCGAATTAAGCACTCGATGACTTTCTAAAACCGCAATCGTAGTTTTTACTGGTTGTACTGTCTCAGGAAATGCCACACTACCGGGAGCGCTACCCAAAGTTTGAGGAATATTCGAGATCGCCTGACTTTCGCCAGTCACCGGTTTGGTTAAAATCTCAAACTCGCCTTGATACTCCGGAGGTGCTTGTTCTGCCTTTAATACCGTGGCCGTTGCGACAACCCCAGTTACACCAGCAATTAACAATGAACGGCGACGTAGAGCTGCTCCAACTTTGCCCAGATTTAATCCACCTTCATCAACATCATTTAAGTGGGCAGTGTTGACTTGTGATAATGGGTGATGATATTTGTCTGACTTCAGCATGGTATTTGTAAATTTAATTACTCATGTTATTTCCGCAGTTGGATGCTGCGATTCGAGAGAAAGGCATCCGTACTGGAATTTCTCCGACGTTGCCTTGCCGATGCACTCTGTAATATTACTGAATTAATTATGATGGCGCAGTCAAAAGTATCTCAAGCTTCACTTAAGTATCATTTTGAACTTACTTAACAGACTTATTACCCTGATGAAAGAATTTAAAATACAGGCTGATTTGGAGAGATGCACTATAACTACAGTAACATTACGCAGGAGGAATTTGGTTCCTGATTGACACCTTTAGTTCTAACAAAAAACTAAATAACTAGGTATTTAAATGTTATGGCTGTAAATAAAGTTTGAAGTAGGCGTGGAGCAATCGGTATAAATTGCTTAAGTTTACTAATCAACATCAAAGTTTTCCGGATAAATCAGGATGGTATCGATTTATCTTTATTGCGACAAATACACGGATACAGTCGCAGTCATGAAAAACCCGATTTTGTTGGTCAGATCCCTGACTTCGTAAAAGTTGTCAGGGATCTTGCGTAATGCATAGGCGAAGCGAAGCCTAGAAACATTGTAGGCAAAGGAGTACAGCCCAGGGCAGTATCAGTTATTGTTAAAAAATCTAAAGGGTGGACTAACAAGTCCACCCTCTATAATGCTGGGGCGCTAGGATTCGAACCTAGGGATGTCGGGACCAAAACCCGATGCCTTACCACTTGGCGACGCCCCAATGCGTTCACCTCACATAATATAGCAGTCACACCAGGGGTTGTGTCAAGTGGTTCCTGAAATTTTGTTGCCAATAAAAGTGAAAAGCTGGCTTTGGAGTCAAATCAAAGGCTTTCGCTACTCCAAAGAGTGAACAAAGGTGGCATACAAGCGCTTGTTCAGTTATTCTAGTAGTTAGACTTAGTTCTTTGTGAACACTCTATAAAAATAAAAATCATATATCTTAAGGTATTACTATCGAATGATTAGGGAAAATTATTTACCTTGACATTTAGTAAGTTTCAAGGTAAACATAACTGCCCAGCGACTTCAGCCTGTGTTTAACATTATTTATTCCAACTAACTTATGTCAAATGCCAGGTCAGGTATCAACCAAGAAGTGAATTTTTTCTCCTTACTTAGCTTTCTATTAAATCAACCAAAACCTCATAAAAAGAAAACATATGATTACACCGACTACGTTTGTGGTCGTGACTATGTTTTTGAGCTTATAGAAGATAAACCTAATTCAGGTTATATGACTTGCCAGAGCAAAGGCATCAAACTAGGCGATCGCATTATTTTACAAAACGACTCAACCATAGGGTTATATGAAGTTGAAGAGATTGAATACTATTCAGAGCCGTCAGATATGTGGATGGCCTTGCTTACGAAAGTAAAGTCCTGATTCCTGGACTGATGAGTCGGTGAGAATGAAGAGTGATTTTTGCTATTGTTGCATTATAGAAGTTTTACGTGCGATATCGTGTCCGCTTAATTTAGTTATAAATCCCCAATAACCCCAACCTCTACAGGTCATCCGTTTTGAGTTGGGGCGGCACCGTTTGCGTTCTTAATCTTAAGAGCGCAAAGCTGCCTTGTCTGAATCCTCATCTCAAAACCTCTTCCTTCTTCAAGGATATATAGATTTAATAAAACTAGATTCAGATTGTAAAGTATCGTAAAGTACACCGCATCTACCTGAAGACACGTTTATAAAGTTCAAGTAAGAGATTCATAAAGTTTGCCGTGAATGTGATATAAAGTACACTGAGTTAAATTAAAGCAGCGATACGATATAGCCAACTACTAAAAATACTGAAAAGAAAGGGTGTAAATTATACTGCCGAATAAGTTGAATCACCAGGGATTCATGCCTTTCCAATCAGAAACTAGCATAGACCTTGCGCTCTGATTATGGCGCAAGTAGTTGATAGTAGGGTGTTTGAGGGTCAATTAACATCAGCCCAAGTCTAACCAGTGTGGGTGCTAAAACAACAGTTTGGGGACTCTCTCGAAGTATCTTCGTGACAATTCGTTATCTAGAGCAAATGTATCCTAACCGTGACATTTAACTTCCTTAGAAAGTTTTTCGGTTTGAGCAAGTAGAAGCTTGAAAGTATTTTAAAGAGTCACAGTTAAGCAAGTATCTACCGTAATTAAATAGTTAATTATTTATACATAGGAGATTGGGCTTCGATGGTCTTTTTGATCTCAGTCCCTCCAACGTAACCTTCTTCTTATCTTTTTTATACTTATTGATGAGGGAGGTCGAATTGCAGAGAAGGTGTGACAAAAATCGGAAACGCTCGAAAAGACGGACAATTTATTGTCCAGTTCATGGATGCTACATACACAGTATAAGCCAAAAGTATGCATTATTTGCCGACCAAGCAGGGCAACTTCAGGAACGGGGTGTAGGACGAGAAGAAGCCCAGATATTGATCGCAAGCAAAACTGCAATTACTCTCAAGGGTGAATGGTTAGAAGCTTTTTGGTGCGATCTGTGTCAGGAAACGAAGTGGTATCACGTCACCAAACGCGATCGCATCTATGAAGTTACAAATGCACCAAGAGAACTCTGGCAACAAGCAATTGGGGTAATGAACCCATCTGGAAATCCAACTGTTAGCGAATTTACTCGCAGACAGTCACGGATGGTTGGCGATCGCGGCATCAAGGATTTTCGGTTTGTAGGTTAAGCCAGCAGTTGAAGTCACTTTCTTAAGCATACTGCCAAGAAATAAATGCCCAGCCGTCACAGCTAGATCCTGTCTTCGACACGCTCCGCGAACGACACACACGAATAATTTCAACACACGGCTGGGCATTTATTTTTATGGATCACTCTAATACGCGAATAGTCTCACTCAGCAGCCATTTATTATGCAGCCACAAGAACATTTTGACTTTGAAGAAATAGATTTTCAAAAATACTGGCTTGTCCTGCAACGCCGTTGGATACCCGCAACAGGGGTTTTCTCCGTAATTTTCACTATGGCATCTGTATTTGCACTTTCATTAAAACCTACGTATAAAGCAGATGGAAGCGTGCTAATTAAGGTGAATCGCTCCTCACTAACAGGATTAGAGGAAAATATTGGACGGATTGACCCTGCACTTCAGACAAATAATCCTACAGATACTCAGGCAAAGATTGTTGCGTCGGTTCCAGTTATTGAAGAAACTATAAATTCACTGCATCTAAAGGATAAGCAGGGCAAAGCGATTAAAATCCGAGACCTCACAAAAAAACTTAAGGTAGAAAGTACAAAAGGAACGGATGTTGTGGAAATTTCCTACTCTGACAGCGATCCAAAACAGGCTGCCAAAGTAGTTAACAAAATTATTGAAATATATATCAGGAATAACATTAACGCGAATCGGGCTGAAGCAGTCTCTGTTCGCAAGTTCATTGGAAAGCAACTACCCTCAAGTGAGGCAGCTGTAAAACAAGCAGAGTCATTTCTGCGTAAATTTAAAGAAGAAAATAAGGTCATCGTTCTTGCCGAAGAAGCAACTGCAGCAGTCAAAACAATTTCTCAGCTAGAAGATCAAATTGCTCAAGCTCAAGCTCAACTAGTTGATGCTACCGGACGAGAGGCAAAGTTACTTAAAGAGGTCAACGTTGATTCGCAACAAGCTGTAGCATTTACTCAGTTGAGTCAAACACCTGGAGTTCAAAAAGTGCTTGCTCAACTCCAAGAAGCGCAAAGCCTGCTTGCAGTTGAGCAAACCCGCTTACAGCCTGGACACCCAAGCATCATTAGCTTGAACGAAAAAGTTACTGCTCTCAACAGTTTGCTGCAAGTGCGGGTACAGGAGGTAGCTGGTAGTAATGAACAAGTAAGGGTAGGAAATTTACAAATTGGAGAGTTGCGACAAAGCCTGATTGCAGATATTGTTCGTGTTCAAGCAGAGCGTATTGGTCTAGAAAGACAAGTTACTGAACTTTCTAATATGCGGACTGCTTATAAAGAACGTGCAAACATTTTGCCACGGCTAGAACAGAATCAACGGGAACTGGAGCGGCAGATGAAAGCGGCGCAAACGACTTACGAAACACTCTTGACCAGATTGCAAGAGATTAAAGTCGCAGAAAACCAAAATATTGGCAATGCTAGCGTCATCTCAAAAGCCTTAGTACCAGACCAACCTGTAGGTCTTGGAAAAAAAGTGGTTTTGGCAGGTGGAGGAGTTGTTGGAATTTTGCTGGGGATAACGGCTGCATTTGCTATAGATTTGATAGACAGATCGCTTAAGACAGTTAGAGAAGCCAGGGAAATCTTCCAATACACCTTATTGGGAGTGATTCCCTTATTGAGTAGGGATAGCAAAAATAGTGGAGATCCATCCATCCCCAAAGTGATTGGTAGAGACATTCCTCACTACCCGCTTGGTGATGCCTACCAAATGCTGCAAGCGAACTTAAAGTTTCTCAGTTCGGATAAGAAGTTAAAAAGCATTGTAGTTACAAGTTCTGTCTCTAAAGAGGGTAAGTCTGAAGTTGCTGCAAATTTAGCTGTCTCTATGGCTCAGGTAGGGAATCGAGTCTTGCTTGTAGATGCTAATATGCGTCATTCCGTACAGCATCATATCTGGAATCTGACAAATACAGTGGGTTTAAGTAATCTCATTGTTGACCAAGTTGCTCTTGACGCAGCCGTCCATCAAGTAATGCCTAACCTTGATGTTCTTCTTGCTGGGGTAGTACCTCCTAACCCTGTGGCACTGCTGGATTCCAATCGCATGGCTTCTTTGGTCACTACCTTTGTCAATAACTACGATTTCGTAATTTTTGATACTCCCGCTCTCGCTGGAACAGCAGATGCTGCGGTTTTGGGCAAGCTGGTGGACGGCATCTTACTTGTAGTTCGTCCTGGAGTGGTTAACTCTGCTTCGGCACAAGCAGCAAAAGAGTTCTTAACCCAGTCTGGTCAGCAAGTTTTGGGCATGGCAATCAATGGTGTGAATGTCAAGCGTGAGCCAGACAGCTACTTTTACTACACGCAAAAGCAGGTTGAAACTGGTTCTAAGTCGAAAAAATCTATCAATATCAAATCCACTTCATCGGAGGTTAGTAAATAAATAGTTCCATTTCCAACCGTTACACCTTAGAAAAAGGATTATTTATCTGTGTTTATCCTCGCTGGGGGTTTAAGACCCCGACCTAATCAGGCCGTCCGTTTTGAGTTGGGGTGGCACGTTTGCAAAGCTGCCTTGTCTGAATCCCCATCTAAAACTTCTTCCTTCTTTCTTCTTCCTTCATTCAGAGGTTATAATTAGGTGATCAAATCTCTGTCAAAATTTTTGTATATCCTTGGAGAAGCAAAAGGTAAACTTGTATGGTTATTCCTTGCATCCATTACAGCTTCTCTATTAGAAGCGATAGGTATTGGACTTATCGGTCCCTTTTTAAGTTTAGCTTCTCATCCAGAATCTATACAGGACTCTTCCTTTTTAGACTGGGCTTATAGGCAATCAGGTGTGCAAACCAGTCAACAATTTATTTCGATTGTTGGGCTAGTAATTGCACTTGTTTTTTGCTTCAAGGCATTAGTATATTTTCTGGTTAAAGCATATATCTACAGGTTTAGTTTTAGTCAAAAAGGGAAACTTTGCTCAAAACTAATTAGAGCATATCTAACAGTTCCCTATACTTTCTTCCTCAGCAGAAACACTGCCAGTATTATTAGAAATATCGTCATTGAGACAGATAAATTTTGTTATGCTTATATGCTTCCACTCCTAGATGGCAGCGCTAACCTTGTGGTTGTTATTGCACTTATATTTTTACTTGGTAAAACGGATTTAGTTTTTCTAGCAATAGCATCAGCAGTTATTTTACCTGTCTTTTTACTATTTTACACACTCAGAAAGAATTTCAGACACTGGGGTGAAGAAGCATCTGAATCTCGCAATCAGATGGTTCGGATTATTAACCATAGTTTGGGGGGAGTTAAGGAGACACGGCTTATCGGTTGTGAGCAGTACTTTGAGAAACAGATGGATGAGCAAGGATACAGGTACGAAATTGCGGAATCTCTCTTTCATTATTCTCAAATTATTCCACGCATTTCAATTGAGACAATTTTAGTTTTATTTTTGATAATTCTTGTATCTGTATCTCAGAGTTTTTCTAATGGGGGACTAGAAACACTTATTCCAACTTTAAGTGTTTTTGCAGTAGCTTCACTCCGTCTGATACCAGCAGCTAGCCAGTCAATAGCAGCAATTGGTCATCTTCAGAATGCTACTTATTCTGTTAATGCTATTTATTCAGATTTGAAGGAGACTCAGCAACAAAATAACCACAAAAATCTCGGGTTATCGCACAAAGATAAGCGACGCAATCAATTAAGTTCTGAGTTTGCCGGACAGCAAATTATGACTTTCAGGGATCGAATTGAATTGCGGAACATCACATACTCTTATCCAAATGTAAAATCTTCTGCCATCTCAAATATTTCTTTAAATTTGAACAAGGGTGAGTCTATTGCACTAATTGGTAAATCTGGGGCTGGAAAAACAACTTTAGTGGATGTGATTCTGGGTCTTTTGGAACCGGAAAAAGGAGACATTTGTGTTGATGGTGTCTCTATATATAAAGATATCCGTTCATGGCAAAACTTAATCGGTTACATTCCACAATCCATTTTTCTCATGGATGACACCATCGAACGCAACATTGCTTTCGGTGTTCCAAATGACTTGATACATACAGAAAGGATGAATAAAGCTATCCAGGCTGCTCAACTGACAGAACTCATAGTCCAACTACCTGAAGGTCTGCAAACAGTTGTTGGTGAGCGTGGAGTCAGGCTTTCGGGTGGTCAGCGTCAAAGGGTTGGTATTGCAAGGGCACTATACCATGAGCGAGAAATTTTAGTCCTAGATGAAGCTACATCCGCACTAGATAATGAGACGGAAAGTCTTGTGAATGAAGCAATTCGGGCATTATCTGGCACAAAGACAATAATTATCATTGCTCATCGACTCTCGACTGTTGAGCATTGCGATCGCATCTATCTACTTGAGGGAGGTGGGATTGTGAAGTCGGGTAGTTATCAGCAAGTTGTAGTCGGGTAGTAAATTAATTCCTGAAATTGGCTAAGGAGCTATTAAAGTGAAAAGTCTGAAAGTTTTTATGTTATCGAATCTAGGGAAAAATCCCTACAATCAATTATTAATTGAGCATTTAGCTAAAAACGGGGTCAAAGTAGAATCTGAAGACGACCATCAAGGCATTATATTCTTACCACAAGTATTGAAGAAAGGTCGGCCTAATATTCTTCACCTCCACAAGCTACATTATTTTTTCCTTAGTAAAAAAGGACAGCATAAATCATTTTTTGACCGAGATGAGGTTCGACGTTCATTTAAGTTGTTGGTATTTCTCAGTCAAATTTGGATTTTGAAGTTAATCGGAACCAAAATTGTTTGTACAGTTCACGAGTGGGCTGACAAAGTGGAGGGAGGTAAACAGAGTATTCCTTCGGGTTGGTTACCTATACTTGGTAGAGGATTTGATGCATTAATCGTTCATTGCGAAACTACGAAAAAGCAACTGCTCGAAGGATTTGGTTTAGAAATTTTACCCAAGGTATTTGTTGTACAACACGGCAATTACATCGGTTCGTATGCCAACTCTATTAGTCAACAATTGGGTCGAAAAATCTTAGCTATAAAGGACGAAAACTTAACTTTTCTGCTTTTTGGAAATATCTACCATTCTAAAGGCTTTTTGGAAGCAATTGATAGTTTCAAGAGATTACCCCAACATAAGTTATTTCTCATAATTGCTGGCTACCCTGCTGAATCGGGTATTGAAAACCTGATACGTGAAAAAATACAGGGTTATGGCAATATTTTATTTGTGCCTCAACAAGTGCCAGACAAGGAAGTTCAAATTTATATGAATGCCTGCGATTGCGTGGTACTTCCATATAAAATTTTTACGACTTCGGGAGTAACTCTACTGGCAATGTCATTTGGGAAAGCTTGCATTGCACCCAATTCAGGTTATTTTAGTGATTTGCTTGATGAATTCGGAGCATTTCTTTACGATTCAACTCAAGAGAATGGCTTGTTTTATGCCATGAAAGAAGCAATTTATAAGCAAGGTATGCTTCTAGATATGGGTGAGCATAATCTGGAATTAGCTCAGAAATGGAACTGGGATTATGTTGCCGAAGAAACTCTAAATGTTTACCAACAATGTCTGAGGTAGTTACTTTTATTAAGTTAGATTTTACCTTCGACTGAAAGCTTGTGTTCGCAATGACATTATATAGCCTCTTTCTTTTCAGTCTGAGGTCTATTTCCACTTGGAAAGATGTTTTCTTTGAGGAGTTTCGCCTGGAAGAGTCAAATATCGTAAATGGAACTATGAAAACAGTTAAACAGCTATATCAGCGAATATTTTCATATCATCTTCGCGGTCAAATAAAACTAATAGTATTTAAGCTTTTCAGAAAGCTTCAAATCTTATCTCTACTCAACAAAATAGGATTCTTAGCTGCTAATAGGTATCTTCCACTCAATGGGAACAATATAGAAGAAGTTTTGGGAGTTTCCAATGGGCATACCCAAACTTACAAAATAGTAGAAGATATTATAACAACGGAGCCTGCGAATCATCTTTCCGAACAGGTATTAAATGAGATTCAGCCATTCGCAGCAGTAACAGAAACCGTAGTATTAGATACTAGAGACTGCGGATTTTCTTTTCGCAATAATTACATCCTAGATAGAAAATTGAATGTCATTGGAGGATACAGAATAGAGTTTGAGAAGTTACCTATATATATACAAACACTTTCAAATGCAACTAGGCTATCGGGAACGGTAGCATACTTATCCGAATCAGAGCCATCAAACTATTACCATTGGATGTGCGCAACATTGCCACTCATTAGGTTTTATCAGAAGTTTTATAATCTGGCGGATATTGATTTTTTTTATGTTGGCCAATTTCCACTATCTGGCTTTCATGAAGAGACTTTGAGAAAAGCAGGTATTTCTATGAGACAAGTTATTCAGAAAGCCTGTACAGCCGATAGGTTAGTCGCAGCAATTAGCAGCCGATTTATGGGTGTTAACGATCCAGTTAGTGAAGAAGCTTATCGTTTTACTAGAAGTCTTTTCCAGAATGAATGCCATCGGGGTGCAGAAAAAGAGAAAATTCGTATCTATGTACCAAGAGGCAATGTCAGCAGAAGAAGAGTGATTAATGAAACTGCAGTAATTGATTTGCTCTCTGCTTATGGCTTTCAAACAGTAGAAATGGACGGAAAAACAGTCAAAGAGCAAGCGGAAATATTTTCTCGGGCAGAGGCAATAGTTGCTCCACATGGTGCAGCTTTGACTAATTTGCTCTTTGCACAACCTCTAACAACTGTGATTGAAATCATCCCGAATGGATTTACAAATAATTGTTTCTATGTATTAGCTAATTATGGAAAACTCAACTACTTGTATTTGCAAGGTGAAAACATTGGTCAAACCAAGGATGCACATCATCGAGATATATATGTAGATATTCAAAAGCTTGAAAAGATTTGTCAAATGTCACTTCGCAAGTTAAATTACTGTTAAAAAAATAAAATTTTACAAATAATGAAAGTATCACTAATCAGTACATACGACAAAGCCAATGGTTCAGGTACTGCTACTTACCGCCTACATCAAGGTTTGCAGAAAATTGGCGTAGTCTCTCAAATGTTAGTACAAGGCAAAAGTACTGATGATAAAACGATCGCTGGGCCAAAGACAAGACTGGCACAAGGTATCGCAAGGGCAAGGATTACCTTTGACGCTTTACCTCTAAAATTCTATCCTCAACGCGATAACACAACATTTTCTGTACAGTGGTTTCCAGATAAAGTCGCACAAAACATTGCTAATTTTAGTCCCGATGTCATTAATTTACATTGGATGAATGAGGGATATGTGCAAATTGAAACCATCGCTAAATTGAGAAAACCTCTAGTTTGGACACTCCACGATATGTGGGCCTTTACAGGTGGGTGTCATTATAACCAGGAGTGCGATCGCTATACAAAATCTTGTGGAGCTTGTCCCCAGCTTGGCAGCAGTAAAGACGGGGATTTATCCCGGTGGGTGTTTCAGCGCAAAGCCAAGGCTTGGAGAAATCTTAATTTAACTGTCGTTACCCCTAGTTTGTGGTTGGGCAACTGTGCTAGAAAAAGTCCTCTATTCCAAAATTATCGCATCGAAGTCATCCCTAACGGTCTTGATACTGCAATCTATAAACCCCTGTCTAAGCAGGTAGCACGAGAACTACTGAATTTACCTCAAGATAAGCAACTTGTGGTTTTTGGGGCACTACAAGCAAATAGTGATAGTCGCAAGGGGCTTCATCTATTGCAGCCAGCTCTCGTAAATTTGAGTCAATCTGGATTACGCGATCGCCTAGAAATTGTAATTTTTGGCTGCAACACTCCAGAAGTTCCACCGGAATTTGGTTTTAAGTCTCACTATTTAGGCACTCTTAGAGATGACCTCTCGCTGGCTTTAATCTATTCTGCTGCAGATGTCTTCATTGCTCCTTCTACTCAGGAAAACTTAGCCAATACTGTGATGGAGTCACTCGCTTGCGGTACACCCTGTGTTGCCTTCAATATCGGTGGAATGCCAGATATGATTGAGCATCAAAAAAATGGCTATCTAGCTCAACCATACAAGATAGAAGACTTGGCTAAAGGAATTGCTTGGGTATTAGAAAACCCAGAACGTCACCAAAAACTTGCCGAAAATGCTCGCACCAAAGTAGAGCAAGAATTTACTTTGGAAATCCAAGCACGACGCTACAAATCTCTGTTTGATGAAATTCAATCTGGGCAACATAAAATTTACTCTTAACACTTGGAGAAAGAACATTGAAAGCTCAATCAATTGGGCATCTATGGCGAAAGCTAGAGCCAGGGATTGTAATTCTACTGCTTTTAGTATTTTCTGCAGATGTCGATTTAGCACCTTTTCTACGTACAGGTGTAAATATATTTGCCTATGTAATTATTTATCCCCTTGTACTTGGATGCTGGAAACGCTTTCTTTATGTTTGTACAAGAGATTGGACATTACTGCTTCTACTAGTAGTTGCTCTGACTTCATTCTTTTGGTCTGTAGCTCCGGAGGTGACTTCCCTTAAGCTCAGAGCTTTGATGCGGACAATGATGATTGGTGGATACTTGGCTGCACGCTATACCCCATTAGAGCAGAAACAATTGCTATCGAAAGTTTTAATTCTCTCTGGGTTTTTCAGTTATGCAGCGGTTCTGCTTTTACCAAGCTATGGCATCAAGTTTGCTAGTGCTGATGGGGACTTGGGATGGACGGGCATATATGGATTTAAGAATGGACTAGGTACCATGATGAATTTGGGAGCTACCTTAGCTTTGCTGAATTTTCTTCATGGTAAAAAAAACCGATTGCTTTCACTAGTTGGATTTTGTTTGGCAGTAATTCTAATCGTATGTTCCAAGAGTTCAACTAGTTTAATTTCTCTGGCATCTGCAATTGCATTATTGCCAATTTATAAAATTATGAAGCAGCATTACAAGCTGCGGATTGTTTTTTTTATTAGTGCATTACTTTTATCTGTTAGTGTAGCTATATTAGCTCTCACTAATTTAGATACGATTTTCACTAATTTTTTGGGTAAGGAAGCCACTCTTTCTGGACGTCAACCACTCTGGGGAGCAATTGTTTCGGTAGGTAATGAGCGACCTTGGCTTGGCTATGGATTTGGAGGTGCATTCTGGAATTCTCCCTTCGGTCTTGAGGCTATTAGTAGAAACCCTCTAGGTTGGCCACCACTAGATTCCGATCTTACTAAGTTTCACAGTCATAGTGGTTTTGTAGAGCTTTTTACTCAGTTAGGTTGGTTAGGTTGTTCAATATTTGCACTCAACTTCGTATTTGTTTTTTATCGAGTTATTACTTTAGCCATATCAACGAAGAAAATAGAATATTTCTGGATGCTTCAAATTCTGATAATTTTTGTGGTCTTTAACTATACTGAGGCTCCAACTATATTAGTTGCCAATCAATTTATGTGGGTTTTGTATGTATCAATTTGTCTTTCTACTGCTATTCAAAAGGGACGAATTAAAAGAGAATCACAGCGAAGGAACTTCCAAAAAATTAATTGTCCAGTAGGATAAGCATCTTGCCTGTCATTTTCGGGCTTAGACATATATTTTCAGTAATACAAGTAATTTCTATAGGCTAAATATCATGAAGAAAGTATGCGGCAGTGATTCAATTTATGCTGCAAAATTTTCCGCTTCTTCAGGGGAAAAATCCTACAATGATAAGCTTTATTTCTATGCTCGTTAGAAGGCAGAACAAGAATTTGCATTAGAAATTCAAGCTGGTGTTATTTTTCTTTGTTTAAGGAAGTTTTTTGAATTAACTATCAACTACGCAAAGTACGCTAACCGAGGGAAGAAAGATATTATGAAAGTTCTTTTTTTGACGACAATTCTGTTAAGTAAAAACTGTAATGGTGGTGAAGTTGCTTCTCAGTGGTTTATTGATGCGATTAGGGGTTTGGGACATCAAGTTACAGTTGTTGGCTATCTTCGTAAGGGAGATGCTTTTAAGCATAATCCGCAAGAGGTGTTAGTCGTTGATGAGCGGTATACGGAAACGAGAAAGTCTAAGTTTCATACCATGCTTTGGATGGGATATAGTTTTCTCAAAAATCTCCCTTATTCATCAGCCAAATACTATTCTGCTGCTTACATCAGTTTAGTTAAAAAGTTATTGAATCAAGAGGACTATAACTGTATTATTATTAACCACGCTCAGATGCTTTGGATAGAAAAATTTATCCCAGATAAGAGCAAGTTGATTAATATTGCTCAAAATATCGAGAATGAAATATATGAGGATCATGCTAAAAAAGCCAAGAATTTAATTTCAAGGTTTATTTATCAAAGAGAAGCGAGTTTAATTAGAGCGCAGGAAGAAAGTTTGCCAGGGATTCAACAGGTTTGGACGTTGACTGAACACGACAATAAGTACTTTTCTCAATTCAGTGGTGCAAATAGAACTAAAACTTTTGGAATTGTAGCAACTGCGACAAATGTCAAGGAAAAGACTGTTAATAAATCCTGCGATATTGGTCTTTTAGGTAGTTGGTCATGGCAAGCAAATATCGAAGCCCTGGAATGGTTTCTAGAAGCTGTTTATCCTCATTTGCCAACTAATTTGTCAATTCATATTGCTGGCAAAGGTGCTGATTGGTTGGATGGTAAATATCCGAATATCATCTATTGCGGTGTCGTACCAGATGCTCAAGAATTTATGGCACATTCCCGAGTTGTAGCGATTCCAACTTTGAGTGGAGGTGGTATCCAAATCAAAACTTTAGATGCAATTACCTCTGGTTCTTTCATCGTCGCTACCACTGTAGGTTTACGAGGAATTTCTCAACCCCCATCCACAGTTAAAATTGCCGACAATCCAGAAGAATTCGCTTCTTCTTTAGTTTCAGCCGTAGCTTTATCATCAACGCAAAAATCCTTTGATGAAGCTAAAAATTGGTACCAACAACGTCGAGATCAATTCCACAATGATGTTGCTGATGCACTTAATAGAGCAAAGAGTTAAGAGGTGCCCTGCATCAAGAAAAATCCGAAGCCAAAAATCTCTCTCCAACCTCTTCCCTTTCCGTACTTAGCGTCTAAGCCGAGACGGCTGACTTCGCCTACGTGGTTAAATAAATGAAAATATCAATCATTACACCCGTATATAATTCCGCCAAAACATTGGAGACAACTATCCAAAGTATTATCAATCAAAAAACCACATCGCAATTAGAATACATAATTGTTGATGGAGGCTCAAATGATGGCGGTCTAGAAATCATTCAGCGTTATTTAGATCACATCGACATTTTTATTTCTGAAACTGATAAAGGTGTCTATGATGCGATGAATAAGGGTATTGCTCGTGCGACGGGTGACATTATCGGTATCATCAATGCTGATGATTGGTATAACGATAAAGCATTAGAAGCTGTGGAAACCATTTTTACACAAGAACCAGATGTTTCCATCGTTTACTCTCCCATACATAACTATTTTGACGGTAAGTATTTAAATACCTTCACACCAGGTAAATTAGAAAATCTTGTATTCAAATTTACCTTGAATCATCCTAGCTGCTTTGTGAGAAAGTCAGTCTACGACCAGATAGGTGTGTTTGATTTAACCTACTCTATGGCGGCTGACTACGATTTCATTTTTCGAGCTTATAAATCTGGTGTTAGTTTTCGCTACCTTGATACACCGCTTGTTTCGTACTCTCTTAACGGCATGACTGGAAAACCATCAAGTAAATTTAAACAAATCCATGAGAGTTGGAGAGTCGCATCAAAATTTGCTCAAAACACCTCTAAGGACTTAGAAAAACAACGTCAAAAATTTTACTTAGTTTGGCTAGTTAAAGAATACCTAACCTTGCCATTCAAGCAATTTATTAAACCCCATACTGCTAGGAAAATCAAAGCTTTTGTGAGAAATATCTTAGGAGGTTTGCCATCCGATCGCTATGGAGCATGGTGACATTAAATGAAGGAAGAAGGAAGAAGGAAGAAGGAAGAAGAATGTTTGTACAGCGGTTCCTGCTGTTATGAAGTACAGTCTCCACTCTTTCATATATTCTGAAAATATGGGGATTTTCTCGCTATGAAAAGTTTTGCAGAAGTCTCGGTACTGAACACGAGATTCCATAAAGTAACAGTCCATCAACTAATCCAATATTTAGTATCGGCTGCAAAAACAGAAACCAAAAAAATTGTTGGTAATGTGAATATCCGAGCGATGAACTTTGCCTATGAACTACCTTGGTATCGAGATTTTATAAATGATGCTGATTTGGTTTTTTGTGATGGATTCGGCATTATTTTAGGAGCTAAATTTTGCGGATGTTCTGTCGATTCCACTCATCGGATGACTTGTCCTGATTACATCGAAGATTTAGTCAAGGCTTGTGAAAAAAACAATGTCTCTTTGTTTATTCTTGCTGGTCGTCCTGGTGTAGTAGAAAAGGCGATTCATAAGTTTAACGTGATTGCACCAAACTTAAAAGTAGAAGGGCATCATGGCTATTTCAAAAAGTCTGGTGCGGAAAATGATGCTGTTATTCAGAAGATTAACGAGTTTCAACCTGGAATCTTATATATAGGTTTTGGGATGCCATTGCAGGAACGTTGGATTGTAGAAAATTTTGACCGCATAGAAGCGCGGATTTTCTTACCTCTAGGTGCTTGCCTTGACTTCTATACGGATACTGTAAACAGAGGACCTTCTTGGCTTACTGACAACGGATTTGAGTGGCTTTCACGATTTATTACCGAACCACGCCGCCTCTGGAAACGATATTTCTTGGGAAATTTCGTTTTTTTCTATCGAGTTTTTTGTAATAAGCTTTTCAATTCCCCAAAAAAAAAGCGACTTCAACATAAAGACTGAAATTTCAGTTGATAGTTGTTCTTCTCAAGCTATTTTTTGGGTGCATTTAATTGGGAAATTTTGCATGGATTGGCCTCCTATACTCCCAATTTAGGATTGCTATTAATGCACTAGGGTGTGAATCGCCTCCGGTTAACTCTAAATGAGAGTAGCTGAATCTCCGTTTCTGACAGCTTGAAGTTTGTTTGCACCAACTTACCTAACGTCACAGTAACTAGAGGCGATCGCAATTTTCCTATATGATTAACCCCCCTCCTTGTCTATTGACACTAAAATGGTTCGGGAAAATACTTGGTAGCAATACTGCCGATTTTGTCAAGATAGGCGACAAATATTTAAAGATCAGAGGTTATTTTATTACTTACCATGATTTACATCATCTTGAAGCTTCTTGTTTAGATAGAGTTCAAATAGGAAGACACATGGTAAGTGGAATTCATGGCATTAACTCAGATATGTTTCATGACTCCCCAATTGTAGAGGAGTATGATGGCATATTGGATGAGATTCGTGTTGTGTTTCATCAGTGGATATCTCGACCATCGCTATTCACAACTCTGAAAGGAATCTTTTGGATGTTCTGGATAATATTATATGGTCTCAACTCAATCGCTATCGTATTTCGCTTAGTTAGAGCCAGCAAACATCGCGAAGACTTTTACAAGTTAGCTGAGAACATGATATTCGTTAGTTCAAATGAATTTAATGAATTTAATGTTCAGAATAATACTAACCAGGAAATTTCCTTAGGCAATTACGGGCATTGAAGATTGATTAGGGTGCTTATTATTTAACGTAAGTTGCTAGTTATATAGTTAGGGTTGGCAATGGGTAATAGTCCTTTCAATAACCCATTGTAAAACCACATCTTTTCATGGAATTGCATCCTTGATTAATGCAGATAATTATCTTAAAAATAATAGTTAATTATGGCTTATAAACGATTAATTAGTAGGCGGCATATTATGCGTTTAGGTCTTGCAACTCTGTCGGGTATAGGGGTTGTTTTAGGAGCTAAAAAAATTTATCCACGTCAACAGATTTCATCATTTAGCAACCAAGAAAAGAACTTAAGACGAGATTTTACAGTATCTGGAAAGACTCCCCTGAGAAATCGTGCTGCTAGCAAAGGATTGATTTATGGAGCCGCAGGTAACTACCCGGCATTATCTTCAGATGAAGCATTTAAAAAGCGTTTTGCACAGGAATGCGGTATTCTTGTTCCGGAAAATGAACTTAAATGGGATACCTTACGCCCTACTCCATACATTTTTGATTTTTCTAAAGGTGATTGGTTAGCTCAATTCGCACAGCGTAACAATATGCTTTTTCGGGGGCATAATTTGGTCTGGAATCAGTTTATGCCTGAGTGGTTTAAGGAGGTAGTCAACCGTCAGAACGCCGAAAAATTCTTGGTCGAACATATCACAACTGTCACCAAACACTATGTCGGTCAGATGCATTCCTGGGATGTGGTAAATGAGGGGATCGATCCAAATCACGGAAACCCTGACGGATTGGCAAATTCACCGTGGCTAGATTTCTTAGGTGCAGATTACATTGAACTTGCCTTTCGAGTTGCTGCTCAATCCGATCCTAAAGCTTTGCTAGTTTACAACGAGGGAGGACTAAAGTATGACACTCCTGAACACGAAGCAAGGAGAACCGCTGTTCTGAAATTGCTAGAACATTTGAAATCTAGAGGAACACCAATTCATGCTCTTGGTATGGAATCCCATATTTTAGCTCATGAAACCCGTTTCAATCCCAAAAAATTACGGACTTTCCTGAGTGATGTCGCAAGTCTTGGTTTGAAAATTATGATTACTGAATTAGATGTAATAGACCAAAAGTTACCAGCAGATCCAACGCTTCGCGATCGCATAGTTGCTGGAGCCTATCAAGACTTTCTTTCAGTGGTGTTAGATGAAAAAGCAACGATCGCTGTACTAACTTGGGGATTGAGCGATCGCTACACCTGGATTTCACGGTTTAATTCCCGTTCAGATGCTGCAACCGTGCGTCCTTTGCCCCTGGACTCAGATTTTAAACCTAAGTTGGGCTGGAATGCGATCGCTTCTTCATTTGACAAAGCTCCAAAACGTTAGCAAAAAAACCAAGTTTTCCACCTCAATTTTTCTAGTTTTGCTACTTGACTAAACAATTTCTACATTTTAGATTTCGGATTGTGAGGGGAGAAAAATCTCCAAATGAGTGGAGGTTTCAACTTCCCACAAAATCCGAAATCCAAAATTTATTGACCGAATTCTCTGGTATATATGTCGCTGTAAATCCAGAGAATCTTGTCAGTTAGACAGATTGTTATTTATTCACCGACTCAGGAGTGCAGTTAACGGTACAAATTCAAAGATTAAAATTATCATGGTTCCCAAATATATACCAGTAGAAAGCCTCAAAACAGATTTGAGGTCTGCTCAAGGCACAAAGATACAGAAAGGATTAGCGATAAGATTAATCCGCGTATTAACACTTGTACTTCTAGATGCCATATCTCTGTCCTTAGCATGGAGCTTGGCAGTCTACTATGGAACACCATTACCTTCTCCTTGGACACAAAATTTATCTTTTCTATTACTAACTCTAATTACTGCAATCGGCATCTTTGCAACAACAGGACAGTATAAAGCAGGAGTTCGTCGGCGCAATTATTTTGACCTGATAAAAGCAATTTTTCTATCAGAGTTATTACTCTTACTTATTGCTTTTCTTTATGAACCAAATCGCTATGTCTCGCGCTCAACTTTTCTATTATTTTGCTTTTTGTCCATAACATTCATCTGTACTGCTCGTCTGATATTTGATATCACTACTAAATTAGTACGGAAAAAAGGGCTAGCTCGTCACCCCGTTTTTCTCATCGCGGATGCAGAGGAACGAGAGGCTAATATTAGCATTATAGAAAAAGAAAATGCCTATTCTATACTTGCAGTAACTGACGCTAGCTGTCTTGACAAATGTAACCGAGAAAAAACCTTTGCCTCACTTCAGAGAATGGGTATAGTAGAAGTTTTTGTCTCTTGGGATGCAATCAAGAATCGTTTATATGTTTGCTGGCATTTCCAGACTGCAGGTATTACTATCCGAATACTGCCGAAACAGAAGGATGCTTTTCCACGTAATTCTATATTTTCTGCAATCGGTGAAGTTCCAAGTCATATGATTCCAGCACCAATTGTTGCAGGCAGCGATTTCTGGGTGAAGCGGTGTTTTGACTTTTATTTCTCAGTGATTTTGGTACTAATTATTTCACCTGTCTATCTTCTAATTGCCTTGCTAATTAAGTTAGATTCTCCTGGACCAGTCTTCTTCAAGCAAAATCGCATCGGTTTACATTGTCAAAATTTCAAAATGTGGAAATTTCGGACAATGATTACAAATGCAGACAAAATGCAAGCAGCCTTAGAAGCAAAGAATCAGAACAAGGATGGTGTTTTGTTTAAAATGAAAGACGACCCTCGCATCACAAAAATTGGCAAATTTTTACGACGTTACAGCCTGGACGAATTGCCACAACTTTTTAATGTTGTACTTGGAGAAATGAGTCTTGTTGGGCCTCGTCCTCTGCCGATGCGAGATGTTGAGAAATTTCAAACAAAACACTTTATCCGACAAGAAGTTCTACCGGGGATGACAGGATTGTGGCAAGTTTCTGGTCGCTCTAATATTGAGGATTTTGAAGATGTGATCAAATTAGACCTAGATTACATTCAAAATTGGTCTTTATGGGTAGATTTACAAATTTTGCTGAAAACTGTACAAGCTGTTTTTCAAAAGTCAGGTGCCTACTAGTAGCTCCCTACCCCCAATTCTGGGGGAGAAGAAGGCGTTGCTGACTCCGGGTATGAATCGCTAAATCCGCCCTCACCCTAGCCCTCTCCCTTAGGGAGAGGGAAGAATAATTAAAAGCTCCCCTCTCCCTAGGGAGAGGGGTCGGGGGTGAGGGCAATTCATACCTCAATTCAGCAACGCCGAGAAGAAAATTCAAAGTCCCCCAAATTTGGGGGATTTAGGGGGCTTTTGGGGTTTTCCGTGACTAGTGTATAAATCTCCGGTTGGCGGCAAATTTGGCTGTAATTAATTTATTGAGGTAGTAAAAATTACTTTACTCACTTCTTACAGCAAGTGCCGTCACCCTATAGGTGCAATGATACAAATTTTATCGTCATACGACACCAGAAACAAGTTAAGCAATTTGCGAAAAGAAGCGGAATTACTCCTTTGTTGTGCCCGCACTCACTTAAATTTTTCCACAACTGAGCTACTTAAAACTTTACTTCAAGAGAATATTGACTGGGAATATCTGCTCAACATAGCTCATTGCCATAAGGTCATGCCACTTTTGTATTGGAGTCTGAAAAATACTTGCTCTTCTTCTGTTCCCCAAGCCGAATTTGATAAGCTTCGCAATTATTTCCAAAGCAATAATTATAGTAACCTAATTTTAACTCAAGAATTAATCAAACTCCTACGCTTATTTGAAAGTCAGAAAATTCCCGTTATCCCTTTCAAAGGACCTGTCTTAGCGGCTTCTATTTATCGTAACCTTTCACTTCGTAGAATCGGCGATTTGGATATTTTAGTCCAACAACAGGACTTTCAAAAAGTTGCAGATTTACTATCAGCCCAAGGATATAAATTAAAGATTGACGTTCCTTGGGAATGTCACTTTGTACGTGATGATGGTTCCTCTAACATAGACCTTCATAGAGACATCGTACCAAAACACTTGTGTTGCTCTGTTAGTGATAATTATTGGTGGGAGCATATTGAGCCATTTTCCCTCGCTGGAACAAAAATTTCTAACCTCACCCCAGAAGCATCGCTTCTCATTCTCTGTCTGAATGGCACTAAAGAATGTTGGCAAAGTTTGAACAGAATTTGCGATGTTGCGGAATTAATCCGCACCCATCCAGAAATGGACTGGAACCATATTATGGAAGAATTTACTATTTTGGGGTGCAAAAGACTGATTTCTTTAGGTCTTATCCTTGCAGGAGAACTTTTGGCAGCACCGCTAACAGAAGAAGTTTGGCAGTGGGTAAAATCAGATTCAGTAGCAAAGTCTTTAGCGTTTCAGGTGAGGGAACAACTATTTTCTGATTCCGCTCAAGAAATAGGAGAGGTTGAAAGAACCATCTTCCACATTAAAACAAGAGAGCGTCTGCGAGACAAATTTCAGAGTTTTCTCGGTTTAATGAACCATTCTGGCTGGCTGACTCCGACACAAAAAGATTTAGATTTTTTATCTTTACCTCTGTTTCTTTACTGGCTTTACTTTTTGATTCGACCAATTCGAGTCCTTAAAGACTATGGGTTGAGTCCTTTAAGAAAACTTTTACTACCTCAGTAATTTATTCCTACGTTCAGATTATGGTGTATCATCTATCACGATTGCATAGATTCTCAAAACTTTGGGGTTTTATGAAAAATTTCCTGGTGATATGTTTAGTTTGTTTATTGTGCTTGACAGCAAGCATTTTTCCTGTAAATGCTGTACCATTGCCATCCAAGGCTCAGGGGATCAATGTTAAAGCATTTGGTGCTAAGGGAGATGGAAGAACTGATGATACTAAGGCAATACAGCAAGCACTTGATGCAGCCAGCAAAAATAAAGGAACTGGCACTGAGAGGAATAATTTAGTTTATCTGCCGAACGGTACTTATTTGATTAGTGCTACATTGTCCTGGCCTAGTAAGAGAATAATTGTATCAGGACAGACTAGAGAAAAAACTGTTATTAAGTTAAAAGACAATAGTCCCGGATTTAGCTCTAGCAACAAACCTCTGCCAGCAATCACGACTTTTGAAGGTGAAAGCACGGGTCAAGCTTTTAGCAATGCAATTTATGACTTGACTGTAGATATTGGTTCTGGTAATCAAGGTGCGATTGGGATTCGTTTTTTGAATAACAATCAGGGAGGACTCCGTAACGTCGCAATTAAATCAAGCGATCGCGATCGACGTGGGAGTGTTGGTCTAGCATTGACAAGAGCTTGGCCTGGTCCTGCGATGATTCGTGACTTGCAGATTTCTGGTTTTGACTATGGCATTGAGGTGCAGCAGCCAGAATATAGTCTGGTTTTTGAGGATATAGCTTTAACAAACCAGAGAGTTGCTGGCATAAAAAACACCGCAAACATCTTAAGTATTCGAGGCTTAACAAGCAAAAACTCAGTACCAGTCATACAAAATGTTAATAGTGATACAGGTATGATTGTTGTACTGAATGGAGACTTTAAAGGTGGTTCTTCATCTTTTACCGCAATCGAAAATCGCGGTGGAACGCTATACGCTCGAAATATCAAAACATCTGGGTATAAATCCGCGATTAAAAACGGATGTAAGGTGATTCGGGGTAATAACGTCACCGAGTATATTTCGGGAAAGGTGTATAGTTTATTTCCCACTCCCAAGCGATCGTTACAATTAGCTGTAGAGGAAGTGCCTGTAATTCCTCAAGATGACTTCAAGGATTGGGTAAGTGTCACTGACTACGGTGCAAACGGTGAGGACGATAAAGATGATACTGCAGCCATTCAAAAGGCAATGGATGCAGGTACGACAGTTTATTTTCCGAATGGTAAGTATTTCATCAGCGATACGATTCGTGTCCGGGGCAAGGTTCGCAGAATCACAGGATTGCATTCCACCTTCAAGGTGAATCCTCCACTCCAGAATCAGGATAAACCAGTTTTTCGGTTTGAAGAAGGCGAACGCAATGCCATCATTCTGGAGCGTTTCTGGGGTGATTACGGTGGAGGTGCTTTTCATTGGATAGAGCATGCCTCATCCAAAACTTTAATTTTGAGAAACATTTACATGGGTTCTGGCGCGGTCTATCGCAATACGGGTTCTGGTAAGCTTTTTATTGAAGATGTTACAGGCTATGGGAATCTAGTATTTAACAAGCAAAAGGTTTGGGCGAGACAGTTGAATGTAGAAGCTGCTGCTACCCAAATTACCAACAATGGCGGCAGCTTATGGATACTGGGACTCAAAACTGAAGATGAAGGTACAGTAGTCGAAACAACTAATGGTGGAAAAACAGAGATTTTGGGTGGGTTAGTTTATCCAGCTACTCGAAAGATACCAGATGACAGACCAGCTTTCATTAACGATGAATCAAAACTCTCTGTGATTATTCGCACTTCTTACTATCAAGGTGGTCGCTATCAGACTGTTGTGAGAGAAAAAAGAAAAGGTGCAACCAAGAAGTTAATGTACACAGATATTCCCCGCATTGGTGAAATCAATATTATTCCTCTGTATGCGGGGTATGAATAAGAGTTAGGAGTTAGGAGTTAGGAGTTGGGAGTTGGGAGTTAGGAGTTAGGAGTTAGGAGTTAGGAGTTGGGAGTTGGGAGTTAGGAATTGGGAGTTGGGAGTTACAATTCATGTCGCTTGCCTCCTTATCGGTATTGTCCCTACAGTACCCCTAACAATTTATGAAACAGACCACTGGTGGTTGATGTCAAAAGTTTTGAGGGTTTTAAAAAGATTCTGTAGTGCGAGCATCTTGCTCGCTTTATATAATACACGAGCAAGATGCTCGCACTACTGCCCCTCAAAATCAATGTGGCGGACTACTAATCCGAAGGGCGTTAGTTTGATTTGATTGCTACTGGACTGGGTAGCAAGTATATTTTAATTTGATGAAAACTCTGTATTGATTCCACCGCTTGCTGAAATGCTAGGATATCCAACAAAGCAAGAGGATAATAAATGAAAGCGATCGAAGTTACTGGCAAGATTGACCATGAAGGAAACCTAGTTTTGGATAAACCGATCCAGGGAACAACCTATCCCCATCAAGTGCGGGTGATTGTGTTGGTTCCAGAACATTAGATGTGGAACAGCTTATCAAGTTTTCTTTGGACGGTAAAAATATCCCCACTCGTTGCTATTTAGCTGACTTAGCATAAATTTCCATCAATCTCCGGTAGTTTTCTACTGCCGTGTACTTGGCTTCAAACTCGGCTCTAGCCTGCTGTCGCATATCAGCGAGTTTCTTCGGGTTAAGTAGAAGTGATTCCACTTTCAAGGCCAAATCGACCGCATCACCAGGAGAGAAAAGTAAACCGGTACGATTGTGGTCAATTAATTCGGCGATCGCTCCAATGTTTGCGGCTATCACTGGTGTTCCTTTAGCCAATGCTTCAATTGCTACAAGGCCAAATGTCTCGTACCACTCTGAGGGAAACACCAAAAATGCAGCTTTTCCCATTAATTCATAAACTTCTTTCAAAGGTTTGCGTCCCAACCATTCCACTCCGGGTATTTGCTGTGCAGCTTCAGTAACTTTCGCTGCCAAGGGACCATCTCCCACGATTTTGAGGGGAATTTTGCCACCCAATCGCTCCCAAGCTGCAAGTAATGTCCCTGTCCCTTTTTCTGGTGCCAATCTGCCTACAAATAAAGCGTAACCTTCTTCACCTTTTCCAGGTTGAGGGGCTGGGTGGAGGAAATTCGGCTTAAATTCTAGCTTTTCTTTGGGTAGCCCTCCCTGAATAAATTTATCCAGGGCAAAATGACTATTAGCAATCAATATATCAACAACCTTAGTCCAAGTTCCCAGAAGTTCGTGCAGTTTGGTCATAGTTGCGACTGCACCACTGGCTATTTGGCTATCCCGGTAACAAGCATTCTTCACTCCCTGCCAATGTACAGGTTGGCCCAAACAATCTTCGCAGACTTTCCCGTCGCGAAAAAACAAACCATTCGGGCAAAGTAAACGATAATTATGTAAGGTTTGAACTACGAGTACACCCTCGGCTTTTGCTGCATAAAAGGCAGCAGGAGATATTAGGGGAAAAGTATTGTGAAAGTGAGCAACTTGGGGACGAAAGTCACGAATTATTTCTCGCAACTCTTGGTAAATTTTACCGTTCCACAACGTCGCAGTCGCTAAACTGAAAGCATTCATTTGCTCCACTTTGTCGTTGTGAACAGTATAACGTCGTACTTCGTGACCGTAGGACTCTAGTAGGTCTGACTCAGTAGAAAAAACTGTATCCTCACCTCCAACTTGCTGGTAATAGTTATGGACAGTAAGAATACGCATTGGGGAAGACAGTTTAGAGTTATTCATATTTTAAGACAGCTTATTATCCCTACAGCGATGCTCGTGCCAACGAATACCAATCAGACTCATTACAAAAAGCATATATCCTGGTTCTTCCATCTGGCTAAAAACAGCTCCGAAAACCCACACACTCAGCAGGGCATATCGGGAAAAATCATCTACACAGAAATAGCGCCAAGCTAAAAAGGATATATATAGGTATGTTCCCAAGCCTAAGAAACCTAAATCTCCCCAAATACCTGCCCAACCCCATAGCGGTGACCACAAACTAGATTTGTCACCTAATGGGTTTGCTGATACCACCTCCCAAATCCGTTTGTTGAGAGGATGGATGCTAACACCAAGGGGATTCAGCAGGTCATAATAATCTCGAATCATCCATCCTCCCAGTCGTCCGACTGTGTGCCCTGGTCCCAAACCAAGTAACCAATTCCAGCTAGAATGATAGTAAGAATGAACAATAGAAAATACTGAATATTTGAGTTCCAGCCCATCCTGTACTAGGTCAAGATTGTTTGTCCAATATTTTAGTTCAGTATTTGGGGCTAAATTGAAGGCAGCCCAATAAAGTGCGCTTCCTCCAATAATAAAAAGAAGTATGTACTGTATTGCTTTGACAATATCTGTCATTTTGAGGAGGACAAAAATAACAGCCGCGATCAAAAAAACTAGAAATATCTGTTTAGTATCACTAATAATAATTTGACCTAGCGCTGCAAAAACTACAGCAATACGTAGCCAGAGAGGACGGGGTTTAACGGTTGTAAAATAATAGAATGCGAAAGTTAGTGAGACAGAAGCACTCACCACATGACCAGCACCAGTAAAATAGAAAACCCCTTGCATGAGATCCCAAGGTGAAATAGGGCGTAAGAGGTCGTAACGCAGAACATAGCGCTGAATATAGACCAATATCAGGTTGCTAAAGGCAGAAATAATTAACCATTTTTGAAACCGTTCGATGTTTTTGGGAGACATTGCTAAACTAGTAATGCCTAACAGCATGATGAGTGGTTCACCAAGCAATAAAAATTCTAGAACAATATTAATTACACCAGCTTTATTTAACAGTGCGCTCGCAACATTGATGGTAAATAATGCCACTAAACCAATTAATAAAGCTTGCGAGATAGCAATCTGTTGTTTATCCTTGGTTTTAGTATTGAAAATTGCCACCACACCTGCAAACGGAACAATTAAGAAATGCAGGAAATTGATTGCAGATGGGAATTTTAGTAAAGTATTAAAAATGCGCGGGAAAAAGGCGGTTACAAAACCCCATAGCAGAAAAGTGGAACTTTTGATGAATGTTTTACGCTGAGTTGGAAATGCGATCGCTGTATTTCCTTTTGTAGGATCAACCGGGAATGTTCCCCTAGTTTGAGATGGTGGCATATTTTATCCCAGATTCTGACAGTGTTCAGTGGAAAATGATATCTGCGATACATTTAACACTTCATCTTTAAAGAACTGTTGTGTTTAATTTAGCTTACCAACTTAGTAATACATTATCTTTCTATAGCAATCCGGGTTAAGTAATTATATCAAGTTCGGTTAATCAGTTCTGATTCCTTTCCTCTATGTCCTAACTCCGTATACAGGGCTACCGTGTATACACAAGTCGTAAAAATTCTTACTTTAAAAGACTTATTCTTTGCGTCCTACCGAAGCGGAAGGGCACGAAGAAAGAATTTTACGACTTGTGTAAATAGCTAGTTCTAGCTTTATCGGCTCATGAGAGTACGGGATTTATAAGCAATCATCCTTCTTCCTTCTTCCTTCTTCCTTCTTCCTTCTTCCTTCATTCAATGATTCATTGCAACAAATGTTACTTCTGTCAAGAACTTGGCTGCAGCTTCTGGGGTGTGTTCCTCTGTGAGTTGCTGAGATTTTTTACCCATTGTTTGAGCTAATTGTGGGTTGTCGATAAAACAGCGCATCACCCCTGCTAGCTGCTCAATATTATTTGGGTCAAAGCTGTAACCATTTTCTCCATCAATTACTAGTTCAGATGCTCCTGCTAGTTTAGAGCAGAGGACTGGTTTACCAAAAATCATGGCTTCTTGGACTACCACACCCCAGGTATCTTCTAGAGTCGGCAAAATAAAAACATCCGCACGCTCAAAATAAGAGCCTAGGCAGCTATACTCTACCCTTCCTATCCACTTTACCTGATCTGACAAATTATGCTCTTGACTAAAACCTTCTAATTCCTCTCGTTGTGTTCCATCTCCGACAATTAGGAGCGTATAATCATTACACCCTTGTTTCTTTAAAAAGCTACATGCTTCTAATAACAGGTGAAGCCCCTTTCTGTGTACCACCTGTCCGACAAAAAGAAAAATAGGTGTTTTAAATTGTGGCTCTATTGCCTCAGATTTATTGCAGTTTCCGAGTAAAGCATTAGCATCTGGAACTTCGTAAGGTCTAGCAAAAACTCTTTCTTTTTTAGCTTGGAGAACTTCTGTAAGATAAGCTTTTCCTGCTTGACTGTTGGTAATATAAGCATCTGCTAACGATACCATCACTCTTCGCACCAGCAAGCGAGCAGGTGAATTGCGAAAATCAACACCAGGGGAACTGCCCTCATAAGCAATTACCACTCGCCAATTACCTAAGAATTTAAATAGTAAAGCGAGAATTGTCCACACACCAAAAGAATTTGTAAAAACAATATTCGGTTTAAAATTTAATAACTCACCAACAATACTGAAGGGGAGAAAATCAACTTTACTGTCGTATTCAGCTTTTAAGTAAGTTCGTTTGCTACCCTTCTTACCTACTAATTTCACCTGAACGTGGTTTTCAAATCCTTGAGCGTGTCCGGGCCAAACAGCGGCAAACACCTTTGTTTCAGAAAATAACTGTGTCAACTTGCTCAGAGTTGGTTGCCAGTATAAAAAACTTTTGGGAAGGAGCCAAGCGATACGGAAGTTATCCATAATTTTAACTTTGTAATCGGTTTACTTTAACAAGTTGTCATCACCGAACAAGGCAAAAGTAAAAAGTAAAAAGTAAAAAGTAAAAAGGCAAAAGAAAGAAAAATCAAATCGGTATGAAGCCCCTGAATTTCTTTATGGAAAAGAAAATGAAGATTTGTTAATCGAAGAGAAGCCTTATGACTACGAGACACGTAGTGCGATGAAACAAGACATCCTTATGAAATCCTCTAAATTTATTTATCGAGATTCTCTTTTTACTTTTTACTTTTTAAAGTTTCCTTTACTTCCGTCATTCGACCCACCGGATTGTCTCTACCCTTGCCTCTTTATATTGAGTCGGGATCAACACCTAAATCTCGCAGTCTTGCTGCTAAACGATCGGCTCGTTCTTGAGCGAGTTCTCGCTGTTGACGTTCTTGTTGTAATTCTTGCTCAGTTAGTTCTCGTTGTTGACGTTCTTGTTGTACTTCTTGCTGAGTTAGTTCTCGCTGTTTTTGCTCTTGCTCTGCTCGTTCAGCCGGAGTTGATATCCAATTACCAGTTGCATCGTACCAACGCAGCCATAGCCGCTCAATACCCTGATAGTTGCCCTGCCAAAGTCCCAAGCCCAACTCGATACTTGGCATCCACAATCTTAGCTCACTTAGATTTAATTCACTGTATCGATCTGCAACCAGTTGGAATGCCCGCAGTTGTTGGGTATAACGGTCAAATAAAATATAGTAGGGGATTCGTAAAATGCGCTCGTAAACTTCCCACTTAGTCGGAGGTTGGTTGATTTCCCGTAAAGTTTGCCCCAAGTCTTCTTTTTCAGTACCAGGAGAGAGCAGTTCAACCACTACAGAGGGATCGACTCCTTCTTGCCAAGTGACATAACTTAGACGCAACTCCCGCTGTTCGTAAAGACGAGAAATTCCCAGTACTGCAAACCAGTCTGGGCGTTTATACCACAGGGGATGTCGGACATCATAGTATAAATTTAAATCGCTTGCGACGAAGACTTCATCTGGCGGATAGTTGGATGGTATGAATGTTTCTCGCAGTAGTTGCGGCTGAAAATGATGAAATTCATCAGGCAAACCAGGCTCTTCCAAATCTTCACTTGGAAGATCGTACATTGTAGGTAGTACTTCTTTTGCAGGACGAGGGGGGTCTGTTTGGTACATAAATTCATCTTTGACTGACTAGCTTGATAGTAGCGTTTTAGTAATGTTTTCCGGTTGCCTGTCAAAACACAATATTTTAAAACGAAAGCACCTCTTCCCCCACTCCCCATTCCCTGTTATTGGTTTGCAGTTCACATATTTTTAAAAATTGTGGATGCATAATTTTCAGCAGAGTTTTGTTCTGCAAAATGTTTGGCTTTGCTTGGGTCAAAGGAAATTTCTGGTGATTCAGTTAAAAATTGAGTCAAGCATGAAGCAATTTCAGTGGGTATAGTTGAATCTACGGTTAATCCCAGTTGCCAGTGGCGGACTGTTTCCCCCATCAAGCCATAATCTGAAGACAGTAAGGGCTTTTGAACTGCGGCACCCTGTACTACTATGCCACTCATCCCTACATGACGTTGATAAAGAGCTAAAACCACGTCAGCAGATTGAAAATATAGCGGTACTTCTTGCTCGGAAATAAATTTGTCTTGAACTACAATCTGCACTGGTAAGGCTTGAGAAATCTCTCTAATTCGGTTTTGTAGGGTTGAGGAGTCGCTATCCGCAATTTTACCTACTAGCAGAAGACAGATTTTCTCACAGAGGGCGGGTGAGAGAGTCGAAATTGCATCCAAAAGTTGATGAATGCCTTTGCGACCGTCTAAAACACCAAATAAGAAAAATACCCGCCGATTTGCTTCTATACCCAAGTTGGCTTTGAGTTCATCCACTTTGGATTCACTCTTAGAGTAAATTTGCACCGGATCTGGCAAGTATACTATTTTGGCGTGGCTGTGAAATTCCTTGAGGTATTTGACCGCAAACTGGTCAAGGCAGAACAGCGTTTTTAGCTGGGGATGTCGCAGAGCTTGGGAGATATGAAAGCGCTCTTGCCAATGCCTTACTTTGTCTTTCCAGGAGAGGGTACATCCTGGAAACTCATCATAGTGAAATCTCGGTCTGAAGTAAATACCTGAAAACGGACAGGGGAGTTTGCGTCTCAATACTGCAGATAGCTGAAAGGTATCAAAATACAACAGCACGCATTCAGTAGACCCCAAAGCGATCGCATAACGATTCAAGAGAGTCCACTCACGCAAGGCACGGGATTTGCGCTGAACGTAGGTAGTCCAAGGTCCCAGCCAAGTTACTTCGGTGTCAGTAATCGGGATGAAATTTATGCGATCGCAGGTTTGCCCCAACTCCACCACATCCTGATGTAGCGAAAAGAACTTCGGCACCACGACGATATCCAAGCGTCCTGGTAAGTTTTGCTCAACCAAGTAACAAATCAAATGCTGAATGTAGGCTGCATGGTGACCCCCTACAGATAAATCAAATAATAAAATTTTCCGTTCAGGGAGACTCAGACCCATGCCGACATCAGTCTCATTTAGTTGTTTTACACTATCGCTCAATTGCTGCATATTCAGATACCTATCAGCTCGCTGGTAGGGACAATTTAGTTCCGAAAATCACACCCTGAGTAACAAATTGCTCCGTTAGTACTGAGATGACCGCATCTCCATCTGAGGGCGATCGCCTGGTTTTCTAGACTTGACTTGTGCCCAGTAACGAACATAACGGAGATAGTTTTTGACTTGCTCACCTAAACTTTTCTTCCATACCAGAATATTTTGATTAGATGTGGCGATCGTCGGATCTGTCTTGTTTTTACCATTTTGCAGGCGATCGCAAAACTTCCCGTAGGTAAATGGTAGGTAGTGGGCTGTGAAAGACTTTCTGGAATACTGTGGGTTGAGATTTTTAAACGCTCCATGTACCAAAAAAGGATGCCAGAGGAGAACTGACCCCTTGGAAAGAGGCATAGACTGGAACTGATAGTTTTCGTGTGCAATTAATTGCTGGATGTTTTCGACATATTCTGTATGGTCAGAAAAGTTGGTTGCTCCAGGTTTGCCTTCAACAAGTGGGCCTTTGTGGCTACCAGGAACAACAAAGAAAGTTCCTGCATCCTCATGGATGTCTTCGAGTGCGAACCAAGAAGCCACGAGATGTCCTGGGGGGTTGCTGTCTAAGTAGTAGTGATCTTGGTGGGGAACTGTACCAGTCGATTTGTCAAAGAACATACTCTGCCAAACGATATGTTTCTCACAACCTGAAAGCAGGCTAAGTAATTCAGAAACAACGGTGGAGTAGATAATGTTTGACACCGACTTAGTAAAGTTTTTTTGAAATAGCAAGTCGGCAGGATCGAGAATGGAACGCTCTATAAAACCCTCATTATTGACCTGCAATTCTTCGGCTCGATTTGTGTCTTGCGAGCGAAAGTAATAGGACTTTCCAGCTTTGAAAACTTCATAACTTTCAATAAAGCCGTCAATAATCACAGAAGGTATGGCATCCTTAACGACGACATAACCATTTTCTTCGTAGTATTTCTTGATTTCCTCGGTTTGATCTAACAAAAAAGAATGGATCATGCGAGAATTACTCCTATGGTTAAAATCAGCAGAAACACCCTTTTTCGTTATCTCTTGCACTATGTAATTGACTGTTGGAGTCACTAAGGGACTTCCAAAAAATAAATTCTTCAATCTTGTGGGGTGGGCTTAAGCGCCCGCCCTTGCTTTATGACGGGCACCGAAGCCCATCCCACAAGAAAAATTGGAGATTTATTTAATTGGAAGTCCGTAATAACTCCTATCTAACAATTTTAACAGTTATCAGTTATCAATTTCATTGCGAGTGTGATACGCCAGACAATTGCTGGAAGCTTTTGGTGGTCATTGTTGTAATCATCGAGGTTTCGTTCGTTCCGACTGTTCGCTGTTCGCCGGTTTGATTTGTCTGAATCCCTACTCTTAAAATAGGAGGTAATTTATACATAGGCTACAAATATTATATTCTTATTTTGCTAATCTATTAATAGATTTCTCTCAGGTGTATCTTGAAACTGTTTAATATTAACTCCATATATTTTATAACTTATAAGTAGTTGAGATAATCTTCCTTGCAGAATTTCTAAATTGAGAATATCAGCATCACCTTCTAAAGGAGAGTAACTGGATAAAATCCATTTATAAGAATAAGGAAGCAATTTTAGTAAGACTGCTGCCATCCGGTAAAACCAACTTTTTTCTATGTATCGCTTCAGCCAGGAAGAATCCTTTTTGAGTGCAAAAAAATAAGGATCGAGTCCCACACTACCAGCCCCAAATCCGCGTTTTAGGCGGCGTAAATAATTCCATTGCAAACGGGATGCCGGTATAAAGTGGCAAAATTGTAGGCGTGGATCGTACCATATATGCCATCCTGCCAAGCGAAGAGCAAGACAGAATTCATGGTCTTCACCAGCAGAAAGTACTGCCCCTTTGCGACCAGTAAGGATGGATTTAAATCCTCTATTTTGTAGTTGTTCCCATGCTTGTTTCCGAATAGTTAACCCTGCACCCCAAAGAAAACCACGAGTTTGAGTGACATCACCAACCTCTTTAGTTTGCTCTCCAACAGCATAAGTATCCTGATACTTGGAAAACCACCAGGGAAGAGCGACTTCAGACACAGCTTTACTACATCCCCCACAAGCTCCAACCTCAGGATGTTCAGACATAATTTCTGCTACGGTTTGCACCCACTCAGGACATACCCAGTTGTCATCATCGACGAAGCTAATCAGTTCATATTTCGCTTCGATAAAGCCTCGATGGCGAGCATGACTAAGACCGGGCTGTGGTTCATCAATTACGCGAAGTGGAACAGAACTTTCTTTTGGCCAAGATGAAGTAGCTACTTCTTTTGTATTATCTGTACAGGCGTTATCAATTACAAGCACTTCCCAAAGCAATTCACTGGTAACTTCTTGAGCAGCAAGATGTGCCAGTGTCTGAGGTAACCGTTGAGCGCTGTTATAGCAGCAAATTACAATACTAACTCCTGTTGTCATAGACTACAGTTCTCCTGTGTAATTAATATCATTGGGTAGGATTGAGAATAACTTTAAGCAAAGTTCTACCAGGTGAACTATCAAACTTATTCAATGCAAACTCATGAGCTTGAATTCCCATTTGCGGCCAATTTGCTTGAGCTAGCCAAGCTTTTTCTAGTGCTGCACCGAAAGACTTAGCAGTTGGTGCTTCCGCGATAAATCCAGTCTGTTGCTCTTCAATCCACTCAACATTCCCTCCCACATCGCTCACAACGGCAGGACGACCGCACAGCATTGCCTCTACTAGAGCAAGAGGTGTACCTTCTGCTCTTGAAGGCATTACTAAAATATGGTTGTCTGCCCAAACGGATCTGAGATCGCTGACATGTCCCATAAACTTAATTCGGTCAGTGATATTATAGTGTTGAGCCAACTCATGTAAGTAAGCTTGGTCAGGCCCAGAGCCATATAGACAACATTGCCAATCTCGCTCCTTCCATACAGGAGAACCGAGCGCTTCAAACAACACGTCTTGACCCTTATAGGCTGCTTCTAAGCGAGCGACACAAGCGAAACTTACTTTTGACTGTGTTGGAGGGGGAACCAAGCTGCGATCGCTCAAGTTAACAGGGTTTTGCACCACGCTAGCATTGGGTAAAGACATAGCTAGTTGACGTTCTGCCAATTTCAGATTGTGTTCTGAAACAAAAGCAATATGAGCAGCTTGATTAAAAAACTGTTGAGCAGTACTCCGTTGAACTGGACTCTCAAATGAAGAAGTATCGGAATTAAACTGACAGATAATTATATAGGGAATTGAGCTAGAACGGAGTAAATTTAAAAGGTCGGGATAATATATAGCATCATAACTGCTGCCTTGACTGATACAAATAACATCTGGTTTGCAGTCAAAAGCAGGCTTATAGAAAGATTTAGGAGAAAAAGGTCTGAGAAAAGTTTTGACCTGAGTAAGTTTTCTGATGCCTCTGTAGAATAAAGACAGCGATCGCGGACGGGGTAATAAATGGGCACTTTGTTTTTGAAGTTGGACAATCAATGGGTGAGAGACAGACCAGTCATAAATTGACAGGAAAAGTTCATGACCCTCAGCAAGGCCTTGCTCTGCCATTTTCACCCACAGATATTCACTTCCTCCCCAAGGAGAGTTTGCCATTGTAGAAATGATCGCGATTTTTGTCATTTGTTTTTTTAATAACTAATGAAATAGCTTTAGCATTTTAGTGATGTAATATATTCATTACGTAATTTCAAGTCCGCAACCAGACTGGTGTCAACCAATAACCTTTGAGTAAACCTCCAGAGTTTGCATAGCAATTTTGTCCCAAGTAAGGTTTTCTTCAACAAAAAAGCGTGCCGCTGCACCTCTTGTATTTTGCTGTTGTGGATCGTCGATCAGTTTGATGACTGACTCTACCATTCCATCTATATCTCCAACTGGCAGTAAGTCAGCAAAATCATTTCTAGTGTAATCCAGTAGTCCTCCTACATTGTTAGAAACTACAGGTAAACCACAAGACATACCCTCTAAGAGTGCATTATTAGCGGTGCTATCAATAATTGGCAACAATAATAGACTAGCTTGTTGATAAATTGTGCGTAGTTGTTCATCTGAAATTCCAGCGTGCCAAGTCACTTGTTCATGACGTGCAATTCTATAAAATGCGGGATGATCTCGCTTACTTATTGGCACAATCATGTCAAATCTAATATTGGGATTTTTCGCAATTAGTTGGTCTACAACTACTGCAAGCGTATCAATATCACGTAACCAAGTACCTGAAAAAACACAGCGTGGATATTTTTCAGCTTTATCAGAGTCCACAGTTTCAGATTTTGGTTTAAAGAAGTCAATATCCACACCGTGGGGAACAAAAAAAACACGTCCTGGAAGATAATTTTCAAAATATGAAACTTCTCTACTTCCAGGAACAATTAAAGCATTCAATAAAGCAATTCTGTCTTCATAGCGATGCATTAAACGCCACCAACTAGTGGGTTGATGAGCTGTACCTACAATCTTGAGAGATAATCGTTGTTTCCAGTCCAGCAAAATTCCTAAACTATGCTCGACATAAGCAGTGTGGATGAGATCGGTCTTTTGAGTAAAAGCCTTCCACAGCAGTGCAAATTCGGCTATAGTACTCTCACTATTGTAATATGGGCTGACTTTTGCTTGTTTGGTTAGACCTGAAATAATCCGTTTGCCAACGCTAGGAATATTTTTGTATTCTTTGCAAATACTAGAGTGATTAACTGTCTGTAATTCTGCAATAGCCTCAAAAAGTTGATCGTAACCACTATGACTGCCCATCCAGCCAAAATTTTCCCGCAACCATAAAATATTGGGTTTTATATTTTGTCTCATCATTCCTCACTTATTAAGTAACCAATTACCGGAAGAATAGAGCATGGATATGTTAGAGATTTTTATTGTTTTGATTGAGAAATAACCCATGAAGGACAATTTCCAAATTTGCGGAAGATGTAGTCCTTAACACCCTGTAGTGCTGCTTTCTTCTTCAGACGTTCTCGTGCGGTTATTTTAAAACTGAAATAGCTGCGGAGCAGTCCGTAAGTTTGGATGAAAACTAATTTGTAGAGTTTTATAGCTTCTATAAAAGTAGTATTTCGCTCAATCCACAATAGTCTATTTCGCGAGAAAAAGTATTCCTGATGAGGAGCACCGTCACCACCACTAAAGCTTGATGAAATTTTGTGCCATACCTTTGAACCTGGAACAAGAAAGCACTGATATCCGGCTCGTTTAGCCCGATAACACCAATCACTTTCTTCATAGGTAAGGAAGTATCTAGGCTCCATTGTGCCTATTTTTTTTATGACTTCAGCTTTCACCAGCAATGAACAGCCACAGATATAATCCGTTTCCTTAATTTCCTCCCAGCTTGTGCCATCATCAACTACTCCCCATCCTACATGAGTAAATTTAGCTGCATCAGGTAACCATTGCCCTCCGGCATACCAAATTTTCTCTGGTTCCCCGTAAAAATATATTTTTGACCCGAACATTCCAGCATTAGGGTATTTTTCAGCGGCATTCATAAATGCCCAAAGGATTTGGGGATCGACTACAGTATCATTATTTAATAGGAAAACATAGTCAGCCCCTTCAGAGAGTGCATAATCAATCCCAACATTATTGCCTGCTGCAAAACCAAGATTTGCACCATTATCAATGACGTGTACTTGAGGAAATTTTTCTTGAAATACTGTTACAGAGTCATCCGATGAACCATTGTCCATCACAACAGTTTTATAGTTGGGATAATCAATTTGATGAACAGATTCCAGACATTCAATAGTATCTTCTTTGCCATTCCAATTCAGAATCAGAATATAAATTAAAGGAACGTTAGTTTCCATTAATGCCTCAACCTCTAGATATTAAATTAATTACTTATTCTGAACTTGAAGAAGATAGCACTAACTCTAAACTTTGTTGCCAGTTAGGCAAAGCTACCCCAAATTGAGTCGATATTTTAGAAGTATCCAACGAAGAATAAGCGGGTCTTTTGGCTGGTGTTGGATACTCGCTTGAAGGAATTGCCAGCAAATTTTTAAGCTTTTGTTGACTGCGGTTAGGGTCAAGTTCAAAAATCGCTTTTGCAAAATCATACCAACTAGTTTGACCAGTAGCTGTAAGGTGGTAAACCCCACTGTTACTACTCAATAAACCCATTAAATCGTGTCTTCCCTGAGTAAGAATTTCTGCTGTTGATTCAGCAATCATTCGACTCCAGGTCGGAGCTCCCATTTGGTCGTTCACTACTTTTAATTCTTCCCGCTCCCGTCCCAATTTCAGCATGGTTAACAGAAAGTTTTTACCTCTGGTACCATAGACCCAACTTGTTCGCAAAATTATATGAGGTAGACCAACTGCTTGAATTGCTTGTTCCCCAGCTAGTTTAGTTTTGCCGTAGATATTTTGTGGGTCAGTCGCATCTGCTTCAGTATAAGGCCTTGCTTGAGTGCCGTTGAATACGTAGTCTGTTGAGTAATGAATAACTCCCGCACCTAAAAGCTTGGCTTCTTCGGCTATTACACCCGGTGCGATTCCATTCACAGCCATTGCCAATTCGGGTTCGGACTCTGCTTTATCTACCGCAGTGTATGCAGCAGGGTTGACAATTAAGTCAGGCTTAACTTCCCGAATTACCGCACGAATTGTATCAGGTGCAGACAAATCCATCCGCAGACTGGGGGAAGCAATTTCACGTCCCGCAGATATTACCTCACCAAAAGTCATCAAGCTCTGTTGCAGTTCCCAACCAACTTGACCGCTAGTGCCTGTTAAAAGTATTCGCATCATGCATAAACCTCAGCATCTTTCAGGAGTTTTCCCGCTTGGTCTTTGCCAGAAAGAATTGGTTCATCTTTAAGAGGCCATGCGATCGCAATATCCGGGTCGTTCCATAAGACGCTGCGTTCGTACTGGGGTGCGTAGTAGCTCGTAGCTTTATAAAGCACTTCTGCGTATTCGGAAACTACTAAGAAACCGTGACCAAAACCCCCAGGAATCCATAGCATCTGCTTGTTTTGAGCGCTTAAATTAACACCGACCCATTTACCGAAGTATTTGGAATTTGCTCGCAAATCAACAGCAACATCAAATATTTCACCAAGCACAGCCCGCACCAATTTGCCTTGGGGTTGTTGAATTTGATAGTGCAAGCCGCGCAACACATTTTTGGTTGAACGGGAATGATTATCTTGGACAAAACGTTCTTGAATATTTGCTTTTTCAAGGAAAGCTTGCTCGTTGTAACTTTCCAAGAAAAAGCCACGCTCATCTTCAAAAACTCGCGGTTCGATTACCAATACATCGGGAATTTCAGTCTGTATTACTTTCACAGTACTTTCCTCTTATATGTCTGTAAATTCCTAAATTTAGCGATCGCGTTTTGTAGTTGGTTTTTACCCCACCCTAACCCTCCCCTTGCAAAGGGGAGGGAACTGAATTTCCAGTCTCCCCCCTTTACAAAGGGAGGGAACTGAATTTCTAGTCTCCCCCCTTTACAAAGGGAGGGAACTGAATTTCCAGTCTCCCCCCTTTACAAAGGGGAGGGAACTGAATTTCTAGTCTCCCCCCTTTACAAAGGGGAGGGAACTGAATTTCTAGTCTCCCCCCCTTGCAAAGGGGAGGGAACTGAATTTCCAGTCTCCCCCCTTTACAAGGGGGGATTAAGGGGGGTAATTTGACTTGTGTGTACACCGTAGCTTCCCTAGTAGGGGAGAGAGGGGTTAGGTTTTTTGGTGGTCTATTGGCTTGAACATCGTTGTAAACCTCTATCCACCAATTTAGACATTAGATAATGCAACTTGATGATTCAGAACCTGAAAATTAGCGATCTCAGCATTTATGATGTCCATCAGGTAACGACCATAAGTACTTTTTGCTAATGGTTTCGCAAGTTGATAGAGTTGATCGACATTGATATATCCCTGACGGTAGGCAATTTCTTCGACACAAGCGATTTTAAATCCTTGCCGTTGTTCCAGGGTTTGAATAAAGCTGGCGGCTTGGTGCAAAGATTCATGGGTACCTGTATCCAACCAAGCGTAACCCCTACCCAAAAGCTCAACCTGCAATTGTCCTTGATTGAGATAAACCCGGCTCAAGTCAGTGATTTCTAGCTCGTTACGGGGTGATGGTTTAAGATTAGCGGCAATTTCTGCAACTTGGGAGTCGTAAAAATAAATACCGGGTACCGCGTAGTTAGATTTGGGTTCGCTGGGCTTTTCCTCAAGGCTGACTACTCGCCCAGTTGTATCAAATTCAACTACGCCATAATGTTGGGGTTCAGCGACTCGATAGCCGAAAACGAGCGCACCTTCACGCAATTTGGCTGCACGAGCCAACACATCGACCAAACCATGACCGTAGAAAAGGTTATCACCTAAAATTAGGCATACAGGTTCGTTACCGATAAAATCTTTACCTAAAATAAAAGCTTGTGCCAAACCTTCCGGTCGAGGTTGCTCCACATAGCTAAATTTCATACCCCACTGGCTGCCATCCTGCAAAAGTTGCTGAAACAGTGGCAGATGGTCGGGTGTCGAGATAATTAGGATCTCACGAATCCCAGCCAACATTAGAGTTGACAATGGGTAGTAGATCATTGGTTTATCGTAGACTGGCATTAACTGTTTGCTTACCACTTTGGTGAGTGGGTACAGCCTCGTACCGGAACCGCCAGCTAAAATGATACCCTTCATACTTCACTCCTCGTGTTGGTTGGGATGCTTGTTAGATCCGCCTGCACCCAATCCGGGTGGGGCTACTCTCAATACTGCGAAGGTTTTGAGCCGTGAAATAAATTACCCTTCGGGATGCCTTCGGCTACATAGCAAGAAGCTAAAACCCATTAAAAAGGGTTAAAAGACTCCCCAGTAAGCTAAAAGCTTACTTCAGCTATTAGCCCAAAATTTATTTTAGGGCGGGATTTTGGGCTTAACCGAGCAGTATTGGGGCTACTCTTACAAAGCCTGACGATTGCTGGTGCTAGATTGGCGATGACGCGACTTGGCGATCGCTGTAGTTTTGCTCAATCCAAGTTTGGTAAGCACCAGATTGGACTTCTTCAACCCAATTTGGATTGTTCAGGTACCACTGAATTGTCTTTAACAAACCACTATCAAAATTCTCCTTTGGTTCCCAACCCAAATCGCGCTTGATTTTGCTACAGTCAATTGCATAACGGCGGTCATGACCGGGGCGGTCTTTAACAAAAGTTATCAGATCGGAACGACGCAAGCCTGGTTTGGGAGCCAATTTATCGAGAACTTCACAAATTTCCTCAACTACTGTGAGGTTGTTCTGCTCGTTGTTACCACCAACATTGTAAGTTTCTCCAAGACGGCTTTGTTGCAGAACCAACTGAATTGCGTCGCAATGGTCATCAACATACAGCCAGTCGCGGACATTCTGACCATCCCCATAGATTGGTAAGGGTTTAGCATTCAATGCGTTGAGAGTAATTAAGGGAATTAGTTTTTCTGGAAACTGGCGCGGGCCGTAGTTATTGGAGCAGTTGGTTGTTAAAGTGGGGAGGCCGTAGGTGTGATAGTAAGCGCGTACTAAATGGTCAGACCCGGCTTTTGATGCTGCATAGGGGCTGTTGGGTGCGTAGGGGGTATCTTCTCGAAATGCGGGATCGGTTGGACTGAGGGAACCGTAGACTTCATCGGTCGATACGTGCAAGAAGCGGAATTTTTCGCGCTTTTCTGGGGATAATTTTTCCCAGTAAGCTTTGCTCGCTTCTAGGAGTTGGAAGGTTCCGAGTACGTTTGTTTGAATAAAATCTAGCGGACTGAGAATCGAGCGATCGACATGACTCTCGGCTGCGAAGTTAAGAATCGCGTCTGGTTGGTACCGCTCCAGAAGGTAACCTAACATTTCTGTATCGCTGATGTCTCCCCGAACAAAATAATATCCGGGATCGTTCTGCAATTCTGCAAGGGTTTGGGGATTGCAGGCATAGGTTAACTTATCGAGGTTGATAATGTTAGCCCACTGCTCTTTTCTCGCCTTGAGGATGAAATTGGAACCGATAAAACCGACACCGCCTGTGACTAAGAATGTTTGCATATTTGTAGTTTAATAAATTAACTAATTAGGTTGATGATAATGCTCTTTGGGTAGCTTCTAGATAAGCATGTCCCCATTTTTGACAGGGTTCCAAATGATTGCCCTCAGCCCACTCATTCCAGGCATTAATAAAAATAATTTTTTCGCTGGATTCGTTAGATAATGTCTTTTTGACAACCTCTTTTAACCAACGTTCATAAATTTCAGGTGTGGAGTTCCGCAAAATCGTTGCATTCCCTTTTGTGCGACGAGAAGAATTGTCCCAAGATGGAGTAACGCAAGGAAAACGCTTGTAGTCAGAGGCTGGTTTTGCCAACATCCGCTCAACCATCGTCATGTAATCATAAATATTATTCTCTGCATAAGCCTTCTCAGCCAGTCTCAGCTTTCTTGCCAATCTGTAGAGTTTCCCCTGTTGCAATGGGGAACCAAGTCTTTGCCAGTCAGGTTGAAACTCTACAGATGCATCAAACCCAATTAAACTAGGGTCGCTATGTTCGTCTGCAAAACTTTCGACTTTGCACAAAAATATCTCACCAATTCCCAGTTTGTGTGCTTCTTCACGCCAGGTTTTGGCTGTTGTGAGCGGATCTGGAATTCTCTCTGTCCGATAAACCAAAAATAAAGGCTTGCCATCAATCCGAATATAGCGGGGGTCTTTGAATGCTTGAGCAAGCCATTGCATATGCTGTCTATCGTCTTCTTCGCTATAGACTTGCTCCATCAACATTTCACGTTCTAAACCATCCCACCTTCGAGTCCAGTTTTCGTTTGCCCAGCACAAGCAAAAAGGGAAATCAGGCTGTCTTGAAGCCAGGATATCATTAACGGGACGTTCCAATAGTCGCTTGCCATTAAACCAGTAGTGGTAATAGCAAAAACCGTGAATACCGTAGGATTTTGCTAAATCTGCTTGAGATTGACGAGTCTCTGGCAAACGCAAATCGTAAAAGCCCAAGTCAGCAGGAAGGTGGGGTTGATAATGTCCTGGAAATAGAGGTTTGGCTTTAGAGACATTAGTCCATTCAGTGAATCCTTTACCCCACCACTTATCATTTTCTGGAATCGGGTGATATTGGGGAAGATAGAATGCGATCGCTTGAAGCAGATTATTATTCATGATCTCAGCTTACTAATTTATTTAGATACTTCATCTTGATTGTATCTTTGAAAAGTTTGTCTGTTTAGAAAGCAAAGCCTCAAGTGATGTGTTAATGTTAATTTTATAAAGTATTAAGCTTCAACTTTTATGCAATCTGAAAAAATGAAGTAATTTTCCGTAGATAGTAATCCTTTAAAGCCTGTTGTCTTAATTTTTTTAGGTCGTGCCCTATCGGGTCATTTTCAGGCTTACTACTTAATCCACCACCATAAAACTTTGCAATAATTCTATCTAAATAAATAGAATCCGTTTTAGAGAAGAAACGAAGATTGATTTCCCAATCACCACATACAGGATATTGAAGCTTGTATTTGCCAAATCTTTGAAATAATTCTTTCCTATAAAAAATAGCTTGATGGCAAATATTTTTAGTGAGTAATTTTTTTATATCAAAATATCCATCATATACTTGACCTGCTTTTGCCCAAGATGTGTCGTCAGATATATAAGTGTTTCCGTATATGATTCCATGCTTTTTCAAAACGGGAGTATTTGAGATATCTAAAAAGACATCTTTATCAAAAATCTCATCGTCACTGCCCATAAAATAAAGCCATTTACCTTCAGCGAGATCGATACCTTTATTCATGGCATCATACACACCTTTATCTGGTTCGCTAACAATTTTGATATTTTTGAAATGGTCATGAAAGTTATTAACCTTAGCTATAGTTCCATCAGAGGAACCACCATCTAATACACAAATTTCAAACTTTTGATAGGTTTGACAAATTAGTGAATTAAGGCATCTTTCAATGGTTTCGGAAGAGTTATAAGTTGGAATAATTACAGATAGGAAAGACATAGATTTTAATTTTTTAGTTCGACAACTCCACAAATCATTTCCGGCTTAAACTCTCAAAATTTTCTGTCGTGAAACTTTTTCCAATTTTTCAATAAATTGCTTTATATTTTGCGGTAGTTTCCTAGACATATATTTTTTAGTTCCTCATATGTTTAGGTCAAATATTCTCTTTAAATCTATAGGTTCGGAGTCCAGTTAAATAGTGCTGCTAGATGGGCAATAACACGATTTTTCCTCCCAAGGTAAGATTTATTTTTTGCCATAATTCCAACTTTACGGAGTAAAGTTTTATCTGTAGCCTTATAGGAATTGCGAAGCATATAGCTAATATACATATTCATCTTATTGTGGAAATATTTTAAAGCTTCATCTCCAGTCAAGCCAGAATAAGTTACAATTAACTCTTCTATTTGTTCCAGTTGTGTTAAACAATCTGGCTTTGCCCACGTTTTATATTCATAGTTTTGGTCGTGCAAATTGAATGTTAGAATACAAGGATTCTCTATAATGATTGAGGTATATTTACTAGATATACGAGATAAATACTCAATATCTGCTGAATATTGAAACTGTTCGTTAAATAATCCAAGATTATCAATAATACTCCTGTGGATTGTTACTCCAGATGGTATTGCCAGTGGATGCAATGCTGACCAAGGACCTGGTTCGACTATCCGACATCTGAAGCAATTATCAAAGTTGTCACCCAAATAATTATGACCAATAAGAGCAGATCCTTGTACTAATGTACATGCTTTACGAATAGTATTTAATGCATCTGAATTAATAGTGTCATCATCGTGAATCATGCATATCCAATCACGACTAGCAAACTTTAAACACTTATTCCAAGTACTTAGCATTCCTTCATTAGTTGAATTCGATACTAATCGAACCCGTTTAATTTTTCCAAGAGCATCAGATGTACCATCTTGAGAACCATCATCTACTACAAGTAATTCATCATCATCTTCTAATTGAGGAATTATAGAATTTACAAGAGATACTACAGATTTACATCTTTTGTATGTAGGTATTGCTATAGTTAGGCGAGAATACTTATTCATTTATTGACTCCAAAACTTGCAAAATCAAGATTAAATGCTTGAAGCAATCCTTTAAATTAATAATATTTTAGACCATACTAGAAGTATTACTCTCTAATTTTTCTATCCTCAAACTCACATCCTTAAATACAATATTTCCCCAACTTACACTCCAATTTGCAATATGAAATTCGCTGTTTTGCATTGCAATAACTTCAAATACTGGCTTGCCAATCACGATGTCAAAATCCGTTCTCATTCCTTCTTTTTGACCAAAGCCAATACTAAAACCTACATGATACGAGTCTGGTGCAAGATTTAAATTTGAAACTACTAACTGTAATGTCAGCTTGGTATTAGCTCTTACCGAGAACTCCTCAGAAAATAGCGCTCCTACACAATTTCCATTGCTACTGAAGAAACTGGAACCAATACTTAAACTATCTATATCTATATCTGACCATATTGTAAGTTCATATTGAATTGGTTGACCAAACATTAAAGTTCCATCTTGAGAAGATAATAACTTTATATCTAGAAACCTAATTTTCTTACCAAATCCAGATAATCTTAATTTTTGCAAATCCTGAGATTTATTAGTTAACATTTCTGAGTAATAGAGTTTTACAATTTTTTCTGTTAGACCAATTGAATGAACTTGACCTTTTGAAAGGTAAATTACTCTATCGCAAAGCGTGCTAATTGTTCCCATATGATGGCTGACAAACAGGACTGTTCTTCCCTCCCCAGATATCTGTTCCATTTTTCCCAAGCACTTCTTTTGAAATTGAGCATCACCTACTGCTAAGACTTCATCAATAATTAGAATTTCTGGTTCTAAGTGTGCTGCAACTGCAAAAGCTAGACGCACATACATGCCGGAGGAATAGCGTTTCACAGGGGTATCTAAAAACTTTTCGACTTCTGCAAAAGCGACAATTTCATCAAATTTACGTTTTATCTCTGCCTTGCTCATTCCCAAAATTGCACCGTTGAGAAAGACATTTTCTCTTCCCGTCAACTCTGGGTGAAAACCAGTCCCGACTTCTAATAAGCTAGCAACTCGCCCCTTAATTCTAATACTTCCTTTCGTAGGTTCAACAATTCGACTAATAACCTTTAGTAGCGTCGATTTGCCTGCTCCGTTGTGTCCGATAATACCTAATTTTTCACCCTGCTTAATCTCAAACGACACATCTTTAAGCGCCCAAAACTCATCGCGGCTTTGCTCTGCTTCCTTTTTGGTACGGGGGTTCAATGCACTAACTAAAGACTGTCCCGCATTGGTGATTGCTTCGCGAAATGTCTTATTGCTCTCTTGTTTATGTCCCAGAACATACTTCTTGGCTAAGTTCTCAACTCGGATTACAGTATCTGACATCTGCATTACTCCTATCTCAACAACACTTTTAAACTACGTCAGCAAATGTGCGTTCCATTCTGCGGAAGTACCAAATACCGCTCACAAGCATCAGAATCACTAAAGCCACAGAGAGTGCAAAACCTGGTAAGTATATCTGCGACTCACCACCCAAAATCGCCCACCGGAAACCGTCAATTACCCCTACCATTGGGTTGAGTGAATACAGCAGTCGCCACTGTTCCGGTATTTTAGTGCTGCTATAACCCACCGGAGAAATATACAAACCAATCTGCACTAGAAACGGCACGACATATCGGAAATCTCGATACTCCACAGTCAAAGCCGCCAGCCACAACCCTGTTCCAATCGACGCAGCAAAGGCAATCAGAGTAAACAGTGGCAGTGTCAAAATACGCCAGTCAGGAATAAAGTTGTAGTAAGCCATCAACCCCAGCAAAATCATGCCAGAAATCAGGAAGTCTACAAAACTGACAATCACCGCACTGGTTGGCACTATCAAACGGGGAAAGTAAACCTTGGAAAGCAGGTTGGCGTTGTTGACTAAACTGTTACTGCATTCACTCAGCGCACCGGAGAAAAACTGCCAGGGTAGCAGCCCAGCAAAAACCAAAATGGGATAAGGTGCATTACCTTCACTGGGCAGCTTTGCCACACCTTGAAACACAGCGGTGAATACCACCATCGTCAGAAAAGGCCGAATCAATGCCCATGCCATCCCAATCACTGTCTGTTTGTAGCGCACTAATATATCGCGCCATGCCAGAAAGTAGAATAGTTCCCGATACTTCCACAGATCCTTCCAGTACTGGCTCTCTGCACGACCTGCCTCAATAGTCAGTTCTTTACTGTTCATCTACTTACCTATATTGTGCATCAATTTTACAAGGCGCGGTTCGCTTTTTACTTAGGAAATCCCAACTCATAGAAAACACATTATTATTTTTACTCATGCTTTGTTACTTCCTTAAGTAATCCCACTATCAGGATATTTCGCTACTTCTCTAAGCTAAGATTTTAACCCGGTCTAGGAATCTCGTAATTCAGTCTCAAAACACTAACAACTATAACGGTAATTTATTTAACTTTGTGTAGCTTTTTTACAATTGCGCGGTAGTCCCTAGAAGATTCTGTCATAATAATTCGGCAAATTGGCAACTATTCTAAGCATCTTCATCATCAGAAAATATACTGAAAATTTTGGGAATATTTATTTAAAACCGCTGGAATACTCATACTGTGTAGCTTTGAGCCGCATAAAAATCTACGCAATATTAGCGTAAGTATATGGAGATTCTATGAATTTTTTGTTTTTTTCCGGATATTCTTGCTAGAAGAATGAATACTTTATATTTTGTCAAAATTATCTTTAGCTAGAGTAATTTTAATTTTTTTCTGTTTATACCGCTTCTTTATAAAGATGCGCCTAATTAGCCCACGTAGGTGGGCTACCCTAAGCCCTTCGGGCTGGCTTTGCCTACGGGAACGCCAAGGGCGAATGTTTGTATAGCCGAGCCAGTGCGTTGGGCGGCTCCGCCGACTTGTTCGCGTAGCGTCTCCTTATTGAGAAGCACCTGGCGTCCAGGCTTGCTGCCTGTGGGTGAATAAAGCGCAACCTCATAGAGAATTGGTATTAGAACAACTTATACCAATTCTGTATGAAGATGCACATAATCAAGACCCCCCTGTAGTCCCCCCTTGGCAAGGGGGGACGGCGTAGCCGGGGGTTAATATATGCAGCTTCACAAAGAAACGGTATTAACAGATCAACTGTATTCAACGCTACATTACAGGAGTTTTCAGCAGTTAGAAAGTAGAGTGTTTCACAATTGAAGAAGGAGCAGTGCTTATAAATCCCGTACTCTCCGTAAGCTCAAAGGTGGCATCATGAGTTTTGCCAGATATTAGTAAGCTTCCTGACTGTTCATGAAGTTTGTCAAATTTCATATTAGCAAGTGAGAGTAGGTAGTACTTCTCTCAGCTTCTGCCAAAAGGGGGTCTCATTGAACACAGACCCCCTATTTTTTTCTTGGAGTTTGATTATTTAGTCTAGTCAGGAGTGCGAAACTTAAAAGCCTCAATTTAATTGGGTTTGATTATTCTCAATTGCAGAAGTCTATTCTCTACAATGTCGGTAAGTACTAGCTATATTTACTGATTATTACTTAATTAGTCCGTCAATAATAAGTGCTAAAATTTACTTGACTTTTTTCAGTATTGAGAAGTAATCTAAACTCCAGTAAAGAATCCGGGTAGTAAGTTTATGTATACAAGCAAACCGAAAACAAAGACTAGGATTTTTTATTACGATGCTATCAAAGTTTTAGCTATTTACTTAGTTTGTATATATCATTACAATAATCTTAATTCCAATATTCTTGACAATCCAAATTTTGGAGTCTATATAAATTACTTTTTTCAAGGCATCTCAAGCATCGCAGTTCCCTTATTCTTTATGGTTAACGGGGCTTTGTTATTGAATAAGCCATACGAACTGAGAAGCCATCTCAAGAAAGTGCTTTATCTATACATCCTAGTTTTTGTGTGGAGTATTATTTACTTGATGGTATTTATCCCAATCGAAGGAAATTCATACTCTTTGAAAGATTTTTTCCAGGCATGGTTTTTTCTTAAACAAGGAATAAGCAATCATTTATGGTTCTTACAAGCATTAATTTCAGTTTATTTGTTATTTCCAATTATCAAGGAAATTTATGATATTCCAGAAAGGAAGCTTCTCAAATTATTTTGCTTTATTGTTTTTGCTTTTTCTTTCGGCAATTTATTTCTGAATAGCTTATTAAATTTAGTTGAATTCGTGTTGGGACTCAATCTTCTTAAAAACGATTCTTTTAATTTTTTCCCTACAATAAATCCATTTGGAAACTACTATTATACATTTTTTTACTTTATTGCTGGTGGTATCCTCTCTGAGAGAGTGACAAACAACAAAATTAATGTATCAATCAGAGTACTACTCGTATCTTTTTTCACTGCATTGTTTGTGTTATTTCTGTACGGCGTTATAATGACTGCCTCAAACAATCTTGTTTATGATACGGTGTGGAATGGTTACTACTCCATAATGACGCTCATAATGTCAGTTTCAACTTTTCTATTCTTTTCCAAACTCACCTATGAAAATAAAAAGATTAATCATAGTTTGGTGATAATTGGATCTAACACGCTTGGCATATATCTTGTTCACAGATTTGTGGGACATGTGACACTACCATATTTTCGTAGTTTAATTTTATCTAACAGTTTGGTGTCAAATATCCTCTACGATTTCTTATTGGTACTAAGTTCGTTATTGATTGTGTTCATCCTGAAGCAGTTACCTCTTCTTAGAAAAACAGTAGATATTTAAGTTTCGATTAAGCAACGAGGGATCGTCTGTAACTGCGATGGCAAGCTAACAACCGTGCTGCACCGGAAAGCCCCACATTCATTACAGCAGCAAACACCCCGGCATAAGTAAGTAGGTGAGAATAAACCTAGCTATGTAACAAAATGTAAAAAGTCCGAAACCTTTGCGGTTGCTACCAATCGTCCTTACGGGCACACTAAGTCCCAGGGGGACTAGATGCAGCCTACGTGAACGGGAACGCTTCTTTGTTCCGTCGTGCCTCCACCCTACGGGTTTGCGGAGCATTCTCGTAGAGTAGCTACGCAACGCTGCGGACAACAGTATAGTTGTTTTTATTTTCGCTCACCTACTTAGTCAAAAAATCGCATGGTGGAAGTGTGTAGGGAGTGTTGGAGACGCCCTTAAGACTTTGAACAACAAAGATCATTTTTAGTCCATTTTAATGGACTTATAGTCCCTGGCTGGCTTTCTGTGGGCTTAGTTTGTAGAGCAAGATGTAAAAAAATAAGTTGGCTGGTAGTGAGGGCTACCCTACAGGTTCTGCGAAGCAGTACAGCCCTCAAAGTAGAGCTAGAGCCGCTTAGTATAAACCTTTAATTATTAATGCCGTTCTAATTAAGTGTTAAACAACGTTAATGAAATTGTATTTTTTTGATGAACTTGAGATAAAACTCGAACATGTGTATCTGAATTAACCTAATATATTTTCTACGGGTTCGGAAAATTTATACATCCAGTCGCTTCTGTACAAAAATCTACCACCACCAAATGTAGAGCGACAGACTTTGATGTAATTAATACAACATTTGCTCCAGGGATAGTCTTTAACGTATATCTACCACTTTTTTGACCTTACTCATCGGTCATGAAGTCGCTGCCGGGGTAGTCATATTTGCATCGATAGGTTATACAAGTCCGGTTGATTAACAACTGTTCCCACCGAATCGTCCCACCCCGCAAAGCGGAGCTACCCTAGTACTCCATCTCATTCGCTATGGTGGGTGCGACACTTTTGTCCCCCTGCCCCAATTCTGGGGGACAAGAAAATTCAATTTGAAGTCCCTCAGAATTGGGGATTTTAGGGGGCTTATCTTTATCCTCCCCAAAATTGGGGGCAGGGGGGCTTCATCGTCGAGTACCCCCCAGAATTAATGACATAGACCACTAGCATAAAGCAGCGCTGAATGCTTACGGCTTTGCTTTGCGCTACAGGTTCCCCAGTGACGCACACATCCCCAACAACTTCATCGGGTGCGATCCACTGACTATGGGAAGTAGAAGTACCGATTAGCTAAAGGAAATTTACAAACTATGAACTTTCCACAACTAAAGCACAAAATCTTTGACTACTCAACGGTAGTTGCAGCCAATGAGCAAATCTTTTCAGATATTGGTGGAGAAGCAGTCATTCTCAATCTCCAAACTGGGATTTACCACGGTCTAAATGAGGTAGGAGCTAGGATTTGGACTCTGATTCAAGAACCAAAGGGTGTATTAGATATCCAACAAACTCTTTTGCAAGAGTATGAAGTTGAATCATCAAGTTGCTTGATTGATATCTTAGCATTACTTGAAGAATTACAAGCCGTTGGGCTGATTGAGGTTAGGGATGAGAAGATTGCGTAAATTTTTGGGTTTAAGTTGGGGCGATCGCTATTTACTCCTCTCTACTTTAGTTTTGCTGTTAACTATGAGATTGGGGCTGTACTTGCTGAGATTCCGGACATTACTTAAATGGGTGAGAAGAGTTAGTCAAACAACTTTTCAGTCACCAGTCAAAAATCAAACTTCCCCAAGCAGAATTATTTGGTCAGTTAATGTGATTAGTCGCTATATGCTGCCGGGTGTCAAGTGTTTGGCACGGGCTTTAACTACCCACATACTGATGAGTCGCTATGGTTACTCACCACAACTCCAAATAGGTGTTGCGAAAGCAGAAGGAGGAAAATTAGAAGCTCATGCCTGGATTGAACATCAGGGACGAGTTGCTATAGGTCATCTTCCAGACCTTGGACGCTATATCCCACTACCATCCCTCGAAGGAGTTAAATTATGAGCGCGATCGTGGGCATCCACTACCTGGATGGTAGACCTGTAGAACAGGAATTGGGACGGATGGTAGATATTTTGGCTCATCGGGGTCCTGATGGTGCAGATATCTGGATCGATGGGCCAGTTGGCTTTGGGCATCGGATGCTCTGGACAACCCCCGAATCCTTGCTAGAAAAGTTACCTTTAGTCAGTCAGAGCGGTGATGTCGTAATTACTGCCGATTGTCGCATCGATAACAGAGAGGAACTTATTTCTGCATTCCAGTTAGAGAAGTGTCCACCTGAGAAAATTACGGATAGCCAGTTGATATTGGCAGCCTATGAGAAATGGGGTCAACAGTGTCCGGAGCATCTGTTGGGTGACTTTGCCTTTGCGATTTGGGATAAGCGAGAGCAGACACTTTTCTGTGCCAGAGACCATTTTGGGGTCAAGCCTTTTTACTACTATTCTTCTGGTCAGACTTTTGCCTTTGCGACCGAAATTAAAGGGCTTTTGTGTTTACCGGAGGTTCCACGGCAACTCAATGAGAAGAAAATTGCTGACCATTTTGGATTAGGCGGTCTTGATACCACAATTACATTTTATCAGCATATTCTACGTCTTCCTGCTGCACACATTATGAAGGTGAGTTGTCAAGGAGTGCAGTTACAATCCTACTGGTCTCTAGATCCTAACCGCGAGCTGCGTCTGGGTTCAGATGAAGAGTATGCAGCAAAGTTTCGGGAAATCTTTACTGAAGCTGTGCGTTGTCGCCTACGCAGTGCCTTTCCCGTGGGATCGATGTTAAGTGGTGGATTGGATTCCTCTTCCATTACCTGTGTGGCACAGGAGCTATACAGCAACAACGAAAACTCCAAGTTACATACATTTTCAGCTATCCACGAACAGATAACTGAATGTGATGAACGCTTTTATCAAAATGCTGTCTTAGCAAAAGGTGGTCTGGAATCACACCAATTGAATACGGATGCACTCAGTCCCCTAAGTGACTTAGACCGCGTTCTTTGGCATCAAGATGAAGTTCAAAGTCTTGCAAATTTTTATGCAAATTGGTTTTTGTATGACTCTGCTTCTTCACATGGTGTACGAGTGATTTTGGATGGTTTTGATGGCGATAATACCGTATCTCACGGGACAGGTTACTTAACAGAACTAGCAGAAGCAGGACACTGGCTTACCTTGGCTTCAGAAGTAAGGGCATTCTCAAAGAATCTCAACCAGCCTTGGATACCTCCTCTACTGGCTTGGATGCGTGTATACGGACTAAACCCTCTGATATCTAAGTTTTTCATCCTGCGAGTCCTCGGGTCATTGCGGCGATTGATGCGTTATTCCAAGCGTGGGGCAAAACCTTCAGAGTTGAGCAATATTCTCAGCAGAGATTTTATTCAACGCTACGAATCGTCTAATGATTCAACAAAGCGAAAACGACCAAAGACAGAGAGGGAAAGTCAGTATCGCCGCTTAACCGATCCCGGCGAACAAAATACCTTAGAAAAGCTCAACAGTGCAGCAGCAGCATTTTGTATCGAGCCGCGATTTCCTTTTTGGGATAAACGATTGATAGAGTTTTGTTTGTCATTACCTCCCGAACAAAAATTGAACCGAGGTTGGGGTCGAATGGTGATGCGTCGTGCAATGGAAGGGATTATGCCCAAAGAGATTCAATGGCGTCCTGGGAAAACAGACCATTCACAAAGTTTTAATCACGGGCTACTCACTTTTGAACGTGAGTGCTTGGATGACGTGATTTTGAAACATCCAGAAGTCATCGAGAGTTATGTGAATTTAAGTGTATTGCAAGAAGCGTACCAGCGTTTTTTAACTGGGAAAGCGACAGGTGATGAAGCAGTCACAATTTGGAATATTTTATCGCTGGCTCTATGGCTACGCAAAACTGAACTAAGTAAAAAGTAAAAAGTTAAAAGAACCAATTAAGACGGTTTAGGCGATCGCTCGCTGTTTCATTTACTTGATGTAAATTCGATAGCCAACGGCTGACCATAAGCCGTATTCACCAAAAACACATTCTTGAGGAATCAAATTCATGTCTAAGAAATCCTACACCAAACCCCAACTCAGTGTACATGGAAATGTTGAGCAAATTACCCTTGCAGGTTGTAAGCAGAATTCCGACCAACCCAACGGAACTGTTAACGACAGCGACGCTTTCCCTGTGTGTTCATAGGAACTGAAACGCGGGCATAAAATAGAGTGAATATTTAGATTGCTAAATATTCACTCTCAATTTGACAAATGCCATCATTTGAGGATTTTTGTAAGTAAGGTTAACTATAATTCTTGCCTTACTTACAAAATTTTTTAAGATTTTTAAGTAGGCATTATTAAATATAATTTGGATGAGCTGGAAGCCCAAACCAAAAAAATCACAAAACTCTTGTGGGGAGAGCTTCTCCAGCCCGCCCAAACCAAAAAATAGTACTACCTACAAATCAAATTGTAAAAAAACTTTTATACCACTAAAAACAACAAGGTAAACGGAAAATGTATTTTTATCATGCCTATGGGCTGAATATTCAATCTGCTTTGTCCTTACCAGAACTAAACTTAACGATAGAGACTAAAGCAGATGTAGTAATTAAGTTAGGAATAATTGATGACTTTCCGTTTGAGGTAAACCCCTCGGAAATATTCAGAGAGCATATATCTCTAGAGAAATCTTATTTTTTCTGGAATCAAATAGGAAAATTCTTAGTACAAAATGGCACAGAAATTGTTATTGAACCTTTGCCAAAAATAGAAGAACGTTCAATCAGACTACCTCTTCTGGGAACGATTATGGCTGTGTTACTCCATCAACGAGGATTGCTGGTGTTGCACGCTAGTGCTGTGGCCATAAATGATGGTGTCGTTGCCTTTTTAGGTAACAAGGGGCAAGGTAAATCTACTATGGCAGCAACACTCTATGGAAGAGGACATCACCTAATGGCTGATGATTTAGTTGTTATTAAGTTTAGTGATTCTGAGTGTCCTTTTGCTATTCCTGGCTTTCCTCAGTTCAAACTTTGGCCTTCCTCAGCCATTCATTCCTTGGGAGATAATCCAGAAACACTACCCCAGCTTGCCACAGGGTACGAAAAACGGGCACGTCGAGTTGTTGATAGGTTCTTAGAAAAACCCATGCAACTTAAGCGTATTTACGTACTTTCGGAAGGATTGTTACCCAAAATTACACCTATACAGCCCCAAGAAGCCATTGTGCAATTAATTATTAACTCCTATGTATCTCGATTTGGGAACAAATTGTTCCAAGGTGCAGCAGCTTCCTTACATCTGGCTCAATGTACTAATTTAATCAAGAATGTTCCCGTTTCTAGCTTGGAACGGCCTCTATCTTTTTCCTTCTTATCTGAAGTTGCCAAATTAGTCGAAAAAGATTCACTCACCCGAATGCACCAAGCCGCAACACCCTAAAGCTACATAAAAGGATGTCTAAAGAATCTAACCCCTTTTCTCGTACCAATTCCCTGGGTTGGGTTGTAGCTCGGCTATCTTATTTAACCCAAACTTTTACTTTAATTTGGACAGCATCTCGCAATTGGACTTTAGCTTGGATAATTTTATTAATCATTCAGGGAATATTACCAGCAGCTACTGTCTACCTCAGCAGACTATTAGTCGATACCTTAGTGGGAGCGGTTGGTGCTGGTATTTCTGCGAGTAGCATCCAAACACTTCTCATGCCAGTTGCCTTGATGGTAGGTGTTCTCATTACGGGAGAATTTCTGCAATCCGCTACTGAATGGATTCGCACTGCTCAATCAGAACTGGTACAAGATCGGATTAGTGCTTTGGTTCACGAGAAATCGATCGCTATTGATTTTGGTTGCTATGAATCTTCTGAATATAATGATTATCTCGAACGTGCCCGTGAGGGTGCTAGCAGCCGACCACTTGCTTTATTAGAGAACTCTGGAAGCCTTTTACAAAACAGTATCACTCTATTTGCAATGGCAGCAGTGATACTCCCCTATGGTTTTTGGCTACCAATTATTTTATTTCTCAGCGCTCTACCAGCATTTTATGTAGCGTTGCGCCTAAATATGCGACAGTACCAGTGGTCACAGCGAACAACTACAGACCGACGACGATTGTGGTATTATCAAATGCTGCTGACGAGTAATTGGGCGGCTGCGGAACTACGAGTATTCAACTTTGGCCCATACTTTAAATTAGCTTATCAAAGATTACGCGATCGCCTGCGCAATGAGCAAATGAAGCTGATTAGAGAACAAAGCTTGGGTCGCTTGGGTGCTGGAGCCATAGCGTTATTATTCACTGGTGTTGCCCTTGCCGGGATGGGTCGTCAAGTACTCTTAGGAAGTATTTCCTTGGGTGAACTCGCACTCTTCTACCAAGCTTTTAATAAGGGACAGAGTATTGTAAAATCTCTTCTGGGAAATTTAGGACAAATCTACAAAAACAGTCTATTTATTAGCAATCTGTTTGAGTTTTTAGCGATAAAACCCCAAATAGTAGATCCTCCCAACCCTTTGCCTGTACCGTTACAACTCAAGCAAGGAATTAGTTTTCGGCAAGTCACTTTTCGCTATCCTGGTAGCGAGCAGGTAATCCTAAAAGACTTTAACCTCAACATTCCTGTAGGCAAAATTGTGGCAATTGTGGGGGATAATGGGGCTGGTAAAAGTACACTCATGAAACTTCTGTGTCGCTTTTACGATCCTGAATCTGGCAGCATTGAACTAGATGGGATCAATTTCCGTGACTATGCAGTATCAGCAATGCGGGAATTAATCACAGTCTTATTCCAAGTCCCTATTTATTACTACCTCACAGCGGCTGATAATATTACTTTGGGAGATTTATCTAAGACCCCAAGCCAAGCTGAAGTAGAAGCTGCTGCTTATTCAGGTGGGATTCATGAGAAAATTACTCACCTACCCCAAGGTTACAACACAATTCTTGGGAAGATGTTCCCTGAAGGTACGGATTTAAGTGGCGGACAATGGCAACGTATATCCTTAGCACGAGCATTCTTCAGACAAGCTCAAATCATTATCCTTGATGAACCCACCAGTGCAATGGACCCTTGGGCCGAGCATGATTGGTTAGAGCGATTTCGCACAATGGCAAATGGACGTACTGCAATTGTCATCACTCATCGTTTTACCTTGGCAATGCGGGCTGATATTATTCACGTTATGCGTGCCGGTGAGATTGTAGAATCAGGTAGCCATGATGAATTACTCATTCAAGATGGTTTCTATGCCCAGTCTTGGAAATCGCAAATGGAGTCTAATTAATTATTTTTTTGGCAATGAAGCAAGAACTCTATTTATTGTTAAATAGCCTCTAAAACTTCACCGTATTTTTATATAAAAATATTAATTATTATGCATTGTAATTTTATTTAATCAAATAATTAAACTTTTAATAAAGACAAGTCAGTAGAATAATAAATTAACTATTTTTGCTTAAAATTACAGTAACTATTTTTACTAAGTAAGTTGTATGTTCAAATACAATTTTACTTTACAACTAGTAAACTCAGTTTTAAGTGAATTGAAAGCAGTAAAAAAAGCTATCTAATATGCCGGGTAATGCATCTAGTTTTGTGTTTAAAAATACAAACTATTTGAGGATGAGAATGGGTGGAGCCCAAGCATATATATTGGCTAAGTACAACGTTAATTGTCACGGAATCAACTACCCATGTCAGAAACAGTAATTAGAGTTGAAAATCTGAGTAAAAAGTATATTCTGAGTCATCAACAAGAAGGGCGAAGCAAATACAAATCTCTGCGGGAATCTATCAACAATGGCGTACAGTCCCTGAGTAAAAAACTTCTCAAGCCTTCCGATCCTGATAGATATAATCCTGCGCGTGAGGAATTTTGGGCACTAAATGATGTATCATTTGAGATTAAGCAAGGCGACAAAGTTGGTATTATTGGCCGCAATGGTGCAGGGAAATCGACACTACTGAAAATCATCAGCAGAATTACCGAACCGACAAAAGGAAGAATCAAAATTAAAGGGCGAGTTGCCAGTTTATTAGAAGTAGGAACAGGCTTTCATCCAGAGCTTACGGGCAGAGAGAATATCTTTCTCAATGGTGCAATTTTGGGGATGACCAAGGCAGAAATTCAACACAAGTTTGATGAAATCGTAGCGTTTGCAGAAGTAGAAAAATTTTTAGATACACCTGTTAAACGTTATTCTTCTGGAATGTATGTACGGCTTGCGTTTGCAGTGGCCGCGCATTTGGAACCAGAGATTTTCGTTGTCGATGAAGTGTTGGCAGTTGGGGATACTCAGTTCCAAAAAAAATGTTTAGGAAAAATGAGTGAGGTAGCTCAAGATGGAAGAACAGTAATTTTTGTAAGTCATAATATGGCAGCACTTTATGCTCTTTGCTCAACTGCGTTTGTATTAAATAAAGGACAAGTGGTTTGTAGTGGTAGCACAAGTCATTGTATAGCAGCTTACGAAAATCAAAACGATCAAGAGCAAGGTTCAAACTGGATCAGACCTTCAAATCAGCAAAAAGGTAGTTTAGCAATAACTGAATTAAATTCAGTTTTAAAGGGTGAACAACCAGAGCTATTTTTAGAACTAGAAATTTTATTAGAATCTAATTTAAAACATAATCCCGCCTTTTTAGCAGTAGAAGTTTGCGCAAAAAATGGTACAGTATTAATGCAATCAATTCCACAGATTGAAGGCTTTTTAACTAATTCAAAAGAAAAACACTTTGTTAACGTTTCTATTGATTTGCCACCACTGATACCAGGTCAATACTTGATAAATGTTTGGGTGGGAAGCCATAATACAGAAACACTTGACCAAATTAATGAAGTGGTGAAGTTTGACATTCATGAATCTCCGACACGAGGTAGAAGTTTTCCTCATGATATTCAACATGGCTATATTGTTCCAAAATCTACTATCAATATAGTAAGGTAGTGTTGCTACTCTCAAAATTAATCACTATTTCAAGAGTGCAAAAGTCTTTTTCATCTGCGTCCATCTGCGTTCTAACCTACACCGAAGACGTACAGCGCCTACTGCGACTAATTGCAATAACTCTAATGTTGTTTCTAGCGGTTTTCATTTAAGAGAGGTAAAAAGAAAACTAATTAACCGCAGATAAATGCAGATAAAGTAAACACCATATTTTATATTTTATGATACATAATTCTCTGAAAATCCTGAAAAAATCAATGCACTTTCTGAAAAATTCAAAAGGGCAAATTGAACCTACAACTATTGAATTAGAAGGCATCAAAATAAATTTAGGAGATTATTTATCTTCTAGTATAAAAGAAGCAATTTATAAGGGGTACTATGAGCAACAAGAAATTCAACTTGTTAAATCTTATCTTGCTTCTGATGATGTCATCATGGAAATTGGCGCTGGTATAGGTTTTCTTTCTAGCTATTGTGCTAAGAAGATTGGTTCGGAAAGTATTTATGCTTATGAAGCTAATATCGCATTAGAACAACCAATTCGTAATACCTATGAAATCAATCATGTTAATCCTAATCTCGAAATGTGTTTAATTGGAAAGCAAACAGGGATAGAGAACTTTTATGTAACAAAAGATTTTTGGGAATCCTCTTTTATGAAGCCTAATCCAGAAAAAATAGAAAAAACTCTTACCATACCTGTCAAATCATTTAAGGAAGAACTAAAACGCATTAATCCGAGTTTTGTAATAATTGATATTGAAGGTGGAGAATATGATTTGCTCAAAGATGATGATTTACATAACGTCAAAAAAATTGTGATTGAATTACACAATACAACAATTGGATATGAAAAAGTTGAAAATGTTAAATCACAATTAAAGTCTTTGGGATTTAAGGTTGTTGAAAACCTGCCAAACTGTCGTGATGAAATTGTTTTTTTTCAGCGATAAGTTATCAGGTCTAATTTCATATTTGCAAGAAAAAATATTGCTAAATTATGATTTCAATTATTATTCCAACTCTGAATCGTGCCGAAAGTCTAAATAGGACATTAAAATCTCTCGTTGCTCAAAATTTTCCGATAAATAACTATGAAACTTTAGTTATAGATAATGGCTCAAAGGATGAAACTGAATCAGTATATGAAAAAAACAAATATGAACATCCGAACCATCAAATTCGTTACATTTACGAACCAGAGCCAGGATTGTTATCAGGTCGTCATCGAGGAGCATTAGAAGCAAAGGGTGAAATTTTAGTCTTCATAGATGATGATATTGAAGCAGATGTAAATTGGTTGCAAGCAATTAAAGAATCCTTTGACGATTCCACAGTTCAAATCGTAGGGGGACGTAATTTGCCTGATTTTGAAGTTGAACCACCTAAATGGCTGGAATGGTTTTGGATAGAGCATCCTTACGGTAAACTCTGCTCTGAGTTGAGTTTATTAGATTTTGGCGACCAAGTTAGAGATATTGATGCTAATTATGTTTGGGGTTTAAATTTCTCAATTCGCAAGGTTGCTTTATTTGAATTAGGTGGATTTCATCCTGATTGTATTCCTAAACATTTACAGTGTTTTCAGGGAGATGGAGAAACGGGTTTAACTCAAAAAGCAAAACTTCAGGGATATAGAGCAATCTATCAACCGAATGCGTTGGTATTTCATAGTGTTTCTCAAGAAAGAATGACTTATGAATATTTTGATCGACGTTACTTTTATCAAGGAGTTAGTGATTCTTACTCATTCTTCAGACAATCTCAAGGTCAATTAAAAGAGGTAAGCCTGATTGATAAGATTAAAAATATCTTGAAAATGTTCAAGCAAATAGGCAAAAAAATAATTATTAGTCAAAAAGAAAAAAAAGCACTAAAAGAACGCTTCTTTAATGCTTACAAAAGAGGATATCAATTCCATAAAAACGCTATTATTAACAATCCAGAGCTTTTAGACTGGGTGTTAAAAACAGATTACTGGGACTATAAATTACCTCAAATAAATATTACTCATGATTGACAACATTACCTACCAGAATCAGCTAATAGCTGTGATTGTTTCCCACAAATTTAGTAAACCGGGTATTCACTTCTTCACGCCAGACGAATTATCGCAACAGTTAGGCTATATGCACCACCCCACGGGGAAAATTATCCCGCCCCACGTCCACAACCGTGTAAGCCGTGAAGTGCAATATACTCAAGAAGTTCTGTTTATCAGAAAAGGCAAACTGCGCGTAGACTTTTACAACGACCAGCAGCAATATCTAGAAAGTCGCATCTTAGAAGATGGAGATACGATCATGCTTGTCACTGGTGGTCATGGCTTTGAGGTTTTAGAAGAAATCGAAATGATTGAAGTTAAGCAAGGTCCTTACCTAGGTGAGCAAGATAAAACCAGGTTTGTGGGTATCACCGCAGAACAAGTCAAGGTCATTGAATTTAGTAATATCAATTCCGGTAGTGTCGGAATGATTAAAAAACCGCAGAAGCCCAGAGAGTATAAAATCCGAGGGAAGAGAAATAATTCCGGTGTAAACAGGTTTGATATAAGTTATGAATCCGATTCCAGTAAATGAACCACTATTAGACGGTAACGAGAAGAAATACCTATTTGAGTGTATTGAAACTGGCTGGATTTCTTCTGAAGGACCCTTTGTTAAGCAATTTGAAGACCAGTTTGCTGCCCGTGTGGGACGCAAACATGGCATAGCTGTCAGCAATGGTTCTGTGGCTCTCGACACCGCAATTGCAGCCTTAGAAATTGGTCAAGGTGATGAAGTCATTCTCCCCACATTCACCATTATTTCCTGTGCTGCTGCGATTGTTCGTGCTGGTGCTGTACCAGTAGTGGTGGACTGTGACCCCGACACCTGGAATATGGATGTCAATCTAATTGAAGCAAAAATCACACCTAGGACAAAAGCAATCATGGTTGTTCATATCTATGGATTGCCTGTAGATATGGATTTGGTGCTGGCTTTGGCTGATAAATATGGACTGCAAATCATTGAAGATGCAGCCGAAATGCATGGTCAAACCTATAAAGGACGGTCCTGTGGTAGTTTTGGCGCTATCAGTACCTTCAGCTTTTATCCCAACAAGCACATTACGACCGGTGAGGGGGGAATGCTGGTCACAGATGATGACAAATTAGCAGAGCGTTGTCGTGCTTTACGCAATTTGTGCTTTCAACCCGAAAAACGCTTTGTCCATGAAGAGCTAGGCTGGAACTTTCGGATGACCAATTTGCAAGCCGCTGTTGGGGTGGCTCAACTAGAGCGATTAGACGAATTTGTGGCTCGTAAGCGTCATATGGGGCAACGATATACAGAACTTTTATCAGATATCCCAAGCTTACAGTTACCCAGGTCGCGAACTGACTATGCTGAGAATATTTATTGGGTGTATGCCTTAATTTTAAATGATGATGTGTCCTTCGGTACACAAGAGGTTATGCAACGATTAGCTAAATATAAAATTGGCACTCGTCCATTTTTCTGGTGCATGCACGAGCAACCCATATTCCGAAAAATGGCGTTGTTTGATGGTGTATCTTGTCCTGTAGCAGAAAAAATTGCTCGTCGTGGTTTTTATATCCCTAGTGGGATGGCACTGAAGAATGAGCAAATTGAGCAAGTAGCTAAGATATTGCACGAATTATTTGCTTGAATATTGTACTCAAAGCCAAAATACAGTGCGTCTCTTTTAATCTACGTGTTTACCCACTTCCTTGTGGGGGTTTAATACCCCGACGTCTACAGGTCGCTTGTTTTGAGTTGGGGTTTGAATCCACAGGTCGAAACCTCTTCCTTCTTCCTTCTTCCTTCGTCAATGTAATTAGATTACTTTCAAAATTAGCCAGTTTGTTGCATAAAATCTAATTTATTAAAGCAGACACGAAGAGATATGGGTACGTAGATGCCTGCGGTCAAGAAACAGGATCACAAATTTGACAAATTATATTGAGGAGTCTTCCATGAGTGTATTTGGTAATTACGCCCGTTACTACGATTTGCTCTACCGTGATAAGGATTACGTGGGAGAAGCTAAATTTATTCATCAATTGATTCAAACTTATGCACCCAATGCACAGAATATCCTAGAGCTAGGCTGTGGTACTCTTAACCACGCTGTGCTGCTAGCAAACGAGGGATACCAAATTCATGGGGTGGACTTTAGCCTCTCAATGTTGCAAAAAGCAAGCGATCGCCTCGAAGAACTCCCGACAGAGTTAGCTTCAAAACTGAAATTTACCCACGGTGATATCCGTCTTTGCAGATTGAATGAGACTTTTGATGTTGTCGTATCTCTATTCCATGTCATTAGCTACCAGACAACCAATGAAGATTTACTGGCAGCTTTTACCACTGCTAAGGAGCATTTAAAACCTGGTGGAATTTTTATTTTTGATGTTTGGTACGGACCAGCGGTATTGACTGAACGTCCAGCAGTCAGAGTTAAACGTTTGGAAGACGAAGAAATACTTGTTACTAGAATCGCAGAGCCAGTAATGCATCCCAATGAGAATTTAGTAGATGTAAATTACCAAGTCTTTATTAGGGATAAAAGTAGCAATGCAGTTGAGGAACTACAGGAAACTCATCAGATGCGCTACTTATTCAAGCCAGAGATTGAGTTGCTATTATCGGAAGTTCAGATTGAGGTTATTACCTGTTGCGAGTGGCTCACCAATCAAAATGCCGGATTTGATACTTGGGGCGTTTACTTCATAGGAGTAGTCTGAATGAAAGTAGCTGTATTTATAGCTGAAGAATTACCATCCAATGGGGGAAGCTATACATTTACAAGTGAAATTATTAACTCACTTATAAAATTAGCATCAGAGAGTAGCCATACATTTTTAGTATTTGGCTGGCAAAAAGAAATACCTCAGCAATTCTTGGGAGCAAAAAATATTTGTTATATATCTCTTTGGGATGGTATTACAAAAAGTTGGCTGTATGGCTTGAACGTAATTTTAAATACCATTTTTCAGAAATTACGATATCCCAAAACTAAGTTTAAAATAGAGAATTGGTACGAAAATTTTATTCTCTTACGTCCTCTGCAAAAACACGAAATTGATATTATTTGGAATATCTGTCCATATAGTCTTACAACAAAAATTCCCAATATCGTTACAGTGTGGGATTTGCAACATCGAATGCAGCCATACTTCCCAGAAGTAAGTACAGAAGGATGGAAATGGGATGAGCGAGAACAGTATTATTTAAAGACATTGAAACGAGCTTCGTTTATTATCACAGGTACAAACACTGCTAAAACTGAAATTGAACGCTTCTATGAAGTACCATCAGAGCGGATTAAGGTATTACCCTTACCCACACCTCAATTTGCCTTAAATCCGGCTCTTCGTAATGACAAATCTATCCGAGATAAATATAATCTTACAGATGAATATTTATATTATCCTGCTCAGTTTTGGCCTCACAAAAACCATGCCAATTTGTTGCTGGCTGTAAAATTATTAAAAGACAAGTATGACCTAAAATTTTCAGTTGTCTTTACTGGTTCGGACAAAGGAAACAAGGAATATATCAGGGAGATGGCAGCAAAACTAGATATATCCTTGCAAGTACATTTTCTTGGGTTCATACCTCAAGAAGATTTGATTTCCCTTTACCAAAATGCTTTTGCTCTTACCTTTGTGACCTTTTTCGGGCCTGATAATCTACCACCCTTGGAAGCATTTGCTTTGGGTTGTCCTGTGGTTGCTTCCAAAGTCTCTGGTGCGACAGAGCAACTCCAAGATGCTGCTTTGTTAGTTGACCCTAAAAATCCCGAAGATATTGCCCTAGCCATTAAGTCACTCTGGGATGATATTAGTCTGCGTCAAACCCTTGTGCAACGAGGCTTCTTACGAGCATCTCAATGGAGTCAGGAAGATTATGTCAAAGGTATATTCTCAATTTTGGATGAATTTGCCACAATTCGACGTTGTTGGGGTCAAAAGTAGAATACTACAAGTTTTTTGAAAAAGTTCTGATTATCATAGAAACTTTATAGTCAAAAAAGATACTGTAGTGTTATTATCGATGAAGCTTCTATCAAAGTAAGTTGCAATATTCTGTGCGTCCAGAAGTCTTACTTTAGCACGACGCTAATTAGTTAAGTAAATACTAATTGTAGCATTTACCAAAAATTGTTGACGGCTGCCAATCGTTCAAAGTAATCCTCTTAGTGTGCATTACACCAAAGCTTTAACCGCAGCATTTACCAAAAATCGGAACGCGAACTGAATACTCGAATACTCGCGCGACGAAGCGTTTAAAGGAGCATGCCTACAATTGGCAAGCGCAACGCGGCTATATCGCGTGTACTTGCTTTATAGCGATTTTGCAATCGAATCATATTGTGACCTACTAGAAACTTCTCTCATCCTTCTTGAGAGCAGCCCAACTTGCACAGCATCAACCGCTACAAATCATAAAAACACGGGTTTCCCTTTCCCCCGTGTTTCTTAAAAGCCTTGAAATTCTCCCCCTTCCTTACCTAGCTTGCTTGGTGCATTGGCGTAGCTTTTGAAGAAAGATATAGGGGTGGGAAAGAGGCTAGGGATTAGGTATAGCGTGCTTCTATTCAAATGTAACAAGACTTACGCGAAAAAAGCCTAACCAATATTTTATACAATGCGTATCCTCAGTATTCATAATAAGTATCAAATTCGCGGTGGAGAAGATGAGTCTCGCGAATCAGAGGAACGGCTGTTGCGGACAATGGGTCACATCGTTGACGTTTACGAAGAAGACAACTCGCGCATTGCAAAAATACCTTTACTGAATTTAGCAGCCAGAACTGTCTGGTCAAATGAGTCTAATAGCATAGTTAAAACTAGACTAGTGGAGTCAAAGACCGATATAGTTCATATCCAGAATTTTTTTCCCCTGATTTCTCCCTCAGTTTACTATGCAGCCAAGGATTCAGGAGTGCCTGTAGTCCAAACTCTGCGCAATTACCGTATATTGTGTCCCAATGGCTTATTCTTTCGCGATGGAAAGGTTTGTGAAGACTGCATGGGTAAGCCAATTCCTTATCCGGGAGTATTACACGGTTGCTATCGCTCAAGTCGAGTAGCCAGCGCTACAGTCGCAACTATGTTGAGTGTCCACCATACTATGGGTACTTGGACAAAATTAGTAGATGTCTACATTGCCCTGACTGAGTTCGCCAAACAGAAATTTATTCAGGGTGGATTACCAGCAGAAAAAATTGTTGTTAAACCCAACTTCGTCTATCCCGATCCTGGTGTCGGTTCGGGTAGTGGTGGCTATGCTCTCTACGTAGGAAGGCTTTCAGAAGAAAAGGGATTAGATACTCTGCTAGAAGCTTGGGAGCAACTGTCCGTAAAGATACCGCTGAAGATTGTTGGGGATGGACCTTTAGCCTTGCAGGTAGCTGATTTAACAAAGCGACTCCCGCAAGTTGAATGGTTGGGACGCCAGGGCATTGAATCCGTTCATGCTTTGATGGGAGAAGCGAGATTTCTGATTTTTCCCTCGAAATGGTATGAAACCTTTGGTCGGGTAGCAGTCGAAGCATTTGCCAAAGGAACACCAGTAATTGCCTCTAAAATTGGAGCGATCGCCGAATTAGTTGAACACGGTCGTACAGGCTTGCACTTTGCCCCCGGTGATTCAGCTTCCTTAGCAGGGGCTGTGGAATGGGCATTAGAGCATCTCGATGTACTCCAAAAAATGCGTTATTCCGCACGCTCTGAGTTTGAGGCAAAGTACACTGCACAAAAAAACTATGACCGGATAATGCAGATATATTCCCAAGTCAGCGGTAAAAAACTAAATTTCTAAAAATGTTGGTGTATCTTGGTTTATCCCTTCCAAAATCCGTCGAGGGTGCGTTGCTTGTGCCGTTCAACTAGCGTCACGCAGTGAAGCTTTGGAAATCCAAGATTTCCGGTGTTCGCCAAACCGTCACCAGTAGAACCTGTTAGATTAGGTGTACAAAACCAAGCATTACAAGAGCGCTGGCTCTCGTAATGCTTGTTGAATCTCTGCCAGTGTGCAAAGACATACTGACGAGCTTCACGGTTTACTGAAGTCTGAAAGACGTATCTCGCTGGCATTTTTTCATGATAAATTCCTCTCTTCGACGAGCCAAAACTAATCCCCCTAATGGGAAAAGCAAGCAAGTTATCAGGGAGCCGCCCTTTAAGGGTTAGAGGTACGGCTACGGGAATTATAAGTGATTTACTGAACCTGATATAAGCAACAATGAGCGCAAAATCTAAAATTTTATGACCACCCGACAATAAGCGAAGCATCAAAAAATACTGGTAGATTGTTGGTGGTACTTTTTTTAAACTGAAGTAGGGATTAGTCGCTACCTTCAAGGGAAACTTCTGAAACGCGATCCGCGCTCAGGAGTTGTTTTAATGCCAACCAGATAAAGGGTGGAATGGTTGTAGCATAGCGACGCCATAGTCGGCGCGGTTCTTGAATCCAACGGTAAAGCCATTCTAGTCCTAAATCTCTGACTACACGGGGCGCACGCTTATGGATGCCTGCATACACCGGGAACACTCCACCTAGCCCAATCATTACTCCCGAAATTTTACCCTTGTGGTGAGCCATCCAATTTTCTTGTTTTGGACACCCTAAAGATACTAATATTATACCAGCGCCGCTATCGTTAATCTTTTTAATCAGAGCTTCATCTTCAGCTTCAGTCAAAGGACGAAATGGTAAGGGTTCCATCGCTGCAATCTCAAGCAAAGGAAATTCTTCCTCTAACCTGTTTTCCATCCGAGACAGAATTTCTGTTTGCGAACCCACAAAAAAAACACTTATATTTAGTGCTTGAGCGAGCTGACATAATCCTTGAAAAAGATCCATTCCCGCTACGCGGTTTTGATAACGCGCCCCCATCTGTCTCATCATCCACACTAAAGGCATCCCATCAGGTGTGACGATATCCGAACTTTTTAAGATACTAGCAAACTCTGGATTCCAATAAGCTTCCATAAGCATATGCACGTTGGCTACACATACAGTCTTACTTTCACGGGCTTTTGCCCACTTAAGTATTGTTTGTATCTGCTCGTCTAAACGCAAGGCAGTAATCGGAAAATCAAGCACTCTTTGAGTAGGTGGAAAAACTCTAGCCACTTAAATTCACTCCTTGTGTCACACAAAACATTGACGAACTGCCTAAATTATTGCCAATGTCGAAAAGGCAAGGTTTCATTGCTCCTTAGCTTTTACATACTTGGGTTATAGGCGACAGTTAACACATGGAGATGCAATAGCTTTGACAGTAAATTTTCTGCTTCCCTGGTAATACTTAAATCATCAGTCACTGTATATTAGTTTACTGTAAATTTAATTACTTGTAGTCACAATTTGGCTAACTTTACACTATTTTCATGAATACTTCTCCATTTTTTCACATATTTATTAAAGTAGTGTGAAGTATAGGCAAAAAGAATATTTCTTTTAAAACTATTAAATGTATAAAAAAGAACTCTCAAGCACAAAACTCGCAAAATTATGATGCGTAAAGATTGCGAGTATGAAGCCTGGTTAAAATTTTTATTTAAAAAAGAATACTTGCAATATTTAATTTGATTGCTTGAATCTCTTTCTGGGTGAAGCTTTGATTAATAGCTGAGAATGTCATCACGTTGTTTTTGTTCTCGGAGAAAAACCAAAAAAAAGGGGAAGATTAAATTTTCTTCCCCTTGCTTGTTATTTTGATTGTTGTTTGACTTATTCGCTTCTTTGAGTTTCTGCCTTAGCATCTGTCTTTGCTTTTTGAGTTGTCGCTTTCTGGCTGAACCACCCCTACCTTTATCATTTCTACCTTCTCTGCGGGGAGACTCCCATCTCTTAAGTCGCATAATGATTCTTATTCCTTCTAAAAAAATTAGCTGAGAATTAGAGAAAAAATTTACCCAACTGCAAAATTTTTTATTGCAACCGCTATATCTATTTTACATTAGACTTACGCTATCGTCAAATTAAGATTTTAGAGAGCAAAAACCGATTCGTTGATTTCGGGTATTTTAACTAAAAAATCTACTACCCAAGTAAGTTTTTTAAGTTGGTTTTGATGTATGCGAATTATACATTAACAACTATCCGGATTATTTTCAATATTCTTAAGCAGTATCTATAAAATCTATCTTATGACTGACGACAACAAATAGATTCTGACTAAACATACTTAAATATACATTATTTTTTTATATCGTCCGGAATTAAATAGATGAGTTAAAAATTAAATCTGTGATTTAATTTAATAATTAAAATTGTCGTTAAAAAATATGAGGGGTGAACCTTCTTGAAATTTCTCTTCTTTGGCTTTTTCTAGCCTTTGGCTACGCGTCCTACCGAAGCGGAAGGCGTATCCCTAACGGGACGCTTGCGACGAGAGCGCCTATGGCGTACTTGGCGGTTCAATCCTTTATCCATCAAAATTAATGTGACAGACTACTGGTCTATGTCATTAATTTTGAGGCGTTGGTTGGATGTTGAAAACCTTGTAGAGAGACGAAATTTTGCGTCTCTACATCCATCAAAATTAATGACATGGAGTACTAGTAGTCGTTAATTGATGGTTTCCATCCAGCAAAACTTGCTCAAACTGTGGAACCAAAAAAGAAACACTCGAACTTAAAGAACGAATGTTTAAATGTGGTCATTGTGGTTTTGAGATTAACGTCTCAGTTTGTACCTATCCGCTCCTTTTGGTGGTGAGTGCCTGTGGATCAGATAGTGCCGACACCACCACAAATGTTGCAGGAATTAAGCATCAGGCTACCGATGAATAGATTCGTCTACTCATAAGTAAGTCTTATGTAATGCTTAACTGAGTATGGTTCAAGGCAAATTACTTATAACCTTTAATTTCTCAAACCTTACAATTAGTGGGCAGGAGGAGAATCGAACTCCTATACCTTTCGGTGCCACATTTTGAGTGTGGTGCGTCTACCAGTTTCGCCACCCGCCCTTGGGTGCAACCCCACCATCATAATCTACATTTGAAGAATTTTGCAACAATTTTTCGTATTCTTTGCTGCTTGCCCATCGGTCAATTTCTCTTGCCCGCAATACAGGGACTGGGTGGCTTAATTGAGCGGTGCGGGCGACCTTGACCATTTCGCCGAGTTCGGTTTTGCTAATTTCATCGTAGGCGCGGGCTTGAGCGATGAAAGCATCAAGGTTGAGCATTGGTGCTAAGGTTGGGGAACCACCGGCGAGTTTCATCAAGACTGACATGACAATTTTAGGGTCTTGGGTTGCCAATAATGCTGCGCGATCGCATGTAAACTCAGCACAGCGAACCCATTCCAAAAGTTGTGTTTGGATGGTTTGTGCCAGCATTACTCCGACGGTGGGTACAGCAGAAGCAGCTAAGACCAATAAATTCACTGGCGTCAGATAAACACTATGGTCGCACTTGAGGTGTCCCAATTCATGGGCAATCACTGCCTGAGTTTCTTGTGGTGTGAGCATATCAATCAAGGAGGTGTGCAGCACAACAAAAGGCTGTTTACCTCGCATCGCAAAGGTGTAGGCGTTGGGAGCCGGATGCTGCTTAACATAGAGTTGGGGAGGTTCTATGTCCAATATTTTGCAAGCTTCTAATAACAGATCGTGTAGGTGGGGCAGTTGTTTTTCACCGACTAGAACGCTAGAGGCGATATTTTCTACATAAAACATCTGCTCCGCCACTGGGCCCAAGAGATTCCGCACCATCATGTCTATGCCGGGTATCTGCTTGAGTGCTTTAGTTGCATCCAAGTCTAAGGGATGACGAAAATTATCTGCTTTTAAGCCAATCAGTTGATTTTTAAACAGAGACATAGCGAAGCAAGTTTAAAATAAATAACTAAATTTTGAAAAGGGGCTGATTTTACAACCAGCCCCTTACACATATTATAAATAGTCCTGAGTTATGGAGTTATGGAGTTATCGAGTTAGGAGTTAGGAGTTAGGAGTTGGGAATATTAGTCACCGACTCACTAACTCAGTTTTATCAATGAAGGAAGAAGTTTGTTCGCGTAGCGTGTCCCTTTAGGGTAAGGAATTCGTAAGAAGGTTCCTAGTTCGCTCACAAACAAACTTCTTCCGATTCTGGGGTTTAAAACCCCGACCTAATTAAGGTCGCTTGTTTTGAGTTGGAGCGGCACGTTTGCGCTCTTAAACTTAAGAGCGCAAATATGCCTTGTCAGAATGCACATAGATAAACACACAAATTCCTTCTTCCTTCTTCCTTCTTCAAGAAATTGACGCTTCAGAAGGGAGGAGGCTCAATCCATATTCTGCATCTGCCTCAACTTGGGTGACGCGTAGGATTTTAGCTCCTAACTGCTGTAACTTCAAATCCATGCGATCGTACCCGCGATCGAGGAATTGCAATCCCTGAACTGTGGTTTTCCCTTCTGCTGCGAGTCCTGCGACAACTAGGGCTGCAGATGCCCGTAAATCAGTACCCAATACAGGTGCGCCTGACAACATCTGAACTCCCCGAACAAAGGCTGTGTTGCGTTTGACGCGAATATCCGCTCCCAAGCGATTTAACTCAGATGCATGACGCAAGCGATTCTCAAACACAGATTCGTTAATTAAGCTATCGCCATCCGCCATTGCCAGCAAGGACATAAACGGAGCTTGCATATCGGTGGGAAAGCCTGGATGGGGCAAGGTTTCAATATCTGCCGGGAGGAGTTTTTCTGTTTTCAGAATCCGCAAGCAGTTATGTCCATCCTCAACTATCCTAACTCCCATCTCCCGCAGTTTGGCAATTACTGGGGTGAGATGGTCTGGGATTACTGGTGATAGGATAAATTCCGATCGCGTAATTGCTCCCGCGATTAAAAATGTACCGGCTTCAATGCGATCGGGAATAATGCTGTAATCAACAGAATGTAACTTCAAGACGCCTTGAATAGTAATTGTACTAGTCCCAGCACCTTCAATTTTGGCACCCATCGCAATACAGAAATTAGCCAAATCGACTACTTCTGGTTCGCGAGCGGCGTTTTCTAGAATTGTTTCGCCGTCTGCTAGAGTAGCCGCCATCATCAAGGTTTCTGTCGCTCCGACACTGGGGCTGTCTAAGTAAATCTTCGCACCTTGTAATCTGCCGCCACTGCCAGGAACATAGGCGTTACAAATCCCATGTTCAATTTGGACTTCAGCTCCCATTGCTTGCAGTCCCCGGACATGCAAATCAACAGGTCTGGCTCCAATTGCACAACCACCGGGTAATGGCATTTGTGCCACTCCTAGCCGTGCCAGAATTGGTCCGATCGCAAAGAAACTTGCCCGCAGTTGAGTAACAAGTTCGTAGGGAGCCTTGGATGTGGTAATTTCACGGGCATCGATATCTAAAGTGTCGCCGTTTTGTTCTAAGCGCACACCCAACGCAGATAAAACTTGCCCCATTTTTTTCACGTCCGCCAATTTGGGAACGTTACGAATGTGACAATCTCCCGAACATAGCAAGGCTCCAGCCATGATTACCAATGCTGAATTTTTTGCCCCGCTAATTTCGACATGACCTTGCAAAGAATGTCCACCCCAAATTTGCAAGACTGAGGAGTCTGCTTCGAGGGAAGTCTTTACATCTGTTAAGCCGCTAGAAGGATTAATAAGGCTACCCTCCAAAAGAAATAGGTAATTTTATAGGTTTGAAGTTGGTTTTGATTCTACAGTAAAGATTTCATTTGTCTACATTTTTACGCTACAATCTCGGCTTGATACATGATGCTTTCAGTATGTTTTGTAGTTTGGAACCACTCCACAGATGCCTAAATGCCAGGAGCATACCCACATTAAGACCATTATCCAGACTGGAATTATTTAGTTCAAGATAATATTTCACATTAGTCAAAATAGAATAATCCCTTGACAAAGGTAAATAATTCGGTAATAATCATTTTTTGTCGTCGATTAACGACCATAAACTGCGGAACTGGCGGAATTGGCAGACGCGCATGATTCAGGTTCATGTGCCGAAAGGCTTCCGGGTTCAAGTCCCGGGTTCCGCATCATAATAAGTTAGGAGTTAGAAGTGAGGAATTATGAGTTTTTAATTAATTCCTCACTCATAACTCCTAATCCCTAACTATTGATATTTAATGTTAACCAGTTTACAAAATTCCCTAGTTAAGCAAATTCGCAAGCTGCATTCGGCAAAGGAACGGCACAAGCAGGAATTGTTTTTGCTGGAGGGGACGCATTTGTTGGAAGAAGCTTGTGCGGTGAATTACCCCTTGGAGGTGGTGTGTTGTACGCCCGATTGGCAGGCAGCTAATCCAAAATTGTGGGAGGATGTCTGTAATCAGTGCGATCGCGTGGAAATTGTGAGCGAGGAAGTTTTAGAAGCGATCGCGAATACTGTACAACCTTCGGGGGTAGTGGCAACAGCAAAACGAGGCTCGCTCGTGGCTGATATGCCCTATACTGGTGTGTTATTAGCTTTGGAAACGGTGCAAGACCCTGGTAATTTAGGGACGATGATTCGCACCTCTGCGGCTGCAGGAGCGTCTGGTTTGTGGTTAAGTGAAGATAGTGTAGATTTAGACAATCCCAAGGTGCTAAGAGCGTCAGCAGGGCAGTGGTTTCGTTTGCCTATGGGTGTAAGTCCTGATTTGAAAAACACAGTCAAGCAAGCAAAGCATGCAGGAATGCAAGTAATCGGGACTTTAACCAGTGCGAGTTTAACTTACTGGGAGGTGGACTGGCATAAACCAAGTTTAATTCTGTTGGGGAATGAAGGAGCGGGTTTGTCACCAGAATTGGCGGCAATGGCGGATATCAGCGTGAAAATTCCTCTGAGTCCTGGGGTAGAGTCATTAAATGTCGCGATCGCAGCAGCTTTGATGTTATATGAAGTACAACGGCAGAATTGGCAAAAGGGGAGTTAGTGGTTAGTGGTTAGTGGTTAGTGGTAAACAACCAACAACCAACCACTAACAAATAACAAATAACAAATAACAAATAACAACTAACTTAATGGTTTTTTCTTTTCTTCAAAATATTGCTCAATGTCAGCAACTGCTTCTTCCCAAGCAGCTAAATCAATTTTCATTTCTTTCTCAGCTTTTTCAGTATCATTGGCGCTACCACTTATTGGTTTGGGAGTTTCTTCTTCTTTCTTGGAACTATCTTGCAAGATATCTTGCAATTGTTCAAGGGATTTTTGAAACTCTTTATCTACTGCGCTGCGGTTTTCTGGCTGATTTTGCTCCATAATTTGAGAATCTTGATTTCAAATATTGTAATTTTATATTTTGTAGTTTAATATCCGTAAGTTTGGCATATTTGTCAATCATCAAATATTTCTGTATCAATTTTATACACTATAAGGCTTAATGGCAAAATCACCGAGTGTGACCGTATAACTCTGTTGTTCTTTGATGGCAACAAAGGTAACGATGTCCATACTGGATTTTTGAGCCAAATAAAATCCTTCATCTTTCAGCCATGCTACAACTTGAAATCATTTTTTTCTGGCTGTTGTATTTGCATAAACGTATCAATCATTACACTGGGAATTGGTCGCGGTCGCATTGTCTTAACTTCTACCCAAACCCAGAGCGCTTGTGCGGTTACGAACAAATCTTCTTGGTTTTCCTTACGTATTTCATAATGTCGTAAAGCACGGGTACCGCGCATTTCTTGAAGCCAAGTGGTGACTTCGAGAGTATCGCCTGCTACAGCTGGGCGCAAGTAATCTATTTCCACCCGTCGCATGACGAATACTCCACCCAATTCTCGATATACATCTAAAGATAAGCCCAAGTGTTCTGAGTGTTCAATTGCTGCTTGTTCTAAGTAGTTTTGGTAGACTGCATTGTTGACGTGTCCGAGAGCGTCCATTTCATAATGGCGAACGCGGAGTTGAGTTTTGAATGTTTGCATGAAAGTTAAGAATTAGGAGTTATAGCACTAGGGTTGGGGTTCCCCCGAGCTTAATCTAGTTCATCGAAGCGAAAACCGCTATAGGAATAGTCTGCGTGGGAGCAGCGTGCCTTTTGGGCAAGGTAAAATTATAATGTTTTGCGAGTCTGGCGATGCACGTATGTCTACGGCGTTGCATCCCTATCGCATAACTGTTGAAACATTAAGAATTTTTTCAATACAGCGGGATTTCTCAGTAAAAAACTCAGATGTGAGATGATAATTTTAGGTTCAAAAAAAATCTTTTTCTGGAGTTTTGTCTTTAATAATAAAGAAATACACGCTTGGCGGTAGTGCGAACTGACAAGGGCAACGACAAGTTTCACAATGTGTTCTGGTTAAGCTTCAGTAAAAATCGGAGGGTTTTTTCATGGCAATCCGAAATAATTTATTCTACAATTTCTGGCAAAAAGTGCAGGAAGATTCAGTTAGTTGGGGGTCTTTAGGTCTTTTGGTCTGTGGCTTAGTTGTAGTGTTAGTAATGCTTACAATATTTTCTCACGCTTAACTGAAGTATTCCCAAAAGTGGCGAATTGATTGGCAACCGATTCGTCCACGGATGTCACGGATAAATTAGCTGTTACATCTGTTATCTATCGGTTGCCAACAGTTTTTACCTTTACGATTAAGCTGCGACTATCTCAGAATTATTCTCAGTAGGTACGCCATTTTCTACTAGCGTGGGTCTGTTATATTTGCGTTGTAACAAACCACCTAGCATTGCCAATATCGCATTAATTTTGCGTTGTCGCCACTTATCCACAAGTTTTTGGACATCTGCCACGCGATCGCTTCGTAAAGAGAATACTTATTACAAATGCCTCTACTCACATCTTGGACTTTCTCGATATCGTCAACACAAAAATAACTAAGTATTTATAGATTCTCCGACTACGTTCCCGATTACTGGCAATCCCATCTCCAGAACCTTGCACGCAATTCATGAGCGGTCAATTAGGGAAATACTACAAGATATGGTGGCTCAGTCAAGTATTCTGAATTAGAATATGTTGTTCACTGTAGCTGCTGTTACAAACTTATGTTTAAGTTTAAAAAAGTTTACATTTTGGCTGTAACAATTATCCTGATATTCACGGCTGGATGTACGCTTTTTTTACCAAAAAAACCTGCCGTTAGCGTCCATCTGACTTTAGGAAATCCAAGTAACGCTAATACGGTGGAGCCAAATAACTATCTCATGGTGAAAAAAGAATATGCACTCTCCTACAACAGAGACAAAGGGATTCCCAATTGGGTTAGCTGGGAGTTAAATAAGTCTTGGCTGGGTACTGCCCCACGGTCTAATAATTTCCGACCTGATGATACACTTGTTGAGGGCTGGTATCGGGTTATTCCCAGTGATTACACTCGAAGCGGTTATGACAAAGGACATATGACTCCTTCTGCAGACCGGAGCAATAATGCTGAAGATAATGCTGCTACTTTTTTGATGACGAATATTATTCCCCAAGCACCAGATAACAATCAGGGTTATTGGGCTCGTTTAGAAGATTACGGGCGGACACTGGCTCAATCCGGCAAAGAGTTATATATAATATCGGGAAGCTACGGTCAAAAAGAAACTATTGCCCTCAAAAAAGTTGCTGTTCCCGCTAGAATTTTTAAGATTATTGTTGTGGCTGAACCCGGCATAGGTGTGAATAGCATTAACGAATCCACAAGAGTAATTGCTGTGGATACTCCCAATGTTGACGGTAATAGAGAAGCTGATTGGAGAGAATTTCTTACTAGTGTTGATGCAATTGAGAAAAAGACAGGTTACGATTTTCTTTCTGATATTAAGCCGTCTATTCAACAGGTCATAGAGGCTCAAATTGACCAATCTAGAAAAATTAATAAAGTCCGGAAGAAGTAAAAAGTAAAACCCATAAATCGTGTAGCGCACCCTTGGCATATGCCTTCCACAGTCTGGAGCTTTTAACCCTTTCTTCTTTCTTTTAACTTTTAACTTTTAACTTGTAGGGTAATTAAGTTTCTATGACTTTGGTAACAAGTCCAGCAAATTTATTATCTAGGGTTTTTCCAACAATATAAACATCAATGTCGATTGCACCAAGTCGTGCCACTTTGATATCAGTGAGGTTATCTTTTAATGTTTTGACGAGGTTCTGAAACTTTCTGACACTTTCTTTTTCCTCTACCCGATGCCAATCTTGTTCGGTTGTCGCTATTTCAAAGAAAGATTCCAAATTTACAAATGCAACAGGTGTATCTAATGAATGCCCAGTTTTTTTGACAATGAATTCTGGTTTGATATCTTGTTGATTTTCAGATTCCCAAAGAAAAACGGACAAAGGGTATTCAGACTCGCTCATAAACAGCAAGCCATCAGATGCTTGTTTGAGAATGTCAACCAAACTCAAGTTTTTACCAGAAAGTGATACATCATCCACAGCTTCAAGAGGAATTATTTTTAGAGATTGCTGTTTTTGATTTTACACCTTATACCGTTTCTTTGTGAAGCTGCATATATTAACCCCCCTTGCCAAGGGGGGACTACAGGGGGGTCTTGATTATGTGCATCTTCATACAGAATTGGTATTAAACCGCTCACTATTAACTATCAAATCCTAACGAATCAGAATTCCAACTTCATTCCTTGCTGATTGTAGAGGTAGAAATAATGACCTTCCTTACTCATTAATTCATCATGGGTTCCTTGCTCAATTACCTTACCAGCATCCATGACTACGATTGTATCTGCATGTTTGACAGTATTTAAACGGTGAGTAATGAAGAATACCGTACTATCTTTAAATGCATCCGCCAAATTCAAACAAACTTGCCGTTCTGTGACATAATCTAATGCACTAGTTGCTTCATCTAACACTAATAATTTTGGTCTTTGTAAAACAGAACGAGCTAGAGCAATTCTTTGTCTTTGTCCACCAGAAAGCGCTCCTCCACGTTCACCGACCTTGGTATTGTAACCGTTAGGTAAGTCCATAATAAAGTCATGAGCAGCCGCAATCCTAGCAGCTTCGAGAATCTCCTCTGTTGTTGCGTCAGGATTGGTGAGAGCGATATTTTCTTGAATTGTACCTTCAAACAACAGCGTATCTTGGGGAACAAATCCGACTTGTCGTCGCAGGGAGTATAGTTCAACTTTGGATATATCGTATCCATCGATTACGATTCGACCCGACTCGTGTTCGTACAATCGAATCAATAATTTCGTTAGGGTACTTTTTCCTGCACCGCTTTGTCCGACAATGCCAATAAATTCACCGCTTTTAAAATCAAGATTAACATTGCAAAGTTGCAGCGGACCGTCGCTTTTAAAGCGGAAGAAAATATTTTCATAACGAACTGCACCAGAAATCGCAGGTAAGGGAATATTATTACGGTCTTGTTCTGCTTCTTGTGGTGTATCAACAATATCGCTTAAACGCTCTAATGATAAAGCTGTTTCTTGGAAACTTTGCCAAAGTTGTGCTAACCGTAATATTGGACTGGTGACATAACTCGAAATAATCCGAAAAGCAATCAATTCTCCTAAAGTTAATTCTCCCTGAACTACTAAATACGCTCCCATCCACAAAACTGATAAACTACTAATTTTATTGAGAAAATTACTGGCAGAATTTGCCAGGGTGGAAGCGATAACAGTTTTAAACCCCGTTGATACATAAGTAGCGTAACGCTCTTGCCAAGAAAAACGCGATCGCAGTTCAATATTTTGAGCTTTGACTGTTTGAATTCCGGAAATTACCTCGACTAAGTATGATTGTGTTTCCGCATTTCTTTCGGCTTTCTGACGTAACTGCTTCCTGACGATTGGGGAGGAAATAACAGTCAAAACGATAAATATAGGTATGGTTCCTAAACCGACTAGGGTTAGTTGCCAGCTATAAAATAACATGACGATGATATAAATCACCGAAAATAGAGCATCTAAACCGACAGTTAAAGCTGTACCCGTCATAAATTTACGAATATTTTCTAATTCGTTGATACGGGTAGATAATTCTCCCACTGGTCTGCGTTGATAATAACTTAGCGGTAAACGGAGTAAGTGGTCAATGATTTCTGACCCCAAACCCATATCAATGCGATTGGTAGTATCGACAAATAAGTAGGTTCTTAATGTAGTTAGTACAACTTCAAAAAAACCAATAACTAATAGCAAAGTCCCAAAAATATGCAAAGTACTAACACTATCCTGGACAATTACTTGGTCAATAATTATCTGAGTAATCAGGGGATTTGCTAATGCTGCTAGCTGTACAAAAAAAGAAGCCAAAAAAACTTCTATAAGTACCCGACGGTAACGGGATAAATAGGGAACAAACCACTCTATACCAAAGCGTTTTTGGGGTGTGGCTTTGGTTGCAGTCAGTAATAATACCCTCAACCGAGGTTGAGAATTGCTTGATTCTACTTCTAATTCATCAAGTAGTTGTTTGGGTTTAAAGCGCTGGATACCTTCAGACGGTATTCCCAAAACTATGACTTTTTCACTGGTTTCATATACAACTGCAAAGCTATCTTCATAGCGAATCAAAGCAGGTGTGGGAATCCGGGTTATGCTATTTAAGGTTAAGGATAAATCAATCAGTTGGGCTTTGAGTCCTAATAGTTCTGCAAGATAAGCACAAAGCTGAAAAGATATTGTACCGGAACGTTTATTATTCTCGTTTAAAATCCGATGAATAATCTCCTTCCGAAACGGCATTTCCAAATGTTTTGATACCATTTGAAAACATTTTATAAGGCTAAACGGGAAGCTCGACCGGAAACCCACCACTATGTTAGACCTCTGGAAAATGCTGTTCTTCAGGGTCAGGCTGTTTTTCGCATGGCAGAACAGCTAAAGGCTACGGGATTTGTACCTGATGTGGTTTATGGTCATTCGGGTTGGGGTCCAACCTTATTTATTAAAGATATTTTTCCTCAAGCTAAATTACTGTGTTATTTCGAGTGGTTTTATCACGCTCATGGTTCCGATGCTGATTTTGACCCCAATGAACCACTAACTCCGGACGATGAAGCCCGGATTCGCACCAAAAATGCGCCAATTTTGCAGGATTTGTATAGTTGCGATCGCGGTCTTTCTGCTACCTATTGGCAGCGTCAACAGTTTCCAT
>JAHHGZ010000061.1 GCA_019359595.1 Cyanomargarita calcarea GSE-NOS-MK-12-04C
TTGGTTGTGGGACAGAGCAGATGTCCAGTAATCCAATAGCCCGTGAGGAGTCGGAACCTGAAAGGGTAAACGAAACTCACGCAGTGAGTTGGAACCCCCCGGATTTATCCGTGGGGTGAGTTCAGTCCGACGGATAACGGCATGAATTCGAGCGGCTAACTCTTCCACAAAAAACGGTTTGGCGATATAATCATCTGCTCCCAAATTCAATCCAGACAGGCGATCGTCTAGTTCGTTCCGAGCCGTCAACAAAATCACGGGGGCATTGCGACCCAAGCGTCGGAGTTCTTTGAGAATTGATAATCCATCTTTTCCCGGCACCATAATGTCAAGCACGATCGCGTCATATTCGTTGTCTAATGCTCGCAGATAGCCTTCATCACCGTTGTCGCAGTAGTCCACGACAAATCCCTGCTCCTTCAGCCCAGCCCGGACGAAGTTAGCAATTTTCGCTTCATCTTCAACAAACAGAACGTTCACAAGCATTCATAAAAAATACATTGGGCACTGTGGAAACCGCATACAGATATTGTGGTGTATTAAAAAAACCTTACTATGTGGTAGATACTTAATAGGCTGAGAACGCAGTTATTAGCTCTATTTTATTATTCTGGTGAGAAATAGGACTTACGCAGAAATTGCCCGAAACCTTTTTTTATCCAACCACAAAGACGCAAAGTACGCAAAGGAATAAGAGTTTAAGAGAGTTTTTGCGTAAGTCGTGAGAAAAAAGCTTTGTAGGTTGGGGAAACGGTGCGTTGCAAAACCAAATTGCCGCATCACCTCTAGAAATGCTTCCCGGTTTGGTGTTTGTCCATCCTGAAATTACAAAATTGTAATTTAGAAAGAGGGGGAACTGTAATTTTGGGTGAGTTAAATCAGAAATGTAGATAATATATCTAAAGACAGATGAAAAATCTTCGTCAAGCACGGTTACTATTCTTAACAGCGATTCCCGTTCTGGTTGGCACATTTGGGTTTATTTCACTCAATCGGGCAAATGCCGGAGCTAGTTCTTATCAAATCGCACAGGCAAAAGAACCGCCCAACCAAGAACCCGACGGACAGCACAGACCACCCCGGATTGATTTTGCAGCGGCTGCTTTGAAACTGGGAGTCACCGAAGCAAAGTTAAAGGATGCCTTGGGAGTGCTTGCCAATCCTCCAAGTCCGTCTGCTGGGGATAATCGAAATCAGCGTCCTCCCCGACCTGATTTTAATGCCGCTGCGGTCAAACTGGGAGTCACCGAAGCACAGTTGAAGGATGCGTTAGGAGTGCCTGCAAACCACCCGTTTGGCGGAGGCTTTCCTGGGAAAAATGGCAATCACCGTCATCCCCGACCTGATTTTAATGCGGCTGCAGCTAAGTTGGGTATAACAGAACAACAGTTGACAGATGCGTTGGGAGTGCCTGCCAATCCTCCCGCTGCTGGGGAAAATGGCAATCAGCGTCCTCCGAGACCTGATTTTAAAGCGGCTGCGGCTAAGTTGGGTATAACAGAACAACAGTTGACAGATGCACTAGGCATTCCACCTCATCCTCCTGGCGATCGCCCAAAAAAAGCAAAATAGCTCAACATTATTTGAATCAGCAACAAAAATTTTACCCTGACTAGTTCCCAGGCTTTCCCTGGGAATGTCCTATCAAGAAAGGCATCACACTCGCTTGTGTAAGAAAATTTTGGAGTTTGCAAACTTTCCTTGAATAGTATCAATTAGTATCAAAGATTCAAGTTTTTTTGAGATTAATTAAGATAGTTGAATTTTTTCAGGTGTTTTTATAATTAACTCGAAACTCTTGTCTGGATTATAGTTTAATTTAAAGCATAAGCAGATAAATTTTAATCCATTTCATAAGCAGATAGCAATGGAGACAAAACATCATGCGAGAAACAAACTTTAAACCCTTAACCGAACAAGACCGAAAGAAAAATCGATATCTAGACCAAATTAACCATGCTCCCTACTTTCGGATTATTTTGATTCTAGCGGGGATACTGTTGCTATTTACTACAGGTACATTACTTGGCGCTTTTTAAAGCAACAAAATGGGGCTATTGCAACGATTCGATGCTTTTTACCATCTAGGTTCTAAGCACTCACCAAATCTAGTTTGCATATTTAAAATTCGTGTAACTCTTGTGGGGAGAAGCTCTCTCCATCTCGTCGGAATATGCAATTTTAATGTGGAACAGCTTAATAGCATTCGTGCCCCAAGAATAGCAACGCATTCGAGTGACCCAAATGTCATACCAAGTAATCTAGTAGTCCACCACAGAAACTTTGCGGGGTTTATGGTAAGAAAATCAAGTTTTTTTCCCCCTGCTCCCCCTGCCTGCCTTCACCCGTTATTTTTGGGTTGGTCGAGTACTAGTCTTGCGTTCACGCCCTCTCCACAATAACAGGAGAGGGTTAAATTTTGGCGATCGGCTCTTGACAAACTGCTACAACTTGGATAATTTATTTTTTGGCACCTCCTTAGAATCAGCATCACTACCGCCAATAATTACCCGGAACACATCCCCTAAAGTAAAGAAAAACGCTGACAATAATAGCACAAGCATTAAACCAGTAAGGGCAGCGAAGGGAGATAAAATAAACGAGAGTAAGAAAGCAAATATTAAAATCGATGTCAGTGCCCGATTCATAGTTTTTCACCTAGAATATTGTTGCTACAGCAAATTTCAACTTTGTGAGGTACAGAAATACCCCTCCCCAACCCTCCCCTTGCCAAGGGGAGGGGGTGTACTTCATTTACTTGCAAAGTGCTGTAATATCAACATAAGCAGTTATCTCCAAAGCAACGCTTCATCCCAAAGGTAGAATCCACTCGTACGCAACAAAGTAATGGAAATCTTTTTTCCCCACTACCTACCTATTAAATAATTATATTTGTAACATCCCTTCTGGATTAACTGTTAAAAGCGATCGCCTATGCAAACCCTCACGGTATAAAATCTCATTAGCAGCTAAGAAACCACTGCTAACCGCTCTTTCCATTAACCCACAAGGGAATGGCATTTTTACCCAATCTCCGGCAAACATTAAGTTAGCAATACTCGTGCTGCTTTCCGGACGTTGTGCATAACTATTGGGTGGATATCCAGAAAAGTTCTTTTGATTCACCAATTCCCGATGCAGGATTTTTGCTTGTTTTAATTCTGGTACAATTTCATAAAGTTCTGCCTCAAATGTCGCTAACAAAGCGAACTGGGTAGGAAATTGTTTTTCTTTGTAACAGTAAGCGTGCAACTCAACTACACTTCCACCAGTCCGATTTGCCCATTCAATAAACTGAGATTGAATGCGGTGATAAAGTGTAATGCTATCAGTTAGTTTATAGCCAGATAATGAAGTAAAATTGCTTTGTTCCCATGCAAAATCTCGGTCAAACCAGAAGCGACAAACAGCAAAGGGGTCAGCAATACTCAGTGTTTCTACTTGCTTTGACACTTCTTGATTTACATTACCACTCATCCGTTTAAATAATTGCTGTACACCAGGGACATCGGTCGCAAAAATGTAATAATCGGCTTTAATTGTCTCTTTTGATCGCTGCCGATTATTTACAGCTAATAGTTGCAGTTCATCTCGTCCACGTTGCACGATTCGGAACCGGGATAAGTCTCGTTGTGCGGGACCTTGCAATACTTTACCATCAACCGCAAACATTGCACCGTGGCAAGGGCAATGAAACTTACCATCTTCTGCCATTTTCACCGTACAACCTTGATGGGTGCAAGCCAGAGAAATTGCTTCTTGATTATTATCTGTGACAGCAAATACTTCATCTGCGGCCCCAAAATATTCTATCTTTTCATCAGCAACAACTGAGTTCCGTCTTACCCAAAAAGGGACATTATTGATATTACTACCAACTTGATAACTTAGAGAATCAATATTATCTTCTCCAACCTGAATATCACTAACTGTTACCCCAGTGATAATTTTGCCACCATTACTCTTAATCGCATTTGCAATCGGTTGCACTAAACTGGTACCCATATCATCTTTAGTGCCATTAAAAGCGAGTCCTTCTGGGTTGCCAAAAAAATAAAAGTGAAAAAACTGCATCAGTTCTCCCACACTCATTACATCTGGTGCATTCAAGCTAGATTTGGCAAAAGGCAGAAAATATAAATCGTATAAACCTTGAGGAAATTCAGTTTTTACCCAATCTGCAACTGAGATATTATCAAACCGTTGATAATTTTTTTCTCTCTCAAAACCACTAATTGCCTGAAAGACTTGCAAATGTTTGAATTTTGTGAGATTTATCCCCCATCGGAGACGGTTAGGAGAAGCGATCGCTAAATCTATAATATTCCACGGGAAAGCTGAACTACTGGGACGAAATACCTCTGGTTTGTATTTTTCATCTCGGTAAACCAGAGAGTAAAAATTTAATGATTGAAAATTATCTCTAATCCCAATTTCAGAAACTAAGCTATTCAGATTGTAGTATTGGGGAAAAAAGCCATGAAAACCATGTTCCATTCTAAAGCTTTCACCAGCGGCATTAATTTGCCAACTTGCAATTTTCCCTCCAAGTTGGGGTGACTTTTCCAAAAGTGTCACTGCGAATCCCCGCTGACTGAGTTCATAAGCACAAGCTAAACCAGCCAAACCAGCACCAACTACCACGACACTTTTATCTTGATTTAAGTACGTTGGCAAAGTAAGGGTATCTTTTTGAAAAACTGTTGGTTTTGGCTTATTAAACCGAGAAAATCCGGTTACTCCAACAACTGTACCCACACCAAACAACTTCAGCAAGGTACGACGGGAAACGGTAGATGATTCTGGTGAATTGAATACTTGACTCATTTTTTACAGAATTAACTTATCACGATAAAGTCTTAAGGTTCACTATTTAATTGTTATATAGGATACTTAATCTGATTTTTGAGTATTGTAAAACTTTAATCATTCTATATTCTTTTATAGCCAAACGTACTCAAAAACTCCGATTTGGAAATGTTTACAATTATTTTTATGAAGTGGCATTGACATGTTCTGTGTAAATATTAACTCAAACTGAGTAGATAGTTGATATTTGACTATATTTGACTATGCGAAAAGTAACTATTTAGTGTTAACCCCAAACGGATTTATTTTTGCAGAATCATGAAATTTGTCAACTCAAGCCGGAAAATTCTGAATTTAAAGCTCAAAATCAACACAGATAAACATTGTATGCTTAAATTCAGCCAAAAAACACCCAATACAGCAATTCTGAATGGTTTATGAATACCTTAGTAGAGACGTTATATGTAACCTCTCTACTCTAGTATTAAATTCCGGGTCGGATAATCAATTTGTCATTTACGTAAATTACATCATTGCCTTTTTGACATCTGCGGTGATGACTCTGGCATTATTCACCCGGACTCAAACATTTTATACTTTGAACCTTGACAAAACTACCTTCTACGGTTTTGAGTTCACTCTTCTTTGAGGCTTCTAGATTTAACGGAACTAGAAACTACCGAGTAAGCGTTGAAATTTTTGAGTTTTGATGATTCACAAAATAGTATTACTTTGAAGCACATATACTAATTCGCACCGAACAAGTACTGCATCTGAATTTGAACGTCAGTGCTGGCTCCTACTACCAGCACTGATGACTCACCAAATTTAGGTGGACCTGTAAGGATTTTGGGATTTCTAGAAAACCCAAATCCCTCAGTAGGAATACCGAAGGCATTGCTATTAAGTTTATTGTCACTGTTGGCATCGTGAATCACTGCTACAGCGTAGTTTCCTGCTTTCAAATTCCCAAAGGTAGCTGTGGGTGCAGTTCCTGCAAGCTTAACGCACTGTATCGCTAAAGCGCGATCGTTTTTATTTGGAAAACCTTGACTGCTTGAAAAAACACTGAGACAAACCTGTCCCTTCTGGTTTTTCAGTCCATCAATAGTTACGGTCAGGTTGCCGCTTGTAATCGCTTCCACGCTGGATGAGAACACCAGACTCCCAATCGCTAAAAGAGATAAAACACCGACTCCAAGCTGCTTCATTTAAAATTCTCCAAGGTTAAATCCAAAAAAATGCTTTCAGAATATCGGACAAAGACAAGAGTTAAGTAAACATTAACTTTTATTAACTTACGACGTATTTTTTTTACTTCAGTTCCGAGATTTACTAAGTAAATATTACATACTCAGGACTTACGATATAGTCACAAATCATCGAAGGGAAGAGACGCTACAGACCTTAATAAACCTTTGCAGTATTTATCCTTTGCGTCACACACTTGAAGGTTATTAATGTGTTAGTTACGTAAATCCTAATAGTAAAATTTACCTACCTGTCAACCGTTAGGTAAAAAGCTATAAGAAATATTGGATTTTTTGCTCAATCAAAAATATTTATCCCCCGCAGAATTAGGATAATGTGAATGAATTATCAATTTTATTATATTATACTATTTAATAATTGACTACTAAGCGTTAGGTAGGTTTAGGTTGGCAGACGATTCCCACTCTCGAAAACAAATCTCCTCAAGCGGGCGAATGCGGGTTCTTGATGAGGCTGAACGGCTATTCCGTACCCACGGCTACAATGCTGTGACTATGAGGGATATTGCTGTTGATGTGGGAATTCGTCAGGCGTCGTTATATTATCACTTCCAGAGCAAGGAAGAACTTTTTGTCGCAGTGACTGAGCGTGTATTTGAGCGTCATCGAACGGGTTTGCTTATTGCGATTAACAATGCCGAAGATAATCTGCGATCGCAACTTCATGCTGCTGCGGGATGGTTTCTCTCTGTGCCTCCCGTCTATTTTTTGAGCATGGCACACACAGATATGCCCTTGTTGGGTAAAGAAAATACCCAAAAGCTGTCGATTTGCTACGCCCAATCTATCTTTGAACCATTAGGAGAAATCTTTGCCCATGCACGAGAGCGCAAGGAAATTCGTGAGGCTCGCCCTAAAGTACTAGCCGGATTCTTTTTATCTGTGATGGAGAGTATTCCCTACGTCGCCAATTTGCCGGGTACATCACCGGGAGAGGTTGAAGCGATCGTGAATGAAATGGTTGATATTTTGTTAGATGGACTTAAGCCAGATGTAACGGATAAATAGCAGATGTAACGGATAGTTTGTTGTTGTTGGCAACTCCTAATAGATTATGAAATATTGTCGGGAAACGATAGCAGTGGCACAGCGTATTTTAATTGAGCTATTACGTAGAAGACGCAGCTTAATTTTTTGGAGTATCTTTCCAATTTCAGTGTTAATCCTCAACGGATTAATTATTGCAGAGAGAGCAAAAATATCAATGGATGCGGCTTTTAATTATGCAGCACCTGCCACATTAGTAGGTGCTGCATTATTTTTTAGCTGTTTGGGTGGTAGTGTTGCAACTGTAGTCTCAGAAAGAGAACAACAAACTCTCAAACGCCTATTTATTTCTCCCTTAAGTGGCACATCTTATTTTTTAGGAATATTTCTCGCTCATAGCTGCATTGGCATTGGGCAAACATTGCTCGTTTATACCATTGCCGCCTTTTGGGGAGCTACATTCAATGGTTCTATTTTTTTAGGACTAACAATTATTTTAATAAGTATTATTTCTTATGTTGGTTTAGGATTTATTTTAGGTACACAATTAGCACGGCGTACTGAAGATGTTAATTCCCTAGTTGCAGCTTTTGGCGTGCCTTTATTAATTTTGGGTGGGGCATTTATCCCAGCTTCTTTATTTCCGAAAACTCTAATTAATCTCGCCAACTATAACCCAATTTATCACGCGATAAAAGCGCTTGTAGCTGTTTCTAGCCAAGGTAATGAGTTAGAAGATATTACATCGCATTTTTGGTTTTTAACAGGGTTTGCTGCGATAATGGTTGTTGGTGGATGGTTATCTTATCAGCGAATGTTGATGGTAGAGAGGAGATTATAAGCTCACGCAGAGTAAAATTGATGCTGCAAATAGAGAAAATCAATAAATATTACGGTAAAAGGCAAGTTCTGCAAAATTTAACACTAAATATTACATCGGGAGAAATTTATGGTTTATTAGGTGCAAATGGAGCCGGAAAAACGACAACAATTAATATTATTTGTAATTTCCTTAAAGCTGATAGCGGAAAAATTTTAATAAATAATCAGCCTGTTTCAGAAGCGACAAAAAAAAATATTGGTATCGCACCTCAAGAAAACTTACTCTATAAAACTTTGTCTTGCGAAGAAAATCTCAATTTTTTTGCGACTATTTATGGCTTAGACCGGAAAACCCGACAACGGCAGGTAAAAAATTCTCTAGAAGCAGTTAAGTTATTAGATAGGGCAAAAAGTCCTGTAGAAACCCTCAGTGCCGGAATGCAGCGACGGTTAAATATTGCAGTAGCTTTGGTACATCAGCCGCAATTAGTGATTCTTGATGAACCGACTACTGGGTTAGATATTGAGGCACGATATGAAATTTGGGAATTGATTAGACAATTAAAAAATCAGAAAATTACAGTTTTATTGACGACTCATTTATTAGATGAAGCGGAGCGTCTTTGTAACAAAATTGGAATTTTGAAAAATGGTCGAATTGTGGCTCAAGGTAGTTTAGAAGAGTTACGTAAATGCATTGTTGCCTCATATATTTTGGTAGTGGAGACAGCGGCAGAAGAACAAGCGATCGCAGTAGCCAGAGCTAACGGTTTTACTCCTCGCAGATATGGAAATGCTCTAGCATTTTGGTTGCCAGAGCATCTAGAACTAACGGAAATCATATCTCGCTTTGACGGAATTCCTCTTGATTCAATTTCTCGTCAACCAGTGGGTTTAGAGCATATTTATCTTGAAGTAACGCAAAAAGAACAAAGTTAGGAGTTATGAGTTAGGAGTGATGAATTAAAGAAATTAGCTAACTCTTAAGACAAAAACTCCCAACTCAATAAGAGACAAAGAAATTTTTTTCTCTACACTCCCAACTCCTAACTCCCAACTCCTAACTCCTAACTCCCAACTCCTAACTCCTAACTCCTAACTCCCAACTCCTAACTCCTAACTCCTAACTCCTAACTCCTAACTCCTAACTCCTAACTCCCAACTCCTAACTCCTAACTCCTAACTCCCAACTCCTAACTCCTAACTCCTAACTCCTAACTCCTAACTCCTAACTCCTAACTCCTAACTCCTAACTCCCAACTCCTAACTCCTAACTCCTAACTCCTAACTTTCAGGAGAGTCCTGAATAAACTTTTTGTGGATGGTTTTGGTGTGTTCCCCATCGGTAGTACTTGCCTGCATGACATAATCAATTAAGGCATCACAGAAGGGGATACGCAGGTGGAATGTACCATCTGGTTTGGTTTTGATCGCATGTCCGCCAAGGGTTACGGTTGCTCCGGGTTGGGTTGCTCCGTGGATAATCAACTCAGCATCCGCTTCAAACCAGAAGTCTTGTGCTGGACGGCTGAAGATGCGAACAGTATGCGATCGCGCAAGTTTTAACCAGCGATTATCATCAGTGAGATAACCAATTTCAATCATGTAGTTGCGATCGCTCGTTGGAATGGCTACAAAGCGATCGTGTGCTGTCTCTTCACATTCATACTGCTGTACAGGCTCTGGAGTCTGATAACTTAAGTCAACATCAGTGACATCATAAAGCCGCACTAGCAATTGAGAGCCACCTTCTTGTCGCAGTGCTTCTTTTTTAGCCTCGGGAGTATTCCAATAAACATAAGCCCACTTGGGAGTCCGAGTTGTCAGGACAATGCTGCTCTCAACAATCTCATCATTTATTTCTGGCTCTTCATCAGTTCCAGGACGATTAATGAGCGTAGATTCAGGTTCCTCATCAATACCATAAATACTATTCCATCCCACAATCCCTGCTCCTACAGCCGCTGCACCATTAGCTAATGTGGATGCCTCAGGTGTGGATACTTCGGAAAACCAGGGGTCAGGTACTGCTGGATTTACTGCCATCGGGACTGTTGCAGATGTTGCCTCGGGTTCTGCCGCATCCGCCACCGTATCCAATCCAGATGTTGTATCAATAGAAACTTCATCTGTTGATGATAGTTCTGGAGATTTCGCTGTCAATTCAGGTGCTTGAATGGAAGAGCTATCGCCTTTGGCGGCGCTTGCGCTATCCCAAACTTCGGGTGTGTTATCAGTAGCTTGGGAATCTGAATTACCAAATCTAGACCACAGTGCGGCACCACCAGCCAAAGCTGCACCACCAGCTACAGCGGCATCACCAGTATTAGTGATATTGTCTAACCAGTTAGAACCAGCTTCTGATTCTGTTTCTACAGATTCGACAACTGGCAGTTCGTTAGATATTTGTTCAGATGAAACTGACGGGATATCAGAATCTAATGGTTGAATGGAAGTGCGATCGCCCTTAGCGGCGCTTGCGCTATCGCTAAATTCGGGTATTTCTTCTTCGGGTTCGGTATCTAAATCATGAGAATAAGTGTTATCACCCGTGTTGGTGATATTTTCTAACCAGTTGTAACCAGCTTCTGATTCTACTTCTAGAGACTCTTCAATAAATGCCTGTTCAACACCTGATGTGATATCAGACGTTTCAACAAAATCTAGTGGTTGAATGGAAGTGCGTTCGCCCTTGGTGGCGCTTGCGCTATCGCTAAATTCGGGTGTCTCGTCAGTAGACCCAGAATCTGAATTACCAAATCTAGACCACAATGCGGCACCACCACCTGCATCTACACCAGTATTTGTGATGTTATCCAACCAGTTGTAACCAGCTTGTGATTCTGTTTGTGTTGTATCAACAGGCTCTTCGACAACTGGCAACTGGTTAGATATTTGTTCAGATGAAACTGACGGCACATCAGAATCTAATGGTTCAATGGAAGTGCGATCGCCCTTAGCGGTGCTTGCGCTATCGCTAACTTCGGGTATTTCTTCTTCGGGTTCGGTATCTAAATCATTAGAAGAAGTCTGCTCACCAGTGTTGGTAAGTGATTCTGTATCAACAGGCTCTTCGACAACAGGTAACTGGTTAGATATTTGTTCAGATGAAACTGATGGGACATCAGAATCTAATGGTTCAATGGAAGTGCGATCGCCCTTAGCGGCGCTTGCGCTATCGCTAACTTCAGGTGTCTGGTCAGTGGGTTGTGAATCTTCACTTCTACCAAATCTAGACCACAGCGCTGCACCTGCACCACCAGCCAAAGCCGCACCACCACTATTTCTGATGTTGTTTAACCAGTTAGAACCAGTTTGTGATTCTGTATCAACAGGCTCTTCGACAACTGGCAACTGGTTAGATATTTGTTCAGATGAAACTGACGGCACATCAGAATCTAATGGTTCAATGGAAGAGCTATCGCCAAGGGCGGCGCTTGCGCTATCGCTAACTTCGGGTATTTCTTCTTCGGGTTCGGTATCTAAATCATTAGAAGAAGTCCGATCGCCAGTGTTAGCAAGTAGTTCTGTTTCTATAGGCTCTTCGACAACAGGTAACTGGTTAGATATTTGTTCAGATGAAACTGATGGGACATCAGAATCTAATGGTTCAATGGAAGTGCGATCGCCCTTAGCGGCGCTTGCGCTATCGCTAACTTCAGGTGTCTGGTCAGTGGGTTGTGAATCTTCACTTTTACCAAATCTAGACCACAGTGCTGCACCTGCACCACCACTATTTCTGATGTTGTTTAACCAGTTAGAACCAGTTTGTGATTCTGTATCAACAGGCTCTTCGACAACAGGCAACTGGTTAGATATTTGTTCAGATGAAACTGACGGCACATCAGAATCTAATGGTTCAATGGAAGTGCGATCGCCCTTAGCGGCGCTTGCGCTATCGCTAACTTCGGGTGTCTGGTCAGTGGGTTGGGAATCTTCACTTTTACCAAATCTAGACCACAGTGCTGCACCTGCACCACCAGCCAAAGCCGCACCAGCGATATTTGCGTTATCTGGGAAGTTAGATTCTCTCTGGCGATCTAGTTCTGATGTTGTGTCAGATGTTAGCTCACCAAGCGGCATTTCCACGGAGGATGAGACTTGAGAAATATCTGGCAATTGGGGGTAAGAATTATTTACAACAGCTACTGGTGCTTCTAAATCAAATCCTTCTTCATAAGAATTTGCGGTATCTATCTCCGTATTTATACCACTCTCTACTGTCTCACGAGTTTCTTTGTCTGTGTCTTTAGGCGCAAATCTAGACCACATTGCTGCTCCTGTTCCGGCGGCTAATGCTGCACCGCCGACATTGGATACAGTTGAGGTTGTGTTATCAGGCGTTTGTGATGCATTGTTACTAGCACCTTGCACCAAATTGGATGTTGTTGTCTGGCTGGCGGTTTGTGCTGGCAAGGGTAGGTTGGGAGTTTCCAGTACTTCTTGCTGTGACGATGCTCGCCGTTTTCCTAATACCCACCACAATCCCAATGCACCCAGGACTGATAGGGGCAATAACCACCACCAAGGTAATATTCCTCCTTCCGCTTTCTCACTGGCGGTAACTCCATCTACAGGAGCTACTAACGCTTGATTATTAGCTGCGTTAACATCTGGTGCCGCGTTAACGTTAGTCGCAGCGTTAACATTTGGTGATGCTGTGGCGTTAGGTGTAGCGTTAACATTTGGTGATGCTGTGGCGTTAGGTGTAGCAACAGTAGCATTAGAGGTATTCGCATTGAGGACAATTGCTGATTTACCTTCAGCGATTGCGGTAGCTTCAGCGACCCTACCCTCTTCTACAGCCTGTTGTCCTGGTGTTGCAGTCGCAAAGCCAAGAAAATTAACCACTCCAGGAGTGGGATTTTTTTTGTAAACATAAACCAAAGGCTGTGAAAAGGGATATCTTGCGTCGGTAGGTAAAGTTTCGTGCATCTTCAGAACTCGGATGCCAGGGACTTTCGACACTTGATTGGCGATGACATAGCCAATACCGTCCTTACCTAACTGCTTAACTAGTTCGGGGGTGCTATCTTCAGCTAATTGGGTCGCAGTAGAACCTGTGGCAAACTTAACACCTTTGAAAACTGGGTAATTGCGAAAAGAATTGCGGGTATCGCTAATTTCAGGGCGATCGATGACTCGAATCTTCCCTTTAGATCCGCCGACTTGCGACCAATCTGTAACTTCTCCCCGAAAAATCCGCGCAAATTGCTTGCTGGTTAAACTTCCCTTGAAAGAATTATCCGCACTCACCACGAGTGCAATCTTTTCTCGCTGGATGCGGGTTTGCTCTAAACCTTGTTTTTTTTCTTCTGGTGTTAAACCACGACCAATTGCCGCTAAATCAATTTTTCCTTCTTGCAGAGCTTTTAAAGCCGTATCTGTACCATTAGCCGCAATTTCAACGTTAGTACCAGAGAACTGTTTCTCAAAACGTTGCTTCAGGGATTGGTTAATTGTAGCCATGCTACTCGAACCATCAATCCGTACAGTAGTACCATTTGGAACTGTTTGCGGAAGGGGGAAAGAAGGCTCATTTGTCGGAGATTCTGCCAGTGCCAAGTCTGACACAACGAGAGTTGCGGCCATTGGAGTACTAGCTAATGCCAGCAGTAATGCCAGACTGACTATCGAATTATCTTTATTTTGTTTTTGCCACATATGCCCCTTGTCAAGGTAAAGGAAACAGAAAGCACCGATCTTAATCGTTGTCTTTTTCTTTGGAGGAGACGCGCTAATTATACAATCCTGTTATCTTTCTTCTAAGTCCAGGGAGATACTTCTGTGAAACGGCACTTAGTTTTCACTTTATCTTCTCCCCAAGACATTTGAGTGGAGTGTTTATTTTTTGTTAAAGTATTTCAACCAACCCAGCACCAATTTTGAGTATAAAATATGGTGAGGGATTCTAAAGATTACTCTTTAGACTTCTGATTTACCACGATATGAAATTATCAACTAATTAGAATTTACGCAAAAAATGACTTAAGTAGGGGTAATACCTACGGAAGCATACAGAGCCTAGATATGGCTTGTTTCCTTACCAGTATTACCCCTACTACGAAAAATCAGGATGATAGTTAAAAAAAATAGGCTGGGTATTCCCCACCCTATTTTGTTGTGCGGCAAAAAGAATTATCGGAGGAAGGCAGAAGGAAATAGAAGTTTTGGAAGTAATAATGAATACCTTTGCCATCCCTTCTGTCATAGGGGCTTAATACCCCGAACTCTACAGGTCGCCCCTTTTTAGTTGGGGTTCCAATCCACAGGTCGAAACCTTCTTCCTTCTTCCTTCATTCAACTTAGTTTAAACCATGCCGCCAGCAGCTTGAAAACGGGCGCGGGCACGTTTGTAGGCAACACTAGCCTGAATTTGAGCTTGGCGCTCTCCAGCAGGAACTTGACCCAAACGCTTTTCTGCTTCATTGTAAGCAGTCCGGGCTTCTTCAAGGTTAATTTTGTCGCCACGTTCAGCGCCGTTAACCAGAATTATGACTTCATCTTCTTCAACTTCGGCAAACCCACCCATGAGGGCGATCGCTACCCAATCCTGATTTTTGTCACCACGGACTCGCATGACACCAGTATCCAAAGCGCTTAACATTGGCGCGTGTCCGCTGAGGATGCCAAGTTGACCTGTGGTGCTAGGCAGAATTACTTCTTCGGCTTTAGCATCCCACACAGTTTTATCTGGGGAAATTACACGAACAGTTAATGTCATTTGTCATTTGTCCTTGAATTTTCTTCTCCCCTTTGAATTGGGGGCAGGGGGAAATACCAGCCCCCTAAATCCACGCCACATACTACAAGTCGGCAGAGCCGCCCAACGCAGTGGCTGCCCAATTTTGGGAGACTTTGAATTTTCTTTTCCCCTTTAAATTGGGGGCAGGGGGGAAAGCTCAGTACTCATACCATTTTTATATGAAGATGCATACAAAAACCCCACCGCCTGCGGCACCTCCCCGTATGCTTAGGGGAGGTTTGGAGGGGTAAAAATTATATGCAGCTTCACAGAAAATTGGTATCAGGACTAAATTATTAGCCTTTCATCTTTTCGGCTTTGGCGATCGCTTCGTTAATATCGCCTACCAAATAGAAAGCCTGCTCTGGCAGTTCGTCCAACTCACCGGACAAAATCATCTTGAAGCCTTTGATCGTGTCTTCCAGCTTCACATATTTACCAGGAGAGCCGGTGAACACTTCTGCCACAAAGAACGGCTGGGACAAGAAACGCTCAACCTTCCGCGCTCGTGCCACAATTAACCGATCTTCTTCTGACAATTCATCTAAGCCCAAAATGGCAATAATGTCTTGCAGTTCTTTGTAACGTTGCAGCGTTGATTGTACAAAACGAGCAGTGTCATAGTGGTCATTACCAACAATGTTGGGTTGCAACATCGTTGAAGTAGAACTTAGTGGGTCTACAGCTGGGTAAATACCCTTAGATGCCAAACCACGAGACAGTACTGTTGTACCATCCAAGTGAGCGAAGGTGGTTGCAGGTGCGGGGTCGGTAAAGTCATCCGCAGGTACGTATACAGCCTGAATGGATGTAATTGAACCTTCGTTAGTAGAGGTGATGCGCTCTTGGAGTTCACCTACGTCAGTACCAAGTGTGGGCTGATATCCTACTGCTGAAGGCATCCGACCTAGTAGCGCTGACACTTCAGAACCAGCTTGTATAAATCTAAAAATGTTGTCAACAAACAGCAGTACGTCCTGCTTGTTTACATCCCGGAAGTATTCAGCCATTGTCAAACCAGACAAACCAACCCGCATTCTTGCTCCGGGTGGCTCGTTCATCTGACCATATACAAGGGCAATCTTAGATTCATTGAGGTTTTCATTATTGATAACCCCAGATTCAATCATTTCATTGTAGAGGTCATTACCTTCACGGGTGCGCTCACCCACTCCAGCAAAAACGGACACACCACCGTGTTGGGTCGCGATGTTGTTAATCAACTCCATCATAATTACAGTCTTGCCGACGCCTGCACCGCCAAACAGACCAATTTTGCCACCACGTCGATAGGGAGTTAGCAGGTCAACGACTTTAATCCCAGTCTCAAACACAGAAGGTTTGGTTTCCAGGTCAGTTAGTTTCGGTGCCGCACGGTGGATGGGTAAGGTTTCCTGATTGTTTACAGGTCCTCTCTCGTCTACTGGTTCGCCCAGGACGTTGAAAATTCGACCTAAAGTTGCCTTACCTACGGGTACGCAGATGGGAGAGCCAGTATCAAAAGCTTCCATTCCACGGACTAAACCTTCGGTGGCACTCATCGAAATAGCCCGTACCTGGTTGTCGCCCAGCAGTTGCTGCACTTCACAGGTAACGGACATTTCCTGTCCGGCTTCGTTTGTGCCTTTGACGTTCAAGGCGTTGTAGATTTTTGGAAGTTTCCCGTTAGGAAACTTAACATCTACAACCGGACCAATGATTTGGGTAATGTAGCCGACGTTTGTTTTTTCTGCGGTGGTGACCATGCGGAGCCTATTGATTGAAGCTATATTTCAGATAGGGTCGTAAAAGACACAAGTGTGAAGTCCCAAGTTAGAGTCTAAGACTGCAGATGGGGCTTCCGGTTTTATCCGTCATAACCAAGTTAGAGACTCCCAAAAAGAGAGTTTGTACTGAGTACGACAATGGTTTGACATGGAGGAAAGGAGCTTTTACTCAAGAAAATCTTGGTACTAACTCCCCGGCAGCCTTTTTGGCAGACAGATAGTTGTTTTGGAGGATTTCTTGGCATTTGTGAAGGGCAGATCGATTGTTTTCGATTCCTTGTTTTTGCATTCAGAAATCCAATTTCCCGATACTTTTGCGTTTTTACAGGGCTGGACGTAACCATACATGACAGTTTTTGGCCAATCGGGTGGGTCCTCAACCTGTTGCAATACTACCGCCAATTGCATCTGCTTGTTGAAGTTAGGGACTTCTAACCCACTCCACCCATTCACTTGAGAAATCAAGCATTATTTGGGAGTGGCACTCGTTGCGCTCTAGCCTATATCCGACATTATCCACGAAGTGCATAGCGCGGGACGAGGGCGCAAAATAATTAAGAAATGTCACTTCTCAGATTAGCACTATAAGCCCCACTGTTGGCGATAAATTGATTCTTAAGACTGATGCTTTAAATATATTATTTAAGCTCCTACGGGGTAAACCTGAATAGTTCAGCTGCTGTACTGATTTAAGCTTTGATTGTGGCTTCCTGTTCCCGTTTGCGCTTGAGCATTGAACCTGTAGCCACACCACCTACTGCCAATAAGCCCAACATCGAACTGGGTTCTGGAACACTAGCTTGTCTGTAGGCATGGTTATCTGTTTCAAAGGCAACACCATTTGAGCGCATCACAACTCGGTCAAATTTTTCGCCTGTTTCACCTACAAGATTGATATACATATTAGCTTGAGTGCTAGTCCAGCTACCATCAGCTATAGCAGTTGGCACATCTGAGCCACTAAAAGTCTTTAACAACTGATTACCGCTGTAAATGTCAATAAAGTTGTAATCATCCAATGAGCCTGCATAAAAACCGAAGTAATCAATAGCCTCTTTGAAGTTTATATTGACAAAACCACTGTTGCCTGCAACACCACTATTTGATGGAGCAATAGTTAGAAATTTGGTATTATCCTCAAAAGGTGAGGTATATTGACACATTTTAGCTCTGTAGGGCTAAGAACTAGCCTGTCGAGCAGGTAAAACTCTTGAACTCATCCTCTCGCATTACGTAGAGTTTGTAACTGGTAATAGCAAAGCCGGCGTATCCCTCACGAGACGCTTGCGACTCACCCCCCTAGATATTGGCGAAGAAAGCCATCCCTGCCGATATTGCCCTACCAGAAATGAGGCTTTGAAAAAAAAATTGGCTAAGTTATATTGACGAAAAGCGATTAAGCGTTAAAAATATTACAGGAGAGGGGTCAATTGTCAACTTTTAGACGCATCCTTACGTCCTCTAAGCAAATAGATTAGTGAAGGAAAAGTAACTATTAAAAGGATCGTTTACTACGTGCTGCGCCCTTGATAAATTATCGAGGCATTAAGATAAAAAAAGCTGCCTTCCCTGTTAGTAGCAGAGGCAGCAGCGGCTTACCATTTCACTTGATTATGTTATACAGCCTATGAAGAGAACATTTCGCAAAGCAATAAATAATTATTTTATTCTCAGAATAATAACCATTGTTATATTGTTGTAATAGACTTCCAACAAACAAATTATCCTGTCAAATGCTGTACAGCGCCTCGTATACTCTGCTGGATAGAATTATATATTTTTTTATTGAAAATAACTTACTTAATAGATTACTGACTATTTTTAATCTATCTTTCGATAGATAAAACAACATTTCCAAGTATTTAAAAGGCTATTTTGGGAAAAAAGTATTTCAATGGGTGGAATCTAGTCCTGGGAAAATTACATTTCCAAATTTTGTGAATATCTTTAATATGTAAGTAAGTACATCTGTAGGGTCTTCAACTATAGATTTGCTTTTCTTCAGTTTCTCGCTAGTAGCTCCTCCCAAAATATGCTTATGAATTTCTCGTCAGCGCGACAATATTTTTACCAAGAAATCCAGCAGGCTGATGAGCATATCGATTTAGCAAAGGCAGCTTTGTATATTGCACAAGAAGAATATCCCAATCTCGATCCTACTGAATACCTAAACTCTATTGATACAATGGCAAGTGAGATCCAAAAACGTTTGTCAGGATCGGGATATCCTCTGCGGATTATTCAAAGTATTAATCAGTATCTCTATGATGATTTAGGATTTACTGGTAATAAAAAAAATTATTATGATCCCCGTAACAGTTTTTTAAATGATGTAATTGAACGCCGATTGGGTATCCCTATTACTCTAGCGATGCTTTACTTGGAGATAGCGCGACGAGTTGATTTCCCGATGGTGGGGGTAGGAATGCCTGGACATTTCCTCATTCGTCCCAATATTCCAGACATGGAAATTTTCGTCGATGCGTTCAATCACGGCGAGGTCATGTTTGCAGAGGATTGTCAGGAAAGACTGACACAAATATATCAGCAATCGGTGACACTACAACCAGAATTTTTTGCGATGCTGAGTCAGCGACAAATTTTGGCACGGATGCTAACTAATTTAAAAATGATTTATCTCAAGCAGCAAGAGTTAGAAAAAGCTCTAGGAACTGTTGAGAGAATTTTACTGATGTTTCCCGAACAAGTCATAGAATTACGCGATCGCGGGTTGCTTTATTATCAACTTGGCCAGTTCTTACAAGCTGCCAACGACTTAGAAATTTATCTGGCACAGGTTCCTGATGCCCAAGATGCTCTAGTGATTCAGCGGTTGCTGTCAGGAATGGGGAGATAGTTAGGAGTTAGGAGTTAGGAGTTAGGAGTTAGGAATTTAACTCTCAACCATTAACTACTAACCAATAACCACTAAGTCTACTTCCTCTGCAACTCGCTTGAGACGAGAAAGTTGGGATTGCATATCTTCTTTTGTCCAAGATTGGGCAAAGGTTTTGAAACCCCAACTGATTAAAGGGTTGGAAATCTCGAACTCAAAGCGGTTCAGTAACTGGGTTCCTTTTGATACTGGTTGACATTCCCAGCGATCGCGTCCTTGAAAAAATCCTTGAAATTCCCAGACAATTAAACCTGGTTGACGCTCTACAACGACGTTGTTGAGGGTGGGTTTGATAATCGGGATTTGAATTACAAAGCGACTTTGGCTGCCAATATCAGTACTCCATCCTTTGCCTTGTGGTTCGCAACGTAACACGGGGTTAAGCCAGCGGTGCATGAGAGTCAGGTCAGTAAAACAACGCTCTACCGCTGTGGCTGTGGCATTTATTTGAATCGATTGTTCAAAAATTTGGGACATTAGACTTAAAAAGAGCAGTGGGAGAAGGGGACATGACTGGTTTCTAATCTTTTTACAAAAGAGAGATTTTATAGAAGCTTGGTGCAAGATGCGAGTATTCTTACTTTTTAATTCTTTTCTCTTGACTAAAGAGTAATTAATGTGCCTAAGGCTTGTAAAAAAGTCAAGAGTAATTAATAGTTTCAAAGCTATTTATTTATAAAACGATACAGTCATAGTAATGTAAAAAAATACGCCTAATATACATCCTTAATTTTAAGTTTACTGGTAAATTTATAGGCAAAACACTATTGAAGTTATTGGGGTGTAGGTTTGTTCAAGACAATCGACTCCAGAAGCATCTAAAGTGTTTTTTACAACACTGAACCTTAATTTCACAAAACCATGAACACAATTTGGCATGGGATAACACAGGTAATGGAAGTTAGTTTGTCTATGCAAATGCAGCATTTTTTGGCACAATCACCAGCGTTTCCTTCTTCTCAAGGTGGAATCAACGACTATGTGCAAGGTTCTCTTGCAACAGTGGTTAGTTATGTGCCCCGTTTATTGGCCGCAGTAGGGATTTTGTTGGTTGGTTTGCTGATTGCCGTGATCGTATCTGGTGTAGTGCGATCGCTTTTGAATCGGACAAAAATAGACAACCGCATTGCCGCAGGGCTAACGGGTGGTAGGGATCTTCCCCAAATAGAGAAAATAATCTCTAACTTGGCGTTTTGGGCCATTATGCTCATAACGGTGGTTGCCGTTTTAGACACTTTAGAATTGCGGGTAGCTTCTCAACCACTAAATTCCTTTCTGAATCAAATTGGTGACTTCTTACCAAAATTAGTAGGTGCAGCAATCCTAGGGGGCATTGCTTGGTTGTTAGCGACCCTTGTGAAAATGATAACGGTACGCGGTTTGCAAGCGCTGAACTTGGATGAGCGCTTGAATCCACCAGATGACAGTAACCCAAGTTTGAATCAGTTGTCTTTGAGCCAGACAATTGGTACTGCCTTGTACTGGTTCATCTTTTTACTGTTTCTCGCCCCGATTCTGGATACTCTAGGGCTGCGACAGGCATTAGTCCCAGTACAATCTCTGATTACGCAGATTATTTCGATACTGCCGAATATTTTAGCTGCAACTTTAATTGCTACAGTTGGCTGGTTTGTAGCTAATATAGTGCGACGGATTGTGACGAACTTACTGACAACAACAGGTATTGACCACTTGGGTAGTCGGTTTGGAATATCGAGCAGTGCGGGAGCGCAATCTCTATCGACAATTATCGGCACAATTGTCTATGTTTTGATTTTGATTCCTGTGGCGATCGCAGCGCTGAATGCTCTGAAAATCGACGCAATTTCCGTGCCGGCGATCGGGATGCTACAACAGATTCTCAATGCTCTGCCTGCAATCTTTACAGCAGTAGCAATTTTAATAGTTTCATATTTCCTCGGAAGGTTTGTGGGGGATTTGGTTACCAGTATCCTCACAAGTATTGGGTTTAACAACATTTTCTCTGCTTTGGGTTTGCCAACACCCAGCAGACGGGCTGTCTACACTGGAGATGCAGCAGCACCGACAGTGAGCCGTACACCATCAGAATTTGTCGGCATTATTACCTTAGTCGGCATCATGCTGTTTGCCACTGTTGCGGCAGTCAATATCCTAAATATTCCAGCACTGACAGCACTGGTGAGCGGAATCTTGGTTATATTTGGACGGATATTGGCAGGTTTGGTTGTATTCGGTGTTGGTTTGTTCTTGGCAAATCTAGCTTTTAACATCATTACCAGTTCTGGAAATCCCCAAGCACAGATTTTGGGTCAAGTGGCACGCATTGCCATTATTGCCTTAGTGTCAGCAATGGCATTACAACAAATTGGTGTTGCTACCGATATTGTGAATTTAGCCTTTGGACTCTTACTAGGTGCGATCGCTGTTGCTATTGCCCTCGCTTTTGGTCTGGGTGGTCGTGATATTGCAAAACAACAGGTTCAAGATTGGCTGAACTCTTTTAAAGGGCAAAGGTAAGAATTTAAAGTTAGGAGTTAGGAGTTAGGAGTTGGGAGTTAAATTCATAACTCATCACTCATAACTCCTAACTCTTAACTCTGATTTTTTCTCGCAATTCGTCCTTAATTCGATTGAGGATAGAACCTTCGTCAAGGGTTGACAAAATCTTACCAATTACGGCTTTGGGTCCATCTGGTCCCCAAGTTGCTCCGTTTGCTAAATAAGCTTTGGTGACTTGTCCGATGCCATAGCAAGAAACACCAGCTACCCCCGCTTGTGTCAGTGCTACTGATACGTAGGGACCGATAGAAGCACCACCTGTAGCTGGTGCTGAAATACCCAGTAAGGTTTTTAGTCCGCTCAAACCTAAGTTTGCTAGCAGTTCGCTGGCTGTGATACCGCCCATACTCAGGGCGATTTTTTGTAGCAATTTTACGGCTCCAGTTTCTGTCATCGGGATGCCATATAGTTTAGATAAGCCCAATATCATTACAATATCAATCACCGCACCGCTCAGAATATCAACAACTGTTAACGGATTTAAAGCGATCGCTACTGCTTTAGTCATCACAGACTTCCAAATCAATTGGTTAGCAGCAGTATCTCGAATCATCAATTTTCGCTCCACCAATTGCTGATTCACTGTATCTGCGTAAAGCATTGTGTTCAATGCTACTAATGCCTTTCCTTCTCGGTGCAGAATCTCCAAAATTTTCAGTTTCAAATCTTCGACTCTGGCTGTACCTGTACGCAGCTGCACGCCTTTGGTGCCATCGGGACGGCGAACTGCTGTTTTTACTAGAGGTGATGCTGCGGTCATGACAATTTCATCAGGTGAGAGCAATTCCCGCACTCGTTCATCGCGGATTTTGTGATAAATTGCCATTCGATCTGATAAAGGATATTGGTCAACTTTGTTAAACACCAAAATTATCGGTTTACCAACATCTCGCAACTGGGAAAGAGCGACTTGTTCGAGCTTTGTCATGTCACCAGTCACGACAAACAGAATCAAATCCGCCTGTTTTGCTACGTGTTCGGCTAATGCGGCACGGGTATCACCATCTACCTCGTCTAACCCAGGAGTATCAATCAATTCCACCTGAGATTGACCTATACCCGGTAGAGTGACTCGCAAAGCCGCTTCCTCACTCATACTCCAATTGACTCGCTGTGCAGCACGGGTAACGCCATGCAAAGGACCAGTTTCAAAGACCGTTTCTCCAACCAAAGCATTGAGTAAAGAAGACTTTCCTCTTCCCACCATGCCAAAGGTTGCTATTTGCACCACCATCTGGTCTAACTTCTTGAGCATAATTTCTAAATCGCCAATTTCCGTCTCCAGCCCGTGTTTTTCTGATTGAGAGAGGTCAAGATTGGCGACCAAATTTCGCAAAGCCGTTTGGGCTTGTTTGTAATTTAGTTCGGCTTGAATGTCTTCAAAGCTAAAAATAGCACTATCTAGTTCCTCCTCCCAACTGGGGGAGTCATTAGGTTGCGGTTCGGGTACGGGTAATGTAGAAGTCATAAGAATTTTGGATTTTGGATTACCTACGGAAGACTCATTTGAGGCGAAATTAGGATTTGAAATTTTGCGAGCCGCACTCTTGTCGGTTTGGTGTTCATCTTTTCAATACGGATTTTAGATTTTAAAGCCACTCACACAGTTGTGCTTCTCCATAGGGTGTGAAATGCCAGGATTTGAAATTGATTTGCGAGCTAAAATAGGCGATCGCCGATTTTACTTACAATCGTAGTTATTTTTCGCTCTGATAGTGAGTCCAAAGGGAACAGACAGCTAACCAATAACCATTAAGTAATAACAAATGACTAACAAAACGTCATAAACTAAAAAATGCATCTAGTAGCTTTTAGATATTGACCTAAATAACCTGTGCGAAAAATAGTTATTGCCGGCAACTGGAAAATGTTCAAAACCCAAGCGGATTCCCAGGAGTTTCTCAAGGGATTTCTGCCCAACTTGGAGGAAACTTCCCAAGACAGAGAAGTGGTATTGTGCGTTCCCTTCACTGATTTAAGCGCGGTGTCTCAGAATTTACATGGCAGCCTTGTACAATTGGGGGCACAGAATGTCCACTGGGAAGAAAGTGGAGCCTATACAGGTGAAATTTCTGGACCGATGCTTACTGAAATTGGGGTGCGCTATGTGATTGTCGGTCATAGCGAACGACGACAATACTTTGGTGAAACGAACCAAACTGTTAACCTGCGGCTCAAAGCTGCTCAAAAGTATGGTCTGATTCCAATTCTCTGTGTTGGTGAAACGAAACAACAACGAGATGCGCAAGAAACAGAATCGCTAATCATCCATCAGTTGAAATCCGGCTTGGTAGATGTTAACCAAGAAAAATTGGTAATCGCTTACGAACCAATTTGGGCGATCGGGACTGGTGATACTTGTGAAACAAAGGAAGCGAATCGAGTTATTGGCTTAATTCGCAGCCAATTAACCAATCCCGATGTACCAATTCAATATGGTGGCTCTGTCAAGCCAGATAATATCGATCAAATTATGGCTCAACCTGAAATTGATGGTGCTTTGGTGGGAGGAGCAAGTTTAGAAGCTGCGAGTTTTGCCCGCATTGTTAATTATCAGTAGTACAACAAGGCACTCATTAAAAAGTAAAAAGTAAAAAGAAAGAACACCTATGTTATGAGCTTTTTACCTATGGAAGATGGTAGCTTTATTTCCGTCTACTTGTACTAGTACTCCACCGCACTCGCTATGACAGGTACATTTTTCGTAGACGCATTGGTGTTCGGTTAATCGAGGCTGTGGTCACCCACCATAGCGAGTGCGGTCGAGTACTAGTCTGATATTCTATTTTCTCTTTCCCTAGCTCTGCTGGGGAATTGAGAAGCTACCACTGCAACGGTACTCCATGAGCCTGGTGGCAGTTTTTGATTATGGTGATGTTCAAAACCTCGATCGTACTGGGTTGAACCCGAAATCTCAAATCTCAAATCTATGGCTCTAAAATGGTCTTAATCATCCGGGGACGCTCCTTTGAATGGGGAAAGCGTACTTATCTAATGGGTGTGTTGAATGTAACTCCTGACAGCTTTAGTGATGGCGGTGAATTTAACACACCGGATGCGGCTTTAGTGCAGGCACAAGCTATGGTAACTGCTGGTGCTGACATTATTGATGTGGGGGGGCAATCAACTCGACCTGGGGCGGAGCAAATTACCCTTATCGAAGAACTGGAGCGGGTAGTTTCAACGTTACAGGTTTTACGCCAAGAAATCCCAGTGCCGATTTCTGTAGATACCACAAGAGCAGTTGTAGCTTCTGCTGCTATAGAAGCAGGTGCAGATATGGTAAATGACATCTCAGGTGGCACTTTTGACCCAGAAATGTTCACCACTGTTGCCAAAAGTGCTGTACCAATTATCTTAATGCATATCCGTGGTAACCCGCAGACAATGCAACAGATGACTGATTACCCTGATGTGATGGCAGAAATACAGAGTTTTTTGGCAACACAGATTGAAAAGGCGATCGCTGCGGGTATTGAACAGGAAAGAATCATTATTGACCCCGGTATTGGTTTTGCGAAGAACTACGAGCAAAATTTAGAAATTTTTCGCCGCTTGCGATCGCTAAATTCCCTTGATTGTCCTATCTTAGTAGGGCCATCTCGAAAAAACTTTATTGGTCGTATTTTAAATCAACCAGACCCGAGAGCTAGGGTCTGGGGAACTGCTGCGGCATGTTGTGCTGCGATCTTTAATGGTGCTGATATCCTGCGAGTTCACGATGTCAAAGAAATGCAGGATGTTTCACTGGTTGGTGATGCACTATTTAGATATTAGTACTGTTTTCGCCCTGCCCTAATTCAACGGTACTAAGTAAGTTGGCGTTAAAAATCATAATAATTGGCTCGTAGTTGCGCTTCGCCTTCCGAAGGTAGCGCAACTACGAGCTAAATACAGCGATTTTATATTTCGTTACATAGTTTGGTATAATCTTGCCTTGTTGTATTAATTACCATTACTGCCATTATCATCCATTCTGTGAGACCCTGTATCACCAATCATCTCATCCATAGCTCCTTCTGATATCGATGGGTTGAGAAAGACAATTTTGGCATTATTGCTCTCACTGAGTTTTTGACTAGCGTCTACATAATCTTGAGCGACAAGATAGCGTAGGATGTCCTTGCTTTCAGGATGAGAACGCAAAGCTTCGGAAATAATCTGCACTGAAGTCATGGTAGCTTCTGCTTTCTTAATTGCAGCTTGCCGTTCTCCTTCTGCTTCCAAAATGACTGCACGGCTTCTAATTTCGGCTGCGCTCTGTTCTTCCATCGATTTCCGGACGCTTTCAGGTGGTGTAATGCTCTGAATATCTAAGCGGAGAATATCAACTCCCCAGTCTGCGGTTGTGTGATTCAACTGTTGCAATATTTGTTTGTCCATGTCAGCCCTAGATACATTGGTTTGTTCCAAAGTATTCTGGGCAATGATTTCCCGGAGGGTGGTTGCAGTTAAATTATTCAGTGCCTGTTGTAGGTCGTCAATTTGGTAAAAGCTTTTCTCGATATCTTTAATTTTCCAGTAAACAACAGCATCTACTTCCAGATAAATATTATCTCTGGTAATTACATTTTGAGGCTTGATGTCTAAAACTTGCTCCCGTGTGGTATCTTCCATCACAATCTGATCTATCAGAGGAACGATGAAATTTAGACCAGAACCAAGTTTGCGGTGCTTTTGACCCAAGCGTTCGACTAGTGCTTCATTTCCTTGATTAATAACTTTTGCAGACCCTATAGCATAGCCTATAAGCACTAAGACTATAGCAATAACGGATGCTTCCATATATGCTCCTATTTTCGCTTTTGCTTTTGATTTAACGTAAAGGACACGGTACTACCTTGTCCTACCTTTTAAGTCTAATGTGTTCAGTTTGTAATCTTCTTATCACAAGCGGGTGTGGCAAGCAAGACATTTGATCCCTGGGCAATGGCTATTAAAGCACCAAGGCTGACCGCTGGCAAGGGCTGTTTTGGCACCGCTATGTCTATTTTAACAAGGGGGATTTTTAGACGGATGGGATAATTTATTTGGCTAATTCGGGAACTACATTGAAAAAGTTTATGATTCTTGAGGCTGTCGTTCTAAATGTCAAACCGGGTATGGAATGTGATTTTGAACTCGTTTTCAAAAAAGCTTCCACGATTATTTCCGCTATGAGAGGATATTTATCCCACGAACTTCATCGATGTCTGGAAGTACAAGGAAGATATTTATTGCTCGTGAAGTGGGAAAATTTGGAAGCTCACACCGTTGGATTTAGAGGTTCTACTGAGTATCAAGAGTGGAAAAAACTCCTACATCATTTTTACGAACCTTTTCCAACTGTTGAACATTTTGAGCAAGTTAAATTATAGGTAAAATGTGGCAAAGGATGTTGTAACAACAGATGGACGCAGATGAAAAAGACTATTCTGCTCTTTGCAATTGAGCGACTCTCGGATCGATGATTTTTTGACCGAGACTGGCAAACTTAATTGCGACAGAAATTTTACTTCCATTCCCAAAAACGTGCGTGATTTCACCCTCACCAAATGTTTTATGCAAGACGCGATCGCCTATTTGCCAATTCTCTGTCACTCCTTGATTGCTGGCTCGTGTCCGCTGTGACGTTGCACCATTCGACTTGTTTGTAAAACTTTGGCGGTTAGAGTGTTTAGTAGTAATTAATTCTTCGGGCAATTCTTCCAAAAATTGCGATCGGATGGCGGGTTCGCGAGAACCATAAAGGCGGCGTTCGCGTGCATGGGAGAGGTACAATCTTTCTTGGGCGCGGGTAATTCCAACGTAGCAAAGACGGCGTTCTTCTTCTAATGCTTTGGGATCGTTTATGGAGCGGTAGTTGGGAAATAGTCCTTGTTCTAAACCCACTAGAAACACTACAGGAAACTCCAGTCCTTTGGAAGAGTGCAAAGTCATGAGTGACACCGCTGTTTGTCCTTCTTTGAGATTATCTAAATCAGAAGATAAGGCTTTTTGGCTAAGGAAGTTTTGTAAAGTAGCTTCTTCGGTTTCTTCTTGAAATTCGACAACTGCGTTAAACAATGCCTGGACGTTTTGGATTCTATCTTCGGCTTCGTCTGTACCTTGACTGTGTAAATCTTGCACATAACCGGAGTTTTCTATAACTCCTTGCACAAGTTCGGTAACTGGAAGCGTTTGTATTTGTTCTTGCCAAGTACTAATCATCTCGGCAAAGGCATTTACACCCTTAGATGACCGTCCAGCTAAAGTATTAACTGATGTCTTATCGCTCAGTATTTCCCACAGTGTAATCCCTAGCTGTTGGGAAGCGTTAACCAAAGCGTCGATGGTGGCTTTCCCAATACCGCGTCGAGGAGTGTTGATTACCCGTAATAGGCTGACACTATCAGCAGGGTTGGCGATCGCTCTCAAGTAAGCGATGATATCTTTAATTTCCTTGCGATCGTAGAATTTCAACCCACCGACAACGGTGTAAGGAATTTGACGGCGGACTAAACTATCTTCAAAGGGACGAGATTGAGCGTTGGTACGATAAAGTATAGCAAAACTTCCCCAATTTAATTCGGGATTTTCCTGTTCCAAGGAACGAATTTGATTGACAACAAATTCAGCTTCGGCAACTTCATCATCAGCTTTATAAAAATAAATTAATTCACCAGCACCGCGTGTAGCTTTGAGAATTTTATCAATCCGTTGGGTGTTATTTTCAATTAATTCATTAGCTGCTTCGAGAATATTTTCACAAGAGCGATAATTCTCTTCTAACTTCACCATTGTCCGGGTTTCATCATCAGGCAAACCATCGCCAAAGTCTTGTTGAAATTCCAGCAATATGGTAAAGTCTGCCATCCGGAAACTATATATTGATTGGTCAGCATCACCAACGACAAAAGCTGACCTATTTTTCCAATTCCAATCACTCTTTTTCAAATCGCCATTCGTCACCAACAACCGGATAAGTTCATATTGAGTGCGATTGGTGTCTTGATATTCATCTACTAAAATATGGCAAAACTTCCGATGCCAATAATTTAATACTTGCTCGTTTTGTTGAAATAATTTTGTCGGAATTAAAATGAGGTCATCAAAATCGAGACCATTATTTTCAGCCAGTTTATCTTGATAGCAGTTATAAACTTGAGCAATTACCTTTCCCTTATAATCAGTTCGTTCCCGCTCAAACTCTTGGGCTGATAAACCTTGGTTTTTGGCATTACTAATAGCGTAACGGACAGAACGAGGTTCAAATTTCTTATCATCCAAATTTAGCTGTTTGGTGATAATTTCCTTAACCAAACTCTGTGATTCCGAGTCATCGAAAATGGAAAAATTGCGATTCCAACGGCGTCCTTTCTCATCTTGGTATTTTTCAATATCAAAGCGAAGAATCCGAGACAAAAGACTGTGGAAAGTGCCTACCCACATATCTTTGATGACAGTCTTGTAGACGCGAGATTTTAGCTGAGTTTGTTGGTATTCTGATAGTAAATCAAAACGCTGACCGTGTTCTGTCATTGCCAATTGTTCGGCAAACAGCTTCTGAATCCGGTCTTTCATTTCCCGTGCAGCTTTGTTGGTGAAGGTAACTGACAGGATATTTTCTGGTTCGACATGGTGCTTGAGAATCAGGTTGGCAATGCGATAAGTCAGCGCTCGTGTTTTGCCAGAACCAGCACCAGCAACAACTAACAAAGGACCGCAGAAATGTTCAACAGCTTGGCGTTGATTGGGGTTGAGGTGACCGAGAAAGTCAGTGGTTGTCGTCATGGGTGTGAGGTGTGCGTAGAGCGTTTGCAAGGAGCGTCACATGAATCAAGTGTAGCTAACGGCTAGGCTACATTATCCGATGCATCTTCATACAGAAATGGTATCAATATTATTTTGATCAATTAAATCTAATATATCCTGGTCTATAGTCAGATCAAACTTCCTAGCAAATAATTTTTCTGATTGTTTAATTTTTTCAAAATCATTTCTGGTTAAAATCCTTGGATGATAGGCATCAATATTATCCCAATCTATATACCTCAAGTGTTCGTTAACTACTTTCTCCTTAAAAGGAGAATTTAAAATAAGCGTCTGGAAAAATATTTCATCTGTACAAAAAGTATAATTAAAACTATTAAAAAATTGAGGATTTTGGTTAATAAAATCATGAATCCATTTCGCACATTCTCCTGTTAAGCACCAAAACTGAGACCCTCCATAAAGAGGAAAAATTTTGTTAAATTTACGTTTTTTAAAGAAAACTGAATTCAAAAATGAATAGAATAAAGAACTGATAGGAGATTTAAATTCACGCTTTTCGGGAAGAGAAAAATACTCATTTTTCCAAAGGATATGCCAATATTCCACTCTTCTCAAGCCACCACCTTTCCATTTACTACAAGGTAGTGGAAAATACTCTAAAAATTCTCTTCCTTTATTTTCTTCAAAGAATTTTTTTATCTGTTCATTTGATTTAATTAAATAGTCTTGTCCTGATAAATTTACAATATAATCGAAGTAAGTACTTCCTTCGGCTATTAATTTTATTCCCTCAAGAGTAGCTTTGACAATATCAAAACTTCCCCAAGCTGAATTGTATCTCTTAATAAAAGAAACGTTTGGTAAATCCTGAAGTTGATTAACTAATTGACCGACAATTTGACTATCTGTTTTTTTGTCAATATGTATAAAAAATGAAACATCATCTGTGTTTAGTTTATAAATAAGACGTAATAATGTTTTTGGATATTTATGTGCTAATATTATGTACGCTATTTTCATTAGGAAACCACTTCAGTAAGTCATTAAACTATAGCGTTTCCTAAGCAACTGACGTACACCGAAATCTTTTACCGCACAAACTGAATCAAACCCCATTGTCCATTAGTTAACCAGGAAGAGTCAGATACTTCAAGCTGATCAACAATTTCAGGTTTAATACCTGCAGCTACTTCAGATTTCAAGGTGCGTAAAGCTACCATTGGCGAGGGGAGATAACAAACAATATCTGCAAAATTAGTGGTAAAATCCCAGTGGCGATCGCCTAATAATCTCCGATAATTGGCATCGCCTTTAACGACAATCAAACTTACCGCTGATAACTCATTTTTTAGGGGATCGGGTATTTCCCAAAATGCCAGAGGAGATGTCCAAAAATAATCTTCATCTAAAACCAACCGTCCTAATTCTATATATATTTGCAGGCGATTGGCAAAAAAGGTTACTTCCCAATTACTAGAAGCCGCTAAAAATTCAATCGTTTGATGCACATCTTTGATAGTGGCATCAGAGACAAAAGTTGGGTGAGGCTTTAAATGCAGCTTCACTTGGTTAGTCACGCCACAAGCTAATAGCAAATCTACCAAACATAAATCGCAAACTAGTTCAAAGCCTGCATTATCAATGACAAAATCAATGCGCTGATTAAGCTTACTAGTTAGTAATTCAGTGACCTTAAAAGCATCATTTACTAAAATATGCGCTTCTTGACTTTGAATATCAAAACGACTGCGGTCACCTTCCAATGCTGACCACAAACTTAAATCAACACGATTACCCCAAAGAGCAAAATATAACATCGAAACCAAGCTTTCTTGGTCAATTTTTCCCGTTTGCTTTGATTCTGCCAACAATTTATTCAACTGACTGCACAGAGTAATTATCGAATCTAGAGAAGATTCCAAACCCTGATTTTTTTGTAAATCAAAGGGATCTAAACCTTGCCATTCACCAGGAGGAAAATAATTAGTAATATTCAGAATCAACCGATAAAAATAAGTTTCAGCCACAAACCAAGGAACATCAAGCCAACGCTTTCCTATATATGGTTGGAGATATTTCTCCCAAGCGCCAAAATCGGCACCAGTGTCATCTAAAAGCGCTGGTAAAAATCCGGAGGATGAAAGCCCCCGAGCTAAAGTTTCCAAACTTTCATTCACATCGGGTGGAAAATTATTTTCCTCAATAACTCGACGGGCGATCGCGGGCATCCGTTGAGTTATGGTGTATTCAGTAAAAGAACCAACAAGTGCCCCCACAAGCGAGGGTGGCAAAGGTAATTTTGAGATATGAGATACCACAATTTTGGAGCCAAGGATTATTATTGATTGTTAATTATAATTTATATTAACAATTAACCACCAACCACTAAGTAGGCAGGCGTAAATAAACATCAAATGCTATTTTTTGGTTCGGGCAATTATTTGTAGTCCATATATCCTGTTAACAAGCGTGCCATTCGACTTGTAGTCCCTGGCGGCTATGAACCTTAATCGTTTTATCTGAGTAGTAGTGATAATTTTGACATTATTTTTAGAGGTGCAACATATCACTACCTACTTAACTATTCGTTATTTCTTCAAAAAGCGCTGACTCATCCGAGACACAAAAAGATTAATCTCCGGTATTTTCATCTGCGTAGAAAATGCAGCAAAAATAGTTAATCCTACCAAACCAGATATACATAATTCCAATAGCAGTATAATTAAATCCTTCGAGCCTAAAACGTGCTGTAAACCCTGAAGAGTGGCAAAACTTGCTCCTCCAGCCACGACGCTAGCACCAGCCAAAGCAATAATTGGCAAACTCCATTCAAGCAAAGGCAAACCATTCAGCCTGCGATTGAGGACAAATAACAACATCATCATCGAAAAACAATTAACCCCTACTGTTGCCAAAACTAAACCGGGTGCGCCAAAAGGTTTCACGAAAAAGTAATCTAATATGGCGTTGAGTAAGATATTAAAAGTACTGATGCGAAAAGGAGTCTGTCCGTCTCCTAGAGCATAAAACACCCGCACCAACACATCACGCCCTAAATAAACAAACATCCCAACCCCATAGGCTAAAAGCAGTTGAGATACTAGCCTGGTAGCGTCTTTATTAAAAGCACCCCGCTCGTACACTATCTGCACAATAGGGACAGACAAAGCGATCATCAACGCTCCTAAAGGCAGCATAGTGAAAGCTGTCAGCATAATTCCCTGACGGATGCGTGCTTTTAACTCCGGCCAATTTTCTGGTGCTGCGAGTTTCGCAAACATCGGTAACAGAGGTAACAAAATAATATTAGAAATTATGCCTAGAGGGGTTTGCACTAACAAATTGGCATAATTAAACCCAGCAGCAGCGCCAGGAATCGGAGAAGCAAAATAAAGATCGGTAGCAACGTTAATGGGCATCATTCCCGAGGAAATCGTCGCTGGTGTCATGACTTTAATAACTTCTTGAACTCCAGGAGATTTAAAATCAAACCGCAGCCGTAACGATCCCAGTCCCAAACGCCACTGCACAATTTGCTGTACCAACCACTGAAGAATTGCCCCCGCCAAGGTGCCCCAAGCTAAAACCATACCGCCGATAGCAGCATTTTCTGGTTTCAGAATATCTTTGCCTAGGTGCAGTGCCAAGAAACCGACACCGATAACAACAGTGATGCTTGATAATAAAGGACTCAGCGAGAGCAACCAATATTGATTTGCAGCATTGAGGGTACCAAAGCCAATACCGATTAATCCTGCAAATAAAGCCATTGGTGCCATAATTCTGAGTTGGTCGATTGCGATTTCTCTAGTTGTCTCATCCAACCCATGACCAACTATGTCAATCATCGAATCAGAAAACAGAATCTGAGCAACCGTAACCAGCAACAGCACACCAGCCACCAGTGTTGTCACCGTTTCTACCAAGGGGGCAGATTCTTCTTGCTTCCGCTTGGCTAAAACACTGACAAGGGCACTGTGTAACGGCCCGTTGACACCACCTAACAGAATTAATAAAAAGCCAGGAATGATATAGGCGTAGCTGTAGGCCGTAGCAGCCGCACCGACACCAAAAGCAGCAGCGATCGCTTGCTGCCGTACCAAACCGAATACTTTACTAATTAGAGTCGCTGCGGCAACAATGCCAGCAATGCCAGCGAAGGAACGAGCGGGTTTTTGATCTTGTTTTGTCACGAATAATACCAGCCAACTCTCACACAGCGCTATCTCATGAACATTTAACATGAAATGGTTCAGTCTGTCAGGCTAATTTTGACAAATTTGTTATTTGTTGGTTGTTATTTGTTATTTGTTGGTTGTTGGTTGTTATTTGTTGGTTGTTATTTGTTGGTTGTTATTTGTTGGTTGTCAAACAAGTTCACTAACCACTAACCACTAACCACTAACCACTAACCACTAACCACTAACCACTAACCACTAACCACTAACCACTAACCACTAACCACTAACCACTAACCACTAACCACTAACCACCAACCACTAACCACCAACCACCAACCAATAACAGCTAAAAACTATCGACAACCCAAACTATCTCTTGTAGAAACGCCTGTAACTGGATTTACACCTTCAGCCCTCTTACAAAGCAACGACACTTGATAGCGGTCAATTAAAGCGTCAGTAAAATCAGTACCAGTAATATTGGCTTCATAGAAACGGCTATTTGTCAAGGTGGCTTCTGTAAAAATTGCATTTTTCAGGTTGGCACCATCTAGAGTCACCCGGTCAACTAAAGCACCAGTGAGGTCTGCGCCTTCCAGATTCGCTTTCAGCAAAACCCCTTTGGTAAGAATTGAATTAGTTAAATTGCTGCCTTGGAAATTCGCTAAACGCATTTCGGCCGCAACAAAAGTCACACCTGACAAATCCGTGTTAGAAAAGTCGCGATTTTCTAAATTTGTATTGCTGTAGTTGATTGTGTTTATTTGAGCGTAAGCAGGATGTGCATTGAACATTACCCACAACCAAGCAAGACTCAAAATCGCAATTAAACCAAAAATACGAAGTAAAATTTTTTTCATAAAAAAAGTTTGTTGGTTGTTAGTTGTTGGTTGTTAGTTGTTGGTTGCTAGTTGTTAGTTGTTGGTTGTTGGTTGTTGGTTGTTGGTTGCTAGTTGTTGGTTGTTGGTTGTTGGTTGTTGGTTGTGAATTTCCAACTCCCA
>JAHHGZ010000063.1 GCA_019359595.1 Cyanomargarita calcarea GSE-NOS-MK-12-04C
ACCACTAACCACTAACCACTAACCACTAACCACTAACCACTAACCACTAACCACTAACCACTAACCACTAACCACTAACCACTAACCACTAACCACTAACCACTAACCACTAACCACTAACCACTAACCACTAAAAATTGACTATTTCCAATCTTTCCCAATCCGGATGGTGAGGTCAGATTCGATGTCCCCAGTTGCCGAGACTACAATCTTACCTATACCTAGGACTTTTTGTAGTTCTACAGCGCTTTGAGGGTTGGCTTTCTGAGCGATAATCTCAGTTGGACTATGTTTATCAGCCCAATCAGGTACGGCGTAAACTTTGGTATATCCTTTTTGTTTGAGAGCGTTAATAACTTTTTCAGTTAGTTCCGGTTTTTTGGAGGCATTTTGAATAGCAATTCTCAAACTGGGTAGGGGTTTTACTGTTGGCTGCATCCCGGCGATGGTAACGCCGACATAATCATTGAGTAGGTTCACCTGTCCAGTCAAATCCAGCCAATAACTATCAGGGTCTGCACTTAAACGGCTGAAAATACCAGGTAACATCGCCATTTGGAAATTATCTCGCTCGAGGTTAAGGGAGAAATTCACCAACGCCAACATTTCTTCTACCTTCAAATTGGTATTCAAATATTTTCGCATGATGCGAACTAATTGAGGCAACCTGGGCAGAACAGTGGGACTGTTAAGGCGATCGCGCAACCCTGCGAGTAATGCTTGTTGTCGCTGCACTCTTGCCAAGTCACCGCTTCCTGGTTCGCGATAACGTACAAATTGTTCTGCTTGTTCACCGTTAAGAGTTTGCCAACCGCTAACTAAATTCTCTGGTAATTGTTGAGTATTATCTTTGACCATTGGCTGTGGAACAAAAACCTCTACACCACCCAACTGATGGACTAGCTGCCGCAATCCACTAGTAGAAATACGGACGTAGCGGTCAATTGGCGCATTGTTTAAGCTTCGGCTGACGACCCGATTTGCCAACACAGTACCACCATCTTTGTTAGCGTCGGATACTTTTTTTAATCCCTTTTCAGGAATCGAAATCATTGTATCCCGAGGAATCGAAAGCACCCGAATCGATTTATCGTTGGGGTTTAGCCGCAAGAGTAGCATAGTGTCGCTTGGACCAGAAAAACTTTCTGGTGAACCGTCAACAGAACCCTTAACTGGTTCAATCCCCAGAAGTAAAATGTTCATCGGTTTTACGAGCTGGTACTTTGAGACATTGCTCCAAACTTCCCCAGGCATAAGGCTGTTTTGGGCATCCTTCGGAGCCATTCCCAGTTCTTCATCGGTTCGATCCAAATCGCTCCATAGCGGAGTCCATAGCGCCAAAGTTGATACCAGCAACCCCGATAGAGTCATCCCGGTAACAATTGTTAATATCCAAAATAGCCAGCGGGGCATTGTCAAGCCCATGCGATTGTAAAGTTGGCTGGGGATAGAACCCACAGACTCTACAACACGACGGGAATCCTTACTGGGCTGTTGTTGTGTCTCCTCAAATTCTGAGGACATTTGTAATTCTTGAAATTGTCTTTGATTGTCTGACCGTTGCACTTCTTTGACCACGACTAACTCCCCACTCACCACTCCCTAAACGTTATGTTAATGCAAGCTACGAATCTTGCCAGTGGAAAATGTCACAGTAAACTTGTAGTGTCCTTCAGTAAGCTTGTATGACAAAATGACTAGATCGTTGTTCCCCGTAATTCTCGCCGGTGGTAAAGGTGAACGTTTTTGGCCCCTGAGTCGCCTTAACCGACCTAAGCAATTTTTGTGTCTTGATGGCAGCAATAGAAGTCTCTTACAGTCAACCGCTGACCGACTGCTACCATTGGCAGGTGGTTGGGACAACTTGTGGGTAATAACTTCTAGTCAAATAGCTGGTGGAGTTGAAGAACAACTTCCCGAGTTGCCATCACAGAACTTATTAATCGAGTCACAGGGAAAGGATACTGCTGCCGCAGTTGCCTGGGCAAGTTTGGAAATCAAAAAACGTTACGGAGAAGATGCGATTATCGGTTTTTTCCCTGCTGACCACTGGATCGCCAACCAAGAAGCATTCGCTCACACATTAAATGCGGCAGTAGAACTGGCAGCAAACACAGCAGCGATTGTCACACTGGGGATCAAGCCATCTTTTCCATCCACTGGCTATGGCTACATTGAACAAGGCGCTCATGTTGGTAGCTTTAATGACTTGCCAGCTTATCATGTCAACCGCTTTGCTGAAAAGCCCAACCGTGAGACAGCTGAAACTTTTTTATCTACGGGACGTTATAGCTGGAATAGCGGGATGTTTATTTTTCGGGCGGGGGTTGTTCTTGAAGAACTGCATATCCACGCTCCGGAAATCATCGAACCGATTGAAAAACACGGTCCTGATATATATCCCCAGTTGCCTAAAAAGAGTATAGACTACGCCTTAATGGAAAAGACAGCCCTTGCATATGTCTTACCTGTAGAATTTGGTTGGGATGATTTAGGTGATTGGAATGCGATCGAACGTTTGCTCAAAAAAGAAAACGAACCCAATGTAGAACTAGCTACCCACGTAGGTTTAGATACGCAAGGCGCAATTATTTATGCCACCAATGATGAAGATGTTATTGTTACCATCGGTTTAGAGGATGTGGTGATTGTGCGCGATCGCAATGTCACTCTCGTCGTTAAAAAAGACCGCACCCAGGAAATCAAGCAAATCCTCAAAACCCTACAAAGCGATCCCCGATTTACAGAACTGTTATGAGGAGTTAGTGGTTAGTGGTTAGTGGTTAGTGGTTAGTGGTTAGTGGTTAGTGGTTAGTGGTTAGTGGTTGGAAATTCACAACCAACAACCAACAACCAACAACTAACAACCAACAAATAACAACCAACAAATAACAACTAACAAATAACAAAAACCTAAAACCCTTGGCAGAGGCGAAAAAGCCGTTTTTTCTAGTATAACTTAATTGTCAGTTGATTTATGTATCGGTTATGCAAGTTTACAGCTTAGACCCTCTCGCCAAGACAATGGCAATAAGTTCAATTACTGCTTATCAAAAGTATATTTCTCCTCGGAAAGGATTTTCTTGTTCTCACCGCCAATTGCATGGTGGGGAGTCCTGTTCAAATTACATCAAACGTATACTTACAGAGCAAAATTTAACAGAACTCGTCAAATTATCTTTACAAAGATTTAAGGATTGTACTCAGGCTAGCAAAACCCTAGCAACTAGCAACGGAGCAAGCTGCATCGTCATCCCCTGCTGCTTACCCCTTTAGGAAGAGGAGGGAAGGAGTGGGGGAGCAGGGGAGCAGGGAGCGGGGGAGCAGGGGGAAGAATAAATTTTTACCCACTCCCCCCACTCCGCCACTCCCCTATGCCCCCACTCCGCCACTCCGCCACTCCCCACACTCCCCACTCGCGCTCTACGATTTTTTAATAAAACTATGTTCCTGACTCAAACAGTTCCCCGTCAAAGAGAAATCGTAGAAGTACTGCTTCGCAACGGTTGGGACTATATGCGCCGCCTAATTACTGGTGGTAAAGCGTCCGAACCCCAGCTACCCACACCCGCTGTCCTAAAAAATATCCTGGTAGATTTAGGCCCAGTTTATGTAAAACTCGGTCAGCTAATGTCTACCCGTCCAGACTTACTTAGCGGAGCTTACATTGATGAACTCTCGACTCTGCAAGACGCAGTACCACCTGCACCTTGGTCAGATATCGAAGTCCTGATTCGCAAGCAACTCAAACGGCCATTAGAAGAAACCTTCATCACTGTAAATGCCATTCCAGTGGCGGCAGGATCGATTGCCCAAACACATCGTGCTACACTTGCCGATGGCCGAGAAGTGGCCCTGAAGGTACAACGTCCGGGAATTGATTCTACTGTTGCCAAAGATATTGCTCTAATTCAAGGGATCGCCGATTTAGTCGCACGGACTGAATTTGGCCAAAGCGTTGAAATTAAATCTATAGCCGAAGAATTCTGCAAAGCATTAGAAGCTGAATTAGACTTCACACGGGAGGCAGGTTTCACAGACCAACTCCGACGCAATTTATCCACCAGTCGTTGGTTCGATCCCAAACAACTTGTGGTTGCCGAAATTTTCTGGGATTTAACTACACCAAAATTATTAGTAATGGAGTGGTTGGACGGCGTACCAATACTATCTGCTGATTTAAGCCGCGAGAAAAACGGTAAAGACCCCGCCATAGAACGCAAAGAAATTACCACCCTATTATTTCGCGCTTTCTTCCAACAACTGTATATAGATGGCTTCTTTCATGCCGATCCCCATCCAGGTAACTTGTTTTATCTTCGAGATGGTCGCGTTGCCCTACTAGATTGTGGCATGGTGGGCAGACTCGACCCACGCACGCAGCAAATATTAACAGAAATGTTGTTGGCGATCGTGGATTTAGATGCTCAACGTTGCGCTCAATTAACATTGCAATTAGCAGATTCCAATCAGCCGGTGATTTTGGCACGTCTGGAAAGTGACTATGACCGGATGCTGCGCAAATATCACAACTTGAATTTGACGGACATTAATTTTAGTCAAGTCATCTATGAAGTATTGCAAGTCGCCCGCAATAATAAAATTCGCTTACCAAGTAACATGGGTTTGTATGCCAAAACCCTAGCGAATTTAGAGGGAGTGGCGCGAGGATTCAACCCAGAACTGAATTTTATTGATGAAGTTAAGCCACTACTGACAGATTTATTTAGACGGCAGTTGTTGGGTGATAGTCCCGTGCGATCGCTCTTAAGAACCGCACTCGATGTAAAAAGTCTCTCTCTACAATCTCCACGTCAACTGGAGTTACTCCTTGATAGAGTAACATCGGAAACTTTACAATGGAATGTCTCAATACAGGGTTTAGATGGTCTGCGGCGCACTACAGATGATGCTGCCAATCGGCTCTCTTTCAGTATCCTAGTAGGTTCACTGATAATGGGAGCCGCAATTATATCTAGTAATGCTCGGACGGCTCAGTTGTCATTATCGAGCAATATTTTGTTTGCTGTCGCTAGTTTGTTAGGGCTGTGGTTGATTATTAGTATTTTGCGATCGGGTAGGTTGCGATGAATTATTGAAGAAGGAAGAAGGAAGAAGGAAGAAGGAAGAAGTTTTTTTGTTTGTAGGGATTTTAAATCCCTACTTTCTATGCGTTGTCAGTTTTGAGTGGCACGTTTGAAGAAGGAATCTTCCTCCGCAAAGCTGCCTTGTCAGAATCCCCATATATAAACCCCCCTTCTTCCTTCATTGATAAAAAAATCATTTTTTTGGGTTGTGCATCCCCTAAAATAAAAATTATGTCAATAATTATTGCCGACAACCTGAGTAAGGTTTATCCAGTCGCTGTAAAAGAACCGAGCATGAAAGGTACGATCGCCCACTTTTTCAAGCGCACCTACCGTTCGATTAATGCCGTCTCTAATGTTTCGTTTGAAATTGCTCCCGGTGAGGTGGTGGGATTTCTAGGGCCTAATGGTGCCGGGAAAACCACTACACTAAAAATGCTCACGGGATTAATTCATCCTTCTAGTGGTAATGTCAGAGTTGCCGGACACGTCCCATTTCGCCGTCAAGAAGCATTTTTACAGAAAATTACCTTGGTGATGGGGCAAAAACAGCAGTTGCTTTGGGATTTACCCGCATTGGATTCTTTAAAAATTAATGCTGCTGTCTACGATATTTCCGATAAAGAATTTCGGCAACGGGTGGGAGAATTAACAGAGATGCTTTCCTTGGAAGGAAAGTTAAACCAAGCTGTAAGAAAACTGTCTTTGGGTGAACGGATGAAGGCAGAACTGTTAGCCGCATTGTTACACCGTCCCTCTGTGCTGTTTATGGATGAACCGACGCTAGGGCTGGATGTTAACGCTCAAGGGGCGGTGCGGAATTTTTTGCGCGAGTATAATCAACGCTATCAAGCAACAGTGTTATTGACTAGCCATTACATGGCAGATATTACTGCTTTATGCAAACGAGTGCTGCTGATTCACCAAGGAAAATTGATGTATGACGGCAGCTTAGATGGACTCCTTGAAAGCTTTGCCCCTTACCGAGAAGTTCATATAGAGTTAGCCCAACCTCTACCGAAAGAAAAACTCATGTTTTATGGAGATGTGAAAGAACTCGAAGGGTCAAACGTGTGTTTTATGGTTCAGCAAGAAGCGATCGCTCGGACTGTATCGAGAATTTTAGCGGATTTAGATGTTGTGGATTTAACAGTCACTGAACCACCGGTGGAAGAAGTTATTGGGCGGGTTTTTAATGCCGGAGTGGTTTGAAGAGTTAGGAGTTGGGAGTTGGGAGTTGGGAGTTGGGAGTTAGGAGTTGGGAGTTAGGAGTTATTGAATTATTAAGAATACAAATAATTAGGATTTCATGCAGCGGATTATAAAAAAAACTTTCACATTTCTTTCTGTGTACTACGCCTATATGGTAGAGTATCGTGCCGAACTAATTTTATGGGTTTTGTCTGGGTCTTTACCTATAATTTTAATGGGAGTTTGGACGCAAACGGCACAAGGTGGAAAGTTTGGTTTGACACCTGTGGATTTTGCCCGTTATTTTCTGGCGGTTTTCCTTGTCAGACAATTTACGGTTACTTGGGTAGTTTGGGAGTTTGAAAGAGAAGTGGTGGAAGGAAAACTTTCGCCGAAGTTGTTACAACCAATCGATCCAGTATGGCATCATGTTGCATCGCATCTTTCGGAAAGAGTTGCCAGGATGCCGTTTGCGCTGGGATTGGTCGGATTATTTTTTTTCCTTTATCCTCAGGCTTTTTGGGTGCCAAATTTGGCAACTTTGCTACTGTTTTCTGTAGCGGTGGTATTGGCTTTTGTGCTGAGGTTTATAATTCAATATACCTTCGCGATGTTCGCTTTTTGGACGGAACGAGCTAGCGCTATAGAGAATTTTTGGTTTTTGTTTTATTTGTTTTTGTCTGGTATGATTGCGCCTTTGCAGGTATTTCCAGCACCTCTACGGACGTTTGTACTTTGGACTCCTTTTCCCTACTTGATTGATTTTCCTGTAAGTCTTTTAGTCGGGCTACCTGTAGATATAACGCGAGGATTTTTGTCAACAGTGGGTTGGATTTTGGTATTTTTGGGTTTAAATCGGATACTGTGGAGGGCTGGGTTAAAGCGGTATTCTGGGATGGGAGCTTAGGGATTTGGAATTGTTGGAAAAATCGCATTCATGATACATATAGCAATCCTATATGATTTGTCTTGGCGTAGCCTGCGCTTGCGCTTACAAAATCAGGTATTTGTACGTATCTTTCAAAAATCAAATGATAGTCCTATATAAGACATTAGGTAATGCCGATGCTTCGTAGGATAGACGCTTATCCTACAATCAAATCTTTTTTTCGCGTTCCTGTTACAAATTACTGGGAATAGTCTTAAATTTCTCCACCGATCCCAAGGAATAATCCTCTAATTTAAAATCAGCAAAAGGCTTCTTCTCTAACCTATCTCGCAGTGCTTCATCAAGAACTACACCTTCTGATTGTTTCCGCACACCAATAATAATAATACTTCTCTGATATGCTGTTAAATCTTGATTTGCCTGACAGTCACTGCGGCTAAATTGACCGAGGTTTAATAAACGATATCCTTTAACACTGGTTGTGTTGTTAAATATTTTCTTGGTTAAAAGTTGGATTTGTTTGGAACGTTCCAAAGCCCTTCTTTCTTCAGCTGCAACATTTCCTTCGCAAGAAGCTGTACCAACAGAGATAATTTCGCTGGGATTTTCCATGATTTTCTGGATGCCTTCTTCTTGCAAATTAGATTTTAATGCCTCAAGGTTAATAACTTGGTTGTTATATTTAATTTGAAAATCGCTTCCTAAAAGCCATTTATATTCTACAGATAAAACGGCGATATTAAACTCTGCTATTCTGCCTTGACTATCTTTTCCTTCTTCATAAGAAAAATAATCGACTTTCCCTTGTGTACCTTTTTTCTCTGGGGCTTGCCCGTAACTGGGAAATGAATTAAATTTAGAATTTTGTGTTGCTAATGCTACTAAACTGAGTAATCCTAATACCACTAATAATGCAGCAATTAAGGCTAATAACGGCGGCAATTTTTCTTGTTGTTCCGGTTGTGACGGTAAGGTTGTAGTTATCAGTGGTGGTGCTAATACTTCTGTTTTTGGAGGACTACCCAGCACATTCACAGTTGCAGCAGTTGTTCCACTTAGCTGCTGTTCAAGTTCGGCAAGCCGTTGTAAAATTTCCTCTGCACTGCTGGGTCGTTTACTTACTTCCCATGCCATCAGCCAATCGATAAAATTCAACAGCAAAGGTGAGACATGGGTGGCATGGTTTCGCCAGTGTAAAACATTACTGTGGGCATCGTACATTTCTAAAGGATGGTATCCCGTCAACAAAAATACAAAGGTACGTCCTAAAGCAAAAAAATCTGACTGTGGTAAAGCTTGACCGTTCATTTGTTCTAGGGAACTATAGCCAGATGACATAATTGCCGTAATACCACCGCTACCGCTACCGACTTTGGCTAGATAGGTTCTTGTTACTTCCCTCGCTGTGCCAAAGTCAATTAACACCAATTGCCCATCCGGTCTGATCATGACATTAGATGGTTTAATATCGCGGTGCAAGTACTGTTTGTTATGCACCAGCACTACAATTTCTGCTAATTGTTTTAACCAAGCGATCGCTTGACTTTGAGAAATTGGTCTATTCTGCTGTTGCTTTAACCACGCTTCTAAGTCAGGGCCTTGGATTTTTTCCATCGCAATGCAGTGCAGCACTAAACCCTCTCTGCTTTCGTATTGGAAGTAACCATCCACTGAAGGAATCCCAGGATGGTTCAACTGTCCTAACACAGATGCTTCTTGCTGGAATAATTCTACTGCTTTGGTGTCTCGGTTGAGATTTTCTTTGAGTACCTTAAGGATTTTTGGCGTATCCTGTTCATAAGCTTCATATACATTGCCAAAGCCAGTTTTGTCACTGAGTAAACGCATCACCCGATAGCGTCCTAGCAACTCCAGGGGGGAACCACAACTTTGACAGAAGCGGTTTTCGTCATTATCTGGGTGATTTGGTTTGAGGCAACTCGGATTTATGCACAAACTCATGACTGACTGTGGGGTAATTGTATCTGCGCTGTCTAGTATATGGTAACGATGATAATCATCTATCTAATGGCAGATACAAAATTATTGAAGTTGTGTTTCTATAAAATTTCTTGTCCGATCCACTCCCGCCCATGTCTTTCCGCATCATAGGCTGTGTAATAAAGTTTGCGCTCACCGAATACCATACCGCCGGGACTAATCACCCGGAACTGCCAGCAGCCCTCCTCTGTATAAAAGACCGCTAAGGTAAAGTCTTGGATGCGAGTAACGGAGTGAATTGTAGTTTTATACATATTACAATCAAAGGCTTTTGCCGATGAAGAGTTTATTAGTTGACCAATAAAGTACTAGATATAGCTGACTAAATACTACACAGCTTTGATACAGAAAGTTTCTGTCAATGGTAGGAAAAGACTCGGAAGCCCCCTTGCCCCCAATTATGTTCGAGAAGAAAATTTCAAGAGGTTGCGCTTTATTCCCCCACACCCTAGAAGGGTGAGGCTATACGTACAAAGCCCACAGTAAGGTGGGCAAGGAAATTGCATCTTCATGCAGAAATGGTATTAGTCAAAAATCGTTGTTGATAATGTTTAATACTGTGCTATTTTTGTAAACTCCGGAAAATTTATCGAGAAGCCCGAATAATTCCTTATATCTCTATATCTTTCCTAGGGTGTCTGCAACTTTTAAGCCTTCCTTCTTCCTTCTTCCTTCTTCCTTCTTCCTTCTTCCTTCTTCCTTCATTCAATTAATACATTGCAACTTTAAAAAAACTTCGACAGTCTGGTTAAATGTTTCCGGCTGTGTTAAAAATGCCCAGTGATTGCCTGGGACTTGGCTAATACGTAAATTTTTTAAATAGGTTTTATACGGTTTCATTTGCCAATCAAAACGATTCACACCTCTTTCTGACTGGATAAACATGGCGGGGATATCAATTGGAGTTGTTAAACCTGCTACCTGCATGACTTGATCAAAAATACCATTGCGGGCTGCAACTGTAAATTTGCTACCCCAACTACCATCGGCTTTTTGTTCAATGCTTTCTTGGAAGACTTGCTGTTGTAAGGGTGTCCATTCTCGATATTGGTTTAACTGACGTGCTTGTTGTTGGGCTGATTCTAAACTGCTGAAGGGTCCCATTCCTTTGAGAAAAGGTAAGACGCGGTACAATATCGGAAATGTCAGCTTGAGAATGCTGGGCATTTTCCAAATAAATATCGGATCGACGAGAATTAGACTCAAAAAACGGTTCATTTTTTGTGTTGCCCAGATGGCAGCTAGTTTACCAGACCATGAATGAGCGACTATATGAGCGTTTGACCATCCGAGGCTATCCATGAGTGCTTCTAAATCAGCGATCGCACTCTGGAAACTATAATCTTTTTCCGGCTTGCTGCTTTCGCCATGACCGCGCATATCTGGGGCGACTATGTGATAATTTGGGGCGAGGTAATCTCCCAAGCTAGACCAAACTAGAGCATGGTCGGCTAAACCGTGCAATAACAGTAAGGGTTCTTGTCCTTGGTTCCACTCTAGATAAGAAAGTTGGATGTCGGGTAAAGATAGGGTTTGACGTAGAGGCATATTCTTGAATAATACTGTGAACAGATGGTGTAGCGATCCCATTAAACAATATCTCAAGAAATCAAGTCAGCAATCATGCGATCGTAGATATATTTCATCACTAACTAAAATCTCTCCATTTAGCCTAGGCGATCGCTTACTTTGTATGTCAGGATATTATTATCAAAAATGAGTAGTCGCAACCACTTGGAGTGACTGTCAATGTATAATGTAGAGCTTCCCGAATTATCAACTGACTTAGCTGAACTCCTGCGTCTAGTATTGTCAGGAGAAGAAGTGATTATTTCCCAAGCTGGTACTCCCATTGCGCGTATTGTGCCTATTGTAAAGCAGTCATTACCTCGAATTCCAGGACTGGATAAAGGCAAAGTTATTATTGCATCTGACTTTGATACACCGCTACCAGATGATATTCTCAACAGTTTTATTGACCCAGCAGATTAAAGAGAGTCAGCAACCCCGACCTGAAGGTACGGGGCTTCTAGCTAGTCTAGAAGTTCTGGATTTTTAGTTATAGCTGACCAGACTAAGCGCCCGCTACGTTCACGGCAAAATGTTAAAAGACCTACCAGCAAATGCGTAGCTAGTTTGCTGCTCTAGAACCGAACGATTAAACATTCCTATTGGGTTATAGAAAGTGTCGTTTGGAAAGTACTGACCGCGAACCTTGTCAAAGCTAACATTACCCGTTTTACGGAGTTTTTCAACCATGTCCAACTACGTTTTTCTTATTGATACAAACAAAAAACCTTGTAACCCCGTACATCCTGGGGAAGCTCGAAAACTACTCAAAAAAGGGTTAGCTGCAGTATTCCGTCGTTACCCATTCACTCTAATTCTCAAATCTGAATCAACTGAACCGACACGAGAAATTCAAGTAAAGATCGACCCTGGTTCCAAAACTACGGGTATTGCCTTAACTCAAGGCTCTCTTGTTATTTGGGGTGCTGAATTATCTCATAGAGGGCAAGCAATCAAAGCATCTTTAGAATCTCGTAAAGCCATACGTCGTGGTAGAAGAAATAGAAACACTCGGTACCGTAAAGCTAGATTTTTGAATAGAACTAGACGTAGGGGGTGGTTAGCACCGAGCTTACAGCATCGAGTAGAAACTACTCTCACTTGGGTAAACAAGTTAATCAAATTTGCTCCAATAACTGGGATATCTCAAGAACTGGTTAGGTTCGATTTACAACAAATAGAGAACCCTGAAATATCAGGAACTGAGTATCAACAGGGAGAATTACAAGGTTACGAAGTTAGAGAGTATTTATTAGAAAAATTGATGTGATTTGGTAGAACCACAATGCAATCTCAATCAGGTGTCCGCGTGTTGGTAAACTAAAAATCTACCATCTGCTCAAACAATTAAAGCGATTTCGTTGTATAAAAAGAATATGAGAATTCGCTTTAAACGTAATGCCCTGCGCCAGTCTCTCGCCGTGTTTCGCTACAGTGGGCGAGCCGTTAAGTTGGTGTGGACTACCAACCGCTATCTTACCGTCATTCTGGCAATTTTAACTTTAGTCGCTGGTTTGTTGCCGGCTGCGATCGCCTACATCGGTAAGTTAATTGTTGATACGGTGGTTTTTGCCAATCAAAATAACTCACAAAATAGTGATTTTGTCAATAGTCATAATGCTTTAATATATGTTGGATTAGAAGCCATTGCGATCGCATTGTTGACGGGTAGTCAGCGAGGACTTAGTGTTTGTCAGTCATTGTTGCGGGTGTTGCTGGGTCACCGGGTGAATGTCCTCATCCTGGAAAAGGCTTTAACCTTAGATTTAACGCAGTTTGAGGACTCTGAATTTTACGACAAGATGAGCAATGCGAGACGAGAAGCATCAAGTCGTCCCCTCTCCCTAGTTAACCGTACTTTTGGTTTGGTGCAAAGTGCGCTTTCACTGGTGACTTATGGTGCTTTGTTGCTCAATTTCTCATTTGGGGCGGTAGTGGTGCTAATTTTAGCGGCTATGCCTGCGTTTATTGCGGAGACGAAGTTTGCTGGGCAAGCTTTTCGTTTGTTTTCATGGCGTGCGCCAGAAACTCGGCAACAGCAATACTTAGAAACTCTGGTTGCTAGAGAAGACTTTGCGAAAGAAGTCAAACTTTACCAATTGGGGAAGATGCTGTTAGGACGTTACCACGATTTATTTAACCGACTTTATGGGGAAGACCGCGACTTAACCTTAAGACGGGGACTTTGGGGATATTTGCTAAGTTTGTTGAGTACTGCTGCTTTCTATCTAGCTTATGCTTGGATTGTCCTGGAAACTGTAGCAGGGAGAATTTCTTTGGGTGAAATGACGATGTATCTCACGGTGTTTCGCCAAGGACAATCGACATTTGCTGGGGCAATGACTTCTATCGGTGGGATGTATGAGGATAATTTGTATCTATCCAATCTCTACGATTTCTTAGAAGAGGAAGTACCGAAATCTTGGGGTAAAGCTAGCAAAGGGACAAAACTTGGTGATGGAATTAGGTTTGAGAAGGTAACATTTAGTTATCCTGGAAGTTCCCAACCTGCGCTGAAGAATCTTTCGCTACATTTGAAACCGGGGGAAAAATTAGCGATCGTGGGTGAAAATGGTTCTGGGAAGACGACTTTAATTAAGCTGCTGACAAGATTATACAATCCCGATTCTGGACGCATCTTACTTGATGGTTTAGATTTGCAAGAATGGGATGTAGAGGTTCTGCGGCGGCGGATTGGCGTAATTTTTCAGAATTTTGTCCGCTATCAGTTCACTGTGGGTGAGAATATTGGTGTGGGTGATGTGGAACATCTCGAAGATAGGGAACTTTGGGAATTGGCTGCGTCCAAGGGCATGGCACGACCTTTTATCGAACTGTTATCAGAAGGATTTGGGACTCAGTTGGGAAAGTGGTTTAAGGGTGGACAGGAACTTTCCGGTGGACAGTGGCAGAAAATTGCTCTCGCTCGGGCTTTTATGCGTAGTAGTGCTGATATTTTGGTATTAGATGAACCAACTTCAGCGATGGACCCGCAGGCGGAATTTGATATTTTCAATCATTTTCGCTCCTTGACTCAAAATCAGATGGTGGTTCTTATTTCTCACCGTTTCTCAACAGTGCGAATGGCGGACAAAATTGCGGTGATTGAAGCTGGAGAACTTTTGGAAGAGGGAACCCACGAGGAGTTATTGGAAGCTGGAGGAAGGTATGCGACGTTGTTTTCCTTGCAAGCGGCTGGGTATCAATAGGAGTTTGGAGTTAGGAATTAGGAGTTAGGAGTTAGGAGTTTGGAGTTAGGAGGAGCGAAATTCACAACCAAGAACCAATAACCAACAACTATCAACTAACAACTAACAAATGATTAATAACTTTATAATTCGACCAGCGGAAGTAAAAGATAATTGGCAAATTCAGTATTTGTTTTTAAGTTGGGATGCTAGCGAAGGCAAAACGAAAATAATAGCTGTTATAATAATTATTGTGTCATTGATATTTGCTGTCAATAATTTGGGGTTGTTTGTTTTAATTAATATCATCCTTTTAATTTATAATTTCACAGTCAAAAGATTCTCAAATTATTGGGTAATCGATAATAAGGGTTCGATTATTGGTTGTGCGGAATTACGTAATTATCAAACTCACTCTGTGCTTGTAAATTTAATAGTTAAACGAAAGTATCGCGGAAAAAAAATAGGTTCTGCTTTAGTGGAATATCTTATATATCAAGCCAAAAAGCCTTTTTATTTATCTTGTTTTTATAACCTGATTCGTTTTTACGAACGTTTTGGTTTTATTGTTACAGAACCACAAAGTTTGTCACTTAAACTGCAAGCGGAATTAAGTTTGAATCAAGGTTTAGCTGTTGTAGCTTTGGTTCTTTTGTAGTAATGCTATCCTCGTTAGAGAATTATTTTTTTTAGGAACCGCGAAGGGACGAAGGGGAGGGTTCTCCGTAGACAAAAGTGGACAGCCGTGTTTTGAAATTTTTCGTTTGTTGTCGTGGATCTTGGTTGACGGCTGTCCACTTTTGTCAAGGTTAAGTGCAGCGGCACGAAGTAAAGAAATGAAAGATTTCACAATTTTGCTCTAGAAGTATAATCCCCTTTTAGACGCCTTATGGGTACAATTAAGATGCGATAAAAGAGGTATTTTTAGGAATTCCCGCATCCCGGAGTTAAAAAATCATGCAATTTATATCCGATTCACCTATTTCTGTGAAAATAGAGAAAATGAAGGAACGGGTGCGCTGGCGTCATCAAAGTATTGTAAAGCGGGGTATTGACCAAACTAGCATGGTTCTGGATGACGGTAAAGCCAATAGTTCAGAATTCTCTTTTATGGTAATTGGTGATAGTGGTTCTCTCTCCCATCACAATCCCCAACGAAGAGTAGCAGAATTAATGCTTCCCCAACGGGATGAGTGCAGTTTTGTCTTGCACACGGGTGATGTTGTCTATGAGGTGGGTTCTCATGAGTATTATCCCCAAAATTTTATTGAGCCTTACCGGGAGTTTTTGCAAGGTGGCGAAAACCTGAAACGCATTTCTTACGATCGCATGATTTTTGAGCGACCAATTCTTCCCGTTCTAGGTAATCACGATTACTATGATGTACCGTGGATGTACCGATTAGTTACAGGAAGTACTCTCCCTCTGCGTCGCTTATTCGGCTATAAAGATATTGAGGTTGGCTGGCATGGTTCCTATCAAGGAAATGCTTATGCGAAAGCCTTTATGGACTACTTGCAAGCATTCAATTCTCCAGAGAATTTAGAACATCATCTCGACGAACATTACACTGCCAAAACTGATACAGGGCGATGTTTGCGTTACGAACCGGGAATTTTCACCCGCTTACCCAACCGTTATTACACCTTCCGTTACGGTGGAATTGACTTTTTTGCCCTTGATTCAAATACTTTTAACGCTCCATCACCCTTACCCGCAACAAAAGAAGGGGAAAACTACCGTCGGGAACTCGAATTGCGAGAGCAGCAAATAGAACAAGAGGAGATGCAATTATTAGAGGCGATCGCACCCCTCAACCAAGATATTCCAGAAGAAGCTGAAGAAATTGATGCTCTGAAAGCTAAGTTACAGCAGATTGATGAAATAAAAATAGATATAGAAAAACAATTGACATCCGACCAAAGCACCGTTGTTGATTTTGAACAACTAGACTGGTTAAAACAACGGCTGATTGAATCTTGGAATACTGACGAAGTGCGCGGACGAATAATTTATTTTCACCACCCACCTTACGTTACCGAAGCAAGTAAGTGGGATCAAGCGCAAACTTTAGCAGTTCGTCACCGTCTGCGCGATTGTTTTAATGCTGTCTCGAAAACTCTAGGTTCACAGACTCAGGGACGCCCTATAATTGATTTGATTTTCAATGGTCATGCTCACTGTCTAGAACATTTGCGGACAAATGATATCGGATACGGTGACTCCAACATCAATTGTATCGTCTCTGGTGGAAGCGGTCGTCGTCCCCGCCGTCAAAGAGGAGAAGGTTCAGAATTGATGGAAACTTTCCGAGAAACTGCTGGCAATCAGAACCATAAAGTTGCGGATTCTTTACTTTATGTTGGTCGCAATGGTTATGGTAGCAACAAGCGGCTTCCTTACACATTTGTGCGGGTCGATGTTCAAGACGGTAACCCAGCCAAATTTATTATCCGACCTTTTGTCGCCGAGCGCTTTCAGGGAGAATGGAGCGATCGGGAGTTGGAATCGATTGTTATTTGAAGAAGGAAGAAGGAAGAAGGAAGAAGGAAGAAGGAAGAAGGAATTCGTAGGAGGTTTATATATGTGGATTAGAACCCCAACTCAAAACGGGTTCCTTGGTTCTTGTCGGGGTATTAAACCGAATAAGGAAGCGGATAGATAATTGTGAACCACAAACATAACTGGAAGGGTTTGTATTTAATAATACTTTTCTTCGTGATGATCTGGGGCCTGCTGTTTAACCCTTACACTGAGGCAAATGCAGTTACTACAACCTTTAATGCTTACGAACAACGAGTTAAACACAGTCCTGATGGCATCGGTAAATTCTACATAAAACGCGAGATAGCTCGTGTCATGGGACACACTGGTGCTGGCTGGTTGGAACGACCAACGCGGGAGCTAGAAGAACAGCCAAGCAAGGTGGTAAGCGGACTCGACTTGAAGCCAACGAATGTAGTAGCGGATATTGGTGCTGGTACTGGGTATTTTAGTTTTCTGATGGCACCTTTAGTATCGCAAGGAAAGGTGCTAGCGGTGGATATTCAGCCGGAAATGTTAGATATTATTGACTTTTTTAAACAAGAGAAAAATATCAGCAATGTTGAGCCTATTTTGGCAACTCTTAGCAATCCAAATTTACCGTTTGAAAGTGTTGATTTGGCCTTGATGGTAGATGCTTATCATGAGTTTGAAAATCCGAAAGAAGTGATGGAAGGAATTGTGCGGGGATTGAAACCAGGGGGTAGGGTGGTTTTAGTGGAGTACAGGGGTGAAAATCCATTTATTATGATTAAACCTTTGCACAAAATGACTCAAAAGCAAGTGAAAAAAGAAATGCAAGCTGTCGGTTTAACTTGGAGGGAAACGAAAAACTTTTTACCACAGCAGCATTTGATGATTTTTGAAAAGCGATTATACCCCACAGAAAATCAAACGACAACACCGTGGCAACCTCAACCAGAAAAACAAACCCAACGTCGGGGTTTACCGATTGGAAATCTCACTAGTCAGTTTTTAGCCTATCAATACCTGGGGTGGTATTATGGTAGGGATTTTATTGCTGCTATCCCAAACTATCCAGCCAAACTTATTATCTAAATTATCTGTATTATTCGCGACTTTAAAATACAGCTTTTCACTACCTTTAGTTTCTATGGCGAAGTCAGCATTTTGAGCGTAGACTACTTTGAAACCCTTGTCCCGTAAGCAATACATCGCCCATTGTTTCAATGATTGTCTATTCGGGTCGTGGGGAATTGGAGGTTTTGTTATTGCTTCTTCGATTACTTCAAATATTTGCATTAGTTTAAGTCACAAGTGCTGAGTTTTTAATATTTTTTTCTCTTTTAACAGAGAATGAGTATTCATATATATTACGACACCTCTTGACGGATATCCTACGGATCTATTGAATATTTTTTAATTGGAATACTCTATCTCACATCTTGCACTTTCTCAGTATTATCAGCATAAAAACAACTAAGTATGTATTGATTCTCCGACTACGCTATTGTCCGCCAGGGACTTTAAGTCGAATGGCACTAAGTTAACAAGTTTTTAAGCCAAGAAATAAATTTCTGGCTTATAGCTGAAGTAAGCTAAAGCTTACTGCATAAGCTGTTTAACCCGTTTTAACGGGTTTAAGCTTTCAGCCCGAAATTTATTTCAGGGCTTTTCTTAGTGCCATTCGACTTTAAGTCCCTGTCTCACAATGAAAGTCCTCTAAAGAGAACTATTACAAAATACCCACTTTAATGTCAAATTAGTTACTTTATAATGCCTGGTTACTGTTTTATACATATAAGTGTAAGTGCAAGATGTGAATACACGTATAAATCATTAATTACAATTATATAGGTAGTTTATTTTACATGAATACAACATTCTCTAACAGTCCTCTTTAGAGAACTTTGGCTATTAGACAGGGACTTTAAGTCCCTGGCTGGCTGTGAATACTTAGTTTTTTTGTGTTTTAGGTTTTAGCAGGTGTAAGATAGCAATACTCATCCTCAGGACTCAGGACTATGGATTTCTGGATCGCAGCGAATCTCAACCATGAATCCGTCTGGGTCGTAAAAATAGACACCTCTACCTGTCGGACGGGTGACAGGACCATGTGCGATCGCTATTTGGTTTTGCCTCAATACTTCCACCGCTTGCTCAAATAATTGCGGCTCAATGTCAAATGCCAAATGGTATGCTCTGGTGAAGCTGCGGTCTGGATTTGGGTCGGGTGGTGTTAAATCGGGAGTGCCAAATAAATCTAGGACTGTACCATCTGGAGTGACGAAATTGGCGACTTTCCCTGATGTTACAAGTTCAAGGAGAGTGGCAGGAATTTCATCACCTCTGAGTTCACGCAAACCCAGGATTGTTCCGTAAAAATGCCTTGAAGCTTGCATATCGCTGACATTTAGAGCAATATGATGTACTTTACGGAGATTTCCGGTTGCAAGGACGCTTTTCTGGGAGGGGTTCGTAGATAGCATGGTGTAAATAAATTTATAAGGAATAGATGCGATACCACAAGTGGTTGCCTTCGGCATCGCAAGTCTACAAATACTCAATCCAGCCTCGCATCTCGCCAGACGTAAACACTTCGTAAATCAAGACCAAACTGCGAATGATTTCACCCAGCGAACGTGCATTCTTCTTGCAAAAAGCAACTCCCCAATGCTCCGCACTTTGGCTAGCCAGCTTCAAAAAATCTGTGTCATGGGTGACAATCACTCGCCCCTGTGAGCAGGCAAACGCTAACTGAACCTCATCCGGTTGCCCAAAAAGTCCCATCTCACGAGTCGTCGTCACATCAATCCCTTGACGATGCAAAGCCAAGGCCACATCCGGGTCAACATTTTCATCTAAATGGAATCGAATGCGGTCACTCACCGCGTAACTCCTTCAGCTTTGCCTGCAATCGGGATGGATAATTGCTTTGTAACAAATCAGCAAACGCCTCATCCTTCTGAATGCTCTGCTCAATTTCATCGCGACGATCGTAGTAATATGCCATCGCCGCATAAACTGAAGCTAAAGAGAGATGATATTTCCCTGCAATCAAATCCAAAGGCTGTCCCATCCGTAAATACAGGGTAGCAATATCAGCAACTGTCATTCGCGTGCCTGCAATTCGGGGCTTCCCGCCTCTAACTCCCGGTGTAATTTCAATATGCTGATTCAGCGTGACTTCCATAATGACGTGATTTGAGTAAACGTCTGATGACTTTATTATGCAATACAAAACTTCCTCGCATCATGACTCTGGATGTATTTCTTAAGAACTTCTAAGGGCGCACCCCAGCAGAAATAGCGCAATAAGCGCCAGTCAAAAATATGGGCTTCCATTCTTAAGCGGAACTTGAAGCAAGAAAAGATATTTTGCCGAATGAAATTGACCCTATAAAAGCTGAGTGGATATTAGCGTTTCTCCCTAATTTCTTTGTGGTTTCGATCAGTTTGCTCAAAGTTCATTTTTGACTCATTTTGCTGCAATAATTTTTTAGTTACAACAAGCACAATAATTAATACGAAAAGTTGTATCTCCCAAGGTGCTAAAATTAAACTCAACAATATACAAAAAACTGCAACTGCACCTGCAAGATACGCTATTTCATTGGTAATTTTCTTAAACAGGTAGCCACTGAACAAAGCAGTTAAAAGTGGAATCAGGAAACCGATATGCATTTTTTCTTAGCCGCTAGTCACAAGCACAAAAGTTCATATTAAGTATACTAAAGCTGTTTGCCATTTTTATGTATAAACATTTACATTAAAAACGGTTTGAGCCATAGTACTTTACCTATGACAACAACTATATAAGTGTAAATTCCGTAAACTTCTGGTAAATTAGCTTAACATTCTGCTGGCATATTAGCTTTAGAGTACCGATGTTGAACATTCCTCAACTACTAGCAACTGAACTAGAACTTAAACCCCATCAGGTGCAGAATGCGCTGGAACTTTTCCAAGAAGGTGCAACGATTCCCTTTATTGCACGTTATCGCAAAGAGCGCACTAGCGAGATGAATGAAGTCCAGTTGCGGGACTTAGCGGATAGGTATAGTTACTTAACCGAACTAGAAGAAAGAAAGTCGGCGATATTGAATGCGATCGCCGAGCAAGGAAAGCTGACTGATGAATTAAAATCTCAGATTACAAACTGTTTGCAAAAAACAGAGCTTGAGGATTTATACCTACCCTATCGACAAAAACGCCGCACTCGGGCGACCATTGCGAGAGAGAAAGGACTGGAACCACTTTCAGAGTTTATTAAATCTCTAAATGTTAAAAATGGTGCAGTTGCTTCACTTGATGAAGAAGCAGTGAAATATATCTCTGAAACTCAGGGAGTCAAGACAACAGAGGAAGGGTTAAAAGGTGCTTCTGATATTCTTGCGGAAGAGGTGGCGGAAAAAGCAGCTTCTCGTGCATATATACGAGAATATCTGTTAGAAGAAGGAGTATTTATCTCCCGCATCAAAGATGATTATCCTGAAGGTACAACCAAATTTGAGATGTACCGAAGTTATCAAATACGGGTGAGAAATATTGCCCCTCATAATCTGCTGGCGTTATGTCGCGGAGAAGCGGAAGGAATATTAAGTTTTGAACTTTCCTTTGATGATGACGTGGTACTTTCCTATTTAGAATCGCAGGAAATTAAGACAAAAGTCCGTGCAATTCGGGATTTTTATCAAACGATGTTAAAAGATGCATTTAACCGCTTAATGAAGGTTTCCTTAATAACAGAAGTAATTTCAGAAAAGAAACTTTTTGCAGATATTGAATCTATTAAAACATTTGAGACAAATTTGCGAGAGTTGTTACTATCTGCACCGGCAGGAATGAAGCCAACGCTGGCGGTAGATCCAGGTTTTAGAACTGGGTGTAAAGTGGCAGTTTTGGACGAGACAGCGAAATTTTTGGAATATCAGGCAGTATTTCCTCACCAAGCAGCAGAACAGCGAGCCAAAGCAGCACAAACTATCAAGAATTTGATAGAGAAATATAAGATCGATTTAATAGCTATTGGTAACGGTACAGCTTCTCGCGAGACAGATGAATTTATCATCGAAGTTCTGAAAATAACTGAACGCAAACCAGTGAAAGTGATGGTGAATGAATCTGGCGCATCGATATATTCTGCAAGTAAAGTTGCGCTGGAAGAATTTCCCGAATTAGATGTTACTGTACGTGGCGCAATTAGTATCGGTCGTCGTTTGCAAGACCCACTTGCAGAACTCGTAAAAATCGACCCAAAATCAATTGGTGTGGGGCAATATCAACATGATGTAGACCAAAAATTGCTGAAAAAGAAGCTCGATGAAACAGTAGAAAGCTGCGTTAACTACGTTGGGGTGGATTTAAATACAGCTTCCAAAGAACTCCTTACCTTTGTATCTGGAATTAGTTCAACAGTAGCCAACAATATTCTGAAATATCGTAACGAAAATGGTGCTTTTAAAAACCGGAAACAACTGATGAAAGTCCCGAAATTGGGGCCAAAAGCATTTGAACAAGCAGCGGGATTTTTAAGAATTCGCGGTGGTGATAACCCCTTGGATAATACCGCAGTGCATCCAGAAAGTTACACCCTAGTGCAGGCGATCGCATCCGATCTCAACGTACCATTAAATCAAGTGACGCAAATAGCTGAAAAGCTCAAAAAAGCGAACCTGAAAAAATATGTTACCGACAGCGTAGGTGAACCGACACTGCGAGATATTCTGAATGAACTAGAAAAACCAGGACGAGATCCACGGGCTGAGTTCAAGTATGCCACCTTTAAAGAGGGAATTAAGGAGATAAGAGATTTAAAAGAGGGAATGGAACTAGAAGGAATTGTCACCAACGTCGCCAACTTTGGTGCATTCGTTGATATTGGTGTTCATCAAGATGGTTTAGTACATATCTCTCAACTTGCCGATAGATTTATAGACGATCCAAAAAAAGTCGTCAAAGTCGGACAAGTTGTGAAAGTGCGGGTCATGGAAATCAACGAGAAACTCAAGCGTGTCGGTTTGTCGATGAAAGGACTCAAACAGTAGAAATGGTTAGGGTGTAGGAGTTATACCAATTCTGTATGAAGATGCACATAATCAAGACCCCCCTGTAGTCCCCCCTTGGCAAGGGGGGACTACAGGGGGGTAATATATGCAGCTTCACAAAGAAACGGTATTAGGAGTTAGGAGTTAAGTGGGTAATGGTTCAGTGTTAACGCTCCAACCAACAACCAACAAGCAACAAATAACAACCAACAATTCCGGTGAGATTATCTACCGAACGGCATAAGGCAAATCCACCTTGATAGAGAGGTTAAACTTCAACGTATTGCAGAGGATAGTAGAAGGATCGAAAAAAGTTTCTCTACTCTCGGTTCTTAGGTGGAAAAAAAATGGTTGGAACCTTATTTACCGCATTAGTCACGGCTTTAAGCCTGTTGATTGTTGATATAGTTGTTCCTGGTGTTAATCTCGCTAACTTCCCCTCTGCTTTAATCGCAGGGTTGGTGATTGGTTTAATCAACGCATCAGTGAAACCTGTTCTTTCTACTCTATCTTTGCCCCTCAACTTTTTAACTCTCGGAGCATTCTCGTTAATTATCAACGGTTTGTGTTTCTGGTTAGCAGCAGTTTTAGTTCCTGGGTTCGCAGTCCGTGGAATAATTGCCTTTATCCTAGGGCCAGTTATTTTATCTTTTAGTTCCACTTTGCTCAACAAATACTTCGCCGAAAAGAATCTTGCTTTAACCAGTGGCGACATCAATACTCGGAATGAATTGCCATCAAGATAACTTTGATTCTAAGGTTGAAAATTGTTTTTCAATTTTTCTCAACAAAATTGACGGTTGATGGGTGTAATTAAAATTTCTATGTTAGTTAGTTGTTTTGGCATTCTTAAATTACAGCAACCGTCCAAATGTAATCGAACACAAATTAAAAATAAGTAGCAGTCCCATGAAAGTAGTACGTTTTCTTCTTGGTTTAGTTTTGCCACCATTAGGTGTTTTCCTCACAGTTGGAATTGGTCCCACATTCTTCATTAACATTTTGCTTACACTTCTCGGCTGGCTTCCTGGTAGTATTCATGCAGTTTGGGTAATTGCCAAGCGTGAAGAACAATTGAGTGGTGGACAAGGTATCTATTAACTTTAAAGCGGCAACTCAGAAAGGCAACGGATGTAACGGATAATTAATCGTTACATCCGTTGCCGTTGGAACTACGTCACATGAAGGGCAAGCCACGTACATTATTCTATGTATAAAATAAAAGTATTCTTCCTGAATTAATGCGGAACCGCTAGTATCTAAATATATACAAGAATAATCAAATCTGATGACGAACTCGCATGTTGAAACCCAAAAGCCTACAAGATATCCTCAAGCAGCGCCAGCAAGCAGGATTTGTAGGGCGTGAGGAACAGGTTTCGCTTTTCCGTAAAAATCTGGCTTTGCCTCTAGAAGAGGATAGTCGCCGCTTCATATTTAATATTTGTGGTCAAGGTGGTGTTGGAAAAAGCACCCTGTTACGACAATTTCGCAAGATAGCTGAGGAAGCAGAAATTATCTGCGCTTACAGTGATGAGACACAAAGAGGTGTACCAGAGACAATGGGACGTTTGGCACAACAGTTTGAACAGCAAGGTCACAAACTGAGCCAATTTTATGAGCGTTATCAAGTTTACTCTCAAAAACGGCAGGAATTAGAAAGCGACCCCGAAGCACCGAAAGGTTTTTCGGCTTTTTTAGCGCAAACAGTAGCCAAAACTGGGGTAAGTGTTGCCCGACATATTGTTCCTGGTGGTAAGGTTGTTGTTGATTTGATCGACGAGAAGGCTGTTACCTCCCAAGCCGGAGAATGGGCATCTTTTGTAGCAAAGAAATTGACAAATAAAGATGAAGCGCGGTTAATACAGGAACCTGTTGGAATATTAACGCCATTATTTTTGAAAGAATTAGGCAAAATTGCTGCTAATTCAGGCGTTGGTTTGTTTTTTGATACCTACGAACGCAGCGAGGAATACCTTGATAGTTGGTTGCAAGAACTTTTAGAAGGTCGTTACGGAGAAGTACCGCTGAACACAATTATTACTATCGCCGGACGGCAGGAATTAGATAAAAACCATTGGGCAAATTACGAAGGGTTAATTGTACGCTTATCTCTCGAACCTTTCACTTTGGAGGAAGCACAACAATTTCTAGCGCGTAAAGGTATCACCAATCGCAAAGTCATTGATGTAATTCTCAGTATCTCTGGACGCTTGCCCTTGTTAATAGCGACACTTGCAGCCGAAACTCCCAACGACCCCAGTCAAGTTAGCAACCCCAGTGGGACAGCAGTAGAACATTTTTTAAAATGGGTGGAAGACCCCAAACGCCGACAAGTGGCACTAAATGGAGCATTGTCTCGGTGTTTGAACCGCGACATTGTGGCGCAATTGGAAGATGAAGAAGAAGCATCACGGTTATTTGACTGGCTGAAAACAATGCCCTTTGTGGAAGAACATAGCGATGGTTGGGCATATCACGATATTGTCAAAACGCAAATGTTGCGTCATAAGCGTTTGACATCGCCGCAAAATTGGTCTGATTTACATGGTAAGTTAGCTGATTATTACGATACAAGAAAGGATGAGTTACAAATTGAAGAAGAAAAAGCATGGAGTGATCAGACTTGGCGAAGTCATAAATTGAACGTACTATATCATCGCTTATGCCAAGCACCACAACGAAATTTGCCTATTGCCTTGAATGAATTTCTGGCAGCATTTAAAAATAAGCGCGTTTTTGCTCAAAGTTGGGCTGAAATCATTTTACAAGCTGGTAAAGACGTAGATACTGCCGATGTTCGACATTGGGGCGAACAATTAGTAGAAGGGTTAAAAGCTTATGAAGAGGAACGTTACGAAATTGCTGTGGAAATAATTGCAAAGTTATTGAGCGATGATACCATTCAAGCAAAGTGGCGCTCGGTGGCATTCGACTGGCGTGGTTATATTTATTATCGAGCTAAAGAATACTCAAAATCCTTAGATGACTTAACAGAGGCTATTAACTTAGTTCCTGACGAAGTAGAATATTTGACTGACAGAGGTAAAACTTACTTGTGGATGAAGTGTTACGACAAAGCGCTAGAAGATTTCAATCGGGCAATTGAAATTGATTCAAAAGCAGCTTCAACACTGGCAAATCGGGGTAGAACCTACTATAAACTTAATCGTTACGATGAAGCCCTTGAGGATTTTAACAAGGCTATTAAAATTAATAGCAAGTATGATTGGGCGCTGACAATGCGAGGTCGAACTTACCGCTCAATGAAACGCTATGATGATGCACTAAGAGACTTTGACAGAGCGATTGAAATTAATCCTAACTTTGAGCTTGCGCTTACAAGTCGGGGAAAAACTTACTTACTGATGAATCACTATACTAAATCTATTACAGATTTTAATCTTGTCTTAGAGTTACAATCCGATAATGACTGGTGTCTGTATCTTCGGGGTTTAAATTACAAACTACTTGGTGAATCTGACAAAGCGCAAAATGACTTTTACAATGCCATCAGGATATCCAAAAAAAATCACGAGAAAGGTTCTAATGACTGGTATAATAATTTTAATCTTGCCCTTTACTCTCTAGCTGTTGGAAAGATTGCCCAAGCCCGTAAACTATATCAATATTTAGCGAACCATGCATCATCAGACATTATTGAAATTGCCATCCGCAATTTAGACGATTTTTTAATTATCTTTCCTCGACATATGCAGGCTGTTGTAATGCGGCAATTACTGAAGCTTGCAAAGTAAGAATAAGTAGCTAGTACAACAAGACAAAAGTAAAAAGTAAAAAATCATCGGCGTACCTGATGAGAGTTGGGCTGAATATTAATTTGCCCAATTTCTTTACAGATTTAGCGATATAGCCAGATTCGGTTCTGGGTAATTCATCTTTTATGCGTTTTTCCATTCCGTGAAGTGCAATATTCGCGCTTTTATGGCGAAATAACGTAATGTAAAATAATATGTTTAATATAGCGTTTCCCAGTTGAGTGAGGTGCTAGAACCTACCCCTGTTAAGGCTATCATGTACATCATGTGATTGGGAAACGCTATAAATCAAACTTACATTAAGTATTTATGCTGCCGACATTAGCTAAGTGGACAATCGAAGAATACCACCAAATGATAGAAGCTGGTATATTACAAAATCGTCGGGTTGAGTTGCTTGCAGGGGAAATTATTGAAATGCCACCAGAGGGACCGCTACATACATTTTATGGTGAAGAGTTGGCGGACTATTTGCGTTATCGTTTAGCTGGTAAAGCTTTAATTAGAGAAGCTCATCCCATTACTTTAACAAACTCCGAGCCAGAACCCGATATTGCTGTAGTCCGACCACCACGAGATAACTATCGCAATCGTCACCCTTATCCTGAAGATATTTTTTTAGTTATTGAAGTTTCTCATTCGACTTTGGCCAAAGATTTAGAAATAAAAAGAAAAGCCTACGCTCAAGCGGGAATTTTAGAATATTGGATAATTGACGTAAAAAATAGACAATTAATAGTTTTTCGCTCTCCAAATAAGGATGATTATTCATCTAAACAGGAAATTAAGCAAGGTAATATTGCAATGCTTGCGTTTCCAGAAGTTGAAGTGACGGTAGATAGATTGTTGACTTGAGAGTCGCGATCGCAATTTACCACGTCAGGGTCGGTAACGTGACGGCGATCGCGCACCACCATATTATTCCACTGAATTCGCGCAATACATTTAGAAGCATTGCGCCACGATAGTTGTGCCCCATACGCTAATTCTTCATAAGTATGAGTGTAAGTACCTGTAGCTTTTACTTCCTCTTGAATTTCTGCCCAGCGTCGTGCTTTATCTTCCGCTTCCCATTCTTGTTCTAAAGCAATTTGATCTAAATATTGCTTTGCCCGCTTTAGCAAACGTTCTTCGTTCATTTTAGGCAGCTTCATCACGTTGGTAACGCGGTCAAATAACGTCTGCCACGCCTGCCGTAGTTCCGGGCTAAAGTCTGGTACATACTTTTCAAACAACGCAAACATTGGGTATGTGGCTGGAGCTTGTGTACGCAATAATTTGTTGATTTTGATGCATATTTAGAGAGTGAATAGTATAAGCAAAGCAAACAAGCCAAGCGTTTAAAGCTTAAGCAAGACTTACAAAGAAACATAACGAATGCAGTGGTAATACCCTACGTCCGGCAAGCCACATGAATTATCACTACGCAAAAATAAGGTATCTCATTAATTCTGGGAGTACCCGACCATGAAGCCCCCCCTGCCCCCAATTCAAAGGGGAGAAGAAAACTCAAAGTTGAACATACTTGGGGGATTTAGTTCTGTGTATTTACCCATCAAAATTAATGAAACACACTACTAATACTCTGTTGCATTCGCTATGGTGGGTGACCACAGCCTGGATTAACCGAACACCAATGCGGAAGACGAAGAATACTCCCCTCATAGCGAGTGATGTGGAGTACTAATGGTGCGTTTCATTAATTCTGCGGGGTAATAAAAGTTCGTAGTAAGCCATAAAGACTTAATTTAAGGACTAAATTCCTTACTACAAACATTTCAAAATTAATAGTCAACTGTTTCTTTCTTTGAACAGATGTGTTGCAGTATGTAGCAACTCTTTAAGAGTTTGTTTTATCTTCTGTTCTTTTTGCGCGATCGCTGTACCTGCTTCACCCAGCTTATCTTCTAGCTGCGATCGCTTCTCTTCAACCTGTGCTGCAATTACTTCTGCTTGAGGACGAGCTTTATTGTACCAATTATTAGCTTCATCTAAATAACCTTTTACTTCCTCACTCCGTCCACCATAACGTGCAGCTAAATTTGCTCTCACAATAGCTAATTGAGCTTGCAGTTGCGCGTAACGTTTTTGTAACAAAGAAACTTCGTCACTATTTTTTATGGCATTAACAGCAGAATCAATAGCAGTTTTGGTGTGAACAGGCTTCTCTTTACCCGTATCTTCAATATCTGCTAAAATACCTTCAATTTCTTGCTGGATTTGTGCTTCTTCGTTGTCCATTTTAGCTTGTAATTGTTTAACTTCTGCCTGAGTCCTGGCAATAGCTTCGTGTCGTTTCTGGTTAATAGCTTCTAACGCACCTTCGATTGATGCGGTGACTTCTTCTTTGAGTTCACCACCTTTTTCTTGTAAATTTTCAATCACAGTGGCAACAGCATCTTTCACCACTTCCCGAAGTTCGCCGGAACCTTCTTTAAATTCAGAAACAACCTGAGAAACTGCGCTTTTAACAATTTCTCTAATTCTTTCTGTTCTCATCTGTCCAGTTTCTTTTACTTGTTGCAAGTCGCTTTGAATTTGCTCTTTGATATTGTTTGGCATATTCCACTCTAAGATTTAAGTAAATTTGGATATTTAACATCTAAAATTCTTATATAAGATGCTCCATATTCATTGTGGCGTAGTATTTTTTTATCGAACACCTCCTTTGGATAGAAAATTACTTTAACGCATTAGACGCACTGTTGCTCGCTCGTGGCAAGCAAAGAGTGAGGGATACGCTTTCGTGAAGGGTAGGTAAGTCCGGAGTAATGCAGAGTTTTGCCAATTCAATGCGTTAGAGCTGCTGATGTGTGAGAAGTTGCCCCTTCGTGGGATGATAAATGTTTAGCTGGTAGTCAAGGGTCGTATATTATGTGGCTGGTAAATATCACTTGTTCTGGCGATGCCTGGAAAGTTTATGCTACTGAATTTAAACTTTTAGCAGATAAGTATCAAAGTACTTGTGTATCTTCCAAGAAAATGCCAGACGGAACACGCATTATGGGATATAAAATCGATGATGTCAGCGATGCCGAAGCTTTTCAGGAAGAATGTACAAGCTTTGCTGGATTTACAGCTTACTTTGAGTCTATGTAATATTTTGCAAGAATTATGTTTAAAGTTCGCGCTCGTGAATTTTTCCAAGAATTTGAAAGATGGACTGATGCATTGAATACTGCCAAATCCTTAAAACCAAAATGCAAAAGTGTATTTGAAGACATCCGAATTTATGATGGGGAAGAATTGATATGGGTATACAGTAGAGATCATCCTTATCCCCAGTATATAGGTCCCGGAACTTACAAACGTTTGGCAAATTTATTTTTACAAGAACTAATTGAAGAGGGAGAATCTGAGTGAAGAAATTATCAACGTTCGTATTATTAATATTTTTGATTTTGACAATTAGTATAACTTCTCCTGCTAATGCGGCAGATATTGCTAATGGTGCGAAAATATTTGAAGCTAACTGTGCAGGTTGTCACATCAATGGAGGCAATATTCTCAGATGGGGTAAAAACTTGAAAATGAACGCCCTGAAAAAATATAATATGAATTCTCAAGAAGCGATCGCATCTATTGTGACCAACGGCAAAAACAATATGTCCGCTTACAAAGACCGCTTAACTGAACAGGAAATCCAAGATGTCGCCAATTACGTTTTAGACCAAGCCGAAAAGAATTGGCGGTAAAAAATAAGAGTTATTGGTTAGTTGTTGGTTGTTTACTTATAACCACTGGCATATTTCACCACGAGCTTGTTACCTTTTATTGCGGTGCTAAAAACAAGTAAAATGATAGTATTCGCATCTATCAAATGTCGTTTAATCGAATTCAATGACTCGTTTTATACATGACAAATTCGCCAAAGATTATTTAGAGGAATTACTCAAATCATATGGCGAAGTAAAATCATCAGAAAAAGTGTCAGGAGAGATAAAAGAAATAGATGTTTTATTTACTCCTTTTGTACAACAAAGCTCGAATTTGGAACTGTTGGGTTTATTAGGAAGATTTGCCGAAAATCCTGCAATATTAGAACCATTCCGGAATCCTAGTTCTACCGATGAAATTTGCGATTGCCTTCAGAAATTATTAGAAGTGAAAGCTGGACTGCGACGGGAAGCTAAGGCAAATAAAACCAAACTTCAGGAATCAGAAATACCCAAGCTATGGGTTCTCACTCCTACCGTCTCCGAAACTAAATTATCTAGCTTTGGGACTATTCAAAAGGCTGATTGGTTGTCGGGAGTATATTTTCTCCCAGAAGCATTACGGACAGCAATTGTTGCCATACACCAACTACCACGAATACCAGAGACATTATGGTTGAGACTTTTGGGAAGGGGCAGTACACAAGAACAAGCCATTCAGGAATTAAAAGCGTTACCATCAAATTATCCATACCAAAAGGCAACACTCGAACTTGTTTACAACTTGCGCGAGAATTTGAGAGTGAATCAAGAATTAGAAGACGATGATAGGGAGTTGATTATGCGATTAGAACCACTTTATCAACAAGACCGCGAACGAGCCAAACTTGAAGGAAGGCTTGAGGGAAGACAAGAAGGAAGACAAGAAGGAAGACAAGAAGGAATAATTGATGGAGAACAACGTCTAATTATCCGTCTGCTAAATCGCCGTATAGGTGAGATTGACGCATCATTGACTGAGCGAATTAGAG
>JAHHGZ010000029.1 GCA_019359595.1 Cyanomargarita calcarea GSE-NOS-MK-12-04C
AATTTGAGAGTGAATCAAGAATTAGAAGACGATGATAGGGAGTTGATTATGCGATTAGAACCACTTTATCAACAAGACCGCGAACGAGCCAAACTTGAAGGAAGGCTTGAGGGAAGACAAGAAGGAATAATTGATGGAGAGCAGCGTCTAATTATCCGTCAGCTAAATCGCCGTTTAGGTGAGATTGATGCATCATTGACTGAGCGAATTAGAGAATTATCTCTTGAACAATTAGAGAACTTAGGAGAGGTCTTATTAGAATTTTCTAATGTTGCTGACTTAGAAGCTTGGTTGAATCAACAAGAAAGATAATTAATTGGTTGATCGTGTTGAAGACATATCCCTCTCTAGGCTGGGAGGGATATTTTATATTTTCAAGACAAGTAGACTAATTTGCATTCACAACCATTCCTAAAATATTCATCCGTCCAATTTTCAAGCTATCTAAAGCTTGCACCAATGACGAACTCTTTGTTTTATGTATTCTAGTTACCAGCACTACACCATCAGTGTATGGTGCAAGCAAGCTAGTATCAGCTAATCCCACCATTGGAGGAGCGTCATAAATCACCAAATCGAACGCTTTCTGGAACTCCTCCATCAAATATTTCATGTTACTTGATGAGAGCAAATAAGTGGGATCTGCTGGTATTGGTCCTGCAGGGATTGCAGATAATTTACTCATCTGAGGTAATTGCTGGATTGCCTGATCGAGTGGCATTTCTGTAGAAATCAAATTACTTAATCCCCGCTCGTTATCCAAATTACATAGCGAGTGAATCCGGGGACGGCGCAAATCTGCATCTACAAGTAATACTCGTAAACCCATAGATGTAGCGATTTGAGCTAAGTGATAAGCAATAGTAGATTTACCTTCTCCAGCTACAGGTGAACTCACCACCAAAGAGCGAATCGGGCGATCGTCACCGACTAGTTGAATATTTGTATGCAATACTCGCAGCGACTCTACAAATTTTCCAGCTTTATAAGGGTATTGACTTTTTTTGATTCGCTTTTGTAATGGAATAATTCCTAACAGCGGCAGTGAAATTTCTGCTTTGAGAGCATCAAGACTATGGTAAGTACTATCTTGCTTTTCAATGAGTAAAGCAACGCCAACTCCTAAAACTGAACTGGCAACAAATCCCATAATCAAATTACGTGGTATATTCGGAGATATAGGCGCTCCCGGTTTTACTGGTGGCTGAAATAATTCCCAGCGGATTTCTGTCTGCGCTCCTTGAATTTCCAAAATTTCGCGGGTAGTTTTAAAACGATTTAAACTCTCAGTTGCTGCCTGTAAGTCCCGCTGTAATTCATTATATTTTCGTGCCAGTTTTGGTAATTGCTCAACTTTTTGTTTGAGTTGCTCTTCGGCTTTCGACAGTTCAGAACTCTGTACCTCTAAAGTTTGAACTTGAGTCGCCACCTCAGCATATTTCACCCCTACAACTCGTTGTGCCTCTTGTTGTAGCAAAGGCAACAAATTTTCTCGTTTATCCTTTAAGCTTTGGATATTTGGGCTGTCTTCATTAAAACGAGCTAATTCTCCAGAAATCTGAGTTTCTAATTGACGCAACTGAATAATTAACTGTTGATACACAGGTGCGTCTTGTAAAGCTGCGAGTTTTCCCTGCTCTCCCTCTAAGCTGGTCAAATTAGCATGAGCTTTAGCCAACTCTTGATTAACTCCTAATCTTCGATCTGACAAAAGCCGAACTTGATTGATAATTTGATCTGCCTGAACTGTGGGATCGATAAATTCAGATTTTTGTCGGAAGAATTGTAAAGATTTTTGAAGAGAATCGACTTTATTTTGTAAAGGTTGTTGTTGCTTTTCTACAAATTTAGCTCCCTGACGAACCCGGCTTTGCCTCTCTTCACGACTGTACTTTAAGAAAGCCTCAGCAACTTCATCCAATACTACTTTAACGTCATTTTGGCTATTACTCTTATAACTAACTTCTATAATTTTTGTTTCGCCTAGACGTTTGATATTTAGAGATTTTGCCAGTGAATCATCGTCTATTGTTGGATGATTGACTTGTAATTTATTCACAATGCCCTTCATCAATTTAGGACTCTTTAGCACCCGAATTTGAGTATCGTAATCCAAAGCAGTCTGAGTTACATTACGCTCTTTATCTGGCGTGAGGGTTGACAAAGTGTTTTCGTCGCTAATCGGTTCTACTAAGAGTTGAAAACTACCTTCATATTCTGGTTTTTGCTTCAGCGTCACGTTTACAACAACAGCCATCAGAGCAGCAGTTATCCCTGTAATAACGAATGCTCGCCGTTTTAAAACTCCCACGAAATCACGTAAATTCCAATCATCACCTTCACCTTGAGATAAAGAAAAAGGTTGAGATGGCAGCGATGGTGATGGAAATACAAGTTTCCCGTTTCGATCGGAACTTGAAATTCCATTAGAAGAATTCTCAATCATTGATTTATGCTCGGTGATAATACAGCCAGGATTTATATAACAGCTTGTTTCAAACTGCTTTCAACCAGAACAGGAATCCAAGGGATGACTGCAACTTGAATCGGGATTTCAACAGCTTTTTCAGCGATTCACTGAAGTTTTAGCTGCTTGCGGTTGCTGACAAACAATAATTACATTACTTTTGTCAAGCATAGGATTCACTTCTAGATATATACCCTGGCTGAAATTAGCTTGATGCCTGCTGTGCCAAAGTCTGTTATGGGTTCAGACTAATTCACTATGACTGGATTCTGCTGACTCTTGTTATTTGCGGCTGGTATTCTGCACCTGATGACCCAGAAGGTAAAAGCCACTAGTATTATAGGTGACGTTTACCCTCGTAGATATATTTACGGCTTTTTATGTTCTCGTATGTAAATTTAGCATAAAACATAAACTTTTATTTACTCTTTCAAGTTAAGGCTTATTTATGAAACTTTTAAGTTTGTGTTATTTAGATGAAGATAAAATTTTGTCAATATTTTAAATTTTACGTATCTTAAGTAAAGATATCGTAAAGTTTATACATTCCTGTATCAATCTACGCACACATTATGTAATTTAGAGTTTAGATTACGACAGAAAGCCTGGGTGTCTATTTTACCTACTGACTCAACCTCCTATTTGATAGATGCTTTGAGAAGGTTATCGTAAAACAACTGCGCGATCAACATTCTGATTTATTACTGAGGTATTTACATCTTAATTACACAGCGGGTACCTTCGCGGGTACTATTAAAGTCAGAGTGATTTTCGTACAGTATGTACGTAAGGGATTTATCTATATTCAGACACGATTACCAGAATGGAAAACGTTTAGCAGTATAAAATTGTGCCTCTGTAACAGGATTGAAATATAGATATTTAGCATAACTCATCTAATTGGAGTTTAAACTAAACAATTATTTTCCTTGCCTTTATTGTGTCCTTTGAAACATCTTGTGGGTGAAACCTCTTTTATTGATGGAGACATTGCATAAGTTAAATTGAGTCAGAACTATTACTTTGTTAGTACTGATAGTCAGACAATTTCACTCTCGAAAAAAGATGGCTAAAAGTTAAGTCTGTTCAAAGTCGGGTTCGCTGCTCTAACTGTGGCTGCTTTTTCTGTAGGTAGCCACCTGGGATTTATCTACCACAACTAAAATCAAGCCGAAATTATGGGAAATGGAGATTTCAACTCCATCAGTTTTGGCTTGCCTGCTGTACTCTTGTTAACTCGGCGGTGTTACGTAGACCACTTTTGACTAATCTACATAGCTAATACCGATTAGAAGTTTAGTATCGATGGCTGCGAATGCAATTTAACTCTCAACCGAAGTAAATCCAATTTAGATAATGCCTTGGGAAGTTCTAGAGCATTGTGAAAACATTTGAGCAGGACAACATAGCCGATGACATCCAACAAACGAGTTAAAAAAAGCTTCTTTCCCCGAACCGATCGCTCAGAAAACAATTCACAAAGGATAAAAGATAAAAAGCCAAGAATCTCCAATAATGGGAACAAACCAGAGTTTTTTCCTCACCCTACAAACTCCGAAGCTGACAATCAGCAGTTGATCGGAACTCGGCAAGCGATTAAATTGTCGGTTGTCACCCAGTTTTTTGCCCCAGATTTTGCCGCAACAGGTCAACTACTTGATGAATTAGTCAGACATTTGGGGAAACAGGGAGTAGATGTTGAAGTGTTTACAGGTCAGCCCGGTTATGCGTTTCAGGCTAGCTATGCCCCTGCGGTAGAAAAAGCGGAACGAGTCAAAATTAGGCGATCGCGTGCTTCACAACTTTGGCCGGGACGAGTCCGGGGCAAAGCGATGAATGGTGTTTTGTTCACCCTGCGTGCTGTCTTACATATTATCAAGGCTCATCGGCAGCACGATGTATTGTTAGTCACCACAGCCCCCCCATTTTTGCCGATTCTGGGTTATTTAGCTAATGTCTGTTTCAAAATGCCTTATGTTTGTTTGCTTTACGACCTTTACCCGGATATTGCGATCGCTTTAGATGTGATTCCCAAGCATCACTGGTTGGCAATATTTTGGCAGAACATCAATATGATGGTTTGGCGAAGAGCGCGATCAATAGTGGTTCTCAGCCCGAATATGAAACAGCGGATAGCGTCCATATGTCCGGAGATTGAAGATAAGATTGCGGTGATTCACAGTTGGGCAGATCCAGAAGCAATCCTACCCATTGCCAAGCAGGAAAACTGGTTTGCTTGGAAGCATCACTTAGTTAAAAAATTTACCGTACTTTATTCAGGGAATATGGGGCGGTGTCATGACATAGACACCATCCTGGAAGCTGCCAAACTACTAAGAGACGAGCCAATTCAATTTGTCTGCATTGGCAGTGGAGCAAAGCGGAAAGATTTAATCTCGGAAGTGAAGCAATTAGGATTAGAGAACTTCGTATTTCTACCGTACCAAGACAAACAAGTGCTACCTTATTCGATGACAGCCTGCGATTTGTCTTTAGTAAGTGTAGATGCTGGGATGGAAGGTTTAGTAGCTCCGAGCAAACTTTACCCAGCTTTAGCCGCCGAACGAGCAGTGGCCGTGATTTGTTCAAAAGATTCATATCTTAGAGATGTGATTGCAGATGCCAAATGTGGAGGCACCTTTGAGAACAAAGACGCTTCTGCTCTGGCTAAATTTATTTACCATCTCAGTTGCGATCGCAAACTAGCAGAGAGTATGGGTAAGGCGGGGCGGAGATATTTGCAGTCAAATTTTACGCCTCAGATTATCGCCAAACAATACTTAGACGTTCTGCGTAAGTCCATTTTTTAGCTGGTGGATTAATGTCAGAAACCCGGATTTTTGGTTATTCCGAACGAAGTCACGAAAACAAAAGTGTGTATCCCGGAAAATTAATTTTATGGTGCGCTTGGCTTATTTTGTTTCCCACCCGATTCAGTATCAGGCTCCTCTGTTGCGTCGGATTGCAGCAGATCCAGATATTGACCTAGAAGTCTCTTTTTACAGTGATTTTTCCTTAAAAGCATACAAAGACCCTGGTTTTGGCAAGTCAATTAAGTGGGATGTACCACTCACAGAGGGTTACGGACACCAATTTCTAGACTGTTGGGGTAGCAAGCAACAGCGTAGTTGGTATCAACAACCGATTGCCAAAGACATCCGCAAGTATCTGAAACAAGGGCAGTTTGATGCCGTTTGGGTACATGGCTGGTCGTGGCTTTGCAGTCTACAAGCAATACTGGCAGCAGAAAATTTAGGAATTCCGATTTTGCTGCGTGGTGAGTCTAATGGTGTCAAGGAAACTGCTCATCCAGCCAAGAAAATCGCAAAGCAGACATTCTTAAACTGGTTATTTCCAAAAATTGCCGGGTTTCTCTACATCGGAACTATGAATCGGCAGTTCTACCAAAGCTATGGCATTAACGAAGAGCGTCTGTTTCACGTACCCTACGCCGTTGATAATGACTACTTTGGGCAGCAAGCAGCGGATTCCCGTGCCAATCAACAAAAACTGCGTCAGTCATTAAACTTAGAACCGGGCAGACCAATCATTTTGTATGCAGCCAAACTGATTGAAGTGAAGCGACCGCAGGATTTGCTGGCTGCATATCAATTGCTCTCACCAGATGGAGTGCAAGAACCAGAACCTTATCTATTGTTTGTAGGTGACGGAGCATTAAGACCAGAGTTAGAAGAGAAAGCAAAAGCAACAGGCTGGAACTCAATTAGATTTTTGGGTTTCAGAAATCAGTCAGAAATACCTGCAATGTATGACTTGTGTGATGTGTTTGTCTTGCCTTCCAGTTTTGAACCTTGGGGGTTGGCAATCAATGAAGTGATGAATGCAGGCAAAGCTGTTGTTGTCAGCGACCAAGTTGGCTGCGCTCCCGATTTGGTATTAGAAGGACAAAATGGTCGGATTTTCCCTGTTGGAGATATCAAAGCTCTGGCTCTGGCAATGCAATGGGGAATTTGCAATCGCATTGAGGCCGGAGAAGTGAGCCGAAAGCACATCCAAAATTGGAGCTTTGAAGAAGATTTGTGCAGGCTAAAAACAGCTTTGAATCAAGTGAAGATAAAGGCAATGGTGGATTAAATGCAGAAAGTTTTAATTGTTGGAGAAGTCTTAGAATTAGGTCGTACAGAAGAAGTTTACGGGCGAGGTTTTGCAGATTTTGGCTGCGAAGTCAAGCATTTTAATTGGACAGAAGCCGACCCGAGTTTTTTTGCTCGTTCTTTCAAAGATAAGTTGGCTTGGCGGCTAGGATGGCAGATGCTAGCAAGGTCAGCAAATCAAAAATTATTGCAGACAGCAAAGCAGTTTCAGCCTGATTTAACTTTAATCATTGCACCCAATTTAGTTCGACCTAAGAGCATCCAAGCTCTGAAAAAATACGGTTTAGTGTTTATCTTTTATACAGATAATCCCTTTGATTTGCATCATACTCATAGTAATGCTTGGGTTAGAAGTGGCTTTTCTCTGATTGATGCAGCCTTTATTTGGAGCCACGAACTTGTAGATAAGTTAACTGAAAATGGCGTTAAAAATGCCTTCTTTCATCCTTTCTGCAGCGATGTTCAATACCATTATCCCAAAAAACAAAGTAACCCACTTTATGATGTAGCCTTTATTGGTAACTGGGACCCCAGCTACAAACGAGAGAAATATCTCAAAGCGATCGCTGATTATCGTTTGGCAATTTGGGGGACAGATTATTGGGTGACTCGCTGTACAGAAACTTCCCTCCACAGCTTATGCAAGGGAACTTGTAGTTATAGCGAAATACCTGAAATTTTGGGTTCTGCGAAAATGGGCTTAAATATTCTGCGTCCTCAGAATGAAATAGGTCACAATATCAGAACTTTTGAGATTCCGGCTTGTGGAGTTGTGACGATGAGCGAACGGAGTCAAGAATTGCTGAATCTATTTATAGAAGACAAAGAAGCTGTTTACTTTTCCAGTCCAGAGGAGTTGAAGCAGAAAGTAGAGTTTGTTTTGCAAAATGAAACTTTGGCGAAATCTATTGCTGAAGCTGGTTACAAAAAGGCACTAAGTTACACAATTAATCAGCGAATTGTAGAAATTTTTAACCTGTATACAAAAATGAAAAAATTGCCGGAGCTACAAGAACTTAGCTAGTCTACCTTTGCAGGCTCTATAGATTTCTTATAAAAGTGACAAGAAATAAATAATTAACCGCAGATGAACACGGATGGACGCAGATGAAAAACACTTTTGGACTATTGTCTAATATAGGCTGTTTCCTTTCTTCCAACCCTTGAAATCATGAAAGTAACAGTTTCAGTTTTGGGTCGATTTCATGCCTTTAACCTCGCACAGCAGTTGCAGCAGAGAGGATATCTTCAGAGTTTAATTACTAGTTATCCGAAATTTGCAGCGAAGAAATTTGGCGTTGATTCGGCTTTGGTTCGCTCTATTTGGCATTTAGAGTTATTGTCACGGGTTTGGCAGAAAACCCCAAGTAAAATTAAAGGCGATCGCAATCTCCAATTGTGGTTTTCTCAACAGTTTGACGAAGCCGCAAAGCACTATATTCAACCTAATTCTGACTTGTTTGTTGGTTGGTCGGGTATGTCGCTCGACTCATTGCAGCAAGCTCAGAAATTGGGAGTTTCAACAATAGTAGAACGTGGTAGCAGTCACATGACCTATCAAACGGAAATTTTGGAATCAGAATATGAGCGTTGGGGATTAAAGTTTACTGCCACTCATCCAGGAATTTACGAACGGGAATTACAGGAGTATGCCCAAGCTGATAAAATTGCGATTCCAAGCCTATTTGCCAAGCGTACTTTTTTGGAACAAGGTATACCAGAATCTAAGTTAATTCACGTACCCTACGGTACTTCTTTAAAAGAATTTTACCCGGTTCCAAAAGAAGACAACATTTTTCGGGTAATTCACTGCGGTAGTATCTCTCTCCGCAAAGGAGTGCAGTATCTTCTCCAAGCTTTTTATGAATTAAATTTACCCGATGCCGAGCTATGGTTAGTCGGTACAGTTGACCCAGAAATCGAGCCATTCTTAACAAAATATCAAAGCGATCGCATTATCTTAAAAGGCAAGCATCCTCAAAATCAACTCCGGTACTTCTATTCCCAGTGTTCGGTATTTTGCATAGCTTCAATTGAAGATGGTTTTGGGATGGTGATTCCCCAAGCAATGGCTTGTGGTTTACCTGTAATTCACACCACAAACACCGGTGGTGAGGATATTGTGCGACCTGGAATCGATGGTTTTTGCGTGCCTATCCGGGATGTGGAAGCACTCAAAGAAAAGATTTTATTCTGTTATAAAAATCCCGAACAACGGGCACAAATGGGGCAGAATGCATTAGAACAAGCTCGCAAATCTTTATCGTGGGATGACTACGGTGAAAAAGCGATCGCTGCTTATGAAGGTGTTTTAGGACAAGTCTCAAAAAATGGAGAAAATCGTTGTCAAGTCTCACCAAATTTGTAAAAGGAAGTGTACTTTTAAGCATTGCGAGCGTGGTTGTGCGCTTGTCAGGGATGTTAGTGCTGATTCCATTGGCACGAATGCTAGGAGCAGAACAGTTAGGAATCTACAGTCTGGTGTTTTGGATGGTGCAATGCAGCACATCTGTAGGTATGTTAGGAGTCGATGTTGCAATGCATCGCAATGGGGCAAAACTTTATCAAACCGATCCCATTGCTACCGGTCGCTTGCTGGGAACCGGGACACTACTGATGGGGACAAGTTTCACAACTCTTGCTCTCTCCTTGTGGATTTGGAGACTACCTTTAGCAGAGCATTGGATTGTCAATGTATCTGCTGCACGGTGGTTTGGTTTTGCCGCAGTGATGTTGCTCCTCGAAGGCATTGGTTTGATTGGCATGACTTTGCTCTTGAGTTTGCATCGCTTCCGGGAACACTCCTTAGCCACAGCCGCAGGAGCATTCGGAAGGTTACTGCTCTCTCCCCTCCTCGCATTAAACTACGGGTTAGCCGGAGCATTACTCGGCTTAACTCTGGCATCTTTTTTGCAATGCATAACAGCTTGGATCATCTTCTCTCGCACCAAAAAGCAGTATGGCATTCACTTGAGTTGCAAAGGATTTTGGAAAGAAAGCCGCGAAATTTTCCAGTTTGGCATGCCTTTCTGGGCTGGTAACGCTTTGATTGCCTTGTTGACAATACCGATTATGGGAGAAATTGGACGTGTAGCCGGAGTCGCAACCTTGGGACAAATGCGAATAGCTCAATCCCTAAGCCAAATAGTCAACTTTTTACCCGGAGCGATCGCACCTGTTGCCATCTCAGTTTTGTCAGAAACTTACACCACAGAAAGCGACGATCGAGAATTTCGTCGATTGCGATCGCTTCATCTCCGTGGTAATTGGCTTCTAGCCTTAACCCTTGTTGTCTTTCTCAGTATAACCAGCCGTCCACTCATTCAGTTGCTATTTGGCGATGCTTATCAAGCAGCCGTTCCTCTAGTAATTGGCATGGGTTGGGTATCACTAATGGTTGTGATTGTAGAAAACCTCAATCTGTACAGCCTCACTGCTGGAAACACAGGTTTAATTGCCATTGGTTCCATTCTCCAAAAAGTTGCCTTTATTGGTCTAACATTCTGGTTAATTCCCTTAGCTGGTGGCATCGGTTTCGTTATTTCACTCTTTATCGGTTATGTAGTTCAACTATTAGCCATCGTCACTGGACTTTGGCGAAACTTAGAAAAAACCCTCAAAGAAAACTTTTGGGTTCTTTCACTCTGGAGCGCTTTAATGTTTGGCATAGTTTATGGAACAATCTCCTTAAATTTGCCAACAATACTTACTTTATTTATCTCAATTCTATTTTCCTCAATTAATGCTGTTGTAGTTATATTGCTAGTTTTCACAAAAAACGAAAAACTTTCTCTGCAAAAAAATGTAGTTGCTTTGATAAACAAAAGGTTAAACCGATGAAATTGAAAAATTCCCTCCTATTCTCTTATTTGCAGAAGAGTATCTACAGCAAATTTCAACTTTGTGAGGTACAGAAATACCCCTCCCCAACCCTCCCCTTGCCAAGGGGAGGGGGTGTACTTCATTTACTTGCAAAGTGCTGTATGAATTAACCACGAAGACGCAATAGGCGCTTTGCGGTTAATCAAAAAAAAGCCCTCACCACCAATAAAAAATCCCCTAACCAGTGCATCAATCTAATTTCCAAACCTCCGAAAAAATATGTACAGTTCCACAGACATTCAAACATACTGGCAACAAATTCAAAACCATCTAAAATCCGAAAAAGCATCTTACCGTTACATAAAACTCCTACGTCAAATATTCCTCTTAGGACTCATATTACACAGCATTCACCTAATGGATACTCGTCCAGAAAGACTCCCCTTAGAAAATGCCCTTTTAGCCCTAGGTATCACATGGCTAGGCTTCCTACCAATGATACTTTATCTATACAATCGCAATCGACCACCGATGCCCTTCTTCCCCCTAGTAGGGCTATTTTACGCCACAAGTTTTGGCTTACCTAACTTTAATGCCGACAATGTAGGTACAGGTCGTTTAACACTAAATAATGTCACCACTGAATCTTTAGAATTGACATTAATCGCATTAGCAGGTATGAATATAGCCTACATCCTCTCGAAGTCGTGGCTATTAAAAAATGTTACTCCAATTAAATTAGCTGACACATACCCCGTCAAAAAATTAATAAACTTTCTTTGGATATTACTTCTCGCTCATATTTCTTATCTTTATATACCTGCTATCAAAAACATTCCATCTATAGGTCAACTACTAGACCCATTAGGCTACGTCACCTACGGTTTATTTTATATTCTTTCACACGGCGGATTTTTGCCACAATTTCAGGCTGGATTGCTGTTATTTGTATTCCTACCAATTGAATTAATTCCCCGTCTGGCTAGTGGACTTTTAGCCGAGATAATGGTTTTCTTTTTATTCATGTTTAACGTTGTTTGGTATACACGCAAAAGAATTCCCATAGTTGTTCTCACTATATTAGGAATTGTATATTTAACATTTGCTCCAGTCAAAGAAGACTATCGCAAATTAACCTGGAACAAAAATAATCCAGCATCATCTGGTAATCCTATAGAAAAATTGCAAGTATTTGTTGACTTAGCAGTTGATTATCATCAGAAAAACACTTTTGGTTCCGAATCAAATAACAGTATTAATGAAAAGCAAAAGAAAAAAGATAAAGATAAACTAGTTAGTCGGTCGGCACACATTATTACTTTATCTGCAGTCGTTGAAGATACTCCAGACAGAGTTCCTTACTGGAATGGTGTAACATACTTGCCTGTATTTACAAAATATATTCCACGTCTTGTTTGGCCGGATAAGCCTGCGGAGACGGTAGGAAATGAATTTGGTCGTCGCTATAACTACTTACAAAGTGATGACGATGTTACTTCTTATAATCTTCCTTGGATTGTGGAAATGTATGCCAATTTTGGCAGGGTAGGTGTTGTTGGGGGTATGTCTTTGCTTGGGTTATTGTTAGCTTTTTTGGAACAGAAAATGAATCATCCTGCTATGAATGCTGTGGAGTTTGTATTTGGTGCTACTTGTTTATTTGGACTTGTTTACCAAGAAGCAAATTTTTCTTTGATAGCTGGCAATATTATGAATCTTTCTGTGGCTTTATACTTGATTTTTAAATTTATTTCTAAATAAGATATTTATGTGTTTTTAAACCCATAATTTTCCCATTTTTCTATCTGCCTTCTACCTAATGCTTGAAAACCTAAAAATATGCAAGATATGCAATTAACAGAAAAAACTATCCATTTATGGCTGCCTAATATGTTTGGGTTTAAGGGAGGTATTCAGGTATATTCAGCCTTTTTGTTGGAGGCAATACAAAATATTTACCCGAAAGCTAAGTATGAAGTTTTTTTGAAACATGATGTGAGTCTGCCAGAAAATTACCCGTGTTTACCTGAGACTAAATTTCACTTTACAGGCCAGATTCCACTAGCTTTCCGCAGTGCGGCTTTTGCAACCAAATTGATGCTGAGTGGCATTCAAAAGCGACCTAATTTAATTATTTCTAGCCATATTAATTTTACGGTTGTAGCTTCGACACTCAAGCGTATTTTTGGTATCCCTTACTGGGCTGTTGCTCATGGTGTTGATGCTTGGGATATTACAAACCCGACCCTAAAAAATGCCTTGGACAATGCCGATCGCATTCTGGCTGTGAGTGGTTATACACGCGATCGCTTTGTCAAAGAACAAAACTTTGAACCCAAAAAGGTTGATATTTTACCCAATACTTTCGATCGCAGTCGTTTTCACCCTGCACCAAAGCCAGATTATTTACTCCAGAAACACGGACTCAAACGGGAGCAACCAGTAATATTAACTGTTGCTCGACTGTCAAAGGCTGAACAGTATAAGGGGTATGACCAAATTATCAAAGCTCTTCCTGCGATTCGTCAGTATATTCCTGATGTTCGTTACATCATTGTCGGCAAAGGAGATGACCGTCCCAGAATTGAACAGCTGATTGCTGAATTAGGTATGGAACATAACGTGACTTTAGCCGGGTTTGTGGCTGATGAACAGTTGTGCGATTACTACAATCTCTGCGATGTCTTCGCTATGCCTAGCAAAGGGGAAGGCTTTGGTATCGTCTATTTGGAAGCATTAGCTTGCGGCAAACCTGTATTAGGTGGCAACCAAGATGGGGCAATTGATGCTCTTTGTCATGGTGAATTAGGGGCACTGGTTAACCCGGATGATACTCAAGCGATCGCTCAGACGTTGATTCAAATTCTCCAAGGTGTTTATCCCCACCGTTTGATGTATGAGCCTGAGAGGTTACGCTATGAAGTGATTGATACCTATGGATTTGAGCGGTTTCAAAAAACATTGGCTACACAGTTAGATGGACATTTTCAGTTGAAAAAGATGGGGGTGAAATCATGAAAGTTCTACATGTGATTGCCTCAATTGCACCAGTGCGTGGTGGCCCCAGTCAAGCTGTGTTGGAGATGGTTAAGGCACAGAGAGACTGCGGTATTGATGCGTCGATTGCGACTACCAATGATAATGGGCCAAATCTGCTGGATGTAACTCTCCTTAAGCCTACAGAGTACCAACAAGTCCCAGTTTGGTTTTTTCCCCGTTTTTCTCCTTCACTGCACCCTGTAAGAGAATTCGCTTTTTCTTTTAAGTTTACCGCTTGGCTGTGGCAAGAGATTCACCAATACGATTTGCTCCATGTCCATGCGATTTTTTCCTACCCTTCTACAGTCGCAATGGCGATCGCACGGAGGAAAAAAGTTCCGTATATCGCTCAACCCCACGGTTTACTCTGCGAGTGGTCTTTACAGCAAAGCACCGGCAGAAAGGAACTTTTTTTTAAGCTCTTTGAACAAGCGAATCTGAATCACAGTAAGTATATTCAGTTTACTACCCAGCAAGAACAGAAAGAAACTTCCCGCTTAAATCTGAGTTGCCCCAACTTAGTCATCCCTCTGGGTTTATCCATCTCTCCTACCATCAACAATGCTCGTCAACGTCTGCGGGAATATCTAGAAGTTCCAGCCGATGAACCGATAATTTTATTTTTGTCTCGCTTCCATCATAAAAAAGGTCTGGATTATCTAATTCCAGCTTTAGGAAAATTATCAGATAAACGCTTCACCTTTGTCTTGGCAGGTAGCGGTTCTCCAGATTATGAAGCGGAAGTGGAATCTCTTTTAGTCACTCATGGAATTCGGCAACGTACCCATCTTGTGGGATTTGTCAAAGGAGAAAACAAAGATTTATTGCTTCAAGGAGCAGACTTATTTGCTCTAACTTCCCACTCAGAAAACTTTGGAGTTTCGGTTCTAGAAGCTCTAGCTGCAGGTATTCCGGCTCTTTTAACTCCTGGTGTTGCTCTAGCCAAGATGGTTGAACAGCAAGACGTTGGCTATGTTACCCAACTAAATGTAGATGCGATCGCATCCAAGCTAAGGCAGGTTCTAGAGAATCCCCAACAAGCAAAAAATATGGGCGATCGCGCTCGTCAACTCCTAAATGAAAAGTATACCTGGACGCAGATTGCTTCTCAAATGCAGCAAGTTTACCAAGACATTCTGCCAAACAACTACTCTGCTCAAAAGGGAGAATCGTAGTGATAAATAAAAGATGGAATTTTATCTGGTCACCTTACACAGTTTTTGGATTTATTCTCGGAATATCATCACCACTATTTTTTTTACGAGGTATTGGAATATTTGATGATTCAGTCTATTTAAAAATTGGCGAATTAATTAATCAGGATTTATATCCTTACAGAGATGTTTTTGACAATAAGCCCCCTGGGATATATTATTTATCCGCACTGATAGCATGGATAGGTCAAAATCACTGGCTAACAAATAGGATATTCTTATTTATATTTGCTGTCATTCTCGGATTTAGCGTAATTAGATATACCAAATCCATCTGGGGGAATCTCTCGGCATATTTTGCAGCATTGATATTTGGAACCTCATATATTATTACCCAAGGCTATAGCTTTCACACAGAACAATTTTGTACAGCTTTAGGTTTTGCAGCCATTTATCTTGTCTCTCAAAGAAGCTCAGAACGAATAACTAATTGGATGTTAACAGGCTGTTTTGTGGGTATGGCATTTATATTTAAACAAGTTGCCATCCTTTATCTAATGGCCTTTATCCTTTGTGAATTATTTCTAGCTTTAATCAAAACCATCAGTTTCACTATAGCCATTCGTCGATGTGTATTTTTACTAATAGGTTTCTGCCTATTCATAGCGATTCCCTTCACATGGCTTTTTGTTAATGGCTTCTGGAGTAATTTTTATAAGGATGTTTTTTTGGGAGTTGTTCCCTTCGCAGGAAACGAAATAAATTTTATCGATATTCTCAAACTATGGCTGAGAGTTCCGGCCACGTTGCTAGTAATACCTTTGGCAGTTATATTTATAATTAATAAAAATCTGCGTACAAGTATTATCAACTCCAAGAATTTTCCAGAAATATTGATACTTGTAGTAACTGGATGTTTATCGCTGTTACCCACTCTCAAGGTAAATAGTAATACCCATTACAGTGGTACGGCAATTTTGGCATTGAGTATTGCCGAATCGGTAATTATTAGTCAACTTTGTAACTCGAAAACTATATATTTTTCAAAAATAAAGAAAAATATCCAAAAAAAGTTGATTTTAGTGTGGAGCTTGTTATTCATTCCCTACCTAATTGGTATTTCTTGGGGTTCATTTTTAATGACAAAAGAAAATCGAATCGGATACGATTTGGCACAAATGCATGAGGTGAGAAATATTCTGAATCAACATCTAAACCCTTACGAACCCGTTCTCGTGTTGTCTGAAAATGCGGCTCGTCTCAACTATATGAGCGGACGACTTCCACTGACAAAATATATATATTACTACTGGAATACAGATATGAAGATTAACCAGGCAGCAAAACTTTTGTTTACTTCCGAAGTCGCTGGGGCCATTCTGGAATTACCTAATGATACTCCGGTTAATTGGTTGTCAGAAAAAGAGCTTGATGACCTGAATAATAGATATTCAAAAATTGAATTATCTTCTCAGAATGCAGCCCATACAAATGGGAATAAAGTTGAGATTTTAATCAGTAAAAATAAGCGTGAGTCATAAGCATACCCCAGGTCAGGGGTGTATATACAAGTCGTAAAAATTCTTCCTTCGTGACTTCGTTTCTTCGCGGTTAAAAACATAATATTCTTTTTTAACCACGAAGACACGAAGGACACGAAGGAAGACAATAACGAACCTTTTGAGTGAAATTTTTAGGATTTGAGTTTTATATTGCCAACCTCTCATTGTACGAGGAGATTATTTAGATGAAAGTTCGTCAAACTCGGATATATTCCAACCCGCTCTACAAAGAGTTCCAAATTCCAAAGGAACCCGATCTACCGAAGGGGACATCAAAATCAGTCTCTAAAACTTTTAAGTTGTCATTAGTAATTCCCACCTACAACGAAAAATTAAATATTCACAAGATAGTCCGACTGCTAACCAATCTACTTGAGCCGGCAATTCCCGGTGAATATGAATTGATTGTGGTGGATGATAATAGTCCCGATGAAACCTGGAAGGTAGCACAGGAAATCACGGCAGAATACCCACAATTAAAGGTAATCCGACGACAAAATGAACGGGGTTTATCATCTGCTGTTGTGCGAGGTTGGCAAGCATCTACAGGTGAAATTTTGGGGGTAATCGACGCTGATTTACAACACCCACCGGAAGTATTATTACAACTGTTTAACGCTGTCAGACAGGGAACTGATTTAGCGGTTGCCAGTCGTCATATCACTGGTGGTGGAGTCAGCAATTGGAGTCTTCCCAGACGCATATTATCTAGAGGAGCGCAGACTTTAGGGTTGATTATCTTACCTCAAGTGATTGGTCGTGTCACAGATCCAATGAGTGGCTATTTTCTAGTGCGTCGCAGCGCAATTGCCGCAAAAACCCTACATCCTCTTGGCTACAAAATTCTGATTGAAGTATTAGGTCGTGGGGACATCCAAAAGATTGCTGAGGTAGGTTATGTATTTCAAGAACGGGAAGACGGAGAGAGTAAAGTTACTCACAAACAGTATGTAGAATATTTACAACACCTAATCAGACTGCGGCTTTCAAGAGGAAAAATTGGCTGGTTGCAACAGCGTTTCCCATTAGCTCAATTTCTCCGATTTGCCTTAGTCGGGCTGAGTGGTGTATTTGTAGACATGGCAATCTTTTACTTACTGAGTGACCCATCAACACTACATTGGGGACTAACACGCAGCAAAATCATCTCAGCGGAATTAGCGATCGCGAATAATTTTCTGTGGAATGACTTTTGGACATTTAGAGAAATCAGTCACCACCAGAAAGGATGGAAAAAACGCTTTAAACGGTTTTTGAAATTTAATGTGGTTTGCTCTGTAGGGTTAGTTCTGAATGTCCTACTGCTGAACTTATTATTCAATACTTTAGGCATCAATCGTTACCTAGCAAATCTACTCGCAATCGGCTTGATAACTTTCTGGAATTTTTGGATCAACTTGAAATTAAGTTGGCGCAGTACGGACTCGGAATAAATCTGTTTGGTTGTCCATATATTTATATCTTCATCCCCATGTTACCAGAAATAACACCCTTAATCTTAACATTCAATGAAGCTCCTAATATCAAACGCACTCTCGAACGTTTGACATGGGCAAAGACAATTGTTGTCATCGACAGTTTTAGTACAGATGAAACTTTGGATATTTTATATTCCTACCCTCAAGTTCAAGTTTTCCAAAGAAAGTTTGATTCTTTTGCTACTCAATGTAACTACGGATTGACAAAAATTACATCGGAATGGGTACTTTCTCTAGATGCTGATTATGTCTTAACCGATGAATTAATTGAAGAAATCCAAGCCTTAAAATCAGAAGCAGATATCAATTGTTACAGTGTTAGATTTAATTACTGCGTCTTTGGCAAACCTTTACGTGGTACCCTCCTACCACCACGCAAAGTACTTTACAGACGAGAAAAAGCAACATATCAAGATGATGGACATGCCCATCGAGTTTGCGTCACAGGTAACTCAAAAATGCTTTTGGCCCATATCCATCATGACGATCGCAAACCTCTGAGCCGTTGGTTGTGGGCACAAGATCGTTACATGACGATCGAGATAAAGAAGTTATTAGAAACACCAGTTTCGGAATTAAGCTTAGGCGATCGCATCCGCAAACAAAAAATTCTGGCTCCTTTCATTATCTTAGTCTACTGCCTCATCCTCAAAGGTGGTATTCTCGATGGTTGGCGTGGTTGGTACTATGCCTTTCAACGAATGCTAGCCGAAATCCTATTATCAATTCGGATGATTGAGTATAAAGACTTAAATGCAATTGAATAAAGTATACATTTAACTTTTTGTAAGAGGGTAAAGACAACAGAACTAAATCCACGCCACATGCTACAAGTCGGCAGAGCCAAGAAACGCAGTGGCTCCCCAAGTATGTTCAACTGTGAATTTCCTTCTCCCCCCAGAATTGGGGGTCAGGGGGCAATTCCTATAGGGTATCCAAAATCTCAAATCTCAAATCCAAAATGTTACCCCGATTCAAAAAATATGGAATTTTCTTCCTAACAGGTTTGATTATTTTCCTGTTAAGTATAATTCCGCTGCGTGTTTTCATCGCTTCCTATCAAGCTCCTCATCCCCAAGCTATTCTGACTCTTGGTGGAGGTATGGAGAGGGAAAGATTTACTGCTGAATTTGCGAAATCTTATCCCAATTTAGATATTTGGGTTTCTACTGGCATTCCCCCAGACCAAGCTTTGCCAATGTTTCAAGCTGCAGATATACCCAGTCAGCGCATACATTTAGATTATCGTGCTGTTGATACAGTGACCAATTTTACCAGTTTGGTTTCCGAATTTAAACAACGCCAAATTCATCACTTATTCTTAATTACCGCTGACTTTCATATGCCCCGAGCCAAAGCGATCGCGACTTTCGTCCTCGGTAGTCAAGGTATTATTTTTACTTCCATTTCTATTCCAACCAACCAACCCAAAGAAACTTTGCTGCACATTCTCCGTGATAGCGCTCGCTCCCTGTTGTGGATTGTTACAGGTAGAACTGGAGCCAGCTTCAAGACCGTTTAATATGAACTACGGACATAATATGAGCCAAAAAATCTAAAATCCAAAATCCTATGCGTTTAGATAACTATAACCTTGGCACTTACACTCCGGGCGCACCCTACTGGAAGCAACTTTTATGGTACTTTATCGGGTCGCCTTTGGTTGAAAGTTACTGGCTTCCTTTGAACAATTTCAAAGTTTCCTTACTCCGGAGTTTTGGCGCTAAAATTGGTCAAGGAGTCCGGATTAAAAACGGAGTGCGGGTCAAGTTTCCTTGGCGGTTAACTGTCGGCAATCATGTATGGATCGGCGAAGATGCTTGGATTGATAACCTTGCTGATGTTACCATCGAAAGTCATGCTTGCATATCTCAAGGCGTTTATCTCTGTACTGGCAATCATGACTGGAATCATCCCGATTTTAAACTGATTCCCGCCCCAATCTACATTCAAGAAAGTAGTTGGATTGCAGCTAAATCGATAATTGGGCCTGGTGTGACAATTGGTCGAGGAGCAGTGCTGACTCTCGGTGGAGTGACTGGACGTTCCTTAGAACCGATGACAGTTTATGCCGGGAATCCTGCAGAACCGATAAAGAAGAGGAAAATAACGGATATACGGATGTGACGGATATCTTCCACCAATCCCAATAAGCCCGGAAATAAATTTCACAGCTTTAAGCCTAAACCCATTAAAATGGGTTAAAAAGCTTATTCAGTAAGCTAAAAGCGAAAGCTTTGATATCCAAATGCGTCACATACCAGTCTTTATAAGTACCAGCAACTAAATTTTCTTCAATCAACCGTGCTTCTTCCAAAAGTGTCCACAAGTTGTGGGTGGCTCGATTCCAAAAGCCTACACTTCCATTTTCTTGAAGACCAGCAACACCATAAATTTTACAAGCTGGACATTGACATTTTTCTAAGTGTTTTAACTCGTCTTGACGAGGAATTGGGCACCAGTCAGGTTTAGCACCTTGAATAAATTCTTCATAGTCGTTTGTTGTTATTTCCCCACCACGACTAATAAAGTAGAACGCTCCATTGTCAAGGTAAAGCTTTACTTCTTCCGGGATGCCAAGATATTCTCTAAGACCTTGTTTCATAACTTTACGTCGAAGCACGGGTCTTTGATGAAATTCGGCGTAGGAAACCATAACTGCTCGCAATTGTGGAAGATAATAAGGAGAGTTTTTATCCCACACGCGAGGTTTGATTCCCTTCAGACTGATACCAGCAACAATTTGCATTAATCATCATATCTAGCGATCGCTCTTAACAATTCTGATTGGGAGCGCTTACGTTGCGAACAACCGAGGATTAGTAGATTTTGGCTGTGTGTAGAGACTTCGCTTGTAAGGTTATCAAGACTATCTTGATCACAAAACTTAACCATTTTAGATGCCATTCCACACGTAAAGCGCCATACTCGATGAAAAACGCTGATTTTATGAATTACCCCCTGTAACACTAACTCACCCACTACCAAAATCCTCAACTCCGTCACCCACCTCAAAGCCTCATCATTGATTAAAAACGCTTTGCAGCGAGCCGTCAAAGCCGCCGCAACCTGCAAACCATCGGGTAACTGAAGGTTAATTTTGAAGCTAGTTTTGTAACTTCCCCAACCGATAAATCAACAGACGAAGGCACTTCGGAGATGCTGTAGCCCATGTTAATTAGGCATACTGCTGCTTTTAAGAAAGGTTTGGCGTTCTAAGTCTTAGTAAATTCGTGTTCTTCAATATTCATTCTATGTACTCTGCTGTGCGGCAGACTGGACAGCTTCTACATCAACATTAAGCTGTTGAGCAATCTGCTCCACGCTCATCCCTGCTTTTAGTAACAGAGGCACAGTTGCTCTCAATATTTCTTCCCTGCCGTCAGCTTTCGCTTCTTGATAAAACCTTGTTTGCTCTAAAGTTAGTCCCAGCATAGCTTCCACTTCCTCTCTACTCAAAAACGAAAATTTATAAACGGCGATTGTTGTAATAATATCTATTATTTCGCTTTTCGGCAGTGTGTCTGTTTCTTCTAATTATACCCGCTCAATTAACAGACGAGCTTGCTCCGCCATTGCTTTCTCTGAGGCAATTGTCAACTGCATTAAATTTATGGCTACTGGTAGGGTATTGGGAGTGCCCAACTCATCTAAGTAAATGCGCTGTACTTGGTTACTGTTCAAAAATATTCGATGAGTTTTTTTATCGCTTGGTTCCAAATTGCGGGATGGAAAAATTACGACACAGTACCAGTCATCATATTGAGACTGATTCCGGTTTAAATACATCATTGACTCAGTAAACAATCGATGGTGTAGAGCTTCATCTTTCTGGAATTGAACTTCTGCGAAAAAAATGATTCTGGGTGTTGTACCCTCTGGAGGTAAAAATACTCCATCAATCCGGAAAGCGGTTTCTTTTACCTCAACTGATTCAAATCGATAGTTTTGTGCCTGTTGGGGACGGTCATCAACGAATTCAAAAAGCAACCCAGGAAAACGCTTAAAAATTTGGTAATAAATAGAGTCGCGTCTCACTCAACTATCCTAAAATTTACTGATTATTCAATGTTTATTTTATCGCTAAATTGGCACCATAAATTATCTAAGTTTGGCAGCAGTTTTTAGATAATTTATCTATGTTTTTGGTCAGTACCAAGATACTTTGTGTACATCCCACTATTGAGTAGTAATATATATGTCAGAGTAATCACTCTCATCAGAAACCCAAGGGATAAGTCAGGTTGCTATGACTCATTTTGGTATTATCTGTCCAGCATCTACAGGTCACCTCAATACGATGTTTCCTTTAGGAAGGGAACTGCAAAGGCGCGGTCATTGCGTTACATTATTGGGAATTCTTGATCTCCAAGCGAAAGCGATCGCAGCAGGATTAGAATTTCAGGCGATCGCAGAATCTGATTCTCCTTTGGGGTCGATGGAAAAAATCTTTGCAAAGATAGGGGAACTAAGTGGTTCGGCTGCCATCCGTTTTACTGTCGGAGCGCTGAAAAATGCTAGCGTGGCAATCTTACGGGATGCTCCGGATGCAATCAAACAAGTGGGTATCGAAGCGCTGTTGGTGGATCAACTTTGCCCTGCGGGTGGGACTGTTGCCGAATATTTAGGTATACCCTTCATAACCGTGTGCAGTGCTGTGGTCATGAATCAAGAAGATGGCGTTCCCCCTTGGTTTAAGGTATGGAGTTATAACCCCGGATGGTGGGCACGTGTACGCAACCAAATTAGTCACTCGGCAATGAATCGGATTGCCAAACCGATTCAAGAACCGATAATCGAGTATCGCCAACGCTGGAATTTGCCACAACACTCGAATCGCAGCGATGCTTACTCTAAACTAGCAATTATCAGCCAACAGCCAGCGGAGTTTGAATTTCCCCGGCGCAATTTGCCCCCATACTTCCACTTTACAGGCCCATATCACGACTCAACAGGACGGCCAGGGGTTGATTTCCCCTTTGAAAAGCTGAACGGGAAACCCCTAATCTACGCTTCAATGGGAACCCTACAAAATCGTTTGCAATCTGTTTTTCAAACCATCGCCGAAGCTTGTGTGGGTTTGGATGCTCAATTGGTAATTTCTCTTGGTGGCGCACTCGAACCCGAGGGGCTGAAATTATCCGGTGAACCTTTGGTAGTGAAATATGCACCGCAACTAGAATTACTGCAAAAAGCTAGCCTTGTTATCACTCACGCCGGACTGAATACCACCTTAGAATCACTGAAGAATGCTGTGCCGATGGTTGCAATACCCGTTACCAACGACCAACCGGGAGTAGCTGCACGGATAGCTTGGACTGGTGCGGGAGAACTTGTGCCCCTCGACAAATTGAGTGTTCCTAAATTGCGAGATGCTATTTCTAGGGTGCTGACGCAAGAGTCTTATAAACAAAATGCAGTTAGGTTGCAAGAAGCTATTGCCTCTGCTGGGGGGGTGAGTCGCGCTATTGATATTGTGGAAAATGCGATATCTACAGGAAAGGCGATTATACAAAGCGCCTAACTCGGAAAAAATCAACTGCTTTCTACAACACTAATTATGAACTACCCCAATAGAAAACTTGGTTTAATTGAGAACTTGTTCGATATTATTCATGATTTAGGCGGCATGATTGATGTCAATGTTGCTCGCATAGAAGGGTCAATAACACCTGTAATTCTGCAACAGGCTCTCGATTTATTACAAAAGCGTCATCCAATGCTTCAATTTCATATTGTTAAGTTGGAAGATGGAGCTTATTTTCAATCAAAAGGTACAACAAAAATACCTCTACGTGTCATAGATAAGCAAAATGAGAATCAATGGCTGCAAATTGCTGAAGATGAGTTACACGAAAAATTTCCTAACGATACTAGTCCTCTTTGTCGGGTGACTTTGCTAAGTTCTGCAGAAAACAGTATTAGTGAAATAATTGCAACATTTCATCACGCGATAACTGATGGAATTTCATGTATGTTGTTTATTGATGAACTATTGTCCTACTGTCAAAAAATCGCTGCTGATGAGGATATACCCTTATTTGTGACAATGCAACTACTTCCGGCACTAGAGAACTTGATTGACAGCAGCCTTACTAGTAAAAATAACATTGTCGAAGAGCAAACCAAGGAGGTAATCCCTACACCCCAGTTAATTATTGAAGAAGAAGCACCTATAAGCGATCGCCGCACTTGTCTTGTACCCCGAATCCTCAATAAAGAAATGACTATTATGCTGATAAACCGTTGCAAGCAAGAGGAAACAACGGTTCATGGAGCCTTATGTGCGGCAATGTTATCGGCAGTAGCAGAAAATGCTTTTACTGGAACTATAAATTTATCCTGTGGTTCAAACGTAAATTTACGACAATCTTGTCAACCTGAAGTGGCTACTAACTATATAGGTTGCTTTATATCTATTGTAGAAGAAATTCATACCTTAGAAGAAAATACTAAATTTTGGGATTTGGCACGGGAATGTAAATCCAAAATTAGTCATTCTATTAGTTTAGGAATTCCAATTAATCGTATTTGTGACGCTAAATTGCAATATGTAAATCAGGATATGATTCTTGAAATTTCTAAGCATCAAATGGGACGAAAAAATACAATAGAGTTATCAAATCGTGGCAAATTCAATGTTGCTAAAAAATATGGTGAATTAAAACTGAAAGAGTTATATTTTGCTACGGGACAGCATTTGGTTGGTGGTTCTTTTTGGTTAGGTGTAGTAACTTTTCACGAACAGCTATTTTGTACTTTTGCCCATATCGTTCCTCTAGTAAGTACTAAGACAGCAGAGTTATTAGCAGATTCTGTTATGGTCAATATCCAGAAAGCATGTATGTCTGAATCTTTTACATTGAGTAAGTTAAATGAAAATGAAGTTGCTTTTTCAAAGGATTAATCAGCCCCAAGAGAAAAAATATGCGAATTACAATTTTAACAGTTGGAACACGCGGTGATGTCCAACCTTACATTGCTCTGGGGCTGGGTTTACAAGCTGCTGGTCACAAAGTGCGACTAGCAACAAATGCTCTGTTTCATGAGTTCGTCATCAGTCACGGGCTGGACTTCGCTCCGGTGGGAGGTAATCCCCAAGAAATTATCAAGCGGTTGAAGACTGAAGCCAGCAAGAGCAATAAAACATTATTACCAAAAAAATTGCAATTGAAGGCGCAATTTTGGCGAATTTTCTGCTCAGGGCTTGAACGTCTCATAGCTGATTCCTGGGATGCATGTCAGGACGCAGAAGCTATAATCTATTCCCAGCTAGCGTTACCCGGTTATCATATTGCTGAGAAGTTGGGAATACCTGGGTATGCAGCCTATACACACCCTTTTACCCGCACTCGTACTTTCCCTCACCCACTCAATAAATTCGATTTTCATTTGGGTGGTACCTTCAACTGGTTGACTTACATCTTTGAAGAACAAGTATGGTGGCAATTTACTAAAAAAATAATCAATCAGTGGCGAGAGGAAACCCTTAAGCTACCTTCAATTCCTCCGATTGGTCTTTATCGTCGGCAGCAAAAGCAGCAGATCCCCATTCTCTATTGCTATAGCTCTGCTGTAGTTCCAAAGCCGCTTGATTGGCCTGATTGGGTACATCTGACAGGTTACTGGTTCTTAGATTGCCCGTCAGACTGGCAACCACCAACAGATTTGGTTGATTTTCTAGCTGCTGGCCCGCCGCCAGTGTATATAGGTTTCGGCAGCATGAGTGGTCTTAAACCAGAAGCATTGACAGAGTTAGTACTGGAAGTTCTAGTTAGGACTGGACAGAGGGGTATATTGCTAACCGGGTGGGGTGGTTTGAGTAATGCCGATTTACCTGATAATGTGCTTAAAATTGCATCGGCTCCCCATGATTGGTTGTTTCCTCAAATGGCCGCAGTGGTTCATCATGGTGGCGCTGGTACAACGGCAGCTGGTCTGCGTGCTGGTATACCCTCTGTGATCATCCCCTTTGGTGCCGAACAGCCTTTTTGGGGACAGCGAGTAGCTGACTTGGGTGTGGGTTCTGCGCTTATACCGCAAACAGACTTGACGGTAGAGGTATTAGCATCTGCGATTAAGACCGTCACAAGCGACGAGTCGATGAAAGCTCGCGCTCATGCTTTAGGGGAAAAAATTCGCTCAGAAGATGGTGTGGCAAAGGCACTCGAAATTTTTCATCGCTATCTGCCCTAACCTTAGGCATCAAGTAAAAATAAGTAGTGCGTTAGCGTAGCGTGTCCGTAGGCCAAACATCTTGCTCGCACTACAAATATCAAATTGTTCAACTTATTTTTACACGACTCTCCAAAATCCGCTGATTTTGAGGACGTTTCCCCGTTACCACCATTGGCACACCTCCTGATGGCCCCAACAGAGCGCCTTTACGTGTTGGCTGCACTGCTTTGGTATCCGCAAGCGCCATCTGCCAATTAGATAGAACTGTCGCCAAAACGAGTTTCATCTCAAGTAAAGCAAATGCCATGCCAATACAGCGCCGATTTCCACCACCAAATGGCAAATACTCAGAGGGAGTAAATTGACGTTCTAGAAAACGTTCTGGCTTAAACTGCTTGGAATCGGGATATAAATCTTCTTGATGATGGGTGAGATAAATACAAGGAATTACCAAAGTTCCGGGCTGCAATTGGTAGTCCATAATTTCTAGTGGTGATTTGACCACGCGATTTAATGCCAACATTGCCACCGGATAAAGGCGTAATGTTTCAGAACAGACAGCATTTAAATAAGGCAATCGCAAAATAGTATTTGGATCGGGTTTTTCACCCAAGCTATCCAACTCTTGTACCAGTTTCTCTCGCACAAGAGGCAAATGGTGAATCCAGTACAATGCCCAAGCTAATGAAGTTGCAGTGGTTTCGTGACCTGCGACCAACAGAGTGATTAATTCATCACGTAGCTCTACATCCGTCATCGGCTGCCCCTCTTCGTCGCGAGCAGCCATCATCAAAGACAGGATATCACTGCGAGAAGGGTCTGGTTGCTCTTTGCGTTCCTGAATCTCGGCGTATATCAGTTCGTCCATTTGCTCCTTCAAACGCAGGAACTTTCCCCAAGGACTCCACGCACCTAAATCAGTTTGCAGTGATGGAAAAACAATTGCCATTGCCAAAAAGAACGGTTGCTGGGGATTCAAGATTTCAAGTAGAAGTGCTTTGAGTTTTTCGTAACGCAGTCCTGACTCTAGACCAAATACGGCACTCAAAATAACCTGGAAGGAGATTGCTTGCATTGAAGGAAGGACTTTGAAAGGTTCGCCAACCTTCCATTGACTAGTCACTTGCTCCGTGATGTCGGCGATCGCCTCACTGTAAGCCAGCATCCGTTCCCCATGCAAAGGGGGTGTTAAGAGCTTGCGCTGCCGTTGGTGGGGCTTGCCGGATAGCGCCAACATTGATTGCTGCCCTAGCAAAGGCGATTTAATACCTGCTGCTTCACCAGAGTCCAACTGTTTTGGATCGGTGGAAAAAATCTGCCCAATTGCTTTGGGGTTGCTAATGAATACTTGAGGAGCAAATACTGGACCAATCCGCAGGGTGAAGATGTCACCATAATGTTTAGCACAGGTTTCCATATATTCCAAGGGGTTAGTCAGCCACTGGAATGTTTGTACCCACGGGTGAGTCTTGGGACCATTAGGTAGTTGATGTGCAGGCATTTTTTTCTCACTATAAATGAAGTAAGACTGAAATCAGCTGATAAATCATGCACGTTTGGCTTGATTCATTTTAGGACAGGGATGGGACTATGAGTTTAATAGTTGTAATTTCAATCAACTTATGCGGCAACTCCTGTTGTAACGGATGTAACTCACATCTTGCACCAATGTCAGGAAGCCCAGAATTCAGCCCTGAAATAAATTACTCGCTCCGCGAGAAGCAAGCTACACAGCTTTTAGCTTAAGTAAGCGGTCATCTTACTAAATAAGTTTTTAACCCATTAAAATGGGTTAAAGCTTTAAGCCCGTTCGCGCAGCGTCCCGAAGGGATAATTTATTTCAGGGCTAAAAATGTCCTAACTCCTAACTCCTAACTCCTAACTCCTCCTAAAATTAAAAATATGTGGTTTATACGCAAGGGGCAAGATATGATTTACATCCGTTTTATATCCATTGCCAGTAGTTCCTGAATTTTTTTAGGACTCAATTCCTGCACATTCCCTAAAACGATCGCCGCTCCCGCTTTTAATAGTATCTGAGTATATGCATCACGAACCTCTACAGTCTGCTGCACATGGGGTGGTAAAACACCTACAGCAATCCAAGTGCGGTTCGGATGGAGTTTTCGTGCTTTCTCCACTGTGTACATATCCGCTACCGTATCTCCTACGTAAACTACAGGTGTATTTTCCTGCTCTTCATTTTCTAGCAGTTGCAGCGTAGCGAAAAGTCCGGTAGGGTCTGGTTTACTGGGGGCATCTTCCATTGCAATCAATACTGGTGACTTTAAATCGAGGCGTTTTTCCAAAATATAGGTTGCACTCAAGCGAGTCGCACCGCTGAAAAAGCCCCAAGGAATTTCAGCTAATGTCAATTGTTCTAAATAACTGGGCTGTAATAATAAAGGCTCGTCACATATGTACCCATTCCAGTTGTCCGGGTCAGTACCACGGTAACGAGATTGAAAAAAAGCGACAATAGTGTTGTAATCCAGTTTTTTGCTTTCGCGTGACTGCCCTTGAGTTTCAAAATGGCGATAAATAAATTCTTGTGAGGCTTCCCAATCGTTATTCCAGATGCCTTCAGACTTGAGTTTGTCAATATCTCCTGGTGTCGGACGATACGTATCCCCAGTAAAATGTTCTACAGTATCTGCGATCGCACGCCGATAGGAACCTGATACATCGCGTACTACACCATCAATATCGAAAATCACAATAGCACTTGTTGAGGATTCAGTCATGAGATTTTAGATTTTGGATTTTTAAATTTTAGATTGATAATACCGTTTCTTTATAAAGATGCGCCTAATTAGCCCACCTGCGTGGGCTACCTACGGAAGGCGAAGCGCCTATGTTTGTATAGCCTTTGCCAGTGCGTTGGGCGGCTTGGCCGACTTGTTCGCGTAGCGTCTCCTTATTGAGAAGCACCTGGCGTCCAGGCTTGCTGCCTGTGGGTGAATAAAGCGCAACCTCATAGAGAATTGGTATAAGTTGTAAAAATAGAAATTTTTCCCCATTTCCCATCTTCCCACCTCCCCCCTCCCAAATGATTCTTTGCTCAAAATGTAACTATTAGGTTAAAATAAGCGATTGCAAAGATAGATAAGTATTGCCCGGTATTTCCCGGAGGTGTGATTGACCAAGTTTATTCTGAAAATTCTTTGGTTGGACGAAAACGTCGCTTTAGCAGTGGATCAAGTTGTAGGCAAAGGCACCAGTCCTTTGACTAAGTACTTTTTCTGGCCCAGGAATGATGCCTGGGAAGAACTGAAAAAAGAGCTAGAGTCAAAACATTGGATCACCGATGTGGATCGCGTCGAGTTGCTTAACAAAGCAACAGAAGTGATTAACTACTGGCAAGAGGAAGGTAGAAACCGTCCGATGGTTGAGGCTCAGTCTAAGTTCCCTGAAGTTGCCTTCACAGGTAGCGCATAGGGTTATACAAGCTGCCAGAGCTTAATAGTTTTGTCCCTGCTGCCGCTAGCAATCAGTTGTGCAACAGGGCTAACAGCAACGGCAGACACTGAGTTTACATGACCGGGGAAAGTGGCTATTTCTTCTGCTGTACTTACGCTCCAAAGTTTGATTGTGCGATCGCAACTTCCACTAATCAATGTTTCCCCATTAGTACTAAAAGTCAGTGCCACCACCGACCATGAATGACCTAAGAGCGTGTGAATCAGTTGACCGTTGTTTGCATCCCACAAGTTAATGGTGTTATCGTCGCTACCCGTAGCCAAAATTTTACCGTCGGGACTGAATGCGAGTGTTAGAACTGCCCATGTATGACCTGAAAGGGTGTAACAAGGGCAGTTTTCAAATTTTTTTTTGGAGGCAAAATCTACAGGGAGTTTCCACAAGCGAATAGTTCTGTCAAAACTAGCGCTGGCTAAATAAGGGGAGATTGGACTAAACGCAACTGCACTCACTTGTAATTGATGTCCTGCCAGGGTAGAAATTTCTGTACCAATACTGACATTCCAGAGCTTGATTGTTTTATCCCAGCTACCACTAGCTAAAATTCCCGCATTCCCAGGATAAAAAACGATTGATTTAACACCTCTTGAGTGTCCGATGAGGGTGTTGATTTCTTGATGTGTGTTGAGATTCCACAATTTGATGGTTTTATCATCGCTAGCTGATGCCAACATTTCTCCATCTGGACTAAAAGCAACTGATTTCACCGCTTGAGAATGTCCAGTGAGGGTAGCTACTAGTTGTTTGGAGTTTAAATCCCACAATCTAATTGTTTTGTCGTCACTACCACTGGCTAAAGTATTACCGTCACAACTGATAGCAATTGAATTTACGGCAAAAGAAGTACTTAAGTGTGTCGTAAAAGTATGTACGCATTCCCACAACGGATTTGTAATTTGAGATTGTACATTTAAGATTGGGGATTGAATGCCAAGAGCTTGCATCACTTCATCAGCAGATTGATAGCGTTGATTTGTGGAATATTCTAGAAGCTTGTCAAGGATTTTGCCCAGACGTTCGCTCAACTTGTTACTGAGATAATGCCGCCAAACCCAACAATCATTTGCGACATCAAACAAATCAAAGGGCGGAATTTGAGTAAGTAAATAAATACAAATTACACCCAAGCTATAAAGGTCACTTGCAAATACAGGTTTAGACTGAATTTGCTCTGGTGCGGCATATTCTGGACTGCCGATTTTCGCAGGTGTTTGCAGTCGGCTAATTTGTGTCACCAGTTGAACTGCGCTAAAATCCACCAAGATTAGATCCTTCCCTTGGTCTGCCGTTCGGGATGTAAGAATAATATTCTCTGGTTTAATATCGCAATGGATAAGATTATGCTCGTGGATAAACTTAAGAATTGGCAACAAATTCTCTAAAAGGTGCCATATCTGAGTCTCACTAAAGGCTCCTAATTCTTCTACTAAGGTAGCTAAATTACTACCCTCAATAAACTCCTGCACTAAATAAAAGTCATTTTCTTGCTGAAAGTATGCCAATAAATTTGGAATTTGTGGATGTTTTCCTAACTCCAGAAGTTGCTGTACTTTTTGCTCAAAAACTTCTGACGTAAAATTTTTATTTTTGAATTGTTGGACGACACAAGGAATTGCAGGGAATTCACCTTCATCTACAGCGAGGAAGGTTTTAGCAAATCCCCCTTTACCAATCTGTTTGAGTAATCGGTAACGCTGTTGTAATAACATAGGACTTGCTAGAAACTTTGATTTATAGAACGCCTTTATCCCCCTGCCCCCAATTCTGGGGGAAAAGAAAGTTCAATTCAAAGTCCCCCAATTATGTTCGATTTAGGGGGCTTGCCTTTATCCCCCTGCCCCCAATTCTGGGGGAAAAGAAAATTAAATTCAAAGTCCCCCAATTATGTTCGATTTAGGGGGCTTGCCTTAATTTTACTTCTCCAAAGGAAAATCAACAGTTGCCGATGGAAAACCATTTTGGGTGTTAGTTGGTGGTTTCACAACTGGAATTTTCCCTTGCATCGACGGTACCATGACTTCACCAGGCTTCGCTGTTTGATTCCATAAAATCATTGATAGCAAACCATCCACCAAACCGTTCGCACCTCCGTTCGCACCAACTAAGACATCTGGAATCAAACGGACATTGCGATCGCCGATAATTTGCATCAACTGCATCGCTGTATAACCTTGCGATCCCAAGGCTTCCACACCAGCGCTGTAGGTTTCAGCTTTGGCGTTACCTATGGCACGAATTCCTTCAGCTTCACCGATTGCGTTGAGTTTTATCGATTCAGCCTCACCTGTGGCTTGCTTAATTTGCGCTTGCGCTTTCAAATCAGCAATTTGCACGCTTTGCTCAGATTTCACCATCTCCTGCTGAATCTCAGCTAGTGCAGTTTCCCGTACTAATTGCTGACGTTGGGTTTGCGCCATTTGCTGCACTTCATAAGTCTTACGTTGCTCCTCCGCAATCTTACGGTCAGTTTGTGTTTGCATTAATGTCGCTGGCGGTTGAATATCACCGATGAGGGTGTCTATTGCCTGCACGTCATAACTGCGTAATGCTACTTTAATAAACTCAGCAGCCTCGGTTTGTCGGTCGCTGCGGGCACTGAGAAAGTCGAGGACTGTACAATCTTGCGCCGAGTTGCGGAAATAGTTACCAATGGTAGGCTCTAACACATGGTCTACTAAGTTCTGCATCGAACCAACCCGAGAAATCACCTTCGGAGCATCCAAAGCACCGACATGGATAATTTGCGCTACTTCCAAATCAAAAGCAAACCCGTCTCTAGAACGGACTGTCAGAGAAGCAAGTTTCGTATCATAACTGTGGCGTTCGGTACGACCAGACCAGTTTAAAACTATATTGGTTGTCGGCACCAGTTCAATTTTCATGATCCGGCTATTAATCGGGTGTTTGCCGGGATATAACGGTTCCACCCACACACCCTTATGTCCGGAATTTACCAAATTACCGTGGGTGAATGCTGCACCGCTAACATCTTGATGTGCTTTGCCTACGTAAGAAATCACCACACCCACATACCCGATGGGAATTTCCGTCATTGGTACTGGCTCAACCTGTACCAACCAAGGATTCAAGTTCCAAGAACCAGAAAGTAGAGTCTGCTCTTGCAAACCCCGTCGTCCACCACCATCAACGAATTTTTGACCGCTTTGGAAGTTGTCGTGTCCCCCAATCACCGGGCCTGCCATCTCACCTGCCGGAATCGGAATACCATCGAGGGTAGTAACAATGCCAACTTTATCTGCGGGAAGGCTATACACTCGCAACTGTTCCGGACTCATGCCCTGTTGACTGGCATTTGCGGCCGTAATCACTTTAAATAAGGCAGTATTGATGCGGTATGTACCCGCTGTGAGAAAGCCAATCTGCCGACCTTTTTCCCCTCCTTGGGTGAGGAATTTTCGCGCATCTTGGAAATTATCGCTATCTACTACCTTACCCAAAATGCGTTCTGGTGGGTTGGATGCCCCATCTGCTGCGACGATGAGCGCGATTTCTCCTTGGGGAACAACGACCACTGCCTCTTTTTTCACTGCATATTGCCAGGGGAAATAACCCCAGTGCCAACCAGGAGCGAGAGTATCAGCTTGCAAACCAGACTCACCGTTCAGGGCAATCAACCTTCCTGGGGGTAATCCACGTCCGGAAATGGCAAATTTTTTCACCACAATCCCAACTTCTCGTTCCCCGATAACAACCAATCCGCCAAAAAACAAGGGGAAGAAGATCGCAAAACCTCCCACAACGACTATGGGGATAATTCCCAACGGCTGTAGCTGCGCTGGTATCTGAGCAATTGTTACCGTTTTTGGCTGAGTAGCCTGAATTGATGCGGAGGAAATTTGCTTTGCTGTAACTGATTTTATGGGATTTGCGTTGGCTGAATCAATTCCACCCGCCAAGGCCAAAGTTGCTATTAATGATGCTCCAAACCGAAGTACTTGATTTAACTTACCTGAACTCCGAGAGTATTGACAGCTTTTCATATAATTTGCCCCTCTGGGCAATTAATTGTCTAATGTATAACTACATTTAGTGTTCCCGTGATTCCTTAAACTTGCTGTAATCAGTTACAAAAATCCATAAATATCTCGAAAAGTCGCAAGCATTAACTGTTTCCACAATGCTCTATTCATTTTTGCCTAATTTAACTTTTGCTTAATAGAGGAATTGGGCACAACATCACAGAGAATTGGTATAAGATGACCAAAAAGCAATTTATAAGTATAATCACGGAAGTCGAATATGCGAACTTTGTGCAACATAAAGTAGAGTAACCATCTACATTAATTAGTTCAGGCTACTAATTACTGATAGCAACAATTAAGTTGATAGTTGTAGGGTTCCCGACAGTAAAAATTTTCAATAGGGTGGCATGATGATTCCAATTATTAATAATATTTTAGAGAGATTTTTTGCTAAAGATGACAGGCTCAATAATACGCAAATATTTGGATATTTTGTCGAAGAACCGTTAAAAGATGAACATTTGACATTAGGTTTTTCACCTTCACGCATTGCCCTAAAAAAACGGTGGCGAAATAATGGTTTATCAGCTGATTTTATCGCTGAATATTTAACTACTTTTTTCCCCAGAGATACTCATGAAGATAGCAAGACTAATACAAAGTCTGAAATAAAAAGTGCCGTAAGTTATATTGCTAACGAGTTGCTAGAAAATGCAATAAAATATTGTGATGCAAATGTGGAATATCCCATAACTCTGCACCTAGAATTACAAAGTAATGAAGTAAGAATTTTTATAAACAATAGTGTCACTGCTTCCGGGGTAGAAAAATTTAAAAGTTTTATTAAGGAGTTAAGTGATTCAAATCCAGATGAGTTTTATCTCCGTCAGCTAGAAAAAAATGCTGAAGATGAGAATAACGATGGTTCTGGATTGGGCTTTTTAACTATAGTGAATGATTATTGTGCCAAAATTGGTTGGAAATTTCAGATTGTTCAGCACGAGCCAGATTTAATTGCTGTAACTACAATGGTTCAATTGACAGTCTAAAAGTTTTGAAATATTTACTTGTTAGAAGATAAAAAGGACTTATAACAATGCAAATTAAAGGCGAAAATTATAATGTTTGGTGTGAAGCAAACACTACAATAGTAAATTTTACTGGTTCACTTCGACTCAGTGGGATGGAAGAATATGCTTCTATTTTGCAGTTGATGAATAGTCTGGCAGAGAGCAATCCAGCAACCATTATTCTCAATATTCAGCATTTAGAATTCCTGAATAGTTCGGGTATAAGTATGCTGTCAAAGTTTGTCATTGAGATGCGGAAAAGACAAAATATACAGATAAGCATACTAGGTTCTACCTTAATACCTTGGCAAGGAAAATCATTAAAAAACTTGCAGCGGTTGATGCCTAGCTTGATATTAGAATTGCAGTAATAAATATCTTCTGAGAAAGATTGTGATCCCAAAATATAATCGCAATTATAGGCTATTTCTTCATTTGACATCATGCTATTAAATAACTGTAAATATCGCGATTGAATTATTTTATTTAGCGATCGCCAGTAATTTCCCCTCAAAAAACTTTGCTTTAAAAAATATGAAGAAAATATTTAGACCTGCGATCGCTGTGATGAATCGCCTTAAATATCCACAAAAATTTTCTTTGATTAGTTGCGTTTTTATATTACCATTGGGCTTGGTAATGTATTTACTAATCTCAGAAATTCAATCACGAAATGACTTTGCAGCAAAAGAGATATCTGGCAACATCTACCTTCGTCCAGTGCGTCAATTGTGGGCAGATATTACCCGACTGAAACTTACCAGCTATGGCACCTCAACTCAAGACGAAATAAAGCAGATTAAATCTCAAATTAATACCAAAATTGAATCGCTGGAAGCTGTTGATGGAAAACTAGGGCAAACATTACTGACGACAGATAAATTTAACGCTCTTAAACAAACTTGGCAAAAGTTACAAAAAAATCAAGACAATAGCATTTTTGAAGGCAAAAATCCAGAAGACAAGCTTATCAGACAGCAAATTAATGAATTAATAGTTCATGTTGGCGACAAATCAAACTTGATTCTCGACCCAGATTTAGATACTTATTATTTAATGGATGCAACTCTGTTAAAATTACCACAAATACAAAAAACATTAGTCGATATCCAGTCATTAGCCAAACGAGGGATTAGGGGTTATCAAGCAACTCCAACAGAACGCACGGAGCTAATTATCCTCCTCGGTAACTTGCAAGATTATAACGAGGAATTAAAGAGGAATATGGAAGTGGCCTTTAGCAATAATCCTGCTGGCAACTTACGTCCCAACCTGACAAATTCGTTAAACGATTTCACCAAGCAAATTGATTTACTAACCAAGCAGGTAGAGTTACTTGTTGGTACAGAAGTAATAAAAGACCCTGTAATTTATTTTCTAGAAGCCGAGAAAAGCTTAAATAAAAGTTTTAATTTATGGGATAAAGCGATTCAAGAGCAAGACTTACTTTTACAGTATAGAATTGACGGTTTTGCCAGAAAACAGATATTAATATCTATTTTTGTACTGACGATTTTAGCCATTGTCTTATATCTTTTTGTCGGATTTTATCTAGGTGTAATCCGGACAGTTTCTACCTTAAGTACAGCATCCAAACAGATGATTGCTGGCAGTATAATTGAGAGTATTAGCCTAGATAACCGTGATGAATTAGGAGAAGTTGTCCACTCATTTAATAATATTGCTTTAGCTCTTGTTCAAACCAACCAGAAAATTAGTGTTTTGAATCAACGTCTTGAAAATGAAAATACCCGGATGGGTGCAGAGTTAGAAATAACCAGCAAACTCCAGCGAATGATTTTACCAAGAGAGGAGGAACTGAAGAATATTCCTGGTTTAGATATTGCAGGTTTTATGAAGCCAGCTTCGGAAATTGGTGGTGATTATTACGATGTTCTTCAGCAAGGTGGACGTGTAAAAATTGGCATCGGTGATGTCACCGGACACGGCTTAGAAAGTGGTGTATTGATGATTATGGTGCAAACCGCTGTCCGGACTTTGTTGGAAAGTCATGAAACCGATCCGAAGAAATTCCTCAGTATTTTGAATCGCACAATTTATCAAAATGTGCAGCGGATGCAGTCAGATAAAAGTCTTACACTTTGCTTGCTAGATTATGAGGATGGAATGCTACGGGTAAGTGGACAACATGAAGAGATGATTGTCATCCGTCAGGGAAAAGAGGTAGAACGAATTGACACGATGGATTTGGGTTTTCCCATCGGGTTAGAAGAAGATATTACTGATTTTATCGCTTATACAGATGTGAAGTTATATTCAGGTGATGTCGTAGTGCTGTATACTGACGGCATTACGGAAGCCGAAAATCTTGGTGGTGTGCAGTACGGATTGGAGCGATTGACTGAATTAATCAAGGAAAATTCCCGACGCTCTGCACATCAAATTAGACACGCTGTACTTAGTGATGTGCGACACCACATTGGAGAACAGAAGGTTTTTGATGATATTACTTTGGTGGTGTTGAAACAAAAACCGACAACGGATTTGAAGAAGGAAGAAGGAATTCCTGTGTTTTGAGATGGGCAGATGGATGTAACGCATGAACGGTTGCCCAAAAGAATAGCTCTTCTTATCGATTCTTGCTCTTAACTCTGTGTGCCTAGTTTAGATTGATAGAATTAAAGCAGTAGCACAGTTCAACCTAGTTGTTGAGAGAGTGAGTTAAAAACCATGCCTTCGTCCATTGCTGTTGAAAAGAAAAAGTTAAAAAATCCGCCCTTGCAACTCCATTACCTGGGCGATCGCGTCCTGCGTCAACCCGCTAAACGGATTACTAAAATCGATGACGAACTCCGCAAACTAGTGCGGCAAATGTTGCAAACTATGTACAGCAACGATGGCATTGGTTTGGCTGCTCCCCAAGTGGGGGTTAACAAACAACTAATCGTCATTGACTGTGAACCAGAAAACCCAGATTATCCCCCATTGGTGTTGATTAACCCCACAATCAAAAACTTTAGTGGAGATATCTGCGTTGCTCAAGAAGGATGTTTGAGCATTCCCAATGTTTATCTGGATGTCAAACGTCCTGAAGTTGTGGAAGTGTTATACAAAGATGAGTACGGACGGCCCCGGACTTTAAAAGCTAACGACTTACTCGGACGTTGCATTCAGCATGAGATGGATCACCTTAACGGCGTAGTATTTGTAGACAGAGTGGAAAACTCTCTAGCTTTGGCGGAGGAGCTATCTAAACATGGATTCTCCCATCAATCTGTAAAACCTGTAGCTTAAGGTGCCCTGAAACATGAATGTAATGACCCCAAAAAGCGGTCTTTTCCTCGCTGTTTGCTGTGTAACAGCGATCGCCGCAGTCGGTTCCGTTTTTGAACTCACTTCTGGTGAACCGAAGTTCGGTACCCAAATCACTGCGATTATCCTGGCTTTGAGTATTCCTCTGACAGGATTATTTTTCTTTGCAGCTGTTAGGGATGCTAGAGCTAATATTAAATAAGCATCAGGTTTAGATGAAGGAAAAGGAAAAAGGATAAATTCATCCTTTTACCTTTTACCTTTTATCTTTTCTGCCCAAATTCGCCCCGAGTAGTTCTAGTGCAACAAATTTTCTTAATATAACTTTACATTGTCAGTTTTTCTTGACTTAAATCGAGAAATCGGTAAGGACTGTTTTAATTCATCTCTTGCGTCTATACGTAAAAATCACTAATTCCCCATTTCAATAGTACTTTATGTGACATTGCGAAATAACATTTGTTAATAGTCCGATGAGCGAGGACTTCGGCTATGAGACAGGGAGTTAAAGGAGAATGGCGGACAGAACCACAGTTAAGAAATCTGTAAGTACTTAGTTTTTTGTGTATTTACTTATACTATGTGCGGAATGTCAATTAACGGATACAGCGGATAATTGGCTTCCCTGGCTAGTATTAATTGTCTTCAGTACAAGATATTTATATAGTATCGATTTATTTTTTCTACTCAAATTTTTCCGAAATGATTTTCTACAAGACTGTAGCTGTTATCAGTCGGGGATAAACCGCTAATATGGTGTCTAGTCAACTAAGCCAACCTCATATAGCTCCTGACTTTTTAATAACTATAGTCGCACCTAGGAATCAAAGGTAAAAAATAACCTTAACGAAATAGAACTTGGGGACTGTAGCTGCTAAAATCAATGTTTTCAAAGCAGCAAATCAACTGAGACTGAGGTACAAATGAGACACGAAAAACTTTCCCCCGGATTGCTCTTAGCGTTTGAAGACTATCAACGCGAAGGAGAGGAAGGATTAATCACACAAAAGCGATCGCTTGGTATTATTGCACCACTAAACACAATCAAACCAGCCCGCACTGTCGTTTTTATCTACTGTGACGAACAAGCGGACTTGAGCCATTTGGAGCAGTACGGTATCGAGATCAACCAGGATACAGGACATGTACGGACTGCTTACCTACCCATTGATGCTTTGGATGCCTTATCAGAAGACCCAGAGGTGCAGCGCATCAAGCCCTCTCGCAAAATGTACCAGCGAATGGACATAGCACCAGGGAAAGTTAAATTACCAGAATTTAAGAACAAAACTGGACTAACAGGCAAGGGAGTTGTAATTGGCATTGTAGATAGCGGAATCGATCCGAAACACCCCGCATTTGCCGGCAGAATTTTACGCATTTGGGATCAGACACTTCCCGGTCCTGGTGTTAAAGAAGGCGGTTATGGCGCAGAATTTACCGGAGCGCAACTGACAGTTTCCAATGATACTGTCGGTCACGGTACCCACGTTGCAGGTATTGCCTCAGGTGCTGACAGTAACTATGGCGGTGTCGCACCTTTATCAGAATTGGTCATCGTCAAAACAGATATGCAGGATGCTCACATTGCCGATGGTATCCGCTACGCTTTCCGGGTAGCTAGTGAATTGGGACGTCCAGCAGTAGTAAATCTCAGTTTGGGTGGACATGCCGATGCTCACGATGGCAGCGACTCGCTATCAAAAATTATTGACTCGGAATCTGGACCAGGGCGGATTATTTGCTGTGCGGCCGGTAACGAAGGCAACGACAATATTCACGGTCAGGCGATCGTACCCCGTGGCAAGTCAGCTTTTATGCGCTTTAGCGTTCCTTTGATGCAAACAAGCATCGTATGGTTAAACGGCTGGTATTCTGGCAACAACCAGATGGAAATATCTCTGCGGAGTCCTAATGGTTTCGTCACCCCATTCCAAAAGATTGTAGTTAAGGGCAATCCTACACAGGAATACACCTTGCTAGATTCACGGGTGCAAATCGTGACACCAGGTCCAGATCCAGCCAATGGTGACCATAATTTCTTTGTTCAAATTCGCGGTACAGGTCCGATGCCAGTAAGTGGTGGTGTTTGGCAATTGCGAGTCCGCAATACTTCCTCAACTGAAGCACGTTTGGATGTGTGGACATTAGATGACCAGTCATCCGTGTTTTTTACGGGTAAGAGCGCCCAAGATACCATGAAAATTGGCTCACCTGGGGCTGCTACCAGTGCGGTAACAGTTGCTTCTTACACCACAATGGTGAAATACACGGATATTGACAATAAGGATCGAGAAGTAGGCTTGGAGTTGGATGATATTTCTGATTTCAGCAGTGAAGGCCCCCTACGGAATAAGGCTCAGAAACCCGACATTGCGGCACCAGGAGCGATGATTGTTTCGACACAATCCTCGGGTGCAAAATTCGATCGCTCAGTGATGGTTAATTCCAAGTTTGTGGTGATGGCTGGTACCAGTATGGCGGCCCCGTTTGTCACAGGTTTGGTGGCATTACTGTTGCAGCGAGATCCCAAACTTGACCCTGCGAAAGTAAAGGAATTGCTGCGTAAAAATAGTTCTATTCCCAAACAACCAGCAGGAACCTATGACAATAAGTGGGGTTATGGATTGATTAACATTGAAAATATGTAATTAGACGGAAGGAGTTATATATTGCATCTATACAAGGGTAGGCAATAAAAAGCGAGAAATCTGATAATTTGGTAGAAGAGGAGGTACAAAAAAGCCTGCTCTTTTGCCAGTTTATTGACTGATGACCTATAAGTGCTTTTTATTCAAGGAATGGTTATGAATTATCAAAAGCTAGATACCGCCCTTGCTATGGCGTTGAATGATGTTCAAGACCCTGAAGAACCTAGTTTGATAGTATTTATTCATACTAAAGAAGCCCCAGATGCAGATGCGATCGCTTTGCTAGAAAATTTGGGCGTTAATGGTGTCAGTAGTGCAAATGATATCTTTACTGCTACATTGTCGGTTAATGCTATTTCTCAGTTGTCGGAGGAACCTTGGGTACAGTATATAAAATTGTCGCAAAAATTACGTTTCCTTAATCAAGTGCTTCGTTGATAAGTAGGTAGATTGACATAAATAAACTTAAAGTAAAATTTTGTTGATAGGGCGGGCAGGATACCAACTCCACAAGAGTGATATGAATATTGTGGGGTGAGGCTCTCTAGTCCGCCCATTTTATATTTAATCCAGAGGTTGAGCATTTTTCAGTCTCACTTGATGCCTGAGATAAGACTGAAGTTTTTTGTGGGATATTCAAGCTAATTGGAGTCCGACAATTGAAAAACAAATTATCGCAGAACTAAAGGAACCTGTTGCAGAGAAAGGGAAGAAAAATAAGCCAAAATCTACAGTTCAAGCTCTCTGTTTGTTTGTTGCAGGTATAGGATTGCTAAGTTTGGGTTTATGTATGCAGGCAAATGCGATGTTCCCAAGGGGAACCGCTACGCGATCGCGCAAGCTTTGCGAGAAGCAGCCAGAATTTCAGTACAACAAGCAATTCCAAGTTTAAGTGATAAGTAAATAAGGTGAAACAACCGTAGAAAGCTTGCTTGGTTGCATACTTGTCGTCATAGGAGTGCATAAGTTGATTTTGCTTACACCTATTGAGTATAGGAGGAAGTTGCAAGCAAGCTTAACTTCTGTCATTTCAATTACACTCGAAGAGGTGCAAGATCCCCGACTTCTTAAAGAATACCGCTGGTGAATCAGGGGTAAGACCCCTCCGAAACCCGTAATCCCACCGTCACCATATAATGGTGCGGCTAATTGAACAAAGCCCACAGTAAGGTGGGCTAAATAAAGAATTTAGCCCACCTTACTGTGGGCTTTGTATCAATAGCCCCAGGCTTCTAGCCTACGGGCGGTTGTTGGGTATATGAGAGAACTGCTTGAATCAATATTGAGGGGTTAGACCTACCATTCGCTCTTCTGTATCCTTTAAGAAGTAGGGGATCTGACCCTCACAAGTCGTCATAATTAATGTGGTGGAGTACTAAGTTCGACGGAAATAAACCGACCATCATAAATAGCACCGAAACCTTACTATATAATTCTTCTTTCTTGTTACTTTTGCCTTTTCACTTTTGCCTTATTCTACTAGGGTGTTAATTTATGGAAATATGGATAAATTTGGAGTTTGGTGACGGGAACTTTGAATGCGGATTTGCTAAAATCAATCTTAACGTAACGGTAGCAAATGGACAGGAGAATATCACACAACAAGAAGTCCAACTACCTCCAAATACAGAAATTTCAGATTCCTATCAACGTTGGAAAGAGCAATACTATTCCTTACTAAACCATTCCAGAGGTGGTTTTAAAAATAACCAAGTTACTCATATATCCAAAATAGATTGTCATAGTTCTGCTCAGGGTTTATGCCGTCATCTTCATCAGTGGCTTCACCCTATTCAGTCACAATTAGAACAAGCACTCTCACAAGACTCTCAACCAGAAATTCGTTTATTTATCCACACAGAGAAAATTACCTGCCTCACCACCAAAGACATCTTACATCGACTACCTTGGCAAGAATGGGGTTTTTTCGCTCAAAAGTTTTTCTGCGAAGCGGCTGTTTGTTTTCACTCTTTTGTTGCAAGTACTGCGACATCGAAAAAATTATCGACTTCTGGTAAAATTAGAAGAGCTAGGATTATCAGTATTTTTGGAGACAGTACAGATATTGATATCAGTGGAGATAAAAAATTACTTGAAAAATTGAAGAAACGGTCGGCAGAACTCATCATTCTGACAGAACCAACTCGTTCTGATTTTAATATGCTCTGGGAAGAAGCCTGCGATATCCTATTTTTTGCCGGTCATAGCGAAACAAAAGGTGAGGGTCAAACAGGCATAATAAATATTAATCCCAATGATAGTTTAAGTTTAGCAGAAATCAAAAGAACATTGAAGGCAGCAATTAATAAAGGTTTAAAATTAGCAATTTTCAATTCCTGCGATGGTCTAGGTTTAGCAAAGCAATTAGCAGATTTAAACTTACCTTATATTATTGTTTGGCGGGAAGTTGTACCAGATAAATTAGCACAAAAGTTTCTCCAATATTTTTTAAGTTCTTTTTCCAAGGGTGAATCTTTATTTAATTCAGTCCGACAAGCAAGAGATAAGCTGAAAGAACTTGCAAACGACAAAGATATTGAGAAGCGGCTACCGGGGGTAAGTTGGTTGCCAATTATCTGTAAAAATACAACTGAGCTTGCACCGAGTTGGGAAGATTTAGGAGGGCTTTCTGGTGAACTTCCTCTTAGTCCCTACCAGGGTTTATCTGCGTTTCAAAAGGAAAATGCAGATTACTTTTTTGGTAGGGAGAAGTTTATTGCTAAGTTAGTAGAAGCAGCCAACAGCAACCCGTTAGTGCCTGTCATTGGTGCATCTGGGAGTGGAAAGTCGTCTGTAGTGTTTGCCGGGTTGATTCCCCGTTTACAAGCTACTGAGAATGCAGAGATAATCAATTTTCGACCGGGGAAAAATCCGTTTGATGCAATGGCAGTGGCATTGAGCAAATATTGCCAGTCTGCGGTACTAGAATTTGAGGTCAACTTGCGACATGATGAGACAGTATTATGCCGTTTGATTGAAAATATTGTTAATTCTTTAGGATATCAGCGTTTGGTGTTAGTAGCAGATCAGTTTGAAGAACTTTACACTCTTGCTGCTCAGGAAGAACGTCACAGTTTTTTAAGATCGCTGCTTTTGGCTGTAACATATGCTCGGTCGTTTACGCTGGTGCTAACATTGCGAGCAGATTTTTTGGGAATTGTGCTTGACGAGCAATCAATGGGAAAGGCTTTGCAACAATACCCCCCATTGTTACTGACTGCGATGGATAGGGAGGAATTGCGAGATGCGATCGAAAAACCAGCGTTAAAGATGAAGGTGGAACTGGAGGAGGGGTTAACAAGTAAACTAATTAATGATGTAGGCGATCGCCCTGGTCGTTTACCTCTTTTGGAGTTTGCCTTAACTCAACTGTGGTCGAAACAGAAAAATTGGTATTTGACGCATCAAGCTTATGAAGAAATTGGCGGTTTAGAAAAAGCTTTAGCAAAACATGCTTCGGAAGTCTTAAAGCTGCTATCTGCCGTGAAAGAACAACAAGCAGAAAGGGTGTTTATTCAGTTAGTGCGTCCAGGGGAAGGGACGGAGGATACCAGACGTGTTGCGACTCGCAACGAGGTGAGGGAAGAAAATTGGGGTTTAGTCAAACATTTGGCTGATGAGCGTTTGGTGGTGACTGGGTGGGATGAAGTTAATGAAATAGAAACAGTAGAAATTGTCCATGAAGCGTTGATTCGAGAATGGGGAACTCTGCGAGAGTGGATAACAGCTAACCGTGAGTTTCGCATTTGGCAAGAAAGGTTCAAGGAAGATGTGCGTGACTGGGAAAATAGTAATCAAAACCCAGAAGCATTATTGCAAGGAACGCGCCTAGCTGTAGCAGAAGATTGGTATAATCACAGAGGAGATGAATTAACACCACGAGCGCGAGATTTTATTACTGCTAGCATTACATGGCGGAAACAAGAGCAGCAAAAACAGAGGCACAGACGACAGCTAACTACTTTTGGGCTTACTGGTGTTTCGCTGGTAGCTTTGATGCTAGCTGGGGCCGCTTGGTGGCAATCGCAGAATGCCCAATTGAACGAAATCAAAGCTATTAGTGTATCAAGTAAAGCGCTTTTAACCTTGGAGCAAGATTTTGAAGCGCTGATAGAAAGTTTAAGGGCATCTAGAAAACTGAAAGAAACACCATCTGTTCTGATATTTCATAGATTTCAGGAAAAGGCTGATATCCAAAAGCAGATTGATATTTTATTACAAAATGCACTCTATAAAGTTACGGAACGCAATCGACTAGAAAAGCATAAAGATGAGGTTACAGACGTTAGTTTCAGCCCCGACGGTAAGATAATTGCCACTGCAAGTAAAGACAAAACTGTCAAACTCTGGAGTTTGGATGGGGCTCAGATACAAACACTCAAAGGTCATAAAGATTGGGTGCGTAGTGTCCGTTTTAGCTCCACAGGGAAAACAATTGCCACAGCTAGTTGGGATGGAACTGTCAAACTTTGGACAACAGAAGGTAAATTAATGACTACTCTAACAGGGCATAATACAAAGGTTTATAGTGTGAGCTTTAGCCCTGACGGAAAGACAATTGCTAGCGCTGATGCCAAAGGATATGTAAAAGTCTGGACTTTGGAAGGTAAATTCATCAAAACTTTCAAGGCACATGACCAGCCTGTCTTGAGCCTGAGTTTCAGTCCTGATGGTAATACTCTTGCCACTGCCAGTCAGGATAAAACTGTCAAACTCTGGAGCCGGAATGAGAAACTACTGCGAACCTTGACTGGACATAAAGATTGGGTTTGGAGCGTTAGTTTCAGCCCTGATAGTCAAAAAATTGCTACCGCTAGTAGGGATGAAACTGGGAAGCTCTGGAGCATTGAGGGAAAAGAGATAAAAACCCTAAAGGATGATAAAAATTCGGTCACTAGCGTTAGTTTTAGTCCTGATGGAAAGCAAATTGTTACTGTCGGTGCTGACCAAACTATTAAAATCTGGGACGAATCTGGCCAGAAGCTCCAAACCCTGATGAGCGGACATAAAGATTGGATCTGGAGCGTCAGTTTCAGTCCTGACGGAAAGATGATGGCCACTGCTAGCAAGGATGGAACTGCAAAACTCTGGCAATTGAAAGGGAAAAAACATTACATTCAGCAGGCGCATAATGTTGCGATTTATTGCGTAAGTTTTAGCCCTGATGAAAAGGAATATGCCACCGCTAGTAAGGACAAAACTGTCAAACTTTGGAAGCGCTCAGGTGAATTAATTAAAACCCTTAAATTAGATAACAGTAGCAATGATACATGGTTTACTCACATCAGTTTTAGCCCTAATGGACAAAGAATTGCTACCGCTACTCAAGATGGCACTGTCATACTTTGGAATCGTCAAGGAGAGAAAATAAAAACTTTCCAAGGGCACAATAAAAAATGGATATGGCAAGTGAGTTTTAGCCCTGATGGCAACACTCTTGCCACTGCCGGTCATGACGGCATTGTCAAATTCTGGAACTTAGATGGTAAGCTAATCCAAAGTATTAAGGCACATACAAAAGGTAAAAATGAAGATGGGGAAGGGGCTAATAGCGTCAGTTTTAGTCCTGATGGCAAAATTATCGCCACCGCTGGTTGGGACAAAACAGTCAAACTTTGGACAAGAGAAGGTAAACTAATCAAAACCCTTAGACAGCATCAAGATGGGGTTCATAGTGTCAGTTTCAGTCCCAACGGCAAGATGATTGCTAGTGCCAGTGAGGATAGAACTGTTAAACTTTGGACGCTTGAAGGTAAATTAATCACAACTCTCAAAGGCCATGAAGCTGGAGTCTTCCGTGTCAAATTTAGTCCAGATAGCAAAACAATTGCTACTGGCAGTTTAGATAAGACTGTAAAACTCTGGAGTCTTGACGGTAAAGAACTGAAAACCTACAAAGGACATGGTGATTCTGTCATGAGCCTTAATTTCAGCCGTGATGGGAATCACCTGATCTCAGCCGATAAAGCCGGAAAAATTATTATCTGGGATTTGGGATTAGACTCAAATCAACTACTGATTGATGGTTGCAATTGGGTAGGTGACTATCTGAAGAATAATCCCCAGGTGAGTGAGAGCGATCGCACTTTGTGTCAGGGAATTGGAATTCAAAAGTGAACGACTAAAAGCACAAAAGAATTCTAATAATGCTGACAGTGTTTTCCCTAGTCAAAAGGAGTTTTGAATCCAGCAAATTCCCTTAAGTAGGCGAGAATAGAAGTGCCATTTTCATCTGTAGAACCCTGGTTACTCAGCAGCAGATTGGCAACCCCTCTTTCGCCACGCAGATGCGCCGCTGCCAGAATTCCGGATGGAGTGACGACTACTCCTCCTCGTTTTTGCCCAATAAATTCTTTTATTGAGCGTCCATTGAGTTGATTTTTGATCAAACCCCACTTGTATTGCATAGCTTCTTGAATAGCTATTTCTTGCACATTGTTCTTATTGTTCAGGAAATCTTGCTTGCTATTGATCCCATTTTTTCCTCTCCATGTACCGCGCCAATAATTCCTATCTACACCATTTCCTCCACCGATATAGGGATTAGGTGTATCGTAATAGCCAAGGTCTTTTAGCAAGGCTTCTCCGAATTGATACTTGCCTATAAAACCCAGCTGGTTCTCAATGTTAGTAGGTGGATTTTGTTGTCCTGTTTCCCTGCGTGCAAGTGCTGTAAAAAAGTCTTTGTAACTTCCCCTAACTCCAGATTTCTGCTTTGTTTGTGCGGTATCATCGCTTTTGTTGAAGATACTACTAGCGTAGCTAGATTCGGGTGGTAAAAATGATATTGTTAAAAGTGAACACGCCACTAGTCCAACAGCAGAAAGTTTATTAATTTTTCGTTTCAAGGATTTTGTTTTGAGCAATTGAGTCATGATATTTGATGCAATGTAAGGTTTTAATTTCATCAGAATGTTTATTTGATTGTTAGCCCCAAAAATTTTAGGACTTGAACATTAACAGAGTTATTCAGATTCGCACTGACTCAATTTTAAAGAGAGCGCTTCTATCCTATTCAATCCAAACCCGCCAAAACTTCCTACGATTTTTTTCAACAAGAAAATATTTCCGAAACGCCCTACTGGTAGGTGTCCACGAGGAGCCTGATCAATATCGAATATGAGGTTTTTTCCGTACCATATTATTTCATACTTTTTGTGCCAGCCAACACGCTCTGCAAACTGTTCATACATTTCCCAGTTAGGGTTAGGGTTTCCGCCAACAATTTCCTTCCAAATACGATTCTGGATACTAAAGCCGAAGCGTCCGTTACTGTATTTCACCCACAAATCATCAATTGTGAGTAAGATTTCGCACGGAAAATTTTTGAGGCTTTCGATGTCCAGGTAACCTTGTTTCACTCGCCCTGCCTGCTCAAGCATAAGATTTACGGTTTCACGATCTGCACCCTTCCAATCTTTAACTTTGAGACACGCCAACAATACTGTGTATTTTTCATCTAATAAGTGAGGATTTAGTCGTGGACTTTTGAAGGCTTTCAGTACTTTATCTATTGAATGATAGCGTTTCCTGAAGTCGTGATATACCATTTTGTCTATAATATAAGCCAACTCATCGCTAACATTTATATCAGTCAAACCCTCGCCAATATTTATATCAGTCAAACTCTCGGTAATATTTATTTTAGTCAAACCCTCGTTAATATTTATTTTAGTCAAACTCTTGCTAATATTTATATTTTTTCGCCAAATGAGTTCTCCTGTTGTAGAGTCTATTGGTATATTAATAATATCTCTGCCGGTTAAGGCTTGAATCCCAATCATTCCTACTGCATAAATATCGCTGCAATAGTTTGCCTGACCCATGATTTGTTCAATTGGCATATAATCAGGAGTACCAACTACAGCTGATACGCTAGGTTGCCCTTTTGCATCGGATGTCAAAATACTAATTTGCTTAACTGCACCAAAGTCAATCACAACAATCTTGCCATCTTGTTTACGCCGCATTAAATTCTGCGGTTTAATATCTCGGTGGATAATGTTGTTGTCGTGAACAAATGCCAAGACTTCCAAAATATTCTTTAACAGTTCAACAACTGCTTGCTCATCCATCTGCTTGCCTGGAATAAGTTCTTCAGTCAAGTCATGCCCTTCAATAAATTCTTGAACTAAGTAGAATTCTCCATTTTCTTCAAAGTAGGCAAAAAGCTCAGGAATTTGATCGTGTTGTTTCCCTAAATTCTGTAAACTTTTTGCTTCTCTATCAAAAAGCTTTTTTGCAATCTCCAAAACTTTAGGATCGCTGTCTTGAGGTTTTAAATGTTTAACGACACAAGGGCGTTCTGAGCTCAAATCTTTATCGATAGCACGATAAGTAATCCCAAACCCACCATTTCCCAAGAGTTCTTCAATACGATAGCGTTCCTTAAGTGTTTTCCCAACTAAAGAGTTATTCTCTATCATTTGGCTTCTTTCCTTGCTAGATTATTAACAATGTGTTTTTACAATCGCCGTCTCTTGTATTATGGTCTGTTTAGCTCTTTAAGTAGTAAGTAATTTGTCTAACTCTCGACTCATAGATGATTTTTCAGATACAAAACCAGTTGCAGAAAGTTTTTCTTTTAACTTACTCAAATATGTGATTATATTTATACGAATAATTTCGCCTTGCATATCTGGATAATCAGAATTCTCTGTAAACTCATCAATTTGTTTAATCATTACACTGAGATTTCGACTAATTTCATTTTTTACCTCCACAGGAATTTCTTCTTTAATAACTATTGTTCTGAAAGCATCAAGCATTTTACGCAGATAAGAAATACCTCCATCACGATCTGGTTGACTTCTAAGAATTTCACCTGTAACTCTAGTTGCAGACCGACCACGCTGAATTTCAGAGAAATAACGTTTAAAATTACCTATGCCATCTGTTGCTGAATAACCCTCAATGTCGATACTGGATGTACACTTTAGGGCATTTCTAAAAGCCGGATGAACAATAAAAACCTTATCTGTTTCTTCAACAGTTTTCGCATTCTGATAATAAAATACACTTTTATCTACACGTTCAACGCCAAGAAAACCTATTCCGTATAATATATTAAGTACAGTGTCAATATTCAAATAATTTTTATAATTACTATATCGTTCTTCTAATGCTGGAATTACACGTTCAAACACAATCTCAAAGCACTGCCTTGGAACCACATAACTTGTATTACTAAACAAAATTAGTAAATCATTTAAGAAGGGATAATTAATTATGTATTCGCCTATTAAATCATTAAGTTTCCAGTTTGAATAAGAATCAATTGCTTGTGTGATATGTTTACACTCAACGGTTATACTACCTTCACGTCGAGCTGTATCTACACATAAATTACACAGTTGAATAATCTCCCTTGGTCGCATTAGAGTGTAAGATAAAATAAAATCAGACGTTGTTTCAGTATTTATTTGCTGAGGAAAGTATTCTGACCAAAAACTATCAGATGTTAGATCCCTATTTTTTGTAGAAGCTTTGGCTCTCTCTAATATAATTTCAGGCAGTTTTTCAGAAGTCCAAGTAACGCTTACTTCATCACCGCGTAGTTTGTCCTTATCAAAAAACTGTAATTGTTCATAAATGTCTGCTCTGAGAAATACAGTACAAAAAGCATTATCATAAATCTCGTTTATCTGCTTCGAGGCCATAAGTAAGCCTATGACCGTTTTGTCAGATGAAGTATCATTATCCCAAATTTCATCTACTTTATCTACTAAAATATAAAATTTATATTTCTGAAAAAATTTTAAAAGTTTTTCAAGATACTTTTCTAAAAAATCTAGTTTATAATCAAAATTTTTACCTTCATTAGTTTCATGATTAGTTTCTATTTCTGCTGATTGGTCAAAAGCTTTGAGCGTAATTTTTGTTTGAATTCTATTTATTATACTCCAGAACTTTTCTTGAAAATTGAGATCATCAACTTCATTATTTTCTACAAGAAAACTTCGTATTTTGTTTAGTGTATGAGATAAATCATTTTCGACTGACCAATCAGAATTATCTGAGCTTGATTCCCAATCATTGTGATTTCTTGCTACTTCAAGTAAAAATTTACAAATTTGTACTAAAAAAATATATTTCCAAATCAATTTTTTTGACTGTTGTTCATTAACGCCACTCATTTGAAATTGTCTGATTTCATCAGCAGAAATAGCATCAGGTGTAACAAGGCATACATAAGTTTTTTCTTCTAAACTTAATTCTTTTTTTAGCATTAAACATAAAGCACTTTTACCTGACCCTTTTCTGCCAATAACTAATGATTTCTTACGCGATTTGATATCCTCGTATATTGTTGTTTTTAAAAAACTACCTTGCAAAAGTCCGCTACCTTTAAAATCTGTTTCAGCGTCATCTTTGCCAAAATATAAACTCTGAATAGTCATATAGTTACATCTTTAACCAATAGGTATAGAGAGATTGAATACTTGCGTAAAAATGGAATACCACCAGACGGAGTAGTTGGAACCAAAATGTACACATATTCCTAAGCAAAATTTTGCTTAGGAATATGTGTTCCTAAACAGGAGAAAGCAAGAAATTATATTGAGATTGTTCAGAAGGTAATTGCTTGTTTTTCCTGCTTCTACTTTTATATAGGTTCAAGTCTAATTGACTTATACACTTCTATGATGCCAAGATAAAATTTGTGTTGCAAAAACTTGTCGAGGATAAAATATCTGGATGAGAAAGATATACTTATGCAGTAAATGCGACAAAAGGGAATAAAAAACCAAAATAATCAACCTTTCAATCAGCTTGATTTTCTGATTGTTTATTCTTTTGTGTCTGTTCTGTTTGAGGAGTCACTGCTGAGTTGCTCTACCATCGCTGTTTATTGTTATTCAAGCTGTAAGTACTGGCAAAAGTCTACTCTAGACTAAACACCATAAAAAAAATTACAACAAAAATTCCTCAACAATCACAGCACCCTGAAAGCCGACTTCAACCTGAAATTGCTTCCCTACAATCTCACTAAATTCTAACTGAATGAGATTATCAGCTTTCCTCGTAATAACTTCCTGACTTTCTGACTCAGAAGTATTAGGATTAAGAGTCACTTTCAACTTCAACGCAGACGGTAGATATTCCTCATTATAAGGAATAACCTGTACAAGCACATCAACTTCATTATCTTCCAACCGTTTTACATTGATAACTAAAGCTAATTTTTGACCATTTAGTAATAGTCCAAAATCTAACTTTTTGACCCCACAATGATAATCAATTGACTTACTTCTTACAACACCCCAAGCATAGTTACTATCAAGCGTCTTCAGCATATCCTTAGTGGATTGCCAACCTTCTTCAAAAACTCCAAGGCACCAACTGCTCACGTTGACTAACGCTTTATTAACGATGCTTGTACTCTGGCTTAGAGTTTGTATATCTGTACGATCAACCCCAACTACCGATGGTAAAGGAATAGCATCTGGTGACAAAAAAGACGAGTACAGCAATAGGTTATTCACCTCAGAATCAAACCAAGAAAGTGGTAGCTGATAACAACTATCAGATTTAGCTTCCAAGTTAATTGATTGGCAATATTCAATTAATTTATCGTAACGTAAAAAACCGTGGATGTTTAATTTTTCTTCCTCTTCTAATACCTCAAGCAATACATAAAAATGAGCAATCATTTTTGGAGAGTTGATGACTTCTTTTGGTACAGTCACAAAATCATCAATTAGGTTGTCAACACTAATTAAGCAAAGGCTGAATCCACCGACACTTAGATTCCAAACAACATTCATCGCATTAGCGCTATCAGATTCAAATATCGAGCAGTTATCTCGATTAATTTTCACATCTGGAATTCTTTCTCTTAGCCATTCTTCAAAACCAAGTAGCGCTAGTGCATTTAAATAAATTGTCCACTGGTTTGTTTCGCTTAAGTTTCGGTCGCTAATTTTTTTAGCTTCTTCAAAATGCTCCGATTCCAGCCAAATAACTTTTGCTGACAATTCTTGTCTCCAGTATCTTGAATAAACAGAGGTATTAGTCATATCTTAGCTCATGGTTCTATAGAACGTTGCGAGAAAATAATTTGTTCATGCTGCCTTTTTGATTAAATCATTAAGATAGCGACGTGTCATTTTGGCAAATAAGCTATTTTTTTGCTGTTTTTTCCCGCTTAGGATTTCTGCGTGTGCATCGTTGAATGCTTTCTTCAAAGCATAACTTCTAATTTCATCAGCAACATTTTTTAGATAGTCTGGGTTACTAGAAATTGTAGTTACTCGATATTGTGTCGGCGATTTACAAATTTTGTCAATAAATTTTTCTTCTGTGCGATACTGAACCCGATCGAGAAAATTTTCTAATTGAAATATTCGTCTAACTTTACACCAAGGTATCCCCCATAATTTACCAATCTCCCCTAAAGACATATTCTTTTGATATAAAAGTTGCAAACCTTCATGAAATTGTTGGGCAAAACTTTTGTAACCTTTACTTTTTTTCAATCCTTCAATTTTTTGGTAAGTAACTTCTGATATTGCTTGATATAAAACCTCTTCAAATAAGTCATGACAATCCTCTTTTAATTGGTTTAATTCAATCTCCTCTAAATCGGTGTCAACATAATAATCTAATTCTCGATTGGGAATATAATCATTAGTGGAGTTGTCATACACTTCTATAGGTATAGTTTTGGGACTACCTGTTCTCCTCGAAAGCGTATCCTGACGTAAGACTTCTGCAATTCTTTTGAGATGATAAATTAGTTTTATATGAGAACTCATGATATTTCGTTGTTGCAACAAATCATGCATTTCCTGTAATTGGTTTAGCGTAGGTTCAGAACAACGTCCTTTTTCATCTGATTTGCGTCTGTCTCGACGATAGACTGCATGAAATACCTCTAAAATTTCCCTGTCTCCTTTTTCAAGATGCGATTCCAAGGAACGGGGAATATGTCCACATAGTAAGGCCCAGTCACTGGGAGTCCGTACCCCCAATTCCCATAGAAATAACCTTAAATTTTGATTCTGTTGAGTTAGTCTCCAAGTCCAATTATCCAAGCTTTCATTGGAACTTAAGGTTGGATTAAATTTTCTTAAAATTTCAACGCTAAAAAACTCTCCTCCTTTAGGTATTGGTCGAGTTGTATCATCTTGATTCAAGATAAGTTGAGTTTGACCTTCACTATCCAACAGTATCTGTTCTTTACCATCATCATTTAAAACGAATGGAAGCAAATCAATATAGCTAAAAGGGTTCTCAATTTCTTTTTTACAGGTGTGAGGAATTTTTTTGCAGCTAATGAGAATCGTCTGAGATACATAGCATCTCAAACAAAGTCCAGCAGAAGCACGATCACGCATATCGGAAGCTGAACAAAAAATCTTCCACACAACAGCTTGAATATGCCTGTTTTCTTCTGACGATAGTGTGGGTTGGCTGGCTAGCTGGGGGAATTGTATACTGAAGAACTCCTGTGCTAGGCGGATTGTCCTGGATTTGTAGCCATCTTTTAGCTTATTGTCTACCACCCTAGGAGAATCAATTATCCACATTATCCAGTATCTTGACGATGCTACCATAGGTTTTAAAATTACCTCGCTTCTCATCAGACATGACATCAACAGCGAACCTATTTCACCAGAAACCATTTTTTCTCAATGTTCTGGAGAGCTACATATATATAGTGTTTGGTTTTGTGAACTTATACACTTTGAGTCGAATGGCACTCTTGTTGAGCCCTGAAATTGGTGCAAGATATCAGCCTAGTAGCGGGCGCGGCGATCGCGGAGCGTAAAATATGAAAATAACACATTTTTTTTGTAACCCTTGCTATATATGGATTGTGGAATGTGTTAGTTAGGAGTTAAAACGGACTCAGTACAAGGATTTGAGACAATCACGGGTGTCACCCCTGAGTTAATTGACCCACAGCATCATTTATTTCTGGGCTTGTTGGAATTAATGCAAGATGTAATTTTAAATGAGCTGAAACCTCTGTCTTAGCTAGCTTTAGTAGACCTCAATGTCCAGCCTCACGTAAAAAATTTAGCTAACACAACCCACATAAAGTGCATAAGTCTATTCGACTTGAAACTATTTATAAGTAGAAGCAGGAAAAACAAGCAATTATCTTAAGCTTCTCGTTCTGCTCAAAAGAATAGCTCAAATTCTAGCTTTTCTGTCAGACTGGCTGATTTTAGAATCCGGGAAACCAGTAGTGGAGACGTATTGCCAATTTTTGGAGATGTTGAATTTTTTTCCTTTTGATTACCTAATATTCTACCACATTAATTTTGAGAGGTAAAGACAACAGAACTAAATCCCCCGTGACCCCTATGTTGGGGGTACTATGTTCAACTTTGAATTTTATCCTCCCCCAGAATTGGGGCAGGGGGGCTTCCGAGTCGGGAAAGAGCGCATAACTAATATGGTCGTCCACTAGTTTTCAGACTAATTGCTAGCTTAATCGCTTCTAGAATTTCTCAACTTAAAAGGTTTTCAACGATGAATCGTAACTTTATCTATCGCATTGTAGAACTGACTAATGCTCAACGTCGTCAGGTCGGTTTGCCAGACCTAAGATTTAACCCTGTGTTAGCAGCAGCGGCACAGAAACATAGTGCAGACATGGCATTGGAGGATTTTTTCAATCATAAAAGCCCAAATGGAAGCAAGCCTTCGGATCGTGCCCAAGCTGAAGGATATCCATCAACATATGTCGGTGAAAACATCTATGCAGGTGGTTCCACCCCAGAAAATGCTTTTGAAGGATGGATGAAGAGTGAAGGACATCGTAATAACATCCTGAGTCCAAATTATCAAGACATTGGAGTTGGTTACTATTTTCTAGGGAACGATACGGGTAATGTTAATTACAACCATTACTGGACACAATGCTTTGGCAAACCCTAATCAAAGAATTTAGTTGAATTTAACCAAATCACCCCTTTTCTACATTTTAGAGGTTATTACCATGAGCCAAGAATTTATCAATCGTGTTGTAGAACTCACTAACGTCGAACGTCAGAGAGCAGGTTTACCACCACTGAAATTCAATGGTCGGTTAGCTGTAGCCGCTCAAAAGCACAGTGTAGACATGGCAATGCGCGACTTTTTCAATCACAAAGGAGAAGATGGTTCATCCCCATTTGACCGTATTAAAGCTACAGGCTATCGATACTCCCGTGCAGCAGAAAACATTTCAGCAGGCAACTCTACCCCAGAAGATTCCGTCAAGGGATGGATGAACAGCCAAGGACATCGCAAAAACATTCTGACTCCAGATTATAAGGAAATTGGGGTTGGTTATTATTTTCTAGGTAATGATACGGGCGACGTTAATTACAAACACTACTGGACACAAGTTTTTGGTACACCTTTGTAATTTGCATTGTCACGGCAATTCTAGAATTTCATTTTTTGGAGTTCATTTATGTCTTGTACAGTCGGTAATTCATACATTGTCAAGTCGGGAGATACGCTTTTTATCATTGCCCAACAACAATTAGGTGATGGTAACCGTTGGCGTGAAATCAAAAAACCAGATGGCACTTCATTTACAGACCAAGACGCTTCTAATTTGCTTGTTGGTCAGGAAATTTGCATTCCTGGGTCTATTTCTCCACCTCCTCCCTCCGGGAACCAAATCAAGCTAGAAGCCAGATTTTATAGCATGGAAGAAACAAGGTGTCACACACCAGCCTCTGGTGTACATGGAGTGACCTTGCGGGCAGCGCTTGCAGGTCAATGGCAGTCACAATGTCAAGGTCAAAGCGTTGGACGTTTGCAGTGTGCAGTAGACCCAAATGTTATTCCTCTGTTAACAAATTTTACCTTGATGCTTTGGGATGGTAGGCAAGTTCCCGCAGCAGCCTTAGATATAGGTACGGCAATTCTAGGTAAGAAGATTGATATCTTCGTTGATACCGTTCAAGAAGCGATCAATTTAGGTGTACAGCCTGTTACAGCAATTTTGTAAAAAGTAAATCCCCATAAATTTAGGGGCTTTTAACCCTTTTTATTTCTTCTTTCTTTTACCTTCTTACAAAGTTAGGCGGGACGGAAACCGACACCGCCTACTTTGCGCTTCTTACTTTTTACTTTTGCCTTGTTCAGTAATTTCATTTTTTGGAGTTGATTTATGTCTTGTACAGTTGGTAATTCATACATTGTCAAGTCGGGAGACACGCTTTTTATCATTGCCCAACAACAATTAGGTGATGGTAACCGTTGGCGTGAAATCAAAAAAACAGATGGTACTCCCTACACAGATGCAGATGCCGCGAATTTACAGGTAGGTCAGGAAATCTGCATTCCGAACGGGTCCACTCCCCCTCCCCCAACGGGCAATGGTTTCGCGAGTATTGTGTCACGCCAAAGCTACGAAGCCATGTTCCCAAACCGTAACGGTCTGTACACCTACGACGGTCTAGTGGCCGCAACACAAAAATACCCAAGCTTCTGCAATGAAGGATCTGACGTGCAACGCAAGCGTGAAGCAGCTGCTTTTTTAGCAAACATTGCCCACGAAACCACTGGTGGTTGGGATGCTGCTCCTGGTGGACGTTATGCTTGGGGTCTGCACTTTATTGAAGAGCAGAAACCCCAAGGCATATACTGCGATTCGTCGAATAGTACCTATCCCTGCAAACCCGGCAAATCCTATCACGGTCGCGGCCCTATCCAACTTTCGTGGAACTACAACTATGGTCAAGTGGGTCAAGCTTTGGGCCTCGATCTGCTCTCCAACCCTGACCTGGTGAAGTCCGATAGTGCGATCGCCTTCCAAACTGCCTTGTGGTTCTGGATGACCCCCCAGCAACCCAAGCCTTCTTGTCATGCGGTGATGACTGGTAAATGGACACCTTCTGGCGATGATGCGAGCAAGGGACGTGCGCCTGGTTTTGGCATGACCATTAATATTATCAACGGTGGTCTTGAATGTGGCATGGGCACCCCTCCTGCCGTGACGGATAGGGTTGGCTTTTACAATCATTTCACCCAATTGTTGGGTGTGAACGCGGGCGATAACCTCTACTGCGATCGCATGGGTCCCTACCGCTAAGGTCTTACAGCAATTCTGTATGAAGATGCACATAATCAAGACCCCCCTGTAGTCCCCCCTTGCCAAGGGGGGACGGCGTAGCCGGGGGGTAATATATGCAGCTTCACAAAGAAACGGTCTTACAGCAATTTTCACTCCCTTTGTACCACAATCCCAAACCTAATCCCCCTCCGGATGTTCAAGAAGGGGGAATATCAAAGCCTCTCTTCTTCTTGAGAGGTATCCCTAGCACTGGAAAGACCACTGCGTGAACGGGGAAGCAAGCTATGGAGAGAGGTCAAAAATGTGGTTTATTTACCCGAAAATAGCTGTAAAAAAGTTTTTTTGCTGGTGTGCTAAATATCTGCCTAAGGAACACCTGGTAAAGAGAATTATCCATTGCCCGAAATCCTCTGTAGCTACAATACCCTGCGGGAAGCTCCGCTATATGAATTGTAGCTACCTTGCCCAAGTTCCTCCAGAAAATCCTTGGTCTGGATCAAACGGTGCTGAGGGAAACTACGGTCTGTGGTATCTCAACGACCAAGGAAAGTATACAGACAAGACAAGCCCCTGAGACTATAGCAGCCGATTGGAATTATGAATGACAAAATTGAGACAGACTATTCCGTAATCATGACTAAAAGTAGAAAATTTTCATCAGCCCTGTCCAGAGCTTCTATCACGCTTTTGATGGTATCACTTTCACTCTTGATCCTGTTTGTCAATCCCCAAGGTGCGATGGCGCAGGAGTCAAGAGCCACAAGCCATACGACTCGCTTGTCAGTTACTAACCAGTGTGACTTTCCCGTGTGGATGGCAACAATACCTAACGCCAATATAACTCCTTTGTCGGATGGTACTGTTAAACTATCCAAGGGTCAATCACATGATTACTCCATACCCAATAGCGGCTGGGCTGGAAGATTCTGGCCCAAAAGCGGGTGTGATTCCAATGGCATGAACTGCACCGCAGGAGAAGCAGTACCACCATGTCCTGCAACAGGTTGTCAACCCCCAGCCGACACCAAAGTTGAAATTAACTTTCCCAACCTCTCTTCAAGGGATAATGCTTGGTATAATATCAGCCTCGTAGACGGGTATAGCCTTCCTGTGGAGATTAAACCTAGAGAAGGAGAGTCAGGTTCATGTATAACAACGAATTGTAATCTTTCTCTTAATAGCTGTCCTCAAGATGAAACACAGGGTTTAGGGGATCTTCGAGTCTTCAATGCTGGGAAAGCCGTACAATGCCTGTCTCCGTGTAAGAAATGGAACTATCCCGCTCCTTTCGGTCTAGGAAAGCCTGAAACCGAAGCACCTGGTATCGATTTATGTTGTCCGTACAACGATGTCGAGCGGTGTCGCAGGGGACCTGTCGTACAAACAAAGTTTGTCCAGACTGTACATAAAACATGTCCTACTGCTTATGGCTATGCTTACGACGATGAAGCCGGGTTGCACAATTGTCCAACGCAGAAGAGCTTTGATGTGACGCTTTGTTCAGTAGGACGTTAATGGTCTCAGATCAAGATGCTTTATAAACAAGCCTTCTGCTTGAAAAGTTAATCAGCAGTATTAGCCTTTCAACGAGTGCAGGAGAGTAACAAAAAAATACCTAATTGTTTGTTGTTAGATGAGCATGAGGTTCCAAGTCGTGGCAACAAGCAATTACCTTTTTCAGTTGTCTTTGGAGGTCAATTATGACGTGTCAATCTGGTCGTTCATACACCATAAAAGTGGGAGATACGCTTTATATCATTGCTCAAAATGAGTTAGGTGATGGTAACCGTTGGCGTGAAATTCTAAAATCAAGCGGTACTTCATTTACAGAAGAAGAGGCTAGTAATTTGCAACTGGGTCAGGAGGTCTGCATCCCTCAAACTAATACCACACCTCCCACACCTCCTACACCGTCTCCCAATGAAGGCAAACTATTTGTTGGCTACTTCCAGAGTTGGTCTGAGAAATGGGGTAGCGAACCCAATCAACTACAACTGGCTAATTTACCGTCTTATGTCAACATGGTGATTGTGTCTTTTATGAAGCCAGACGCTACCTACGGAGGTAACCTAAGTTTGGCGGGTACAGGGCTTGATTTTAGTGCAGATGGTTCAGTGGTAAAAGGTGCGATCGCATTGCTCAAGCAAAGAAATCCCAATACAAAAGTGCTGGTAGCTGTCGGTGGAGCTACTTACCATAATTTTGCTGGTCTGAATGTCGGTGCGATCGCTTCTGTTGTGAAAGACTTTGGATTTGACGGTGTAGATATTGACTACGAGCCGTTTAATACTGCTCAGTGCTCATCTACAAACGGTAAGATATCCTGCACGTCTGATACTGAGTATCGTCGGATTGTAAACGAAATTCGCCAAGCACTTCCAAGGCCCTATCTGGTTACGCTTGCCGCTTGGAGCATCGGTGCCTATGGTGAGGGGGAGTGGACAAATTCTAAGCCTCAAGGTGCGCTGACCGGTTTACTCTTAAATTTGCTTCAGTCGTCTGATGCTAACAAGATTGACCTACTCAATGTCATGTCCTATGATGCCAGTCCCGAATACAAACCACAAGAAGCTTTAGTAGCATATCAAAACTATTTCAAGGGAAAAATTGTCATGGGCGTTGAAGTCCCACCAGAAGGATGGGGGGGGCATATTTACACCATACCCGAAGTTCGTAATCTGGTAAATGCAGTTCGTGAAAAAAATGCAGCAGGGATGATGCTGTGGAGCATTCAAAAACAGCCAAATGGAACGCCTAGTGATAACAATCCAAGCGCTCAGATGATTGCCAAAGAAATCTGTCAACAATTATCTCTAGGCAATTGCGATCTGCCACTTTCTTAAGCCAATAATTCGTACAGAATAACCAAGCATCTCATCTTCCAAAACTTAAAGCGGTCATCTTTTACTTAGCAATAAAACTCAACTTCAAAGAAGGAGAAAATCATGACTAACAATGAAGACACAACAAACTTTGATGGATTATTGAAGAGTGGCGATATTTGCACAGGTTTCATATCTGGAGCTACTTTTAAGAATAAGGCAATTCAGTACTCAGTCGTCGATGGGCTAGCCATTTTTGAAGGCTGCATCTGTCTTGGCACCGTTGAAGAAATGGAGAAGAAAACAGCTGCTATCCGAGCCGGACAAGATATTGAAGAGAACCCTCCTACACGCGGTCTATTCATCCCAGGACAGCAGTATCGCTGGACAAATGGTATTGTGCCCTATGAAATCGATCCTAATCTCCCCAATCAGAAGCGCGTTACGGATGCGATCGCTCACTGGGAACAAAAGACTCACATCAGGTTCGTGAATCGAACAAGCAACAATGCCAATCAATATCCGAACTACATTCGCTTCCGACCTGCCGATGGCTGCTGGTCTCTTATCGGTATGCGAGGGGGCAAGCAAGATATTGGTCTAGCCAATGGTTGCGGCTTGGGTTCTACAATCCACGAAATTGGTCATGCATTGGGGCTTTGGCACGAGCAAAGTCGAGAAGATAGAGATAGACACATTCAAATTCATTGGCAGAACATTGAGTCTGACCATCAGCATAACTTTAACCAACACATCAATGACGGTGATGACCACGGTTCTTACGATTATGACTCGATCATGCATTACGGATCGACAGCTTTTTCTAAAAACGGTCAACCAACAATTACAACCGTTTCATCTGGAAGACCCATCGGGCAAAGAAATGGTCTTAGCAATGGTGATATAGCTACTATCCGATTTCTCTATCCAGGGACAACTCCTCAGTTACGTCCGTACACCATAAAACAGGGAGATACATTGTTTTTAATTGCTGAACGAGAGTTAGGTGATGGTAACCGTTGGCGTGAAATCATGAAAACATCTAATGGCGGCTCTTTTACAGAACAGGAGGCTAATAATTTGCAAGTGGGTCAGGTAGTCTACCTTCCTTAACTTGAGGATGTATCCTAACAGGACTTACGATATTGTCACAAATCATCGAAGGGAAGAGACGCTACAAACCTTTATTTATTTGTGCCGACCTACTTAGTACAGTTTTGCATTAATTCGTAGCGTTTTTAAACGCAGAGGTACGCAGAGTTTTTTTAAGAGGATTCGCTACGAATTTATGAAATTGTGTACTTAGTCCGGAATCGAAAACTCTCATCGGAAGAATAAAGTTTCCTAAATAAATTAGCTGGCAAAACTTATCCTGCTAAATTTAGGACTACTGAGACTCTAATGGAAGACAGCTACTCTGTTTTTTAATGAACGTAAATGTCAAATAATGTGTCCCGACTTGTAATAGGTGAAATCGTTTTCTCTGAAAAGCTGGATTCATTCTCTGGAGCCAACGTGAATGTATATCTTGAAGATGTGAGTTCTCTGGATGCTCCCTCTAGGATTGTCGTCAAACAAGTGATTGCTGATATTTCCCATGAAATAGGGACTGAGAATCGGGTTAAATTTGCTTTAAAAGGTGAGAATTTAAATGAATGGGCAAGTTATTCAATCCGTGTACATATCTCTCTTCATGGAGATGAACAAATCCACCGTGGAGACTATATCACTATGGAGAGCTATCCAGTTCTTACATTTGGATATCCAAATCAGGTATTAGTATATGTACAAAAGGTGAAGTAGCATTTTTAGGGAAGATAACAGCCAAAAAATCATCAAGAGAAGTAAATAGCTAGAGAGGGCCTTTTGTAGTGAAACTTTATCTCTTGAAGAAGGAAGAAGGAAGAGGTTTTTGAGTTGGAGATTCAGACCCCAACTCAATACGGGCAACTTGTAGAGGTCGGGGTATTAAACCCCCTGCTCCCGGATAAAAAATGCCTATTTTAGTCACAGAAATCGACGCTTAAATTAGAGATTAAATTCAGATTAATACTGAATTATTTATCCTCGCCGGGGGGTTAATACCCCAACTCAAAACTTCCTTCTTCCTTCTTCCTTCTTCCTTCTTCCTTCTTCCTTCATTCATTGGTACTTAATTGTGAACGAACAACACCATCAAACTTATATAAACCTGATTGAATCTTTGCTAAAATGTAGAAATAGCGAAGAAGTCTCAGCTATTTTAAATAGTAACCAAGCCATTGTAGATTCTGATTTGGTGCGAATTATGTTAGAAGTCACAGAAAATCTGAAAGCTCAGGGTAACATAGATGCTTCTAATTATTTAACAAATATTGCTGTTCATTTGTTAATTGTTATTGGAAATAAGTTATTAGATCAAAAGAATCTTTCCAAGGCTAGAGAGTTGTATGAGCAAAGTTTGAATATCGCCAATAAAATAGATACCAACTCAAGCAAGTTACTACAGGTAGATATTCTCAATGCTTTAGGAAGCTCTCACAATCCCCCGCACGACTGGAACTTAGACAAAGCAATAGAGGTCTGCGAAAAAAGTTTGGGTATTGCTAAAGATATAGGCTACCGTCATGGAGAAGGCGTTGCTTTAATATGCATAGGAAAAGCTTATTCTTGGTATCCCGGTCAGAAAAGGAACTTTCCCGAGGCGATAAAGTGCTACGAGCAGGCTAAAGCGATCTTCCAGGAGACAAACAATCTTCAAGGGGTATTGGATGCTCTGTGGCCTTTGCAGGATTCTTATTATTATATAAGCAATTATGGCTCGGCGATAAAGTCCAATAATGAGATATTGGATATTGCACGACGTTTTAATATACGCACTTTAGAAGCTAGCGCTCTGTTTCAACTGGGGATTAATTACCAAGCCTTAGACCAATTAGCCGAAGCGAAAAAGTGCTACGAAGAGAGTTTGAACATCGCAAATGAATTAGATATTGAAGTTGGAGGTCAGATCAAGGTAGGTAGTTTGCAAGGTATGGGAAGCTATCACAAGAGGAAGAGAGAATTAGCCAAGGCGTTGGAGAGCTATAAACAGAGTTTTGATGTTACTGAGAAGATATTAGACATTGCTAAGAACAAAAACGATCGCCAACTTCAAGAAAGGACTCTACAGGGACAAGCTAATGCTTTGCAACCTCTGGCTGAGATATACTTATCCCAAGGAAACTTAGCTCTGGCATGGGAGTACAACGAACGGAGCTTGAAAATTAAGCAAGAACTTCAAGATCAGATCGGTACAGGAAACTCTATAGGCTTTCGGGGAAGTATTTATCTTGTGCAAGGCAAATATACCGAAGCACTGAGTTACTTTGAGCAGAGTTTGACAATCATGGAAGAAGTCAAAAACGCCTCTGGAAAAGCAAGTACTCTGACTGATATAGGAGTTGCTTACCTTGGCTTAAATCAAATTGAGAAAGCAGAAAATAGGCTACGCTTGGGGATTGAACTATGGGAGTCTGTTCGGGGAAAATTGGGTGAGCATGATGATTTCCAAGTATCAATCTTTGAGCAGCAAGCCAGAACCTACCATCTACTGCAAGCTGCTCTCATTGACCAGGAGAAACCCCTGGCAGCTTTGGAAATTGCTGAACGCGGTCGAGCTAGGGCGCTTGTAGAGTTATTGAGCAGGGGTTTACAGGGGCAATTGGCTGAAAGAGAAATCACTTCTTCAACTCTTCAGCAGATTCAACAAATTGCTAAAGAGCAAAATGCCACATTGATTGAATATTCAATTTTGTGGTCTAGAACTTTATTAATTTGGGTTATCAAACCCACTGGGGAAATTGCTTTTCGCCAAGTTGATCTACAATCCTTATTACAGCAGGCAAATACGTCAGTGGAAGAACTAGTTTCCATTGCCCGTAATTCCATAGGTGTTAGGGGAATGCGCTTTGTTAGTTCGGATTTAGACGATGGCGATCGCAAGGTTCTTCAAGATGACAACAAACCGTTACAGCTACTTTATGAAATCTTGATCCAACCGATCGCTGACCTTCTGCCAAAAGATGCAAATGAGCGCGTGATTTTTATCCCTCAAAACAGTCTGTTTCTCGTTCCATTCCCTGCTCTCCAAGATGCTTCTGGTAAATACCTAATTCAGCAATGTACCATCCTCACTGCTCCTTCTATCCAAGTTCTAGAGCTAACCCGCCAACATCAGCAACGGGTTCAAAAGGTGAAGCTTCAGGATGTACTGGTGGTGGGCAATCCGACCATGCCATCTTTAAAAACTGGGAAATTAAGTTCTCTTTACGGTGCAGAAAAGGAAGCTAGAGACATTGCTCCGCTTTTAAATACCGAAGCACTTGTAGGTGATAAAGCCACTAAGGTTAAGGTTACCCTGCGGATGCCAACAGCACAAATTATTCATCTAGCAACTCACGGGTTACTTGATGATGCTGAGGAATTAAAGGTGCCTGGGGCGATCGCTTTAGCACCATCAGGAACAGATGATGGTTGGCTTACGGCTACAGAAATCATGAATTTAGAGATGCTAAAAGCTGAGTTAGTTGTTCTGAGTGCTTGTAACACTGGACAGGGACGATTAACCGGGGATGGTGTTATCGGGTTATCTCGCTCCTTTATTTCTAGAGGGGTTCCAAGTGTGATTGCATCACTGTGGTCAGTTCCAGATGCTCCCACTGCCTCCTTCATGGTTGAGTTTTATCAAAATCTCCAGCGAGGCTTAGACAAAGCCCAGGCACTGCGCCAAGCCATGCTAACGATGATGTCAAAATACCCCGATCCAGTAAACTGGGCTGCCTTTACGCTAATTGGCGAAGCGGATAGTGCTATAAAACCGAGTGAATGACCGCTCAAGAGAAAAACCTTGGAAACTGACAGCCGTGTCTGCCAAGTTTCCGGCATCTTGCATAAGTCCTGAACAACTACAAATAATACCTACTGTTAACCCTCAAATGTAAGGAGACCATCTGATGACGGCACAACAACCTAATGTGACAAGCGGTTCTAGTATATGGGCACTACTTATTGGCATTGATGAGTACCTACATATTAAAAACCTAAGTGGTTGTATCAATGACGTTGAGGCTATCCGCATCTACCTCATGAATCAACTTGGTGTTCCCGAAAACCAAATCCGCACCTTAACTAACGAAGCGGCGACCCGTGCTAATATTCTTCAAGCTTTTGAGGAATTTTTAATCGACAATTCAGATATTCAACCAGAAAGCCAAATTTTCTTCCACTATAGCGGTCATGGTTCTCAGATGCCCAACCCAAAAGAGCCTGACGGACAAAATGAGACTTTAGTTCCCCATGACAGTAGAGGTCCAGAAGTTTATGATATCCCTGACAAGACCATTGGTGCTTTGTTAGATAAACTAGCAGAGAGCAAAGGTAACAATATTACTGTGATTTTCGACAGTTGCCATTCCGGCACTGTGACTCGCGATCCAAATCTGGCTCAAACCCGCACTGTAGCTGCCGACAATCGTATCCCACCACCTGACTTGGACGTTGATATTGTAGCCAATGCACCTCGCCGTGGGACTAATGCCAGTGGCTGGGCTACTGAAGGGATTACTCACGTGCTTTTAGCTGGTTGTCGAGACCGAGAGGAAGCGAATGAGTATCTCAGTGGTGATGAAGGAAATAAGGTCATGCATGGTGCTTTAACCTACTTCACTTTGCAAGCTCTGCGTCAAATGACACCAAACACCACATATGCAGATATATATGAGCAAGTAGCAGTTAAGGTGAATAGTGAATACCCTTCACAGATGCCCCAGTGTGAGGGCGATCGCCAGCGAGTGGTGTTTGGAGGGGTGCGAGTCGAGCGAGATCCCTTCATTACTGTGCAGAAGGTAGAGGGAAATGAAGTTACTCTGGGGGCTGGTTTGATACATGGGCTGCACAAAGGGACTGAGCTGGCTCTCTACCCGCCTGAAGTGCGTACTAGGAAGGATTTGCCAGCGCTTTTGGGGACAGTCGAAGTTACTGGCGTATCGGCGACCACAGCCATTGCAACCATCAAGGAGGGTGCGTCTATTGGCTCTATTCCCGTCTTTGCCCGTGGTTTAATTACCAAACAAATTTATGACGGACTGCACCAGACGGTGGCTCTAGAGGCAGTTTCAGGGGAAGAAAATCAAAACGGGATCGAGCGTTTACGTCAAGCCATACAGCATGCAAATCCTGACGGCGAGCCTTCACCCTACCTAAAAGTAGTAGAAAATCCTGACCAAGTAGCCGAACTGCGAGTTAAAGCTGAAGAAGGCAAGTTAAATATTTTCAACAGTGCTGGCGAACCGCTGATGGTTGCAAAAGACATCAAAGATGAGATAGCCGTACTCCATTCCCTGGAAAGTATTGTTCGCTACCGCACACTCAAAAACCTAGTCAATAAAGAGCCGGAATCTGAACTAGTAGGTAAGGTCAAACTCCGTCTACTTCGCTACATGAAAGATTCAGATGCTTCTCAGGCTCAAGAACTTTCAACAGAATCTATTGGGACTGGAGGGGAAATCACTCTCAGCTTTGATCCTAAACAAGAAGAATTTAATACTTATGTATTAGAGGTCACCAACGAATCCTTGCTACCAATTTATGCTCACCTTTTAATCCTGAATCCTGACTACAGTATAAAACTTCAGTATCCACAATTGGGTCAACAAGATGCTATCAGCTCAAATGGTGGAAATCTTTCCATCGGTCTCGACAGCCGGAAGGAGCGGCTAAAGTTCAGCTTGCCTGTTGGATGGGATTTTTGCCGGGACTATTTAATGGTCATCGCAACTACCAACCCAACCGATTTCAAGTGGCTGGAGCAGAATGGGCTAAACGTTCCACCCCCTCAAAGAACGAGAGCAGCTTCTTCTTCCCCTTTAGAGCGACTTTTGGATTGTGTCCTTTCTGGGAAGCGCTTTGCTTCTTCTGCTCAAACAGAAGAGCTAGAAGATTGGGCAACAACGTCTCTTTCTGTTACCGTTGTGCGTGATTCTTAGACAACAACGCTAAGTACCCCAGCTAAAACCGTTAGTTTAAACGATGGACTCACGCTAGTCAAGCCTGAAGGTTTTCAGAGCGAATAGTATGCTCGTTAAGTGCAAATAATTGATTTACAAGGGCTTTAATTTCCGAAAATATATGCTCAAAGTTCCCGAGGGCTGATAGATCCCCGACTTCTTTGAGGATACCGTTGGCGAATGGTAGGTCTAACCCCTCACCCAAGGATTTAATAGGGTTTTGAGGGTATCGATAGGATAGCGATCGCCTGCTGAAAGGGTTAATTTTTCGTTAGCATAAGGGGTGTTACCCCTCCGAAACCCGGAATCCCGCCGTCACCATAGAATGGTGGGCTTTGTATCGATAGCCCCACCCTTCCAGGGTGTGGGCGTTATGTCGGGTATGCGAGAGAACTGTTTCGATCCTCATTGAGGGGTCAGACCTACCATTCGCTCTTCTGCATCCTTTGAGAAGTCGGGGATCTGACGCTTACAACACGTCAAAACTAATGAAACAGACCACTAGTACTCGACCGCACTCGCTATGGTGGGTGAATCAATTTCTCAATATTTCTTCTCTTCCTCGGACTTGGCGTACTTGGCGTACTTGGCGGTTAAATCATTTAACCATCATAGCGAGTGCGTCGGAGTACTAGGCTACTACTTTCAAAAAAGTCTATAAATCGAAAGCACCTTGATATGATTACTGATTAACTGGACATGATATTACGGCACAATGCTCATTTTCGTGACGATATAAAATTATGCACCGTAACGCACGATATCATTGCGATCGCTCCCTTTGTCTACTTTTCTTTTGGAAATTTACACTTCACTTCAATTTCCAAATTGCTTTCTGCTGAACCTTCTGTGATATAAGGAATGCCTGCTTTACCACCCATTTTAATGCCAAATTTTAGCGTCACCTCTTCAATTTCAGCGGTATTAAAGTCTTTAAAGGCACTCAAAGCATACATAGTATAACCGCGAATCATTTGACGGGCCTGTTGCATTCGTTCCATCGGATTTGTTCGCGCATCTTTATACTCTATACCGTCTTCATCCTCCTCTATCTCAGGACTGATTTCGGTTGCGGTTGTACTAATTTCAACTCGATCAATTTCTCCATCTGCTTCAAAAAATAGTTGCTGCACTTCTGATGACATGGAAAGCCTCTGTTAAATTTTGCGTATCGTGTCAAAAAACATTCAGACTGTTTGCGGAAGACAGGGATATCGTCTTGTTTCTAATAACACAACTATTGTTGGTGTTTATCAAATTATCCTACATTTTGGTTTATTGGGGTGTGTGAAATGGCACGATATGCACTTGTGATTGGAAATACTGAGTATCAAAGTCCTTCTTTACCGCGTTTGTCTAAGACTACAAACGATGCTGAAGCTGTAGCGAGGTTGCTAGAGGAGTATGGTGATTTTCAGTCTGTGAAACGGCTACCACAACGGTGGAATAAGGAGAAAAATGGTTATGAGATGGGAACGCAGAAAGTGACTGCGGCTCAACTGGGACAAGAATTGAGAACTTTTCTTTTAGAGCAAGCTACTAATAACGAAGCGTTAATTTATTTTAGTGGGCATGGTTTTGCAATTTCGGATAATTTGGGGCAAGAAAAGGGGTATTTAGCAACTGCTGATACTCAAATTGAAGTTGAAGGGAACGATATTGTAGAACAAAAGTATGGGATTCCTTTGGATAGCCTCAACGAATTAATTCGGGATTCCAAATTGAGTAGTTTGGTAATGCTACTTGATTGTTGTCATAGTGGTTATTTTTTAGAAAGACACTTGGTAGAAAGAACGCTGACAGCTTTTAGTTCGCAAAAAGATTATTACTTAATTACAGCTTGTCGTGGTTTTGAAAGAGCCGGAGCAATTAAGAGTGACGAATACAGCATTTTTACAGGTGCAGTTCTTCAAGGTTTAGCTGCGGAAAATGCCGGAAATCACAGACGAATTAGTGGCGATCGCTTGTTTGATTTTGTGAGCGGTGAATTGCAAGGTTCTGTACAAGAGCCGCTGCGCATGGGTTGGGGACGTTCGATTACTTTGGTGACTTATCCCCAGTCTCAGATTCCGATAATAGAAGAAAGTGTTAGTTTCAATTCAGAAAATCCTTATCGTGGACTTGATGCATTTGAAACAGCACAAGCAGAGTATTTTGGCGGACGAAGTGAAGCTGTTCGCAGTTTAATTTCCCGTTTGGTGGATAGCAAATTTTTGGCGGTGATTGGCTATTCCGGTAGTGGCAAATCATCGTTAGTCAAAGCCGGATTGTTACCGCAATTAAAATGCGATCGCCTTCCTGGAAGCAGTCAATGGGAAATCGTTTCTTTTACTCCTGGTGAGCATCCATTGGGGAAGTTAGTCGAAATTTTGACTCGACAACAAGAAAATAAAGCTTCGGTGTTGTTTATCGACCAATTTGAGGAATTATTCACCCTCTGCGAAGATGATGATGAACGCAAGGCTTTTATTCGTTTAGCAACTGAGCAACTAAATAATCCCGAACACCAAACGCGGATAATTGTAACAGTACGGGGAGATTTCTTGCAGAGATGTACAGAATATCGAGAAATTATCAATCTAATTAATCGGACTCCTCCAACAACTTATATGGTGTCCCCAATGTCGTTAATTGAGTTGGAGGAAGCAATTGAAAAACCCGCAAAATTACATGGTGTAACTTTTGAACATGGTTTAGTATCGGAAATTGCTCAAGATGTGAGGGGACAACCAGGAGCATTACCTTTATTACAATATGCTCTGAAAGAATTATGGCGAATTTGTATAGAAGAGGCCTCGGCAAAAGAACCGCTATTAACTTGTAAAGGGTATAAAAAAATTGGCGGGGTAAAAGGTGCTTTAGATAAACGTGCGACAATTTTATATCACAGTTTAACTCCCAAAGACCAAGTTTTTGCCCGGTGCTTATTTATGGAGTTGGTACAGTTAAGTGAAACCAAAGAAGTAACCCGACGACGTGCTAGCTGGGGGAAATTGCAAGCAATTGCAGATTCTCCAGAACAATTACAACGAGTTGTGGGATTGCTCGCAGGTTCCCAACAAAGGTTAATTATTACCGATAGCAAAACGGTAGAAGTGACTCATGAAGCGCTGTTATCTGAGTGGAAATTACTCAATAGTTGGATTGCGGAAAATCGCGAAAATATTCGTCTGAGCCGCAGTTTAGAAGAAGATTGTCAGGAATGGGAGCAAAGGTTTCATAAATCTGATGATGCGCTCTTGGTTGGTGCTAAGTTAGCGGTGATTTCTGAGTGGGTGGAGAGACAACAACCCCGACTAACACCACAAGAAGCAGAATTTTTAAGAGCAAGTTTAGCAAAACGCGATCGCGAAATTCAGGCAGAATTAGAACAAGAGCGTCAACTGCGAGAATTAGCAGAAGCTAGAAGTAGAGCCGAAATCGAGAAAGCGATCGCAGCCCAAGATATGGCAAGAGCGGAAGCAGCGAAATATAAATATCAAAGACAGCGAACTAAGTTAGCGATCGCTGCTTCAACATTGGTAGTATTTACTCTGGGATTGGGATTGGTGACCCAAAATATCTCGGCACAGGAGAAACAAGGGAAAGCGATTGCATCTGGAGCCTTAATTTCTAGACCAGAAATACTTTTGGAAACAGGTAATCAGTTGGAGGCTGTAATTGCAAGTGTCGAATCTCTCAAACAATTACAAGATATCGGTGCCGGAAATTTTGCTGCACTGAATCGTCTCAAAAACGTCATTGATAGCGTACAAGAACGCAACCGTATAGAGGGACATAAAAGTAGTACTAATGGTATCAGTTTTAGCCCCAAAGAAGATTTAATTGTTTCTGCAAGTTCCGATAAGACTTTAAAAATGTGGAAATCTGACGGTACAGAAGTCAAAACCCCTGCCCCGATGAAACACGATCATGAAGTATATACTGTTAATTTTAGTCCCAATGGTGAATATTTCGCTTCAGCTAGTGCTGATAAAAAAGTAAAGCTTTGGCAGAAAGATGGGACTTTAATCACAACTTTGCCAGGAGATGAAGCCGAAGTTTACTTCGTCAATTTTAGTCCTGATAGTCAAACCATTATTTCTACTAGCAGTAATGGGACTGTCAAACTTTGGAAAATAGAAAGTTTTTCCCCAAAAGTTATAATTAAATCACCCACCATCATCAAAGTGAATAATAAAAAAGTCTGGAGTGCAGAATTTAGTCCTGATGGTCAGCTAATTGCCACTGCAGGAAATGAGGGCATCAAAATTTTCAAAAAAGATGGCACTTTCATCACTGATTTTGAAGGACATACTGCTGCAGTCAGATATGTAACTTTTGGACAAGATAGTAAAAGTCTCATTTCTGTAGGTGAAGATAACCAAATCTTAATTTGGAAATGGCAAAACGACCCCAAAACGTCACAGATGAAGCTATTTAGCAAAGTGAGTGATAAATCTTATGTAGTTAAATTTAGCCCCGACTACAGATTTATTGCGAGTAGCAGTACAGATGGAAGTATAAATATCTTGAATGCAGATAATGGTGAAAAAGTAACTACTCTAAAAGGGCACAAAAACCAAATTTTTGATTTAAGCTTCCGCAACGATAGCAAAGCAATTACAACTGTCAGCAAAGATGAAACTCTCCGAATCTGGAGTTTAGAACCTCATCTGACTAATAATTCACAAATGAATACTATAGATTTATTAAAGAAAGGATGTAACTGGGTTGGTGATTATATACGCAATAATCAAAAAGCCCGCAATAAATATCATGATGTTAACAATATTTGTCCCAAGGCAAATTGATGAGAAAGAAGATTCCCGACTTCTTTAAGAAGTCGGGAATCTAGGTTTGCACAGAACGCAACTGTTATTGAAGAAGGAAGAAGGAAGAAGGAAGAAGCAGAGGAGGTTTTGAGATGCTCCCTAATACCCCAACTCAAAACGAGCGACCTGTTTCTTGTCGGGGTATTAAACCCCACAAGGAAGCGGATAAACTATTTCACAATTTTCAGTAATCAGACGTACAAATAATGTATCAATTACCAACAACAGATTCTACTCTTAAAAAGTACACATGATGGATAATTTAAAAGCCAATCAAGATAAATCGACAGTAGAGCAAATCTCTAACCAAGCCGAAAATGTCCAATCTAGCCAAGATATTACAAAAATAGAATCACCTCTCAATATTTTTATGGCCACCAAGGGAAGTCACGATCTAAGCCCTAAACGTAGTGCCCCCAGGGGAAGTCACGATCCAAGCCCTAAAGGTATTAACCCTAGGGGAAGTCACGATCCAAGCCCTAAAGGTAAAGGTAACTCTTCTGGAAACCAAAAACGCCCTAGCGCTCCTAAGGGAAGCGATAATCCTAGCGCAAAAGGTTGACATTATGGACAAAGTAAGACAAGGCAAGTAGACTCGCATTCTTGCCTTGTCTCACTTTTTGCTTAACGACATCTTGCCGCATTGGTTTAAATTACGATTTGTAAACAAAATCTGAGATTTTCCGAGTCCGTAAGTAGCTTAAATGTAGCGCTTGCATCATAATTAAAGGCGTAAATTGGTACAAAGAGTTGAATTTCTGAGCGATCGGGCATTATTGCTTAACAAAAACATAATAAAAACTTAACTCAGGATAATCTTCGATCCCCCCTTACCAGGTGCTGCATACAGTCCTAAACTGTAGGGGAGAGTTGAAAGGCAGTTGGAAGACATCTTATGAAAAAAGTTTTAGCAATTATTCTGGGCGGTGGTGCTGGCACCCGACTTTACCCGTTAACCAAAATGCGTGCGAAGCCAGCAGTACCAGTGGCAGGTAAATACCGTTTAATCGATATCCCTGTTAGTAACTGTATAAATTCTGAACTATTCAAAATTTACGTTCTGACACAATTCAACTCAGCTTCTCTAAACCGTCACATCGCTCGTACCTATAACTTTTCTGGCTTCAGTGAAGGTTTTGTAGAAGTGTTAGCCGCACAGCAAACCCCAGAAAACCCCAACTGGTTCCAAGGAACAGCCGATGCAGTTCGTCAGTATTTGTGGATGTTACAAGAATGGGATGTAGAAGAATTTCTCATTCTTTCTGGGGATCACCTGTACCGCATGGATTACCGGATGTTTATACAGCGTCACAGGGAAACCAAGGCTGATATTACTCTCTCGGTCATCCCAATGGACGATCGCCGCGCCTCAGATTTTGGTTTAATGAAAATAGACGATGCTGGTAGGGTAATCGACTTTAGCGAAAAACCCAAAGGCGAAGATTTAATGAATATGCGCGTCGATACAACTATCCTGGGGTTGACACCAGAACAAGCCCAACTACAGCCCTACATCGCTTCGATGGGGATTTATGTTTTTAAGAAAGATATTTTGATTAAGTTACTGCGAGAATCCATAGAACGGACTGATTTTGGTAAAGAAATTATTCCTGACGCTGCCAAGGATCACAACGTTCAAGCCTTCTTGTATGATGACTATTGGGAAGATATCGGAACCATCGAAGCCTTCTATCACGCCAACTTGGCACTAACTCAGCAACCCCTACCCCCCTTTAGCTTCTACGACGAAAAATACCCAATTTATACCCGTGCCCGTTACCTACCCCCTAGCAAACTCTTAGATTGCCACATCAGACAATCGATTATTGGCGAAGGTTGCATCCTGAAAACCTGCCGCATTGAACATTCGGTGTTGGGAGTCAGAACTCGGATTGACTCAGGCACCAACATCGAAGATTCACTAATAATGGGTGCCGACTTTTATCAAACCGCTGTCGAACGCCAAAAAATCGTCGAAAATGGTGAAATGCCTGTAGGAATCGGTCCAGGTTGCATCATCCGTCGGGCGATCGTTGATAAGAATGCACGTATCGGTCACGATGTCAAGATTATTAACAAAGATGACGTACAAGAAGCCGAACGTGAAAGTCAAGGCTTCTATATCCGCAGCGGTATTGTCGTTGTACTAAAAAATGCCATCATCCCGGATGGAACTGTGATTTAAAAGTGCCGAGTTAGAAGTAGAGATGTGAGGAACATCGCATCTCTACTTTTACAAAGCGATCGCGCACAATTTTCCAGACTTCAAACCCTTTTGACCTCATACTCACGCACGTATGACAGTAATGGAACGTTTATTTTTTGTGATGACAATTTGCGTTGACAAACGTTCTTCGATTGGTGGTGCATTTTTACGTCGGTCAAACACAAATAACCAACCAAAATCTAATCCTAAGCGTGCTAAGTATGATTCTAATTGCTCGATTCCTTCGGCTTGGGGGTCACGCTTTTTATCGCGCCATACTTTTAATTCTATTCCTAACGTAACACTTCTATATCTCAAGCATAAATCCATGCGGTCGCTCCCAATTGCATATTCACGTTCAAGTGTGCCACCACCATTGACGACACGATGCAAGAAAGCCATTAATACTAAATGTGGCGCTATTTCATGGTAAGCAGTACTGCCTAATAATGGTTCCCCATGCTGCCGCCAAAATCTGATAAACGCTTCTAGTAAAGCATCTATGTTTAATTCGCCTGTCTGGGTTAACCAACTGGGACTAATGTGAGGTAAACTGTCTTGGGTTCCTTGCACTAAAACACGGGGAATGACTTCGGTATAAATCGGGTTAGCAATAACGAGTCCCCCCGCAGGATCGCGTCGCAATAATCCTAAATCGATTAAATATTGTCGGTCATCGGCTGGGGTATCGCCTAATGCTTGTCCTGCTAACATCGGTTCGATGATGTCTTTGACTCGTTGTTCTCGAAGTTTTTCTGCTAGAGAATCGAGATGGGTGTCTTGACGGGCAATTAATATTTCCTTGGCTTGTAAAATATGTTCTTTGTTAATAGTAATATTTCTATCCTTAACCATTTTTTCCACAACTTGTTTTGCAAGAGCATTTACTAACCAAGGTTGTCCTTGGGTTAAATCAAAGGCTGTGAATATTGCTTCAGAGGTAAAAATTTGTCCGGTTTCTTCGGTATGTTGCTGGTATAACTCTGCAACTTCCTCGTGATTAAAGTTTCTTAGGGTAATGGAAGTGACTTTAATATTAAAAGGACTGGCTGTATTTAAGCGATCGCTACCACCAGATGCAACCTTATAATCCCGCACATCCCGCAAGCCAATCAACCCCACGGATGAGGGAAAGTTTTCCGGACGACTGCGATAACCATCTCGTAACTGTCGCAACACCGAAATCAGGGTTTCGTCTTGTAAAGAGTCGATTTCATCGATAAATAGCACTAGTGGGCGCTTGATTGCTTGCGTCCAGGCTCTTAAACTCGCTCTAATTCTCTGTCCAGGAGAATTATAAACCCAAGTTGGGGGTTGTAGTTCTGTGGGTAAGGAATCCTCAATTGTATCCCGCCAAGTTTCTAGAATCGCCAATTCTGCTGCACCTGGGTCATGATTAAATGCACTTCCTACTTCTGCGGATACCATTACTGCTGCATAACGTCCACTTGCAGTAAGTTGTTTTGCTAGCGATAGCATTGCGGTAGTTTTACCAGTTTGGCGAGGTGCATGAACGACAAAATAACTCTCTTGTTCGATAAGCAGTTCCAAGTCGGGTAGCCGACTGGTAGGTGGCAGCATATAGTGTTTGTCTGCTTTACACGGACCAGCAATGTTGAACCAGCGAGACATGGGATGTTTGCAGATAGCGGACACTTTGAGTTTAGACGATTTTAGGTTTTCGATTTTGGAAGTGCGATCGCATAGCGACTCATTTGGAGCATCGCACCAATCTACTTACAATAAAAGCTCAAAAAGATGAGGAATCTGTGAAGTTGATGCCTTTTGATTTGTGCGATCACATTCGGGTGTCATAGGAATTTTCTGGGTATGAGGGATTCAGATACCTGAAACTAGCGTGATTTGTTCGCTTTCCTACTGCCAACGAAGACTATTTTCAACTAGCGGTTGAAGCGATCGCCCACAACTTCCCCCAAATCTCGAATCAATCAATATCCACAGCAATCCGCACTGTAAATTTGTCAATACTGCAATTTGACCAAATCTGGATGAAGCTTTTTCACCGAACGCAAAGTAGAGATGTTCTGCCATTCGTCTCTACCGCCATCGTGATGCCCGTATGTCTACCACTTCGTGGTATCGCGGTACATCTGTTGCGAACAAGTCGAGAAAGCCGTCCCATGAGGGAAAATTTGGGTTGATAGACTAAAAGGTTAAGCAGGTGTGGAAATTGCGATCGCCCTTTGCAGCAGTAACCGCACTTGATTTTCTTTAATATTTGTTAATTTAAAATCAGAGTTTATACGATCGAGTAGAAATTAATTGTTGGTTGTGAGCTCACACTCAACAGTTAACCATTATGGACTAACTACTTTTGATTCCCAATTACAAAAAAACATAATGGAAATTTATATAGGAGGCTGGTAGATGGCTGCAACCGATTTTAAAGACTATTACGCAATTTTGGGAGTTAGTAAGACTGCCACTCCAGAGGAAATCAAACAAGCATTTCGCAAACTAGCCCGGAAGTTTCACCCGGATGTTAACCCCGGCAACAAACAGGCAGAGGCAAAGTTTAAAGAAATTAACGAAGCCTACGAAGTTTTATCAGATCCAGACAAACGTAAAAAATACGACCAATTTGGGCAATACTGGAAACAGGCTGGTCAAGGTTTCCCTGGAGGTGCGGCTGGCGGTGGCGTTGATATGAACGGCTTTGACTTCAGTCAATACGGCAGTTTTGATGAATTTGTCAATGAGTTACTAGGACGCTTTGGTAGCCCTCCTCGTGGTGGTCAACAAGCTTACTCTTACCGTACTTCTACTGGTACACCTAGTGGTTTTGGTTTTCAAGATGGAAGTACAAGTCCCGCTCAGGATAGCGAAGCTGCAATTAATCTGACTTTTGCCGAAGCGTTTCATGGGGTGCAGAAGTCTCTCCGGCTGGGTAACGAAGTAATTGATGTCCGCATCCCCGCCGGCGCTAAATCTGGTAGTCGCTTGCGTATACGAGGCAAAGGACCGATAAACCCTTTCAACCAACAACGTGGTGATTTATATTTAAAAGTAGAACTGACTCAGCATCCCTTCTTTCAATTTGAAGGTGATAATTTGGTGTGCGAAGTCCCAATTACTCCAGATGAAGCCACTCTAGGAGCTTCTATAGACGTGCCCACCCCTGATGGGATGGTTAATGTCAAACTTCCTGCCGGAGTACGTTCCGGTCAATCCTTGCGTCTGCGTGGTAAAGGTTGGCATCAACCCAAAGGTGGACGTGGTGACCAATTTGTGAAAGTCGCGATCGTCCCACCAAAAGACCTGACACCACAAGAGCGCGAATATTATGAAAAAATCCGTGCTATCCGCACCTACAATCCCCGCAGTCATTTGCCCCAGGTGAAACTTTAGTTGTTGGTTGTTGGTTGTTGGTTGTTGGTTGTTGGTTGTTGGTTGTTGGTTGTTAGTTGTTGGTTGTTAGTTGTTGGTTGTTGGTTGTTGGTTGTTGGTTGTTAGTTGTTGGTTGTTGGTTGTTAGATTTTTACTACTATCCACTAACCACTAACCACTAACCACTACCCACTAACCACTAACAACTATCTAGCCATCCTAGCCAGCACGATAGTTTTAAAAGCTTCGATGTTCTCCGGGGTAGGTTCGCTAGTTTGCCACGCTGGACGTTCGATTAAGCGATCGCACCAAGCACTCAATTTTGGATATTCACTCAAGGAAACGCCAACTCTTGGCAACACGGGTACTATAGTTCCAGCGACAGCCTCAGCTAGAGTTAGACTTTCACTGCCAAAATAGGGGCGATCGCCTAATAAACTTTCCAAAAATTTCAGCACTACTGATATTTTCTGCTTTGACTGCTCAATTTTTTCTGGTTCTCCAGCAGACAAGCCTAGAAATATAGGAAAAAATGCATTAAGGGCAGGCAATAATTCGTTTACTGCTACCATTTCTATCATCCGCACAGTTGCCAAATCTTTCACATCAGCAGGCAACATCGCAGGTGTGGGATATTTCGCTTCCAAATAATCCAGAATCGCTAAGGATTCGACAATTGTAAAACCATCATCCACCAAAACTGGAATGTGGTGAAAGGGATTAAGCGCCAAATACTCTGGTTGCATTTGGTCACCATCGAGTTTAATTTCCACCAACTCAAATTCCAGGTTTTTCTCTAGTAGCACAACCCAAACACGCCGGGAGTTTGGAGAAATCGGAGTCTGATAAAGCTTTAGCATGGGAAAACCTCTCAATTAAGCGATCGCTCTTATTCGTAAGCCATTATACCAATTCTGTGTAAAGCAGCTAAATAAAGGATGTGGCAGACTCATTAACCGTAATAGCACCAAAAAATTATCCGTTGCCACTATTATACTGTTCTAACAATTTTTCTACACTGGCATTGTAGTCGAGAAAAGAAAATAAATGTCTATAGCGTAGCTTGCCTTCTTTATCTAACACAAACTGTGCTGGTAAAGGCGCTCCTAATGCTTGCCCTACTTGATATGTCCGAAATATGCGGCAACTGGGATCGCTCAATAACGGCATTTTCAAACCTAAATCTTTGACAACTATTTGGCTCTGCCGTTCATCTGTACTAGCAATCATCAAAACTTCTATATTACGATTCTTAAATTGCTCGTAATTTTCATTCATAGCTTTGATATGAGGAAAGCAAAAAGGACAATATTGCTTTTCTGTAAAAATCCGCGTAAATAAAAGCAATACTGGCTGCTTATCTCTAGAATCAGATAATTTTACTAAAGTCCCGTTCGTAATATCCGGTAATTGAAAATCTGGAGTAAGAAATCCCAATGGACGTTTATCTGTAGCTGGAATCGGGAAAAAATTTCGGAAGAAGCGCTCATTAAATAAGCCGCTAAAATCAGTTGAAGTTAGCATACTATCTTGATAATGTTAATTATAAATTAATAAACTTCGTCTCTTCGTGCCTTCGTGGTTAATAAAAAAAAATAAACCACAAAGGCACAAAAAACCTAAACAGCAGAGAAGTAAACTTTAGACTTCACTGGATCGGGATTCATCGTCTTATCACCTGGTTGCCAACCTGCGGGGCAAACTTCATCGGGGTGAGACTGTACGTATTGAAGTGCTTGCAATGTCCGCAAAGTTTCATCAACACTGCGGCCAAACGCTAAGTTGTTGATCGTCGCATGCTGCACAACACCATCTTTGTCAATGATGAACAGCCCACGCAAAGCAATACCTGCGGCTGGATCGAGGACGTTGTAAGCGGCACTAACTTCTTTCTTGATGTCGGCAACTAGGGGGTAGTTGAGATCGCCGATACCACCAGACTTGCGATCGGTTTGAACCCAAGCCAAGTGAGAGAATTCGCTGTCAACGGAAACACCAAGGATTTCGGTGTTAACTTTTTTGAATTCTTCGTGGCGATCGCTAAATGCTGTAATCTCAGTAGGACAAACAAAGGTAAAGTCTAGTGGATAGAAAAACAGGACGACATACTTGCCACGATAGTCGGAAAGTTTTATTGTCTTAAATTCCTGATCCACCACAGCCGTTGCTGTGAAGTCGGGAGCCTGTTGACCTACACGGAGGCATCCTTCTACTGCACTCGACATATACTAATTCTCCTTGAGCTTATATCGTTCTAGTATCGTTATTCGGGTCAAGTAAAACCCACCCATCACGTCGTGATTGTTTAATTACGAACTGTTACGAATATATCATAGTCATAACGATTTTGAGTAGCAATGAAAAATTTAGATCCCAGAGAATGGTTGCTCACTAATGGCTTGGGGAGTTTTGCCAGCGGTACAGTTTCAGATGTTCGGACTCGGACTTATCACGGGTGGTTGTTTGCAGCAGATTGCCCACCTTCTGGGCGGAAACTGCTATTTTCCCATCTAGAAGCTAGCTTAGAGCTGCCAGACAGGGTTGTGGCGCTGGGGACTAATTTTTGGAGCAGTGGTCAAGTTCAGCCAACAGGCTATGAATTGCTGCGCTCTTTTGATATTAACCCAGTTCCGAAATGGATATGGGGTGAAGACAAATGGCAGTTATCTCGGGAATTGATCATGCCTCATGGTTTGTCTTGGAGTAAGCCCGAGAATCTAATTCCTCACTCCCCATTCTGCGATCGCGTTTTAATTCACTATCGCTTCTTTGGCGAGGATATTGGTATTTTAAAGCTGCGGTTGCTAATAGGCGATCGCGATTTTCACCAGCAGCAGCAAGCAGAAAAAGAATTATATTTTTCACAACTGTTGGAACCCAGACAAATCTCTCTACAAGCGATCGATTCGGGACGGTTTGGGACACCTTGGCACTTACGATGGACGCAAGGAGACTATCAACCAGAAGGTTTTTGGTACTGGAATTATCTCTTGCCAGAGGAAACACAAAGAGGATTAGGCGATCGCGAAGATTTATATAGTCCTGGTTACCTAAGCATCCCTCTTGTGCCTGGAGATACAGTCACCCTAGAAGCACGGGTGGGTTTTCCCAATGAACTAGAAACGGAACTTACTAGCGATACCTTTGCAGAAGCCGTTGAGTTCGAGAGGATTAGGCTCTCGCAAATTTTTGGATGGGGAAGAGAAGGAGCAGGGGAGCAAGGGAGCAGGGGGCAGGGGGCAGGGGAGCAGGGGGAGAATTTTTCCTCATCCCCCACTTTCTCCCCCACTTCCCTCTCCTCAATTTGCGAGGAATTACAACGAGCAAGCGATCAGTTTATCGTCTATCGTGCTTCAATAGATGGGCCAACAGTGATTGCTGGTTATCACTGGTTTAATGATTGGGGACGGGATACTTTAATTGCATTACCGGGGTTGGCGTTGGTGCCCAAGCGGTTTGATTTGGCAAAAGGGCTTTTGCAGACCTTTGGACGTTACTGTAACTACGGTTTGATTCCGAATGCGTTCCCCGATATCGGTGGTGAGCCGTTTTATAACAGTATTGATGCGGCGCTGTGGTGGATTGAAACTTTAGGACTTTATTTAGAAGCGACTAAGGATTGGGAGTTTTTGGCAGAGCAATACCCAGTTGTATGGCAAATTTACAAAGCGTTTATGGGTGGTACGCGCTATAATATCCAGGTAGATTCTACAGATGGGTTGGTTGGTTGGGATGCTCGGGGTGTTGCCCTGACTTGGATGGACGCTGTGATTGACGGGCAGCCTGTAACCCCCCGTCGTGGTAAAGCAGTGGAAATCAATGCCTTATGGTATTCCGCTTTATGTTGGGCCAGTCGGTGGGCAGAAATCTTAAGCGAGCAAGAATCCCCAGTTGAGGGGATGCGCTTGGCGAAGCAGGCAAGACGTTATACCCAGCAAGCAGAACAGGTGAAAGCTTCGCTCCAGAAGTTTTGGAATCCCCAACTCGGCTACTTATACGACACGATTGAACCGGACGATCGCCGCAATTGCCAAATTCGACCCAATGCCGTTTTAGCGCTTTCGTTGCGTCATTGTGGGTTTCCTCAACACCAGGGACTGCAAATACTCGATCTCGCAGCTTCTTGCTTGCTTACTCCCTATGGACTTCGCAGTCTTGCTCCTTTTGATCCAGAATATATAGGTAAATATATCGGTAACAACGAAGAACGCGATCGCGCTTACCATCAAGGGACAGTGTGGAGTTGGCTGATTGGCCCTTTTATTCGCGCTTGGGAGCGGTTCTATGAAATTGATCCACTACCTTTTGATTGGCAGCCCCTATTGAAACATTTCCGCTCGGATGCTTGTATTGGTTCAATTTCAGAGATTTTTGATGGTGATAAACCTCATACCCCTAGAGGAGCGATCGCCCAAGCTTGGTCTGTTGCTGAGTTAATTCGACATTGCAAAGAACTAGGGAGTTGTTAACTGCTACGTAAAATCCAACTTTGATGCACCTGACATGGCGACTACCAAAGGTGGGGAATATATCAATCAACTAAAACGGGCAGGAGTCCCACACCATAATCTTGCCCGTATAGGGCACGCTGCGCGAACGATTTGGTGTTGGGAGGAATGCCGGGTCTCCTACATCGCATCCCCTGACCAATTCCTCACGTAATGGATAGCCCCAAGGGAGAGGGGCTGGGAAGTGTGAGGGTAATTCATACCTCAATTCAGGAACGCCCAAAAATCAGATAGTAGTCCTATATCGGAGATTTTATTTTCAAGTCAACGAAGATTTCGAGACTGTACCTGAGTGGGAACGCGAGAAGGATAGGGAGAGAGTTTATCTCGCAAAAGTAGCAAAGGAATACTCAGAAATCCTAAAATTATTACTACTGAAGTCATAATCCAAACCATCGAACGGTTAGGTTGATAGTCTGCGCGTTCAATTTGCCAGAAAACTTGGTTATAGCGCCATGCAGCTAAAGCAATGGTAACAATACCAAAGACGACTAAAGCAATACCCAAATTTTGAGAGTTAAAAAAAGGATGTTCTGTAGACTGTTGTTTACTCAAAGCAACATTAAGCTGGTGTAGAAATAAACCAAAGCGAGCGAGCGCAAAACCAAAGCCAATTAATGCAATAGAAGTCCGTAACCAAGCTAAAAAGGTACGTTCATTAGCTTGATGCTCCCGTTGACGATCAATTTTCGGTATTTGACTCATGAGTATGCTCTCATCTGACTATGCTACTAGTAATAGATGTTCTCATGTAACTTGCTACTTACGATAGAGCAGCTACTAGGAGAAGAAACAGTTAAAGTTCATATTCAGAATGAAATTAGCTGTGAAGCTGGATTTTCATAATTTATGAAAATTGAACACGTTATATTTTTACAAATGATGTTGAAGTAAGGACCGAAGTTGGAAGAAGGAATAGCTAATAAAAATGCGCGTTCTGAGTTTAGAGCTTCAGTAAAAAAAAGATGTTTTTCGAGTCCTTTGTAGCGCGTTCACGTAGTGTCTCGCAGAGAAGAAAAACAGTATTGAGTTATGTCTGTTTTTTATTCCAATCTGTAGAAATTCTGCTTGCAATCATTAAACTTATTAATATCATTGAGCTTAATACTAAACTTTCACCAAGCAGAATTTCCAAAGGTAGCCAGACAAATAATCCATTCATAATCAAAAAGCCAGTAAACATCGAAAAAGTGCAACTCAGCATTCTGATGTTGAAATTGACATTTTGTAATATTAGGAAAAAAGGAATTAAAAGTTGAATATTATTGTATTGATATCTAGGTGCGGGAATAAAGAAATCAACGATTAAAATACTAATAGTACCAATCAAGAAAATTATGTCTATATTTGACGTCTTAGCTGCATGGTTGCTCCTGCGAGACAAGCTATAAATTAGAAAACTGTAAAGTAGCAGAACCCCAGCCAACATTAAGATTAAATAATTACTTTCTAGATTGAATGATAGAAATTTCTTTACAAGAGACTGTATGGAGGTATCAGGACTAGGCATTTCAATAATGTTTCGTATATTATCCATACCTTCAATAACCTTCGGGTAAATTAGTTCTCCATTATCTTTATCTACCGAAATAGAACCAATATTAAGTTTTCCAAAAGTTTGCATTGCCGAAAAATAACTTTGCCAAACTTGCGAACCTGCTAGGAAGAAAGATGCTACTAAGCAAATAAAAAAACTCACCAATGTCGTTGTAAGCATTTTGATTTGTTTAAAAAGAATCATTGGTAGCACCATAATAATAATTGGGAACCGAAAACAAGCTGCTAGACCAATGAAAAGACCTCCAATAGCATTATTAAACTTTTGTTCGGATGTGAAAAAATAATATGCTAAAGATAGAAGAAAAACGTAAACAACATAAAATTGTCCTACGTCTACGTGCAACTTCCAAAATGAGCTACCAGCGATCAATATTAAAGTGATACCTAATACGAACTTAGTTTGTAAGTTATCAAAATTTTTTCTGACGAATAGCAATATAATAGATGAAATTAAAAAAAACCATTGAAGAATAAACCAAAATATTCTTTGTGGAAAATAATGTAAATTAGCGAAAAGAGAATGAAATAATAAGATACTGGGATTAACAGTAACTCTGGAAACAAGTATACTAGTATGGTCTAAAGGGTCAAGCAATCTTTCATCGTTACCTGGTTTCCACTTGAAATAATAGGGATCTAAACCTTTGTTTAAAAGTCTTGCTCCCACCACTCTATTTCTCAAGTCTACTCCGCCACCTTTGAGAGTATTTTTCAAGTCAATTGTCGCACTTAGTAGAGTAATAATAATTGCAAAAATCAAAAATAAGTTTAGGATTTTTTGCAGATTTTTATGGTGGGTTGACGTATCTATAGACATAATATCAAAGTTGTTATGCTTGTTGTGTGTAATATAAAAATGTTTGAATGTGGTAGAATTTTTCACCGTAGCAAAAGGAATTTTCAGGAATTGGACTGTGCTTTTTCCCAAAAGAAGCCTGTAACGTTTGCAACTTGTGAGATGAATAATAATCCACAAATAAATAGAGAAACAAGGGGTGATATTTGAGTTGATGATAGGGGGTAAGTCAACAAATTCAAATAAAAGGGCAAAGCTTCTACTTTAATTTTTTCTGACTTTTGTTTAGCTCGATTTTTATGAAAACAAAAAGCTCCGCGACCATAATTAAAGTGTTGTCGCCAGAACTTTGGTAATGATAGTTCATGAGCGTGATAGACTTGCACTTCTGGAGCATAAATCATTTTATACCCTTTGTGTAACCAGCGATCGCATAACTCCCGGTCTTCCCCCGCTGCTAAGGGGAAAGTATTATCAAAGCCGCCAATAGCCTGAAAACCTACGGCTGGTAAGGCAAAGTTATTTGAGGCGAAAAACTGCAACTGCTTGCCACCACTGTTGTAATAACTATACAAGTAATCAATCAGTACCTGGCTGGCTGTAGAGTAGGAATTGTCAGGTAGGGCATTGAGAGTTCTACCACCAATCATGGTATCGTCTGGTGCAGTAGTAAACCGCGCTGCTAAAGTGGCTAACCAGTTAGGTGTAGTCGTACAGTCATCGTCAGTAAAAGCGAGATACTTACCGACTGCATGTTTAGCACCCGTATTTCGCGCTGTGGCAGGTCCCGTATTCGCTTGACGAATCAGAGTTAGATGCAGTTGGCTGCGAAACGAAGCAATTAGAGAATCTAATTCTACCTCGCTGCCATCGTCAACTATAATCACCTCAAAGCGATCGCACGGGTAGTTCAGACGTATCAGCGACTCTAAACAAGTAGTTAGTCGTTCCGGACGGTTATAGGTAGGGATAATAATTGAGAATAAAGGTTGTTGTTCCATAAGTTCTTGATTACACCAAACTTGCGCTATCCTAAATTTTCTATCCAAAGTAATTACAAACCCTTGACCCAATAATGCAGCAATCGCCTGAGGGTATGAAGGGGATGTAATTTCATTGCCCGACATAAGGTGGAAAATGCTGTACTTGTCTGTCCCAACTCATACAAGGTATAGGCGTGTTCGTAGACAAAGTTGGCAAACATCTTTGAGTGTGCTTCAAACAGCATTTGGTGCTTGTTGATGAGGCGATCGAAGCTTTCCTGGCGTAGTGTTGGGTTGACTGATACGCGATCGCCTATGTGTAAAAAAAGTTTGTAGGTAACAATCGGCACACCAATGAGCGAGCAAACGGGGTTGAGCCGCAGGAAGAGATCAGAGTGAACGCGAGAACGAAATGCCTCATCCCAGCCACCAATTTGCTGAATCACCTCACGCTCCACAACCAAAGTTTGCTTGGTGTTGTAAGAATAACCAGGCTCCAGATTTTCTAGGGAGAAGTGGCAACCGCGTGGACGAGATGGAGGTGGAATGCGTTTACTAATAACTTCACCTTGAGCGTTGACTTCCTCAATCCCCGAAATTACCCCGACAGGTGCTGGTAGTGTAGCCTTAGTTAGGGCTGCCAGCGATACAGCGACCATGTTGGGGAGGAGTCGGTCATCGTCATCAAGGTATGTAATCCAACGACCACGGGCTGCCTCGGTGCCACAATTACGCGCTCCTGCACCACCATGAGACTCAGACAGACGAATGACGCTCAACTGGGGGTGTTCGGGTAAACTTACTGGCTGTGTCGAGCCATCATCGACAACGATGACCTCAATCTCATTTATAGTCTGCTTAATGGCACTTTGGACAGCGTGGGGAAGTAAATGCGGGCGATCGCGTGTGGGAATAATGATACTAAGTAAAGGTTGGCTCATAATTATTTTCAACTCCTACTCCTTGCTCTGAGTCTTGAGTTGCTGCAAGTATAGCAACATTTGTGTCTTCAGCTTCCTACCACCAGGAAGGCAAAACCAGACTACAAGGTAAATGATGCCAAAAACTATCAGCTTGAGAATGAAATTAAGAATTAGAGTGTCGTTACTAGGTAACACGAATCTACTTGCAAACAGTACTACTGCCGCTACTAAGGATGCTAAAGTGGGAGAACCAATAGCGCTGAGGAAGTCACTCATCTTAACAGGCGATGTCTTGAGACAGTAAGCAACACTGGGGTAGGCTAGAAGGCAAGTTGCTATTGTGTACCCCATCGCCACACCATAAACGCCCCACCTAGAACCAACTACGATGGCGGTAATCATGACTGGGGTAGAAATAAGGCTCCAGTAAAACTGTCGCTGAGTTTGACCCTCTGACACGTAAAGCCACTTGGTAACCCGATCCATACTGTTGAAAAATACAGCAATCGTTAGCAATTGGAAGATTGGCACTGCTTCCAACCATTGCTTGCCTAGCAAAAGCAGAATAGTTTCACGCGCTTCGACAAAACAAAATGCCAGTGCTGGCATACATAAAGCGAAGATTGGCATCAGCCCACGACGGCAATAAGCCCGGTATAGGTCGGGGTCGTGCTGTACGCGGCTAAAGCTGGATACTGCGACATCGAACAGGGGCATATACACCTGTTCAAAGGCAAAATATGCCCACCGATAGGCAACATCATAAAAACCCAACGCTCTCGCACCGCTGAAGTAGCCAATTAAGATGCGGTCTAGCCTCTTGCTAACGCGCGTGAGAACCCGAAAGGCTGTTAGATGGGCTCCATAAGCAAACATTGTCCGTAGATTGACATCTAGGGTAAGTAAATCTTGGGAATATTTCGCAGGTCGCCAATCACAAACCACCCAACAGGCAATGCTTTGGGTTAGCTGCATCACAACCAACTGTATTACTAATGCCCAGTAACCCCAACCCAGTTCGGCAGCGGCGATCGCACAAGCATTACTGGCGATCAGCGAACCGACATCGACTGCTGTTAGCACCCCGAAGCGCATTTGCCGCTTTAGTAGCGATTTGTGCTGAAATGTTAAGCACTGGCCCAGAAAGCCCACTGCTAGCACTATCGTCATTCCAGTTAACTGCGCTTCCCCATAGAACCATGCCAGAACAGGTGCCATTGCCAGCATCAGTCCGAACACGAGGACGTTGACTGCAAGTGACAGCCAAAAAATCGCGCTAAGTTGCTGATGTTCCAACTTTTCTTGCTGTATCGTTGCTGTCTCCAGTCCCAAGTTGCTCAAACTGTCTACTAATAACAGTAGGGGTGTCACCATTGCCAACAAACCAAAGTCAGCAGGTGTCAACAGCCTCGCCAAGAGAGCAGTTGATCCAATGCCAATCGCCAATTTCAGAGGTTGGGCAATAAAGGTAATTAAGCCAGACCGCAAGGAGCGTCCCTTCAGGTTAGCCTGCAGGGAATCGGTGCGGACATGTTGATTTGGGTCGGCAGGTTTTTGAGCGTCTTTATCCATCCAGGGTTAATGCTTATTGATATTTAGAGCGCAACTCTTGGTAAATCTCTAAAAATTCCTCGGTGCAACGGTCTTCGCTAAAGTGGGTACAGGCACGCTGATGACCAGCTTGCCCCATCTGTTCGGCCTTCTCTGGGTTGAGCAATAGGCGTAATAGGGCAGCAGTTAAGGCTTCGACATCATGGGGTGGGTATAAAAAACCCGTCGTCCCCTCACTAACTATCTCTGGTTGTGCGCCCACTGTACTGGCGATAACAGCAGTACCGCGCATCATTGCTTCTGTCGTCACATTCCCAAATGGCTCTGCCCACAGCGACGGTATCACCTGTACCCAAGCCGAGTCAAAGTGTTTCTCCATATCGGTGCGGGGCAAATGACCCAGCCAAGTCACATTTGCAGCCACTCCTAGTTTTGCTGCAAGCGTCCGTAAAGCTGCTTCTTCCCCACCCTGTCCGGCAATTAGTAACCGTGCCTGGGGTACTTGGGTGCAAGCACGGGCAAAGGCTTGTAGCAGAATGCTTACTCCCTTTTCGGGTACTAAGCGCCCTGCAAAGGCGACGGTGGGGGGACTGGCAAGGGGCGATCGCATCGAGCGAAATGGTACACCATTGTACACCACTTGTACAGGTGTAATGCCTGCCGCTTCTAGCTGGGCTTTCATCGCATAACTGAGGGCAAGCATTAGATCAAAAGCACCCCGCCAGCGTTGCCACAGTTGTCGCTGCACCATCAATATTGCCCAAGATTGCGGTGTCATGCAGCCATAGCGTAAACAAGCGCTGCCGGCAGAAACTTGACAGGGACTGCCATCGGGTAGGGTATTAGTTCCTTTAGGACAGATGGCTCTGTACATTGCCATTTGGTAGAGACAAGGTACATCTCGCAACAGTGGTAAGATTAAGGGTGAGAGCTGCCCCATAAATATTCGCACATGGACGACATCTGGCTGAAAGTCGTGGAGGATTTGACGCAGACGGCTGTACGCTGAAGGGTTGACTGTTTGAGTTAACACTTGGAGGCGACTGTTAGAGCCAAAACAACTGTAGTCAGCCAGTAATTTAGTGTCAGCTACAGGAGTGGCACGACTCGATAGTAGGCGAGCATCATGACCGCGATCGCGCAAATTTTGGCGTAGAGACAGCATTTGCAACTCTGCGCCGCCAGTGGGTGTACCGAGGTCATTGAGCAGCAGAATTTTCATGCACTACCCTCACCCCTGTGACATCGCTGTTTGGGGTTGCTTGAGTAAGGAATTGGGAGTTGTAGTTTGGATTTGGCGCTGACTTCTAGCATATCGGGCGGTAAGGTAGCGGTTAAGTAATTTTTCTACTTTAGCTAAACCAAACACCCAGCCTTTCTCCACCAAGCTATTTTCCATCCCAAAGCTCAATTTCCGCGCTAAAGGACGCAAAATTGTATTCTTACGTCTCCAACCCAAAATCTTATACTTGTGTTGGAAGTAGCCATCTTCTGCTAGTTCCCATTTTTCGCGCAAGCGGCTTAAACTCGCTAGCTCCCAAGCATCGCTCCACCGCAACATATAATAATGCATATCTGTCCACTTTAAAGGCAGCCCTGGCACATAAGTCACAATACAGGCAGGCTCAAAATAAACTGTCTCCCCCACTTGCATTACACTCATACAGAAATCCAAATGCTCTTTGGAGTTGAGCAACGTCTCATCAAACTGACCAAGCCGCAGGAAGATTTCTGTCCGCACCAGCATACAGTGAAACTCGCACAATTCCGTTTGCGTCCGTTGCATGTCGGCTAGCACATTTGCCACACGATGACCTTGTTTGTACATCTTTTCCCGCAACCGCAGCCTACCTGTCGCGTCACGGATAACGTGCGTTTCCCCACCAGCACAGTGAACAATTTCATGCACTGGTTCCTCATGACACACCAACGGTCCCACGATTGTCGCGCCAGTTTCTTCTGCACAGCTGATTAATGCTTCCAGCCACCCAGGGGAAACGATGACATCGTTATCAACAAAGACAACATACTTAGTATTAACCTGCGCTAAACCGAGATTTCTTGCCCGGTTCGGGTAAAGGTAATAATCAGTCCGAATTAGTTGAAAACCTCTCTCTTGCGCTTGCGCTTCCAGATATTGCCGTTCACAGATGGGAGAATTGCCGTCTACATAAACTAACTGAAACGGCATTGTTGTATGTGCATAAATACTCTCTAGCGACTCGCGCCCATAGCTAAATCGTTCGCGTGGTACGACAACAATCGTTACTTGTGGTTCTGTCATCGGTGCTTCATCCCTTTCTTGAAAGTGCTGAGTTTTGTTCTGCAAATCTAAGAATTGCTACCCGTTGGTTCTAGCTGTAAGTCTGATGGAGGCTGTGGTTTAACGCTCGACCACTCGCTTTTTGTAAACTCTTCGTGATAAGAGCGTTCGGTATTCACATTCCACAAATCGTGGTTTTCTCCCAAAATGTTTTTCACTGCTAACATCCCTGTCAGCATCGAATGGTCTTGATTATTATATCGATGCATCCCATTGCGACCAACAGTTTGGAGATTTTCAAATTTTTGCAAATAATCTTGAATAACTTGTAAATGCTGGCGGTACTCGCCATCATATACAGGATATGCCTTATATTGCCGGATGACCACCCCATCTTCAATTTTGGACTGCTTGCCGACTAAGCCTAAATCAACAATCTCACGACTGGCAAGTTTGATTAACTCTGCGTCAGCCATCTCCCAAAGTTCATCACCCTCACTACAAAAATATTCCATCCCCAAACAGGTCTTACTCGCATCGGGAACCATAGCCGGACTCCAATTCTTGAAGTTTTGAATGCGTCCAACTTTGAACTCCGGGCTGTGAATGTAAATCCAGTTATCGGGGAAGAGATTTTCTTCGTTGATGACGATTGAGACAATTAGAAAATCTCGATATTTCAAACCTCGTGCCGCAGCTAAAACATTTTCTGGGGGTTGGGGGTCGAGTCGGTGCAACAGCGCTGTCACTGGCATAGTTGATATGAAATCATTGCCTGTAATTTGGATTGTTTTATCTGCTTGTAGTGCAGTGATGCTTTTAATCCGATTGCCTTCACGTTCAATCCGAGTTACCTGCGTTTCCATCAACACGGTCGAACCCTTACTTTCGACTTTTTCTTGGAACCTTTCCCACATCATCCCCGGACCTAAAAGCGGGTAATCAAATTCTTTGATTAAGCTTTTGGCGTTTTGACTCCCAAACAAAGCATTGATAATCGCTCTTTTAAGCGACATACCCTGAATCCTTTGTGCTGCCCAATCGGCTCGAATTTGCGTACAAGGAATTCCCCAGACCTTCTCGGTATAAGTCTTGAAGAACATATAGTACAGCCGACTGCCGAATCTGTCGCTGACCCATTCCTCAAAGTTCTCGGCTTCCCAACCGCGTCGTATTTTCGCTCGAACTTTGGCTTTAAAGTAACTTAATAAAATTAAGGAACTCTCACTGATGCCGATATTGGAGAGTGTATTAAAAATTGTCAGGGGATAGTTGAAAAATTTACCTCGGTAATAGATGCGTGACATTCGGGGAACTTTGATAAATTCGTCCCCCATCACTTCATACCAAAGTTGTTCTACTTCTTTGACTTTGGTAAAAAACCGATGACCACCAATGTCAAAACGATAACCTTTATAAGTCTCCGTGCGGGATATTCCCCCAACTTTATCCGATTGCTCTAAAACTAGAGATTTAATGTTTTGCTTGGCTAATTGGTACGCAGATGTCAGACCGGCTGGACCAGCTCCTATAATAACAACAGGATATTTTTCCATCGTTAGATTCCCAAATATATTTGTTTGTTGTGAAAAAAGTTAACTACTGCGAAATATTGGATGTAGTAGATGCATTGATTTTTGAGAACCCAGATTGAAACCAAAAATGGCGAATTGTGCCAATAACAAAAGCTAAACCACCATAAATGTAGTAAAACCAATGCCAGGGAATTACGCCTAATGTAAACCAAAAACCTCGTTTAGCAATAAAGAAACGATAAACCGGTAAATTTAAGCCTAATAGCAGCAAACTTAATCCCAAAGCGACCACTAGTAATCCAGGTAGCCACCAAGCCGCGACCAAAGTAGCCAAAAGCAGGTAGACTGAAACCACGCTCAAGCGACTTGTGAAACCTAAATTTAAATCATTTTTGATTGTGCGATCGCGCCAAATCAATTCTACCCAAGGTAATGCACGGTAGAAAAATTCTGCTCTCAATAAAGAAATCGGAGTCCATCGCTTTAAATGTTTGACTTGCAAATCTTTACAAAGTCCAATTCTATAATTAGCCTTCTTCAAGCGATAGCCTAACTCAATATCTTCTATACAGGGTCGTCGATAACTTTCATCAAAGCCACCCAAGGATAGAAACACCTCTCGACGGATAGCACCGCAAGCACCCCAGAAAGTAAAAGCTTCCTCGCTAGCTACTTGATGCGTATAGTGATGAATCAAATTCTTATATTGCGATAGAAAATTCCTTTCACCGGGTTCATCATCATAAGAGCCAATTATGGCTGACAATTCGGGGCGATCGCAGAAGATTTTTTCGACTCTACCAATAGTTTCTGGATAAATCGTGACATCAGCATCGACAAAGAATAATATATCACCTGTTGCATTTTGCGCTCCCACATTACGCGCTTTCGCCGGACCTGAACATACAGGTAATCTCAAGACCTTCACACCAAACCGCTCGGCAACAACCCAAGAATTGTCACTATCTCCATCGGCTACAACAATTATTTCATATGGGGCAGGGGCCGCAGCAGCTAAACTTGATAAGCATTTGACAAAACTATTACCTCCATTGTGTACTGGAATAATAACTGATACTTCTAATCTAAGTGGTAAAGTCATTGACATTGAACTTGAAGATTAGGGAACAATTTTGGTTGTAGAGGCGCAACTAACTGTATTTCCGCGAGAAGATTACCTATGAAATAATCCCACTCTTGCTCGCTCGTCGCAAGCGTCCCGTCAGGGATGCGCCTAGAGTTTCGGTAGAGCGCCAAGGTAAGAGGTAAAAAGAGAATCGGTAATTTTAGACCGGAAAGGGAGTAACTGCGTTTGTACTTAATGAAGTGCCAAACACAATAACCAAAGCTTTGATACTTATGGTCACTATTTTTAGCAAAGTACGGTTAGTAATTCTACCTTTGGCATAAGGGTATCTCTAAAATGTAATTTTGTTTACGCATACTGATATATTACCCTTTACTTAACAAAATAATACTAACTTCATCTAATCTTTTTATTTATAACTACACTCTGTGTGTCTAATTGAAAACTCCTTTTGGGTAGAGGTAAAATCACAAAAAATGTGTACTTAAAGACAAAACCCTCATTCTTTAATCCCTCTGCATCTATCTATAGGAATAGTTCTAAGAAGATGTATGTACTTATTTTAAAAACCCTGCAAAACATCCAATGTCGTTGATTTTAGTTGAGCGATTAAACGAAGATATTTATTTAAGACGCTTTAGTGTTGACCATTGGTATCGATTTGTCGAATAACGCCAGATAAGTAGCAAGTGTGCCATCCTTCGCCATAACCTAACAAAACGCAAATCATCAACAAAGCTTGACTCTCCAGTTAACTGGACAGCTTTGACTCAGCATCCCACAACGATAACGGGGCAGTTTTAGACAGACTTGTTTTAATTGTGCTGCCGCTTTTTCAAAAATAAGTCTCGTTCAATCTTTTTCAGGAAATTTAATTTTATTACCTTGAGGAGTACTCGTTACATCACCCCCTAAAGCTTCTATCGCACCGATCGCTCTTTTCTTAGCATTTTCATCGACTCCACTATTCAACACCATTGCCCAAGTAGAAATTTGGGCGCGTTTACTATTCGGATTGCGCTGAAGAAAATTAGCGGTTGCTTTGGAAATAAGTACGGATTGTTTGCTTTCTTCATCTGAATGTTTGCTAGCCCAATTTGCTGCCTGCTCAAAAGATTGCTTTGCCGCTTGAGAATTACCCAAAAACAACAACTCATCAATTGCTTTATAACGCCAGACATAATAAGACCTTTCGGGAACCCAAGGATTGAGAGATTTTAAACCTTTTTGCGTTAATGAAACTGAACGTTCTGGCATTGCGGCATACATAGAAGTACTGCTAGAAAGACTCAAATAAGCAGTTAGAAATTTGGGGTCACGTTTGAGAATTACTTCAAAATATTCTGGACTTAAACTGTAACCTGTTTTTTCGCGGACTTCATCATCACCAAAATATTGTAAAAAGCCGAGATATACCCAATTGGCAACTAAGTTGTTATAACCAAAAGTTGGCATTTCTTTAAGGAAACTCAGACGCAGTTTTTCTGTATTAATATCTTTTTTTATAGTTTCTAAAGAAGCGGTATTTTTACTTAAAATAAATTTATGCAGTCGCGGATATTGGAGTAAGCTAACTCCTAAGATAGATAAACAAATTACAAAAAATGTAGTAATCATTTGACGAGATGGAAGGAGCATTTTGGTTGACTGACTTTTAAAAGGTCGGACTACAGATATATAGTTCCCACAAATCTCGCCAAAGTAACAGTCAAATCAATTTTGAATTATCCGTCCCTATGCTTCTAAGTAAGTGAGAACTTCTGCATTGATAAGTTTGATATCCACAATTTCTCCAAGGAGTTACCTCACAACAAAATTTCAGGTGATAACATGGCACAAGCTGAGTCAAACATCAAATGTTCTACCTCCGTAGACCTAACCACTGGTTTAGGCCAAATTCCTCAAAGCTAATGAGGCATTAAAAAAGGTAAAAATTTTATTGTTTTGACAGGAATTACCCGTTAGCGGACATTTTGGTTGCATTGCTACTCGCACGCGATTAACTTCTTGATGCCATAATGTCATTAGCGCAATCACCCCGATCGTTTTTCCTTCTTGCAACCCTATGACTTCGCTGACGCTTCCCTTCAAAGTCGATCTAAGTCAGGTTCATCTCACGGATGAGCAATTTTATCAGATGTGTATCAGCAATCCTGACCTAAACATCGAACGAGATGCCAAAGGAGTTTTAATTTTTATGTCTCCAGTCGGTGGCGATAGTGGAAGACGAGAAGCGGATTACATCACAGATTTGAATATCTGGAACCGTCAAACCGGACTCGGCTTTGTTTTTAGTTCTTCAACAATGTTTAAGCTTCCTCTTGGGGGCAATCGCGCTCCCGATGCGGCTTGGGTAGAATGCTCTCGCTGGCAATCTTTGACTCCAGAACAACGTCAGAAATTTCCTCCGCTAGCACCCGACTTCGTGATTGAACTGAGGTCACGAACAGACAAATTAGACATACTGCAAGAAAAAATGCAGGAGTACATGATAAGCGGTGTTCGCTTGGGTTGGATGTTAAATCCTCAAGATCAACAAGTTGAAGTATATCGTCAAGGACAAGTTAAAGAAGTGCGATCGCTGCCTACTCAACTTTGTGGTGAAGCTGTATTACCTGACTTTATACTCCAAGTTGATCGCTTCACAGAGGATTGAAGGAGAGCTTTTCTGAATTGTAGGATTTGGGAAAAGCAAAAATAAGCGACACGCACCGTTTTCTCTGGAATAGAGCTTTATCCTCGCTGGGGGGGTTCACTACCCCGACCTGATCGGGGTCGTTCCAACCCCCATATATAAACCTCCTTCCTTCTTCCTTCTTCCTTCTTCCTTCTTCCTTCTTCCTTCATTCAATTAACCTACCTGAGTCGCCAACACTCAGTAGCGATCGCCCAATCTTCTTGAGTATGCACGACTAATACCCGCACCTTTGAGTCACGATCGGCAATATCTACATCCACAGGGTTGCTAGTATTTCTAGTATTATCAATTTTTATGCCTAAAAATGGGAAGGCTTCACAAGCTGCTTGACGAATCCTTGGAGAATTTTCGCCCACACCTGCAGTAAACACCAAAGCGTCTAATCCGAATAAACTGGCAAGCATGGCACCAATATAAGACCGCAAGCGATGGATGTAAATATCTAGTGCCAGTTGAGCCCTGGTGTTTCCTTGGGCGATCGCTTCTGTAATTTGTCGCATATCGCTAGATACTCCCGAAATTCCACTTAACCCAGAAGCCTTATTTAGCAGGTTATCTAATTTGTCTACCGAGTAATCTTTTTCCCGTAAAAGGTGTATTAAAATACTAGGGTCAACAGCACCAGAACGACTGCCCATCATTAATCCATCTAAGGGTGTGAAGCCCATAGTCGTATCGATGCTGACACCGCCAGAGATTGCCGCCAAAGAGCAACCATTGCCCAGATGACAGGTAATTAACTTTAGCGATGCCAAATCTTGACCGAGAATTTGAGCGGCACGTTGGGCGCAGTATTGGTGGCTGATGCCGTGGAACCCGTAGCGGCGGATACCTTCGTCTACCCACTCGTAAGGACCGGGATAGATAGCGGCCGCATCGGGCAGACTGCTATGAAATGCGGTATCAAAAACTGCTATTTGGGTAATATTTCCTAAATGTTTCTCAATCGCCTCTATCCCTTCCAAATTGGCTGGATTGTGTGCTGGAGCAAGAGTAGAAAGACGAGCGATCACCTCTTTTACGGACTGTGTAATTACCACACTCTCAGAGTAATCTTGACCACCATGTACGACGCGATGCCCTACGATATCAATTTCTGATAATTCACCAATTACTTGAGTGGAACCGCTTGTTAATGTATCAAGCAGATGCGCCATTACAGAAGAGTGAGAGTCTCCAGGGATTTCTTCAAGTAGGAGTTTTTCACTATTAGCTGTTTTGATTTCAATTTCTGCGAATCCCTGATGGTGGCTCCAATCTACTTTTGCTTCCCAAACGGGTTTGGGTGCTTGTTCGGGGATTTCACCTGCAATCTCATACAGACAAGTCTTTTGGCTGCTCGAACCAGCGTTTAATACCAGTATCTTCATAAAAATTTTATGTTTGTAAGCTGGAATTTGCCTTTCTTCGCTCAATTTTAATTGCAGCAGGGAATAATTCTCATGTTTGACAATCGCCTTAATATAGTAAAGACTTTTCAAGCGATCGCTTTATGGTTGTAGTTCAAGTTGCTAATAATATATTAGATAAAATTCTCGCCCTCCAGATAATGGTTGCTTGGGGTGGTGAAGGTGCTTGCGAACCAAAACGGCTAGATTGGTGGCGAACTGATTTAATTGATGAATACGGTGGAGGGGATTTATTTGCTCGTTTATTGCCGAAAACCTCTAAATGGGCATCTTTAGAAGCTGTGCGTCAAGCTGCAATTCAGGTGGATCGACGCAAGCGACAGTCCATGACTCAACCGGATTACGTGAGAACTATATTTTTTTGGGGATATGATGTTGACGAGCAGTTAGCCCAGCGACTAGCTTTTCATAAGTCTAGTGGGGAAAACCCATTGGTTGCATTGGAGAAAGATATTTCTTTAGATATCTATAAATCATTCTCTCAGTCAGAATTTGAGGAGGCAATCCGCATTCCTGTGGATTTCCTAGTGGTTCCTAACGGACGGGAAATAGTGGGTGATATGCTTTCATCGTTGGAGGAAAGTGCTAAAAAATTAGCAGCTGCGCTTTTACCTCTATCTGAAAGCTACCCTATGCCCTTTTATCGGCTGGAAAAATCCTAAACCCTATGGCTACCAAAGCAATTGTGTCCCCACCTACAAAATTAGTTTGTTATGGCGAGGAGAATAATGATTTTCATACCCGCTTGCTGCGTACTTCTTTGTGTTTGGAAGAGAGTCGGGCTTATTGGGAACATTCCAGAGATGATATACCTAAGAATAAGGTAGCTGTTGTTGCTTTTGAAGAACGTTGGTTCGGTAGTAAAAGTATGGCGAGGGTTCGCAGTTTACTAGTTGAACTTAATTATCGGTTTGAGTCTTACCCCGTAGCGCTTTTGCTATTGCGATACTGGTGTCCTAGTGACCCTGTAACTCGCCAAAATATTTGTCATTGGCATATGCAATTAACTGACCCTTTGTACCGCAATTTTACGGGATTTTTTTTGGAGCAGCGCCGTCAGCAACCGAATGCTAATCTCGATCGCAGTATAGTTGCTCGTTGGCTGACTGGGCAAATTAAGAATGATTGGTCATCGGCAACAACTTTACGAATGGCGACGGGGTTAATAGGTGCATGTGCTGCGGCTGGGCTGTGTACGGGTAATACTGGTATGCGGCAGCTTCAGTACCCAAAGGTTAGCGATGATGCATTAACTTATTGGTTATATTTTCTGCGTCACGTCAAATTTACTGGGTCGCTTTTAGACAATCCTTATTTGACTTCTGTGGGTTTAAGCGAAAGTTTTCTCGAACAACGTCTGCGTCGCTTGTCTAGTATTTCTTTTAACCGAATGGGAGAACTTTACGATTTTGGCTGGGATTATCCCGACTTAAAAACTTGGGCAATTCAAGTTTTGGGCATAAAGTGGGAGGATAAATAATGAGTTCGTTGTTTGATGGTGCTTCTTTGGATAATGCCATAGCATCCCTCAAAAACGATTTACTTGATGAAAGCGGTCCGAAAATCAGCACAATGCGGAATTATCGATTTTGCATTTTGCACTATGACCCCCGTGATGAATTTAAACTACGCGATCGCATCCGCAAGCTCACCGACGAACTCAAAGGTCAAGGTTGGAATGTGCTGGCAATTTCTCTACATCTTTTATTGTTGAATCGGATTAAAACCGAAGAACAACGGGTACTAGATAGTATTATCCGCACCGAGCATCGACTATACCTCAAAGACCCCAATCGGGCATTAAATCATCTGAAAGATAAAATTGCCCTTTATATTGAGGGTGCTGATGGTATTGCCAAAGATGTGATTGAGTTAATTAATGATTTTGCTGACAAGCACCCAGAGGAAAGCAACCGCACTTTAATTCTCCTGGGACGTGCTGGGGCATTATATCCTTTTTTCCGGTCATCGGCATTGCTCAAGCATATTGATGGTAAAACCCGTAATTTACCAGTAGTGCTATTGTATCCGGGAACGCGAACCGATTTAAATGCTTTGTCGTTTATGGGCGAATTTCCATCGGATCGGGATTATCGTCCCAGAATTTATTCTTAGAATATGTAGTTAAAATAATACAGACATTGATTTATATGAACTGCTTTTTGCTCGTGCATAGTTGCCTTATTTATGTTAATAAAAGAAATTTTTGCTGCTGATATCACCCGTAATATAGCACCAGTGGTGTACTTTCACGAACAAGACCCGGCGAAAGTTAGGGAGGAAGTTTCTGAGTATATTATCACGGGGGGTTATCCAGAGAGCGACCCCCGACATAAACGGGTGCAGGCAGGAATTCACGAACAATTTGTTAAACTCCTCAAAGCACTGGCAGAGGAATTGCAAAAACGAAATGGTGCGGAATTACCTTCTTCTTGGATATCGGGTTTCTACGGTTCTGGTAAGTCGAGTTTTGCCAAGCTTTTGGGGCTAGCATTGGATAATTTGATACTGCCTGATGGTCGTCTGTTAGCGGATGTATTACTAGCACGGGATGATTCACCCAAAAATCAGGAGTTTCACAAGGCTTGGCAGCGAGTACGCAGTTTAATTGACCCAATAGCTGTAGTATTTGATATTGGTGCTGTGGCTAGGGATGACGAGCATATTCACTCAGCGGTGAGACGACAAATACAGTCACGTTTGGGATACTGCACCATTAGTAATTATGTTGCTGACCACGAGTTGAAATTGGAACTCGATGGGAAGTGGAATGAGTTTTTGAGTTGTGCGGAGCAAACTTTGGGAGAAAGTTGGGATATAGCGAAAAATGACCAACTTGCGGAGGAGGCTTTTTCGGAAGTAATGTACGCAATGAACCCCAATCGGTATAATGAACCGATGAGTTGGCTGGATAGTCGTGCTGGTGCCCAAACTGGAATTGGAACATCGGTGGAGGAAACAACCAGGGCTATTATTGAGATGTTGCGAATTCGGGCCGCTGGTAAAACTTTATTTGTGGTTATCGATGAAGTTAGTCAGTACGTGCATCAAAACGATAGTCGGATGTTGAAGCTTCAGTCGTTTGTTTCCGACTTGGGGCAAAAACTGAAGGGGAAGGTATGGTTATTAGCAACTGGTCAGCAAAAGTTAGAAGATTCCGCAGATGAAAGCAGTATTGGTAAGTTAAAAGACCGCTTTCCACCGAAATTACGGGTTCACCTTGCCCCTACTAATATTCGGGATGTTGTCCACAAACGTTTGCTCAAAAAGACTCCCAGTCGGGAAGTTGAATTGCGATCGCTGTTTCAAAAACACCGCAGCGAGCTAAAGTTATACGGTTACAAGTGCGATGCGATTACGGAAGAAGATTTTGTCGAAGTATATCCGATGCTTCCGAGTTATGTAGATTTACTGATGCAAATTACCTCGAATCTTCGCACCCGTTCGACCCGTGTTAAGGGTGACGACCATGCTATTCGCGGGTTATTGCAACTGTTGGGGGAGTTATTTCGGGAGCAAAAACTAGGAGAGCAGGAAGTAGGGGCTTTAGTAACAATTAATGCTATCTATGAGGTACAACAATCCGCGTTAGATGCGGATGTGCAGACCACTCTAGCACGGTTGTTTTGTCATGAAGAGGTAATTAATGATGATATGGCAATTCGGGTTGCCAAAGCAGTAGCTTTATTAGAATTAATTCAGGAACAGGAACCGACAACTGCCACCTTAGTTAGTCAATGTCTTTATTCCCACTTGGGAATGGGAAATCAAGAATCCAATATTTTCCCAGCTTTGGAAAAATTGCGAAATTTGGGGTTACTTTCCTACTCCGATAAACTGGGTTATAAAATTCAAAGTTCTGCCGGACAGGAATGGCAACGGGACAGAGATAATTATAGTGTTACTCAAGATGCCATTAGTGAAATTATTGCGGAAAAACTCAAAACTTTATTGGGTACTGTTAAACGTCCCGACTACAAAAACAAATCTTTCCCTTGGGCAGCATATTACAGCGATGGCAGGCAACGCAATGAAGAACGTTTGCAAGTGCCTAACGACCCAGCAGTATTGAATATCGATTTTCGCTATCTTAGCAATCAAGGCGAACGCAATTCAACTACCTGGGTACAAACTAGCAGTGGCAATAATTTTCAAAATCGTTTAATTTGGGTTGTAGGTAAGGATGGTTCCTTAGCAGCACAAGTCCGCGACCTGGAACGCTCTCGCCATATAATTAAGAAATACGATGCCCGCAAGCAATCATTAAACCGAGATAAACAGCGGTTGCTATTTGAAGAACAAAGTCGCTGCGACAAGTTAGAAACAGATGTGGAAGCAGCTATTTCCCAAGCATTTATGGATGGTGAAATTTTCTTCCGGGGACGGCAAATCGATAAAATTCAGCACGGTAATAGCTTCGCAAGTGTTTTAGAACGGGTAGGAGAAAGCATATTACCGGAAATATACAGCAAATATGTCGATGTAGCGGTAACACCTGGTGAATTAGCACAGCTTTTAGAACCAAATTTATCGGGACCATCCCATAAGTTTATGGATAAAGTTCTAGGTATTTTAGAACTCGACTCCGGGAAATATATTCCTACCTGTAGCGGAGAAGTTCCCAGCCGTATTGCTCGATACATTGATGATTATAATGGCGTTTCCGGTACTGCATTATTAAATCACTTTGGTGCAGCACCCTACGGGCATCCCACAGATGTAGTTAAGGCTTGTTTGCTGGGTTTATTGCGGGGTGCTAAGTTACGAATTAGACCTGAATCGGGGGATGAAATTACTTCGGTACGGGACCCAGGTACGAAAGATTTATTTACCAAAGACCGAGATTTCAAACGTGCGGATTTATTACCACCTAATCAAACGAATATATCTGCACAAGATAAGGTAAAAATTTGCAAGTTCTTTCAAGAGGCATTGAGTATAGAACTTGACCGCGAAAACGACGCGATCGCAGATGCCATATTTAACTATTTTCCGGCTGTATCCAAGCGTTTGCAAGAAATCGAACGACGGTACAATAAATTACCGCAGCGTCTAGATATACCTCTTGTGTTACAGAAACTGCGGGATGCACTGGAAAAATCCATGCGATCGCGTCAAGTTGAGGAGACGGTAATTAATGTTAAGAAAAATCTCGATGTTTTGAGAGATGGAATTCAACAGCTGGGGATTATTGAAACTGATTTGAATGATACAGCAGTTGCAGCAGTCAAACGAGCAATAGATATTCAGGAAAATCAAGTAGCCCAACTCACAGAAATTGAGGATGTTACAGAAATTGCTGTAGCTGTGAAAGCTTTAAAAGAACAACTCAAGCTTGAACGTCCTTGGCGTGATATTAGCAGTTTAGAACCCCACCTGCAAGCAATTGAGAAATATTATCAAACAGTCAGGTTGAGATTAATTACCCGTCACGAACAACAAACTGAAGAAATTCAGGGGAGATTAAAACAACGTCCCGGCTATATGAAGCTCAATGAGAAACAGTCTGAATATGTTTTCCGTCCGATTCAACAAGCATCTTGTGACACAACTGCTGATGCCGTTTATCCTAGTTTACTAAAATTAAAAGATACGGCAGCCATTCAAATTCAATCAGCAGAGGCAAAAGCAAATACTATCCTTGATAATGTCTTATCGGAAGAAACTAAGGAGGAAATTATCCAGCTATCTTTGAATTTGAGTGGTAGAGAATTGAGTACACAGGAAGATGTGGAAATGTTGGTTAGTCAAATTAGAGATAGGCTTTTAGTACAGTTAAAAGCGAATACTCGAATTAGGATAATTCCGGATAATTTAAGTTAAAATTATCGGCGATGTCTACGACGGGCTACGCTTACGTAGGTAACATAACTAAAATTTACACCAGTTGATGAGGGTTAAAATTATGAGTTCATTACTTCAAAAAATGTTAAGCGAGATTGAGCAACTGAATCCAGAAGAACAACTGGCATTAATGGGACATTTAGTGGAATCTATGAAGAAGCACGTTACTCCATCCCAGTCACAACGAAAGTGGAGCGATTTAAAAGGGATGGCACGTTATCCGCTACTTGGTGAGGATGCTCAGGACTGGGTTTCCCGTACTCGAAGGGAAGGTGATGAGCATCGAGAATGGTTACTGCGAGGAGAGTAATGAAGATAAGTGACGCTTTAACTGGTGTTTCTCGTTTATTTCTTGATACAGCACCCGTCATTTATTTTATTGAGCGAAATCCACGATTTGTGAATTTTGTCGATCCAATTTTTGAGCGGTTGGAAACTGATATTACAGCAGTTGTATCTCCAGTGACATTATCAGAGTGTTTAGTGGGTCCCCTGCGTCTGGGATTAGCGGATTTAGAGAAGGCTTTTATTGATATGTTGCAGCAAGATGAAGTGGTTTTTGTCGAAATTGACGCTGCGATCGCACGAGAAGCGGCGATAATGCGGTTGCGTTATAATCTTCAACTCCCTGATGCGTTGCAAGTAGCAGTCGCTTTAGCATCTGGTTGTGAAGCATTTTTGACAAATGACCAGGCTTTAAAACGAGTGGTAGAGTTGAGGATTTTAGTAGTAGGTGAGTTGGAGGTAGGTTAAAATAGGGGCATTGTCTGGAGAAAGGAAATCACCAATGCCGTCTCCGTTTCCGGGAATGGACCCGTATTTAGAACAATCTCCCTTTTGGTCATCGTTTCATAGCCGTTTAATTGTGGCGATCGCTGACTATATTGGACCGCAAATTATGCCAAAGTACTACATTGAAGTAGAAACAAGAACATATTCTGAGAGTGCAGACAGTGAATTGTTGGTCGGAATTCCTGATGCGGTGGTGTTTTCTTCAGTGGATAAATCTACGCTTGCCCAAAATACAGTTATGGAGACTTCAAGCGTAGCAATTTTAAATCGCCCTCAACAAGTCCGACTACCCATGAGAGTGGAAGTTAAAGAGCGGTACTTAGAAGTGAGAGAATTGGGAACAGATGTGGTCATCGCAGCAATCGAACTTCTGTCACCTACAAATAAGCGAACTGGAAAAGGTCGTGTTGCTTATGAGGAAAAGCGGCAACAGATTTTAGATAGCAAGTCTCACTTCATTGAACTTGATTTACTCCGCAGCGAACTGCCCATATTAATAACTGAAAATGATTTGAACTGGGATTATCGCATTTTGGTCAGTCGCAGCGAACAACGTCCGATTGCAGACCTTTATGGATTTATGTTACCAGAACCAATTCCCATTTTCCCCTTACCATTAAAGTCAGAAGATAAGGAGATAGCAATCGATTTACAATCTATTTTGAATGGAGTGTACGAACGGGCAGGATACCGTTTTCGCATCGATTATCGGCAACCAGTTCCTCCACCTGTTCTCCCCCAAGCAGATCGAGAATGGGTCACCACATTGTTATCGTCTTTGTAAGATTTTTTCTTTCCCCTTATCTCTTGTAGTATTGGAATACACATTGCATTTTAAGATCGTAAATGATCGCATATAGAAATCCGGTTTGATTTTTGTTGGCGCAGCCTGCGGGAACGCTAAGGGCGAATGCGCTTATAAAATTACGTATCTGTAGGCTGCGTTACGAAGAGCGATAACGCACCCTACGGATCTTTTCAAAAATCTTTGGGGTAGTCCTATATTATGTTGGTATGAGAAAGTATTGATATTAGCAAATTACTAATAATGAGGAAATTAAACCATGACTGAAACAAAACCCATTCGCACAGCACGACGGAGACGAATTTTCCCCCAAATTCAATGGACAGAAGAACGAGAAGCAGAATTGTCCGATAAATAAAATAATTAATTTATCCTGGCTTCACTAACGTTTAAATGCCCAATTTTTAGTGCTTTGATGGGTAAGTCATTTGTAAAAAACACAATGAATTTACCCCATAATTTCCGGAACCGGAAAGCTTTTTAAATCAGAAAATCGCTTTAAATAATCGAGTCGAAAACCTGTTGGGCGGTTAAATTTAGCTGCGGGAAGGTGGGCGATACGATGCGGTCTGTACCCATAAATGGTGACATTTGATACTCTCCGTCGATTAATTCACAGATGAAAATAGTAGGGACTTTCGGGTTGCCGATAAACTTCCGACCACCCAATGCGGCGTAGTCTACAATCCAATATTCAGGGATGCCCATTTCTTCGTAATCCCCGAATTTATCATGATAATCATCACGCCAGTTAGTTGAAACAACTTCTATTACTAGCGGTACAGTTTCGGGGTAGATAACGGTCGATTGTTTTTTCCAAAATGGTTCATTTTTAAGATTGTCACGGTTTATTAACAATACATCAGGTATGTACGCGGACTCAATTAATGGTGTTTTGACTAAACCCATTTTTGGAATACGGTAAGGTAATTTGCACCGCTTAAACTCTGCTGCTATTTCTTCGGTTAGAAAACCTACAACATCTTCATGGTCTCCAACTGGTGGGGGCATCTCAATAATTACTCCATTGTGCAGTTCGTAGCGTCGGGATGAGTTTTCCGGATACCACGCGATAAATTCGTCGTAGGTATATAGCTTTATTTCGGCTTGTGTTTGGGTCATAAAAGTTATTGGTTTTTCTGCTCTGCGTATTTAAGCTTTCCCTGCTAAATCGGCAAGGCTAGTACCTTCGACATCAGCCCATATTTGTAATTTCTCATGGGTTGTTTATAAATTACTCAATAGGCTGACCCTGTATCTCAACGAGCCGTCGCTCAGTTGGCTTGCGGAGCGAAGGCATCTTAATTTGCTTGACTAAGCCAGATTCTAATAATGCTTGATGAAACGCAGCCTGCTCGCTGGTAATTTGAGAATTAAGACAATCCTGAACAGCTTGATTGAGCTGCTGTAGCTCAACCATTTCCAACGATTTTAACTGAACGAGGATTTGGTTAAGGATTGCTTTTGCCATAGATATCAGCTATCGAAGTGAACTAACCTTATTTTATCGCTTTGCCATTAGAATATTTTTGCCAGTCCTCTTCAGAGGACTTACGCTATTAGACTGGGACTTATACTCCCAGGAACCCTTCCCCCATGTCCTACCTCTCCCCCGAAGCAACATCCAAGCTATCAAGTACCATCCGCATCTTAAGGGAACGGTTGCTAACGGATTTGCACAATGCGGTAGACAGTGCCTATCAATTATCTATACCTTTAACCAAAGCCGGATTATCAGAAGAAATGCGGGTAAAGCGGCAAAGGTTGGAAAAATGGCTAGAAGAACAATCCCGCAGTGAAAGACAGGGGAAAAAAGAGAAGGATAAACAAGCAAAGGAGCGATATTTAAAAACGGCAGAAAAATTAGCTGCGGCAACTTTGTTAAACCGTTTGGTGGTAATTAAACAAATGGAAGCACACAGGTTAATTAAACCTGCGGTGGTAACTGGAGGTTGGCAAAGTCCGGGATATCGGGAATTTCAGGATTTTGCACCGGAGCTACTAAAAGATGAAAGTGAAGGTTATTCCACGCTGTTGCAATTACTGTACGACGAATTAGCGCTCGATTTACCCGGATTATTTGGTAATGTGGGAGTGACAGTGTTATTTCCGATCCCTGCGAGTACATTACGAACTGTAATCGAAGCATTGAACGAGCCAGCATTAGCCGATGCATGGTTGGATGATACCACTTTAGGCTGGGTTTATCAGTATTGGAACGACCCCGAACGGGAAGCGCTGGATGCCAAGTTGAATGGTGGGGGTAAAGTAGAACAGCACGAAATCGCCAGCAAAACCCAAATGTTCACCGAACGTTACATGGTGGAATGGATGTTGCACAATAGTTTGGGGCAGATGTGGCTGGGTATGTGCAAGAAAAATAGTTGGGTAGCAGAAGTTGAGGCTGATGGGACGTTGCAACGGTTAGCACAACGACGGGAAATATGGCAAGAAAAACGGGAAGTTGGGGAAGTTGCGTTAGATGCGTTGATGCCAATTGAAAATGAAGCGGAAGATAGATGGAAATATTGGGTTCCTCAACCTTTAACTGATAGTTTGGTGGATAATGCGCCAAAAAGTATTAAAAACTTGAAAATACTCGACCCAGCTTGCGGTTCCGGGCATTTCCTGGTGATAGCTTTTGGTTTATTGTTTGCACTTTATCAAGAAGAAGCACGACATCGAGGGGAAAATTGGAGCGACAAAGAAATAGTTGAGTCGATTTTAGAGAATAATTTATATGGTATAGATATTGACCCCAGAGCAGTGCAAATTGCAGCGGCTGCATTGATTTTAAAAGCCCGTTTGTTATGTTATCAAGCACAGCCAAAGTCTTTGAATTTGGTAGCTTCCAACTTGGAATTATCCGCTTTACCAGAGGATGACCCAGCTTTGGTGGAGTTGCGGCACGAGGTGACGGAAGCAACAGGTATACCCGAAGAATTAACGAATCGGATAGTTAAAGCTTTGAAAGGAGCAGATTATTTAGGGACGTTGTTAAAGATTGATGCAGAGGTTGATGAAGCGATTCGCAAGTATGAGAAAGATAATTTTACCCCCCTACAGCTACGTATTTTTGACCCCACTCCCACCGAAGGCAGCGTAGGGTTCAATTTTGAAGAAACCAAATCATCGCTATTAGATAAATTGGAGCAATTTTTATCCCGTCGCACCAGTGGGGATGATTTAGGTTTGCGGTTGCGAGGGGAACAGTTAGCGGCGGGTATTAGATTTATTCGCATGGCTAGGGAAAATACTTATGATTTAGTAATTGGGAATCCGCCATATCAAGGGACGAGTAAGATGGTGGATGCGAAGTATGTAGCAAAGGTATATCAGCGCGGCAAGGCTGATTTGTATGCGGCATTTTTGGAGCGGGGTTTGCAGTTGACTAAAGATGGGGGAATGTCTGCGTTAGTGACGATGCGGAATTGGATGTTTATTCAGCAGTTTACCAAGATTCGAGAATTTTTAATTGATAATTTTGATTTGCGGGTCTTGGGAGATGTGGATAGGGGTGCTTTTGAAGAAGTACCAAATGAAGTTCTTGCTGCGGCAATCAGTATTTTTCAAAAAGTAAAGCCAAGCGGTAAACTTAGTATAGCAATGCAACCGACTGCATTAGATGATAATTCTTACGATCGGCAGCGAACAAAACGGAAGCGTGCAGCAATTTTAGCGCAAGTTGGGAAGTTTGAATTTTTGTGCGATCGCTTTCACGTCATCAAGGAAAAACCCCTCATCTACTGGTGGGATGAAGCTTTCCTCAAACGCTATGCTCAAACACCAAAAATGGGCGATGAAACTGATGTTAGGGTAGGGATGCAAACAGCAAATAATACTCGTTTTTTACGGCAGCATTGGGAAATTCAACTGAATGAGCTTTTAATTTATTCCATGAATAATACCTTTTCTGGCTTACCTCAAAATAAATGGGTTCCATATATAAAAGGTGCTGAAGGTAAATCTTGGTTTGAACCACTTACAGATGTCTTAATTTGGACACCAAATGCAATTCAAATCAAACTTTTTGAGAGAGATGGAAAGCAAGCATCACGACCGCAGAATGAAAATTTCTACTTTTGTCAAGGCATTGCTTTTCCTTCTATTGGCAGTAAATTTACTGCACGTAGTTACCGCTTTAGAAGTGTATTTGGAAATGCTGGGTTATCAGTTTTTCCAAAAAATATAGCCAATGCGACTTGTCTTATGAATAGTCAAATAGCACAAAAAATTGTTGCATCACTTAATCCCACAGTTAATTTTTTAGTTGGTGATGTTAACCGTCTCCCCCTCTTCCCCATCGCTAACGCAGAAAAAATCTTCGCCAAACTGGAAACATCCTTTACCGAACACGAAGCAGCCCGTGAAACATCGGTAGAATTTAAACAACCCGGTGCATCAGCATGGAACTACACCCAACAATGGGCACAAACCGCAGTAGATAGAGAACCCAACACACCCTTACCCAACTACCAACCAGTTTACGAACAACCCCCAGCCACTAACTTTATATCTTACGCCATAGGTATCGCCCTTAATCGCTTTGCTGCAAACAGAGAAGGAATCCTTACCCCCCCTGCTTCGCTTCCCCCCCTTAGCAAGGGGGGGACTGAGGGGGGGTTAATTCTCCCCCACAGCATCCTCTACCTCTCCACATACTCAGAACGTGACTCCCTCGAACATCCCGCAACCCAACCCATCCATGACACCTGGCAAAAACACGGTGCAGAAATAGCCGCAGGAAAAACCCTCCGCGACTGGCTGCGTTTATCCTTCTTCAAAGAAGTACACTTAGGGATGTATGACAACCGTCCTATATATTTCCCCCTCTCCTCGCAGAAAAAGAACTTCGTAGCTTTCATCAGCATCCATCGCTGGCAAGATGACACCCTGCAAACCCTCCTCGCAGACTACCTCATACCCGAACTCAGCCAAATCGAAGGGGAACTCAACGACTTACTCGAAGCACGCAACCAAAGCGATAAAAAAAGCCAAAATAAAGCCGAAGAACGTTATAGCAAAGTCCTGCAACTGCAAACCGAATTAAAAACCTTTATCGAACTCGTGCAAAAATGTGCCGAAGCGGGAACACCACCAGCTAACTCCCAAGATACTCCCCGCGAAGCCGATGCTCGTTTTAAAATGAACCTTGATGATGGTGTCATGGTTAACAGCGCTGCATTATGGTCACTTTTAGAACCACAGTGGAATCAACCGAAAAAATGGTGGTCGGAACTTTGTAACGCTCAAGGTAAAAAAGATTACGATTGGTCGCATTTAGCAGCCCGTTATTTCCCGGAACGAGTCGATACAAAATGCCAACAAGACCCGTCTCTAGCTGTTGCCCACGGCTGTTTCTGGAAATATCACCCCGCAAAAGCTTATGAATGGGAACTGCGATTACAGGACGAAATAGCACCGGATTTTAGAATACATGAAAATGATTCTGATAACTTGCGAGAAGAATTTGAATTAGAGAATCCCGAATTAGTTTTAGAATTAAAAGAAAAAGAAGATAAAAGAAGGGAAAGGAAGCGGAAAAAGGAAGATACAGAGAATGATTTTAGCCTTGATATTGAATTAGAAGAGGAAGATTAATACTTAGAGGATGTTTCAAAACATCCTCTTACATCTTGCTCGCGTACTATATTAAAGCAACCAAGATGCTCTACAATAGTATTCTTATTTCCGCCGTATTCTATTAGTGTAAATTTTATTTTTGTGAAGATTGTTACTGTTTATTGATTTGGTCTAATAGCACTGAGGGGGCGACGAAACGAGCTAAAACGTAGACTCTATAAGTTTCATAGCCCTTAGACCTTCTTGATAATACTTTCTTTTATTGCGATTTAGTCTCATTAATTCATTTACTAATTCTATCTGAGGGGGTGACGAAATAGGCTGAAAAGCTTTATATGTAAAGCATGTAACATTTTGTGATAAAAAAAGATAGGCCTCAATTTGCAATAAGACCTACCAATTGAAAATGTTACCTGAATTTTAC
>JAHHGZ010000014.1 GCA_019359595.1 Cyanomargarita calcarea GSE-NOS-MK-12-04C
TTGAGCAAACACCATGCTTTTAATATAGTGTTTTTAGTTACCTTGAAATTTGCCCACACTCGGTACTAACATTAAATGTGTTTGCCCTGGCTATTTAGATATTTCTGCCAAAACTGGATGCTCCCATACCAATACCAGTATCTTGAATTTCAAATACTGCGATCGGATGATGAAAAGTGAGGCTAAATTTAGCTGTGCCACCAGATGGGGAATATTTAATGGCATTTGTAAGTAAATTAGATAAAATTCGGTCAAGTAAATTTTCATCCATACAACATGGCATAGACTCCAACTCACAGCTAAAAGCGATACCTCCGGTGGGCTTCGCCAACCCACCTTCAGCATTTAAGTTTAATTGCACTTGTTCCACCATCCTCTGACAGTATTCGACCAAGTTCAGGGCTATTGGTCGATACTCTAGTTTTCCCGCTTCTGCCTTGCCGATCGCTAATACATCGTTTAACATTTCCGTCATGTGTTTGACGGCCGTTTGAATACGCTGTAGATGAGAGAGTTGTTTTTCTTCTGTCCATTTGTGGCGGTAGTGTTCTAGCAACTCGGAGGAAGAAAGGATAGTACTTAACGGTGTGCGAAATTCGTGGGAAGTCATACAGACAAAGCGAGATTTGAGTTCGCTGAGTTCTTTTTCTTTCGTCAATGCTTGACGCAGTTCCTCTTCTAATTGCTTACGTTCTGTAATGTCTACCCAGTAACCGACTACTTCTAGTGGGTTACCAACATCATCTCGTACTAACTTTGCTTGGTCGTAAACCCAGCGATAGCTGCCATCTTGATGCAAAAAGCGATACTCTACGTTATTTTGCCCTTTCTTATATATTTCTTCTCTTTGGGCAACAATATATTCTTGATCTTCTGGGTGGACGTGGTTAAACCAAAACCCGGCGTCTTGTGTAAATTCCCGTACATCATAGCCCAGCATGGCGCTAACGTTGTAGCTGATGAAGGTAGCGCCGAAATCTTCCGAGGTTTTGCAGGTATAAATTACACCTGGACTGGAAAAGAGCAGATGATGTAGCCTTGCTTGCAATAGCCGCAGATCGATTTCCGCTTTTTTGCGATCGCTAATATCAGTTTGAATCCAGATGTAGTGAGTGAACAAACCTTCAGCGTCAAATATCGGAGAAATATTTAATTCGTTCCAAAACAGACTGCCATCTTTGCGGTAGTTACGTAAAACAACCGTACAAGAAGAAGCCTGTTTCATTGCCTCCTTCAGTACATTTAACTCCAATTGCTGAGTATCAAGACCGTGGAGAAAACAACAGCTACGCCCGATAACTTCCCAAGCCGAATAACCAGTCATCTTCTCAAATGCTGGATTCACATAAACCACTGGAAAATCGGGCATTGTGCTATCACAGATAACAATTCCATTGCTGCTGGCGGCGATCGCGCGATCGAGCAGTTGCAAACGTTCTTCTGCCCGTTTGCGTTCAGTAATATCAGTATGAGCGCAAATCAAGTCAATAATATTGCCATAGCCATCTTTGATCGCATCCGCACGTAAATCAACTTCCACAATCCGATCGGTGCGGGTTCGCATTTTTGTTTCACTACGCCACGACTTGCCACTCTGGAGACAAAGAAGTACTTCTTGACACTCTAACTGATTGGTGAAAATAGCTGGTGGTCCGCCTGCTGCATTCAGTTCCTGAAAGTTATACCCAAATAACTCAGTAAAAGCTGCGTTGTGATAAATGGGATTACCCGCAATATCAGTAATACCAATCGCATCCGAAGTACTTTCTATCGCTTTGCTAAGACGCAATAAAGATTCATCGGCTAATTTGCGTTCGCTGATATCGCGAATCACTTTGCAAAAGCCGCGCAGTTCTCCAGATTCACCTCGTAATGCTGTCATCACAACATTTGCCCAGAAACGCGAACCATCTTTGCGGACTCGCCAACTCTCAGATTCCAACCTATCCATAGAATCAGTTATCTCTAATTCTTGATTTGGGACATCCATAGCAATGTCCTCAAGTGGGAACAGGCAAGAAAAATCCTGCCCGATAATTTCTGCTGCCTTATACCCATAAATAGCTTCTCCTCCAGAATTCCAACTTATTACTCGTCCTTGTGGATCGATGAGAAAAAGTACGTAATCTCTCACACCTTCAACCAACAAACGGAAAAGTTCTTCACTGTGGCGCAATTCTTCCTCTGCTCGTTTGCGCTCCGTGATGTCCATTGAAACACCAATCATCCCCAGCACATTACCTTGCTCATCCAAGAAAGGGTTACCTATACCTTCTAGAATGGTACCGTTGGCTGTACCAATTACATGATAAGGAACACCTGCAGTCAAGCTATCCTGGAATGCGGTCACCACCTCTGGTAAATCAGCGTACATCTCAAACACGGAATTGCCCACCGCTTCACCCGCTTTTAACCCTAATCCTTCAAGTCCCTTGCCTTCCGAGAGGGTAAAAACACCATCTTGATTTACTGCCCACAAAATCAGCGGTACATTGTTCACTACAGTCCGCAAATATGTTTCACTTTGCTCTCGGGCAATTTCTGCAAGTTTGCGCTTAGTAATATTTCGACCCGTACCGCGATAACCGCACCATTCTCCCTGATCATCAAAGATGTGAACAGCACTGATTTCCATAAAAACCGGATGCCCATCTTTGTGCATCTTCTCCACTTCCAAACTATTAAGCGGTTGTTGTGCAGTGCCATTATGTTTCAAAATATCCGCCAAGGTGCGAGTTGCTTCTTGAGGTGACATCAAATCAAAAAGAGTCTTGCCCAATATTTCTTCTGGCTCATAACCCAATATGTCCCGAAATTTCGGACTAGCATAAGTGAAAGCAATGTCTTTATCGGTTTCCCAAATCAAATCGCTGCTAGTTTCCATCAAGTGAAGCAAACGCTCTTCACTTGAGCGCAGTTGTTCCTCTATTAATTTGCGTTCGTTAATATCTGTACCTGTGCCAAACCAACTAACAATCTGTCCTTCGCTTTCCCGTAATGGTAAACCGCGTACAAGTTGCCAGCGATAAGTTTTATCATTTCCATGAAAAAGGCGAAATTCAAGTTCGTAAGTTTCACCCGTTAACAGAGCATGATTCCAACACTCAAGAGTCTTTGCTAAATCATCTGGATGTACCCATTGCAGCCATTCCCAACCAATGACTTGTGATTGAGTGCAGGCGAAATAATCCAGTACGCGCTGATTAACGTACTCAATGCTACCATCAGCCCCAGCCAACCAAACTTTCTGGGGGATAGATTCAACCACAGTTTGAAAACGAAGATTGCTTTTTTCTAATTCCTGCTCTACTCCTGTTTGCAAAGCCTGACAAATACCTACATACGTTATGCTACCTAGCAATTTATCTTCCTTATTTACAACAGCTAGCAACCGCTGCTCCTGCAAAAGTTTTAATACTGCTGAAATATCAGTAATATCAGAAATGTTACGTATAATTATTGAGCTATGCATCACCTCAGACATCATGACTGTTTTCAGGTCACAACCACTGACAACGCAATCGAGGACATCTGCCTGAGCAAACCACCCCAACAACTTGCCTTTTGAGCAAACAAAGACGCCAAAAGCTTGAGACTGCCTCATCAGAGCGATCGCCTCGAATACTGACGTTTCTGGTGTAACAATCAGTGGTGAAAAGTCAATAATTGACTCTAAAGATGGTAACGAGAGAAGCTGAGATATAGCTGGCATAGGTAATCTAGATAGCCGCGATCGCTCTCACATTTCTAAGAAGCGAAAAGGTTAAGTTTCATCCAATATTTTTGCGCTGCAACAGCAATATTATCTCTCGTATTATTACTGAAGTTTTTATATGAAGTTATACTAAATAACTGCGAGTATAGATATCCGACAACTTTTACGGATACAGAAGAGCGAATCAAGGGTAAGACCCCTCCAAAACCTGAAATCCCGCCGTCACCATAGAATGGTGGGCTTTGTATAAATAGCCCCAGGCTTCTAGCCTGCGGGCGTTATCGGGTATGTGAGAGGACTGTTTATATCAACACTGAGGGGTGTTACCCCTGATTCGCCAACGGTATCCGTAAAAGAAGTCGGGGATCTGACCCTCACGACACGACAAAAAATAATTAATTAACCGCAGATACACACGGATGGACGCAGATGAAAAAGACTTTACCTACCGTCGCAGTTGCATTCTTTCGCCATAACGCAACAATCTGTCGATGGTAGCAAGACGATTTTCCCAAACTCTGACTTGATAGGGATTATCCAAAGAATGTTGGCGCATCAATCCTCTAAATTGAGACTGAAAGCGTACCAGTGAGCCTTTGGCAGCGATTAACTTTCCAGCGGAAGGTGATGAAGCTAGTTGCTCCAGAGACTTCTGCAACACATCTGCTTGTTCTTGAAAATCTGCAGCGGTTGTAGAAGACATTTTGATTGGCTCCTCCTTCAAAGCAAAATTCCATTCCTGTTGCAAGGCTGTATAACGAATGGCTGCGGTTTGAAAAGGCTGACGGTGGGGAATTGGTTCTTTTTTTGGACTCGCAATACGACCTTGAGTGCTACTAAAGACTTTTTGTAGTTCGCCATTTAAGTTCTCTGCGGCAAACAGTGCATAACCTACCGCAGGTAAGTCTCTCACCAATTGTATCTGGTCAAATGCCCCCAGTGTAGATAAGTTCAACAGGCGCATTCCTGGCACTAGTAATGTAGAACCTAATTGTGTTGAGGCTATCCAAGGTTGTGCCAAACGTTCAAAGCGGGGAGTATCTAAGGCATAAGTCATGGGCACAATTAAATCAATGTCCCCACGTCTTGCCCAAACTTCCCAATGTTGTTGAATTTTTTGAATGCGTTCTCTTTCTGGTAGGGGGAATACTGCCACTGATAAAGTTAAATTCGGTCGCTTTTGTCGTAACTGTTGTGAAACTTGAGCGACAAAACTATCAACTTGTTGGGTGCGAAATGCCGTCCATTTTTGCCACAACTCCCCCTGGCTCGGAGAAATACTCATAGGATCGACACCAGTCATCTGCTGAAATTGCTGCCTCGCAGCGATGCCATAACCGTATGTCCGGTTGGCGTTTGGGTCTTGGAAAGGATAGCGAATATAGTCTAGCTGTAGACCGTCTACATCGTAGCGGGTGACAATTTCCTCATACAAGTTAAGTAAGTATTGGCGCACTTGGGGGTTAGCTGGATCGAAGAATTGCTTCCCCTGACCTGTGGGAATCATTTGTCCCCGATTGTCGTAACCTGCCCAGGTAGGATTTGCTGCTAGTACAGGTCCAGGATAATCTGGGTTAAGACCGATAACTTGATTGTGACGTTGATTGCCCGCAGCAAAAACCCAAACCCATGCGTGTAATTCCATACCTCGTTGATGGGCTAACTTCACTGCGGATGCCAGTGGGTCCCAGCCACGAATTAAGGGATTTTGTTGCGGTGCAACTTTGCTCGGATAAATGGTGTAACTAGCGTTGAGGGTTTCAAAAAATATCGTATTAATCCCAGATTGCGCCAAGCGATCAAAAATCTCAGCTAATGCCTGCTCGCTACCCGCACGGACAATTGTTCCTCGATCCAGCCAAATCGAGCGAATTTCTGGATGAGCCAACTGCCGATCTACTGGAAACTGCCTCCACAAATTCGCCTTTGCCATTAGCCACTGCTGACGTGCTTGATTGTATTGTCCTTGGGCTACTAATTGGGGAAAGCTTTTTGCCACGATCCGCGCTTGTTCTAAAGCTTGTTCTGGGCTGACAACAGCGACCCCCGGTCTTGTAGAGGCAAATGTCGCTTGCTGCATCTTGACGGATGGAGCTTTACCTGTAATCGCACTCGCGGCTAGATGGGCACTTTCCACCCTCCCAATCAAATTTTGTAACTCTTGTTGGAGAGCGATCGCTTCGTTGCGGTTTATCGGTGCTGTGGAGTTGGGTACTACATCCAAACGTACCGCTTGTTCTAGCTGGTCTATTGCCTCATCTGATTTGGGTGGTTTTCCGGGAGTGACGTTGGGAATCGCTCTGGGTTGCGAGGTAGTGGCGATCCGGTACTGGGTGGGAGATGAGGGAACAGGGGGTGCCTGGGAAGGAGCTTTTGCGGCAATGGCCACGGAGGTGGAACAGGTTGGAGAGCCGCCTTCCACCGTATTTGAGACGCTGCTGGGTTTTTTCAGATGACGCTCAAGGGCAGCTCGCAACCAGGCATTATCTAATTCGGCACTAGAAGCGGCATCTACGCCCCAACGCCAGCCAAATAGGGTGGAACGCTCTGTGGTCACAACCGCTGTGGGATTGTCTCTAGAATCCCAATTTGCAGCCGTTTGACCGCTAGTATCATCGGGTACTAGTACGCCGCCTCGCACTTCCCCAAATAATGTATTTTTGTTAGCCCAACCTTGACTTTTATTTTTTGATGCTTGTAGCTTTTGGGAACTGTTGAGACTAAATCCCCAATATCCTCCCAACAAATTTCGCAATAACTGCCTCACACCAGGTGCAGAGAGACTCCCCACCGGGCCTGTGGCAATTAACCGCCCTCCCTTACTCATCCATTCTTCCAAAGCGATCGCCTGAGATGGTGATAATGTCTCAACGTTGGGCAATAACAATACTCGGCGATCGCCCCAATCTGCGGCATTTCTAACATTCCCTAAAGAAACCGCGCAATACTTCACACCTGCTGCTTGCAAGCGATTTGTTATCCCTGTCCATTGACTGCTGTTTTCTTCGCTCTGAACTACAGTCAATACAGGCTGCTCGCTCGCACTTGCTGGCAGCAAGTTAAAGAAGGTAAAAGGTAAAAGGTAAAAGGTAAAAGATACGAGAGATAATTTTTTCCTTTTTCCGGATTCTTTTTTCCTGATTCCTTTTTCCTGATTCCTCACTAGTCACTCCTCATTTGTCAAGTTTGTTTGTATTATGAAATACATTTATTTATAAGTTCTTCGACTCCCGCCACTGGCACGATTTTCGTTTCCAGTTTTTGAGCAACATCTTCTACACTCATATCATCTAAAAACACCAATTCGCCATGTTTCAGCATTACATTTGGGAGCAAAATTGCATCACCTAACTTTTTTCCTTGGAGATTGAGCAATAAATCGTGTCCGGTGATTAACCCAGTAACACTGATAGCTTGTCCCCAATAATCGCTACACATTGCCTGCATATTTACCTCTAAACCTCCAACGGAATTTAGCCGCTGCAAAATCGGTTGAAATGCTTGCTCAACAGCATTTCCAACTACCCAAGTTAATTTCCTGGGCGAGACTTTTTCTGGTAACATTTTTTCGGCTGCAACGGCAAATTGTTTGATAAACAAGCGAATAGAACCAACACCGTTATCGATTTGCGGATAGTCTGCATATTCAGACTCGCTGGGCAAATCTTCACCTGCAATCAAGAACCACTCATCAGCTAACCAAATACAGTTGGAGCCGAATTTTTGACGAAATTGCCCGATTAGCTTAAGCACTTGAGAAATTACTTCTCGGGCTCCAAGGGGTGTTACAGGTGTGAGTTCGTCTTGTTGCGGACGAAACCGCGTCAAACCCACTGGTACCACCGCCACTGACGCTACCGCAGGCACTTCACCTGTATGAAAAGACGCTAAATCCCGTAGAGTTTGTTCCAGATGAATGCCATCATTGATACCAGGACAAACGACAACTTGAGCGTGAATTTGCAGTCTTCTTTCTTGGAACCACTTGATTTGTTGTAAAATTTCTGCTGCCCGAGAATTTTTCAGGAGTCGAATTCTGACATCGGGTTCTGTCGCATGAACAGAAACATACAATGGAGACAGCCGCATTTGTTCAATCCGCCGCCATTCTCGTTCGGGTAAATTAGTTAATGTCAGGTAAGAACCATATAAAAAGCTCAAGCGGTAATCGTCATCTTTTAAGTACAAACTTGAGCGCTTACCTGGTGGCTGTTGGTCAATAAAGCAAAACGGGCAGCGATTATTACACTGAATCAACGCATCAAACAGAGCAGTTTCAAACTCTATCCCCAAATCTTCGTCATAATCTTTTTCGATTTCAACTTGATGAATTTTACCTTTCTCATCTAAAATTTCTAATTCTAAAAATTCGTCAGCGCACAAAAATTGATAATCAATTAAATCGCGGGGTTGTGTACCGTTAATGGCAACAATCGCATCTCCAGCATCAAATCCAATTTCTGCAGCGATGGAATCAGGTAATATTCTACTAATTTTGGCCGGATGAATGGTGGTCATGAGTGAGGAGTTAGGAGTTAGGAGTGAGGAGTTAGGAGTTAGGAGTTGGGAGTTGGGAGTTGGGAGTTAGGAGTGAGGAGTTGGGAGTTAGGAGTTAGGAGTTAGGAGTTGGGAGTTGGGAGTTGGGAGTGAGGAGTTGGGAGTTGGGAGTTGGGAGTTAGGAGTGAGGAGTTAGGAGTTAGGAGTTAGGAGTTAGGAGTTGGGAGTTAGGAGTGAGGAGTTGGGAGTTGGGAGTTAGGAGTGAGGAGTTAGGAGTTAGGAGTTGGGAGTTGGGAGTTAGGAGTTGGGAGTTATAAATAATAAATATTTTAGATATTATATTTTACATCAAGCACCGTCACCCTAGAAGGGTGCGGCTACACTATGAAAAATCAAGTTTTGCTCCTAACTCCTAACTCCTAATTCCTAACTATTCGCGATCGCACTCAAAATTGCTACACCAAATGCCAGTCGGTACCAAATAAACACCCAAGTGCTTTGGGTCTTGAGGAAGCGCAACAAACCAGCGATCGCTAAATAAGAAAATACTGTCGCAGATATTGTACCAACTGCCAAACTTGCTATTCCTGCACCCGCTAACTGGAGTCCTAAAGTATCCTTTAACTCAACTAAACCGGCTGCGGTAATAGCGGGTATACCCAATAAAAAGGAAAATCGGGCTGCAGTTTCTCTCTCTAAACCCATTAATAGCCCTGCTGTCAAGGTAGAGCCAGAACGGGAGACCCCAGGGATTAATGCCAAAGACTGGGCTAAACCCATCAATAATCCATCAGCCATCGTCAGTTTCTCAAAATCTCGCTGACGCTTGCCTAATTTTTCGGCAATTCCCAGCAGTAGCGACATCAAAATCGAAGCGATCGCAATCGCACCCAAACTTCTAAGGGGTGAACTAGAGAAGTCGGGAATTAAGAGTTTAATCAAAAGTCCGAAAAACACGATGGGTAAGGTTCCCAAAGCAATTCCTACGCACAAACAGAAGTCGTAGTCATTGTAATCGGAAAGGGCGATCGCTCTTGTCGCTCCTTTGATAACACGTGTTAAATCTTTCCAAAAATACCACAGGACTGCCGCGATGCTACCCAATTGAATCACAGCAGTGAAGGCAACTCCCGGATCTCCCCAACCGAGTAGCACGGCAATAACTTTTAAATGAGCGGTGCTGCTAATCGGCAAGAATTCGGTCATTCCCTGCACGAACCCCAAGACTATCGCTTGCAAGATATTCATTTGTGCCACCCCTGACGCTCCATGAGTTGATGAAGTGGCAAAAACTGTCACAGGGAATTGTGCTACAACGACTGTGAGAATAGTCCATGCAGCACAATTCAGCACGAATAATTGAGGTTTTGGCATCTTTTTATCATCGTTAGTGGTTAGTGGTTAGTGGTTAGTGGGTATGGGGCATTGGTAACTAAGTAACAACCAACAACTAACAACCATCCATTTAGTCTTTTTTCTTCTTCCCAGCAGCGATCCCATCCATCGCTGATAATGTTCCGACAATTGCGACTATCAAGTTAACTTGTCAGTGAAGCATATTTTGAATGATTCATAAAATGTAGCGATTGTCAAGTTTAAAATTGCCTCTACGGTTTAGTATTTACCCAGGAGTTGTGGGTTTAATACCCCGACTTATTCAGGGAGCCCGTTTTGAGTTGGGGCCCTGTATCCATATGGAGAAACCTCTTCCTTCTTCCTTCATCCTTCATCCTTCTTCCTTCTTCCTTCTTCCTTCTTCCTTCTTCCTTCTTCCTTCTTCCTTCATTCATTCAATTATGCTTTCCATCCTATTGCGATCGCGGCTAAGATAAAACAGCCAAAGCCTAAGCGATACCAAACAAAAACCCAAGTATTTTTGGTTTGTAAATAACGCAGCAGAAATGCAATTGACACGTAAGAAAAAATAAAAGTTGAAATAATCCCTACAATTAACAGCACAAGGATGTTATCAGGTAGCTGCTGGGCTTGATATAACTTGAAGATTTTGAGGCTTTTATACAAAGTGGCAATCGCAAGAGTTGGCAGCCCTAACAAAAATGAAAACCGGGCTGCTGTTTGCCGTTCTAACCCCAGAAATAATGCTGTCGTTAATGTCGAGCCAGAGCGAGAAGCGCCTGGAAAAAGGGCAATCATTTGACCCAATCCCACCAAAATACCATCTTTGATTTCCAATTGGTCGAAATTTCGCTTCCGGCTTCCTATTCGCTCTGCAAGTCCTAATAAAAGCGCCATCACGATTGACATCACGGCAATAACTAAGGCGCTTTCAGGTAAAATATCTTTCAACAAAAAGCCACCAATTAATGCAGGCAGTGTTCCGACGGCAATCCCGACGAGAATTTTCCATTCCTCCCGTTGCCAGTCTTTTTGTCGGAGTGCCATAGTTCCACCTTTGAGAAGATCAGAAATATCAGACCAAAAATAAAGCAGAACTGCGATGACACTGCCAAATTGAATCGCATCCACAAAATCCTTCGCACCCAATTCTTTCCAACCAACCACCTTAGTGAAAATTAGCAGGTGTGCGGTGCTACTGATTGGCAGAAATTCTGTTATCCCCTGCACAATCCCCAGAATAAATGCCTGAAATATTTGCTGTATTTGGCTAGTCTCCCCACCGACTACCACTTGTAGCAATATTTTGCCCGTTTCTAACATCGTTCCCATTCACGCTGTCTCCTGAAGTCGCTGCGTAGTTCTACCGAATTATCCAACTTTACGCCTTTTAAGTCAGCGATTCCGGGCGACAAAATCTTGACAACAAATTAAGGTAAGATAAAAAATGCAGGGGGGGGGGATATATTGTTGTAATATCTTAAATAAGATAAAGTTACGTAACGATTATTAAAAAACCTTGATTAACAATACATTATTTCCATACAGTGTATCCGCTCCTCTGGTTGATACCGACTTATCAGAAAAATCACAAATTAATACAAAAGTCAAGGGGTTTGGGGTAAAGGGTAAAAGTGAAGAATTAGCTCCCTTACCTTTTGCTAGGAAGTTTTCTTCCCCACTCTCTTCCTTACGACAAACCTGGTTAGTATTCGCAGCAGCAGTATTTTTAGTATCAGTGCCAGTGTTTATTGAAGCGCCAATAGTGCGATCGCTTCCTTGGCTGAGTTTAGGGCTGACAGGATTTTGGGTGTGGCTGAGTTTTAAATTAATGTCACATTCCGCAACATATGTATGGGGAGATTTGCTTTTAGGGTTTAGCTGGAGTTGGTTAGCAGGTGCAATTTACTGGGGTTGGTTGCGTTGGGAACCTCTGTACCATTTACCCGTAGAGTCTATAGGTTTACCCTTTGCTGTATGGTGCCTGATTCGCAACTGGGGCAAAATAGGCAACTGGTTTTACTTAGGTTCCTTGCTGGGTACAGTTTTGACGGACGTATATTTTTACTTAGTCGATTTGACACCCTATTGGCGGCAAATTATGCAGGTAGAACCAGATAAAGCGGCACAGGTTTTGCGAAATGCCCTTCTTCAAGTCAAAACACCTTGGGGAGAAGGCTGGGCTGTAGTTCTTTTGATAGTACTGCTGACAGTCGGGGTTTTAGCTTTAGCGAAACCTTCTCGACATTGGTATGCTTTTGGTGGAGCAGTTTTGAGTACAATTTTGGTAGATAGTCTATTTTTGCTAGCTGCCTGTCTGGCGTAATGCCATTTTTGATTTTGGATTGTAAAATTCTTAGCCTGATGAATGTTTGATCTATTTATCTATGGCAAAAATTTTTGCTCTTGGTGTAATTTTTCTTAACCAAAAGTAAAAAAAACCGTAGGCAGTCGATTTTGGTGTTTTTGATAATTTTTAGTAATAAATACATTCAAACCCAGTAAGCGTAAATATTGTGGGTATTGATACGCTGTATATTAGTTTCTGATGACTGCTGTGTTAATTGTTTGTCGTTTGTTATAGAGACTAATGACCAACGAATGACCAAATGACCGAATTTTAGTTTGATGCAAAGAGGTAAAAAAGTCGTGAAACGATTGGTGCGTTTAGTAACAGTATTTGCTTTGTTCATCGGATGCTTGGGATGGCTGGGAACATCTCAAATAGCCCAAGCTGCTGCCCTGGGAACATTTAGCTTCCAACCAGTAACAGTTTTAGCGGTTGAAGCGACTGAAGGTTTACGGAATCGCAATCGGGCAGATGAGAAGCTGGGTACGGAATTTGGTAAAAAAATTGATTTAAATAATACCAACGTGCGAGCTTTTCAACAGTTCCGAGGGCTGTATCCAACTCTCGCCAAGAAAATCGTCCTTAATGCTCCTTATAAGTCAGTAGAGGATGTATTAGACATAAAAGGATTGAGCGATCGCCAAAAACAAACCCTGCAAGCTAATTTCGATAATTTCACCGTAACAGAGGTGGAACCAGCCTTCAACGAAGGAGACGATCGCTTTAATAACGGTATCTATAGATAACCTGACGGTTAGAAAGGAGAAAGGGGAAAGGGGAAAGACATTCTTGCCAACTCCTAACTCCTAACTCCTAACTCCTAACTCCTAACTCCTAACTCCCTCCCCCCACTCAAGAACACTTCCCCTTTCACTTTGCCCCAGATAGATATTCCCAGCCAATTTGATATTTTAGTAGTCGGTGCTGGTGCCGCTGGACTCTATACGGCGCTGTGTCTGCCAGACAGCATGCGAGTCGGCTTAATTACTAAAGAAACAATTTCATTATCCGCCAGTGATTGGGCACAAGGTGGTATTGCAGCTGCGGTTGCAAAGGAAGATTCTCCTTCTTTGCACGTTGAAGACACACTCCGTGCGGGTGCTGGTTTGTGCGACAAAGAAGCGGTGATGTTTCTTGCCGAAAACGCCCCAAATTGCATTGCATCCCTCGTAAGCTTAGGTGTAGCCTTTGACCGTCATGGTAGCGATTTAGCTTTAACCTTAGAAGCAGCTCATTCCCGCAACCGCGTTCTTCATGCTGCTGATACCACAGGCAGAGAAGTAATTACCACCCTCACAGCCCAAGTCCTCGGTCGCCAAAATATCCAAGTCATTCAACAAGCTTTAGCATTGAGTCTGTGGTTGGAAGATGATACAAAAATTTGCAAAGGAATTTCTCTGTTTTATCAAGGTGAAGTCACCTGGGTAAAAGCTGCTTCTGTAGTACTGGCAACTGGTGGTGGAGGTCAAGTATTTGCCCAAACAACTAATCCCGGTGTCAGTACAGGAGATGGAGTTGCGATCGCATGGCGAGCGGGGGCAATTCTGCGAGATTTGGAATTTGTGCAATTTCACCCCACAGCCTTGACAAAACCCGGTGCTGACCGCTTTTTGATCAGTGAAGCTGTACGCGGTGAGGGGGCACATTTGGTTGATGACAGTGGAAGGCGTTTTGCCTTTGACTACCACCTTGATGGCGAACTGGCTCCTAGAGATATAGTCAGTCGGGCGATTTTTAGTCATTTACAAAGCGCTGCTACTGACCTCGCTACTGCCCATGTATGGTTAGATATGCGCCCCATCCCTCCCGAAAAGATTCGCTACCGCTTTCCGAATATTGTTAAAGTCTGCCAACGATGGGGTGTGGATGTCTTCAACGAACCAATTCCTGTAGCCCCGGCAGCCCATTACTGGATGGGTGGTATCGTTACAGATTTGATGAATCGGACAAATATTCCCAATTTATATGCCGTTGGAGAAACAGCCAGTACGGGAGTACATGGTGCAAATCGCCTTGCCAGTAATTCTTTGTTGGAATGCATCGTCTTTGGGGCACAAATGGCGCATCTCAAAGATGAATTTGCAAAGATGGACGATGAAGAGGTTGAGAAAACAGAAGCGAAATCTTTTGCACTTTGTGATGATGATTGGAATACCCAGCAAATTCAGCTAGATGAACTTCGCGAAAAAGTACCGCGCTTAGTATGGCAAAGTGCTGGCATTTGTCGGGTGCAGTCAACATTATCCGATGCGATCGCAACTATTGAATCTTGGCAAGAAGATTTTGCCGGCCTAGCTTTAAGTCAATTTCTGTTTTCTCTACATCCCAAGCAAACTGCTAGGTTACACCAAAGAGATATCGAAAGACTGTTGCGACTTTGGGCAGAAACCCGCAACTTGCTAGATGTAGCTTATTTAATTCTTAAAAGTGCAGCCTTTAGAACCGAAAGCCGGGGAGGACATTATCGCTTAGATTACCCCCAATCGATATCTAACTGGCAAGTTCACACACTGGTCGAAAATCACAATTGGTGGAAATCTGATTTTATATCTCAGTGAAGCGACCTAAATAGCTTCTTCCCCACGCAAAAAGTTCCTTAACCACCTAATCGTCTCACTTGTTGTTTGCTCGTTTGCAATTTGAAGGCATTGCTGCACAATTTCTGAAACGTTAGGAAAATAGCTGCTTTCTGTAATTGCATAATTTTCAAAGAGCAATCTATAAACTAGTAACTGCTTATTCTTTAACAGCCAAACCTCTGGAACTTTATAAGGGAGATAGTCATTAATATTGGTATAACTAGTAACATCCACCTCGATTGCTAAATCTGGTGGAGGGTCATTTTGCCAGTCAATACGATTCTTACCTACTACATATCTCCAATTTTCAATATAAAAGCAATAGTCAGGCTCAATGCCGCTAACAAGAGGCTTGCTCATGGTGATGGGCGTAAATGAGTCGTATCTTTGCTCTAAATGATCCAGCAAAACCTTAGCAATATCTGCCAGTAAGCTCGCATCTCTTCCATGCTCTGGTAGCGGTGCCATTAGCAAAATCTCTCCAGGTCGATATTTAATGCGAGGGGAGCAGCGATCGCCTAGTTGCTGACTCAGTACTTGATAGTCTTGCCAAGACCCCAACATCTTTACGACTGTACCAGGTGGTAACTCGATTCTTTCAGGTGTAATTACAGTATCCATATTCGCCCTTTAGAAACTCCGCTACACCAAAACGATTGGCTGTTTTTGATGACCTCCTGTTACGCGCTCTGCTGTGCGGCGTTTTTGATAGTGGTGCAAGAAATCAGTTATGAACTTATCTAGTACCACTTCCATGCTGACTGTCAGGACTACCATAATCTAATGGTTCAAAATCGCTACTTGAATCAACCCTTAAATTTTGCTGTTTCTTCGCCGAGTAATCTGCCTTCAGGGTAATGGAACTATTGCTATCCAAAAAATCAAAGCTGAAAACGCTTCTATTTCCCAGGCTATCTGTAACTTTGGGAATTATCAGAGTCACCCCAATAAAAAATGCGATTACACTTGTCATTCTCAAAGTACTTCCCATAACCATTCAGCAAATCCCCTGTTTTTCTAATTTCTAAAAGTTATTTTTATTTCACCCGCTACATTTGCCGATGTTTTCGTCAACTAAACGTTAAATATTTATAAAGTTTTTGCTATCAGATGAATAATTTAACTTAAACGCTGCCACACTTGCCAAAGGTTACTTGTTGAGTATTGTCACTTAAGTCTTTGTCCGGGAGCATCAGTCAAAAGTAATAACTTTCAACTAAATAAATATCACGACAAAATTAGCTATAAGTCTTATCTTTAACAATATCTTAATACTTTTACGGGTAATTACGTGATAGTATTAACTGCTTTGCCAAAAAATATGTATTTATACTTAAATTTTCTTATTTAACTATTAAGTTAACTAAAGTTAAAACAGTAATTTTGCTAAAATTGCAATAAATGTGTGAAGTTTCACTTGACAAAATAAAAAAAACTTAAATTAATTGAGTGCGATCGCTTTTTCGGTGTTAAAGTATCGGTCAAAACAAGCCCAGTTTTTACTCTTGTGCGAGGAATGGATGATAAAGAAAGATTTCACAATCCCGATTACTAACAGCATTTCTTCATAAATCTCAATTTAGCCCACCTCCCTTGAAAGTTCGCGACTCCCGAAGCAGATAAAAGGTAAATCGGGTGATGAATTTCTTGGGTTAATAGATGTCAAGCGAAGTAAGTGCGGTTTTTACCGAGGTGTTTTGCACGATACATAGCAGCATCTGCTTGTCTAATTAAGGTTTCACAATCTTGACTGTTGAGGGGATAGATGCTGATGCCAATACTTGCAGAAACTTTAGTGGTATGCTCGTCCAGGACAATTGGCTCGGCGATGGTTGTTAAAATCTTTTCGGCAACTCTTACGGCGACATCTAGTTTGGGAATTGCCCGTAAGATGACCGTAAATTCATCGCCACCTAAACGAGAAACCGTATCGCTACCCCGCAAACAATTACTCAGACGTTGAGCGATAGTTACCAACAAGCGATCGCCTATCTCATGTCCGAGGGTATCATTAACTTGTTTAAAGCCATCTAAGTCGATAAATAGCAGCGCAAGTAACAAATTATTACTTTGCGCCCAGGCAATAGACTCGGATAATTGTTCTATAAAATATTTCCGATTGGTAAGACCCGTGAGGGGGTCGTGATATGCCAAATAACGAAAGTGGTCTTCTTTGAGCTTTAATTCATTATTAGAGTGGAACAGTTCAGCTGCGATGCGCTTGAGTTTGAGTTCCATCAGCTTGCGCTCAGTAATATCTCGGATAACCCCAACCAAAAAGAAATTACCGGCAGCGTCTTTGTGGAGCGATCGCTTGGTGGCAATAAAATAAGTCTTACCATTGGCACTGGTAAATTCTTTTTCATGTTCTAAGGCTTCCTGAGTCCTTAAAACCAACTTATCCAAGGTGCGAAAAACATCTGCTTCATGCTTGGGGAAGAAGTTATAGTCTGATTTATCTAATAGTACATCCTTAGAATAACCGATCAATTGACAATAAGCCTGATTTAAAACAATCCACTGAAGCTTTTCATTCTTCACAAAAATTGGGTCAGGAATTGTATTGATTACTTGATGCAAAAAGTCCTTGGAGCGTTTCAACTCCTCTTGCATATGGGCAATCTCAAAGGTAATAACAACAGCTGAACCAGTAAAAGTCAGCAGTGCAGGCATTAGTGGTATCCACCAGCCATAAAGAAAAATAAAGTAGGCGCTACCAGCCAGCAAGAAATAAGAAAGCAAAACACTGAAGATACAGCCCCAAAAATTTCTAGTGCGCCACCTCATAGCAGATCCCAAATAAGCCCAAGCAAAAATCCATACCCATTCCACAGGGTCAGACCACACTTTGATTAGAGGTCTTCCTTCAAGGGCTGCTGAAATTAACTCACTAATAAAATAAGCTTGTAGTTCGATACCAGCTACTGGCTTGACTGTACCCACCAGACGGCTAGAATATGGCATTAAAAAGAAATCCTGCAAACTCGGTGCAGTCGAACCAACTAGCACAATGCGATCGCGAATCAAGTTTTCTTTTACTTTGCCCGAGAGGACATCCCGCATCGATACTTTCAAGAAGTGGCAGGAATCTACTGAATAACCCTTACAAGTTGGTTTGGGAAAGTTGGATATAATTTGGTAGCCTTTAGCATCAGCCCCAACATAAGCACCATGATTGGACTGAAAACGGCGAAACACAGTTTTACCCAACTGCAAAGAATCTCGATTGCTGGCTGCTGGTTTGGGCACAATCCCATTTGCTTTTAAATACAACTTAGCCAGCTTCAGGGCGAAACTTTCATGCTGTTTGCCATTAACCTGCGAATATAACAAGCTGCGACGGACTTTACCATCAGCGTCAAACAACACATTGTTAAAACCCACTCTGTTGTCAGCGCTTAACTGTGGTGGAGGTAAAACGTGAGTCTCTGGGCTCTGTCCAAGTAATTCAATTCCAATTAAATTGGGCATCGACTTGTAAGCATAAACCAGTTCTTCATTACCAGAACCCACAGGCAAATCCCGATAGATATCCAAGCCAATAGCACGAGGTTTTTGGGCTTGTATTTTCTGTAGCAACTTCGCGATTTCCTCATCTGGGATTGGCCAGGAACCTACTTGGCGCAATAAAACTTCATCAATCGCCACAATTGTAATGCGTTCCTCTTGTGATTCAAAGGGACGTAATTGAAAAAACTGATCCAAAGCCGCCCATTCTAAGGATTGCAATAACCCAATCGAACGCAATAGCAATACACACACTGCAACGCTAAATGCAGTAATTAATTCCCTATTGACTTGACCAAATGGTCGTTTCAGTGTCAACAGTGACAGCTTGCTCATTACCATTAGCTCTTAGGCGAGTTATACTTGCCATTTTCAATTAGCTTCCGTTATATAAGACTTACCCAAAGCTACCCAAAGCTATAAATAGTTGGACTTTGGAACTTAATTCCTGCAACATTTGTGGTAGTGTCGGCACTATCCAGTCCACAGGCACTCACCACCTAACTGGCGGATACGTACTGACTAAGATTGATTGCTGCATTTAAGTCACGGTCAATATCAAAACCGCATTCCTCACAGTGGAACGTTCTTTCTTTTAGAGAAAGTGTTTCCTTTTTGGTTCCACAATTCGAGCAAGTTTTGCTAGACGGAAACCATCGGTTAACAACTACTAACTTAGAGCCGTATAGCTCACACTTATAATTTAGTTGACGGCGAAACTCGTAAAATCCCATATCAGATATGCTTTTAGCTAGTTTATGATTAGCCATCATGCCGGATACATTTAAATCCTCAATCACTAAATAGCCGTGGTTTTTGGCAAGCAGTGTAGTCAGCTTATGCAATGTATCTTTTCTAATGTTGGCAATCTTTCTGTGTAATCTAGCAATATGGATTTGCGCTTTCTTCCAATTAGCTGAACCTATTACTTTATTTCGATTCAGCCATTGCATTCTCTTGAGTTTCGCTGAATATCTCTTGTATGATTTCGCACCAACAATCACCTCACCAGTTGATAATGTAGCAAGTGTGTTAACTCCTAAGTCAACGCCTACAACGCTTGTTTCGCTTGCTAAATGTGTTTCTACATCAAACCGAAAACTGATAAACCATCTATCAGCAGTGCGACTAATTGACACAGACTTTGGTTGAACCTGTGGTAAGCGTTCATAGGTTTTGAGGATACCAATCACAGGCACTTGAATTTTATTGTTGCCTAGTATTTTAACAGTGCCTTCAAGAGTAAAAGAATCCCGCTTACCTTTTTTCTTGAATTTCGGAACTCCCGCAGTTTTGTTAAAACATCTCTTCCAAGCTGATCGTAAAGCTATCAATGCTTGTTGTGGTGTAGATTTGCTGCATTCGTAGTACCATGCATTCTCAGATTTTACTAGTGCCACCAACCATTTATGTAGGTCAATGGCAGTAGGAAACTTGATTTTAGCCGTGGGGTTAGCTTTGTTATGCTCAAGGATTTGTTTTGTTAAAGCTAGTCTCCAGTTCCAAGCGTGACGTGATACACCACAATGCTTTATTAATCCAGTGCGTTGTTGATTATTCAGTTTTAGCTCTGTTTTGAATCCAAGTAACATGGCAATTTATGCAACCCATTCTCTAAATGCTTGTGACATATTCCAACCATTACTTTTCTGCCTTATGTTAGGAGTTTATCTAATTCCTTCAACTACTAACACCTTGAACCATCTATCTATGATCGCATAAACTTTTTCATCCTATAGCCTTAATTCCGACCATACAACGACCATCGCCAAAGTGTGGAAAACCGTAAACAAACCGAGCATATATTTTAAAACCTTCTCATTTTGAGCAATGATGAGTAGCTTTCTACAAAAATTAAGTTACAGTTCTTTACCCTAATACCATCCTGGACAGCTCTGATATATGACCAATCATTATTCGACTGCAATGGGCGACTCTTAGTTTTGCGAATACTAGCATAAATACTGCAAAGCTATGACCATATGTTTACGGTCATTGATGGTATCGCGACAGCTACGTAACAGTCAAAAATATCTACGACTTTTTGCGCCATCATGCCTCACAATGAGGGAATAAAAATATTTTCCCCAGCTTTTGTATGGGGAGGGATAACCCCCACCCCATAAAGATAGGCTACTTAAAAACACCTGGAAAATTCTTAAAGTTTCTAGGGCCTTGATAACCGGAAACTTGACTCAGTTTCTCTAGTGATTGGACATTGGGATAAAGCTTACCGTTGATTTGCCAGGTAGGATAACCTTTAATCCCAGCAGCTACGCACAAATCTGGTTTAGCGTCTTTGCCTTGTGGATCGCAATCAATGTGGTTAATTTCCTTATAAGCTTCTTTGCCAAATAATTGCTTTTGTTCGTGGCAATGGGGACACCACCAAGCAATATATTCTTTTGCGCCAATTTTGGTGAGATGTTTTGCTAATTCAATTTCTGCTTCACCAGAAGTGCTGGTAATTTCCCAACCAATTCCGGGCTTGGGTTGTCCTTTTGGTTCTAAGCTCACATCCCCAGCAGGTGCAAGGGTGGTACCCTCTGTTTTATTAATCCCGCTATAGATACCCAAGGTACCAATTAAGGTTACCATCCCCACAATAATGGCGGTAAAAAAGATTTGCCCAATATCTTCCCAAGGATGACCAACAATGGTCAGTACTAACATGCTCAAAGAGAATAAAGCGGAGGCTATACAGTAAGGGCAAAATGCTTTAATTTGAGATGCCAGTACATACATCAGGTAGCTACTAAACACTGACATGGCAATTCCACCTGCCAGCAGCAGCAACCAAGTCCAGTTTTCTAACTTTTTACGTAGCTCTTTATTTTCTTCTGGTTTGACTGCCAAGGGAGCCAAGGCAAATATCACCATGCCGGTATAAGCCAAAAAGCCAAACAACGCTAATGGCTGACCGAAAACAGTTCCCCAGGGGCTAGAAAGAACATCATTACAGCCTTTAGCCCCAGCCTGTGCCACACAAGCTGCACTGCGTCCTGTTAACTTTTCTATAGTGAGATAGCCAGTGTTTAAAGCACCTAAGCTGGCGATCGCGGCAATCAATATGCGCGACCATTTATAAATCCAAGGAGTTGAACGGCGGCGAATCATAATTGTTGTTAGTTGTTAGTTGTTGGTTGTTAGTTGTTAGTTGTTAGTTGTTGGTTGGTTGTTGGTTGATGGTTGTTGGTTGTTAACTCCGCTCCTCCTAACTCTTAACCACTAACCACTAACCACTAACGACTAACAACTAACCATTTTCTAAAAATGTACCTTGACTTCCTTGTGAGATTTTGTATCGCTTTTGGATAAATAACTCCGGTGTACGGCTTCTACAAATGAAGCTACGCGAATTGGGTCAATTGTTTGCTCTCTTTGACCGTGACGTTTCAGGGAACTGGAAACAATTACACCCGAAGCCGATTGCATGAGCGTACCAATATTTTCCCAGCTTGCCCCGCTACCAATAAATACGGGTGTACCTTTTGCAGCAACGGTTGCTAGTTCCAAATCGGCCAAACTAGTAGGGCTACCAGTCGCCCAGCCAGATAAGATTACGGCGTCTGCCAAACCGCGCTCAATTGTGTCTTGGACTGCGGTGGTCAGATTCACGTTCCCAAGAGGATGGGCATGTTTAACTAATACATCGGCAAAAATTTTGACATCGCTGCCTAACTCCCGTCGATAGCGCAGTAATTCATGTGCCTGTCCCTCAATTAATCCTTGATCGGTTGCCATTACTCCTGTAAGGACATTGACGCGGATAAATTGTGCCTTGACTACTGAAGCGATCGCCATTGCACTCAAAGCATCATTCCGCAAAACATTTAAGCCAATAGGCAACGTCACCAAATTCTGTATCCGCTGCACTACTACAGTCATAGCACTTACGACTGCTGCATCTACCAAGTTTTTGGTAAATGGCGCATCGAAAAAATTCTCTACAATAATGCTATTAACTCCTCCACTTGCCAGGGCAACAGCTTCTTGTTCGGCACGGTCAATCACCGCTTTGAGATTACCTCCCCAACGCGGCGAGGTTGGCAGTGGTAGTAAGTGAACCACGCCTATAATTGGTGTTTGGGTTTTAAATAACTGATATAAGTCCACGTTTTTACTATCACAAGGGATTAGTATTAAGTATGTTGCTTCGCCCTTGGCGTTCCTCTATTATTTAGTGGGGCTGACAGTTGTTGATTGCCCAGATAAGAAAGAGGGTTCGCCCCTTGGAACCGTGCCAAACGCTTACGGGAAGTTAGTCTTGAGCGAACAGGGGATCTTGCTATATAGCAAAAATCCCTCTTACCGCGCGGGCTTTTCCACCAAGCATTTCCCCTTAACATTAAATCTCTTTAATGATGTTCGGTTTACTGCCTCCCCCCTAGGACGGAAATTAACGTAAAACCTTCCATAAGATATGTTAAGATAAAATCTGGCTACGAGAGGAGTTTGCCACTCATAAGACGCAATTAAGCGTATACCCCCTCGGTATAAAGCTTCCTTTATTGGTTTGAGCTTGACCAGGGGCGAAGAAAAGCCCAATAAATAATTGCAGGTTAAGCCTGCACAAAAGGGTAAATAGCCGCTATACAGGCGTAGTCGCAATTGCGATTTCCCTTTGGGTAGCGACTTCTCACAACAAGCCACGGACAGTTCTTGTCGGAGGGTAAATTTCCTCCAGTTTCTTTAAATATTATCTACCCTGTGGAAGAAGTATTTCTGAACGATTCGAGGCTGTCCGGACTAGGTCTGCTTCCAAATGGGTAAATTCGCAACACAACCGCTGAGGTACTGTAAAATACCAATATGGCAATAAATTAAAAAATATTACGATTGTTAAATTTACCCAGAAAATCTCAATTCATCCCTTAGACAAGAAATTATTAAGGGCATGATAACACGATCTCGATTTAGGCTGAGGTGAAGGATTCCAACGGAAATTGATGATTTAGGGTGTTGGCGGAATATAAACTTTTCTCTGATGCCCAAACTTCAAATGCGATCTGAATTGTTTGATTACAAGGAAAAAGCGGAAGATTTTTTCAAAATATGGGTGACAAGCCAACAATTGCAATTTCTCACCTAGGCTGCGAGAAGAATAGAATTGATACAGAACATATGTTAGGGCTGCTGGTAAGAGCAGGCTATGGCGTAGATTCTAATGAAGAGTTAGCTGATTACGTTATTGTCAATACTTGTAGTTTTATCGAAGCAGCGCGGCAAGAATCTGTCAGAACTCTAGTAGAATTGGCAGAGGCGAATAAAAAAATTGTGATTACTGGCTGTATGGCGCAGCATTTCCAAGAACAATTATTGGAAGAGTTGCCCGAAGCGGTGGCGGTAGTAGGTACCGGAGATTATCACAAAATTGTAGATGTTATTGAGCGGGTAGAATCGGGTGAGCGGGTCAAGGAAGTTAGTGTAGAACCAACCTACATAGCTGATGAAACTACACCTCGCTACCGAACTACAACTGAGGGTGTAGCATATCTACGAGTGGCAGAAGGATGCGATTATAGATGTGCGTTTTGTATTATTCCTCATCTACGAGGGAACCAGAGATCGCGTACTATTGAATCGATTGTTGCCGAAGCTGAACAGTTAGCTAATCAAGGGGTGAAGGAAATCATTTTGATTTCCCAAATCACCACTAATTACGGTTTGGACATTTACGGCAAGCCGAAATTAGCCCAATTGTTACGTGCTTTAGGGAAAGTGGATGTGCCGTGGATACGCATGCACTATGCTTATCCCACCGGACTGACCCCAGAAGTGATTGCGGCAATTAAAGAAACGCCCAACGTCTTACCGTATTTAGACTTGCCCTTACAACATTCCCATCCTGAGATTCTCCGCGCGATGAACCGTCCCTGGCAAGGACAGGTAAACGATGCGATTATGGAACGCATCCAAGAGGTGCTACCACAGGCAGTGCTGCGGACAACCTTTATTGTGGGCTTTCCCGGCGAGACGGATGAGCATTTTGAGCATCTACTACAGTTTGTCCAACGTCATCAATTCGATCATGTTGGAGTATTTACCTTTTCACCTGAGGAAGGAACCCCTGCCAAGGACTTACCTTTTCAGCTGGCTGGTGAAGTGATGGATAAGCGGCGCTCTACATTAATGGAATTACAACAGCCGATTTCCTACAAGAGAAATCAACAGGAAGTGGGCAAAGTCGTTGATGTCCTCATTGAGCAAGAAAATCCCGAAACGCTCGAATTGATCGGTCGTTCGGCAAGATTTTCTCCAGACGTAGATGGACTAGTTTACGTGAGCGGGGACGCGAGATTGGGAACTATCGTACCAGTCGCGATCGCCCACGCTGACCACTATGACCTTTACGGACAAGTTGTAAACAATTAACTTAGAAGTCACCCACTGAAATTTTGCGAACAGTTATCAGATGGAACGCGGGGGTTTACAAACACGCGCTACCAATAGGTCTTCTACTTAAACAAGAGTGTATTTAACTGATAACTGAATGACTGACTGTGTACTTTGTCATTTGTATAGTTGTTTGTTGCTATTGACGATATGAATACGAACTAATAACTACTAATGACTAATTCAAACTAAAAGAATAGGAGAATTGATGAATCTTTCATTTCTAGAACTAGGAATTTCCCAAGACCGCGCTACCCAATTAGAAAATCTAGGCTTTACCGAACCAACTAATATTCAAGCGCAAGCAATCCCACATTTGCTGGGTGGTCGCGATGTAGTGGGTCAATCCCAAACTGGAACAGGCAAAACAGCAGCATTTTCCATACCCATTTTAGAGCGGTTGGATATTAATCAAAAGGCGGTGCAAGCTGTAGTTTTGACACCGACTCGCGAGTTAGCCATTCAAGTTCATGACGCGATTGCGAACTTTATTGGTAATCAAGGATTGCGCGTTCTAGCCATTTATGGTGGTCAATCAATTGAGCGCCAAATGATGCAGCTAAAACGTGGCGTTCACATGGTTGTTGGTACACCAGGTCGGGTGATAGACTTGCTCGAACGAGGCTGTCTTCGCTTAGATCAGGTGAAATGGTTTGTCTTAGATGAAGCCGATGAAATGTTGAGCATGGGCTTTATCGATGATGTAGAGAGAATTCTCTCCCAAGCACCAACAGACCGTCAGACCGCTTTGTTCTCAGCGACCATGCCACCATCGATTCGGATGTTGGTCAACAAGTTTTTGCGATCGCCTGTGACTGTCACCGTCGAGCAACCAAAAGCCGCTCCGACTAAAATCAATCAAGTCGCATACCTCATTCCCCGTCACTGGACAAAAGCTAGAGCCTTACAGCCCATCCTGGAAATGGAAGATCCAGAATCGGCATTAATCTTTGTCCGTACCAGACGCACTGCAGCGGAACTTACCAGCCAACTACAATCAGCCGGTCATAGTGTCGATGAATACCACGGTGATTTATCGCAACAAGCCAGAGAACGCTTGCTGACTAGATTCCGCAATCGTCAAGTCCGTTGGGTGGTAGCAACTGATATCGCTGCACGGGGTTTGGATGTGGATGAACTCACCCACGTAATTAACTTCGACTTGCCCGATAGCGTTGAAACCTACGTTCACCGGATTGGTCGTACAGGTCGTGCTGGTAAAGAAGGGACGGCAATTTCATTGGTGCAGCCTTTTGAACGACGCAAACAGCAAGTAATTGAGCGTCACGTCCGCCAAAGCTGGCAAGTGCTGACAATTCCGACACGGGCACAAATTGAAGCGCAACACATTCTGAAATTGCAAGGACTAGTGCGGGAAGCATTGACCGGCGAGCGTTTGGCTTCATTCTTGCCCATCGTTAGCGAACTAACAGAGAAATATGATGCTCAGGCGATCGCGGCTGCAGCCTTGCAAATCGCTTACGATCAAACTCGTCCGTCTTGGTTGCAATCAGACCTACCAATTCCAGAAGAAGAAATGACCTCTTCCCCCAAACCAAAACTGCGGGCTGGTGGTCGTCGTGAAGGTGGTGAGCGTAGTGAGCGTCGCTCGTCATGGACAGCAGCAGAAAACAGCAATTCTGATGGACGTGGTGGCACTCCCAAACCCAAGCTGAAAGCTGGTGGTGGTAGTGGTCGTCGTGAATCTTCAAGCTCACCCAAAAAGCTTGGTTCACCTACAGCCAGAGAATCAGCATCTTGAATGAATGAAGGAAGAAGGAAGAAGGAAGAAGGAAGAAGGAAGAAGGAAGAAGGAAGAAGTTTTGAGATTTGGATTGAGAACCCAACTCAAAACGGACAAACTGTTTCTTGTCGGGGTATTAAACCCGCAACTCCCGGATAAGTTTTCCTGACTTTTAATACAGCCAGGGCATCAGCTTCTTAACTGAATTGCGATAGTCTGGGTAATCTGGATACTTCTGGGTTAACCAGACTTCCTCACGATCGGCTTTGGCATTAAAAAATGCCAACAAAATAGTTGTTGCTACTAAGTGAGACAAACTCCATTGAAATACTGCCCACCCTAGGGCAAGTAAAATGACGCCACTGTAAAGCGGATGGCGGACGAAACTGTAAACACCAGATTTTACCAGTTGCCCATCATTTCTGGGGTAAGGCAAAGGAGTCAAATTAATGCCTCCCAAGTCTAACAACCCTTTGAGTATCAAGATTGCAGCAACTAATCCCAAAGCAGCAGCTAAACCCCAACTCGTATATAACAAAATTGGATATTTGTCAATACTTAGGCTAGCAAGTCGCCAAACAGGTAAAAAGATAAAGCCTATTAGGAGAATTGCTTGCCCTAATACCCAATATTCACCATGTTGACCCCGCCAGGTATCATGGGTGAAACCCCATTTTTTTAAAATATTCATAATTTATGATGGTAAAAGATGTATTCTCCTTAATCCTATGTTTACTGTTTCCGATTTAGAAGAATTCCAGACAGAGCATCCAGATTGGCAGATGGAATTGATGGATGGTAGCATTTTGGTTATGGGTCCATCAGATTATGAGTCAGAAGAAATCGGCGGTCGTCTACTCACGTTTCTAAATAACTGGGTAATTCCGCGTAAACTAGGACGAGTCACTGGTTCTAGTGCTGGTTTTATTCTGCCTAGTTTGAAACCCGAAGATGGAGAAGAAATTGATCGGGAAAAAAGAAACCTCCGCGCTCCTGATGTATCCTTTGTTCGCGCTGACCAATTGAAAAAGACTAAGCGTGACTTTGTGGAATTATTGCCAGATTTGACAGTTGAGATTAAATCCAAGTCTGACCGCATCAAACCACTAGAAGAAAAAATTCAGCTATTTTTACAACTTGGTTCTGTAGTTGGTATTTTAATCGACCCAGACAAATTAACATTAACCGTTTACCGACTCAATCAAGAACCTGTAGTTTTACGGGACAACGATCAGCTAACTTTGCCAGATTTATTACCTGGTTGGGAACTCACAGTCTCAGAACTATGGCCCCCAGAATTTGAGTGATAGATTAAGATGTTGTGTCCTGATCGATCAGCCCACAATCTTGCCCTAAAGTAAAGTTTTGGGATCATAGCGAAAGTCCACTTAAGTGAACTGAAATCAAGAGTGAGCGCTGATTCGTGAGTATTGATGCACTTTTTTACATATAATTATTCAAGCAATATATCATCAAGAAAGATGTATTATCAGAAATCTTATGTTCAGCGTTTCCGATGTAGAACAATTCCAGACAAAGCATCCAGATTGGCAGCTGGAATTGGTGGATGGTAGCATCATAGTTATGGGTCCATCAGATTATGAGTCAGAAGAAATAGGCATGGAGTTTGCACGGCAACTTGCAAACTGGGTACGCCCAAGGAAGCTAGGACGGGTTACTGGTTCTAGTGCTGGTTTTATTCTGCCTAGTTTGGAACCCGAAGATGGAGAAGAAATTGATCGGGAAAAGAGAAATCTCCGCGCTCCTGATGTATCCTTTGTTCGCGCTGACCAGTTGAAAAAAACGAAGCGTGATTTTGTGGAATTGTTACCAGATTTGACGGTTGAGATTAAGTCTAAGTCTGACCGCATCAAAACACTAGAAGAAAAAATTCAGCTATTTTTACAACTTGGTTCTGTAGTTGGTATTTTAATCGACCCAGACAAATTAACATTAACTGTTTATCGGCTGAATCAAGAACCTGTAGTTTTACGGGACAATGATAAACTAACTTTGCCAGATTTATTACCTGCCTGGGAACTCACAGTATCAGAACTATGGCCCCCAGAATTTGATTAATTAAAAATTAATTTAACCAAGGACGGCTAACTTTTTCTAATTCGGCTATCTCATCATCGCTCAATTTCCAACCTAAAGCGCCAGCATTTTGTTCTACCTGTTTAGCAGTTTTGGCACCTGCGATCGCTACGACGTTTCCTTGAGCGATTAACCAATTGAGCGCAACTTGTGCGGGGGTTTTTTCATACTTATCCCCGATTTGACGCAGCAAAGATACCACAGGCTCAATTTTCTGCAAACCTTCTTTACTAAATCGCGAGTCTATGCTTCTAGCTCCAGTTGGTTTTTCGGCGCTAGCAGCAGTATATTTGCCTGTGAGTAATCCTTGAGCCAAAGGACTATATGCCAAGATTGTTATACCCAATTCATGGGCTGTATCAAAAATTCCGTTGCTTTCAATTTGCCGACTTAGCAAGGAGTAGCGGACTTGGTTAACAGCCAAAGGGACACCACGTTTCGCCAATATCTGATGTGCTTCCCGCATTTGCTGGGCTGAGTAATTACTGACACCAATTGTCTCAATTCTCCCCTGCTCTACTTCCGACGCAAGGGCGTTCATCAGAGTTTCTTGGCTCATCAAAAAGGCAAAAGGCCAATGCACTTGATACAAGGCGATTTTGTTTACCTGCAAGCGTTTGAGGCTATCTGTCAGTGCATCAGCGACGGACTGACCAAATATTCGCCAAGGTGCGGGACCAAATTTTGTAGCAATTTGCAACTGTTTGTCAGTTTGCTTCATAAATCGCCCCAAAAATTCCTCTGAAAGCCCGAAACCGTAAATTTCGGCAGTATCAAAAAATGTGATACCAGCTTCTAGGGCTGCGGTAAATGCGGATTGTAATTCCGATTCGCCGTACTCATTGCCATAATTCCAGAACAATTTGTCACCCCAAGCCCAAGTACCTATACACAAGGGTGTAACAAATGGCCCGTTTTGCCCCAATGCGATATTTTCCACAATTACACTACCTGTTATTTACATTTCTTCATGCCTTTTCAGTCTATCCTGAGAAAAGATAGTAAAAAAAAATGAAGAAAGAAGTTAGAAGGAAGAAAAAATTCATGCAATTGGTGGGGGACTTGAACCCGTTAAGAAAGAAGACTTCTTCCTTCTTCCTTCTTCCTTCTTCCTTCGTTAAAGAATATGACAAGTAGACAATTTTTTGATTCCCAAGAAAACTCTAACAGCATACCCAAAGTCGATGTATTGACGATGTTCCGACTGGGATTATTCCAGATGGGATTGGGCATTATGTCTATTCTCACTCTGGGAGTACTGAATCGAGTCATGATTGATGAATTAAAAGTGCCAGCGCTAATTGCAGGTATAACACTAGCGATGACTCAATTTGTCGCACCAGTACGGGTATGGTTTGGCCAAATCTCAGATGCGAAACCGTTATTTGGTCATCATCGGACTGGTTATGTTTGGTTAGGTGCGGGTTTATTGGCGATCGCCTCATTTTTAGCAGTACAAGTACTGTGGCAAGTTGGTTTCAGCTTGCAAGGAGGAAATTGGACAACTCAAACCTCCATCTGGGTGGCACTTTTGGCGTTAATATTCGCCCTATACGGGATTGCAATTAGTCTTAGTTCCACACCATTTGCAGCACTGCTAGTGGATGTTTCCGATGAAGACAACCGCTCAAAACTTGTGGGGATTGTCTGGTCAATGTTAATGGTAGGTATTATCATTGGGGCGATTATTAGTAGCGGTTTGCTCAAACAAATTGCCTTGGATGCACCTCTAGAAGTACTGCAAGCCCAAATCAACCGCTTGTTTATCATCATGCCAGCAGCTGTGTTTGGATTGAGTTTTGTTGCAACAGTTGGCGTTGAAAAAAAATATTCCCGCTACGGAAAACGTTCCATAATGGTCGATAGGGAAGATAAAATTACTTTGGGTAAAGCGCTCCAGGTGTTGAGAGCTAACCGTCAAACAGGAATATTCTTCACATTTCTGTTAGTGATGACAATTAGTTTGTTTATGCAAGATACGGTTTTGGAACCCTACGGTGGTGAAGTCTTTAAAATGACTATTGCCGAAACTACAAAACTTAATGCTTTCTACGGTACAGGAACCCTATTGGGTTTAAGTACTACAGGCTTTTTGATCGCACCGCGTTTGGGAAAGAAAAAAACAATTAGATTGGGATGCATCGCTGTCGCCTTATCTATGGTATTTGTGATTTTAGCGGGGACAACTGCGAATCCAAAGTTGCTGCAAATGAGTTTGTTGTTATTTGGTTTTGCTTCTGGTGTTACCACAACCGGAGCATTGAGCTTAATGTTAGACCTTACGGCTGCCGAAACTGCAGGTACATTTATTGGTGCTTGGGGATTAGCACAAGCAATGGCACGGGGATTAGCAACCGCATCTGGGGGTGCAGTGTTAAATTTTGGAAAAACCGTTTTCGCAACACCATTAATGGCTTATGGATTAGTGTTTGCCACCCAAGCTGGGGGTATGATATTAGCATTGTGGTTCTTAAATCGCGTCAACATCACAGAATTTCAGACAAATGCCAAACAAGCGATCGCCTCTATTTGGGAAAATGAATTAGATTGATTCATTGTTAGTAGTTAGTTGTTAGTTGTTATTTGATAGTCATAACCACTAACTGCTAACTACCGACTACTAACCGCATATCATATGACTGATTTTTGGACAACTATTTTAGAATTCGCCCAAAACATTACCACTAGAGTGGGCAAGCAATTAATGCAAGATTTTGGGCAAGTGCAAGCTACTCACAAAGCTGATGGCACTTTGGTAACACAATCTGATCAGTGGGCAGATCGAGAAATTCAAGATGCGATCGCTTCGACTTTTCCCGGTTTTGGTATTCTCAGTGAAGAAGGCGATCGAGTTTTCCCCGGTACTGAATGGTGTTGGGTAATTGACCCTTTGGATGGGACAACAAACTTTACCCGAGGAATTCCGATTTGGTCGATTTCTATGGGTCTGTTGTACCAAGGAACACCAGTTTTTGGATATGTATACTTGCCAACCTTAAATGAAGCTTTTCATGGCTTCTGGGAAGGTTCATCTGGTTTAGCAGCACCAACAGGGGCTTTTCGCAATCACCACCCCATCCACACAAGTAATGATGCTCCTAGCAATCATCACTTTTTTAACCTCTGTTCCCGGAGTACTGGAGCCATTCAAAAGGGGTTTCCTTGCAAAGTCAGGATGCTTGGTGTCGCAAGTTACAATTTCCTCACGGTTGCCTCTGGAGCAACTCTGGGTGGTATCGAAGCAACACCCAAAATTTGGGATATTGCTGCAGCTTGGTTAATTGTGCAAGCCGCTGGTGGTACTTGGCTATCCTTGAAATCAGAACCATTTCCTTTAACCCCAGGACTTGATTATAGCGATCGCTCTTTTCCTACTCTTGTTGTCAGCCGTCCGGAATTGGTGCCTGTGTTTGAAACTTATCTGTATGCTATTGGTATTTGAATGAAGGAAGAAGGAAGAAGGAAGAAGGAAGAAGGAAGAAGGAGGTTTATATGGGGATTGGGACACCAACTCAAAACGGGCCACCTTTCTTAGGTCAATGAAGGAAGAAGGAAGAAGGAAGAAGGAAGAAGGAGGTTTATATGGGGATTGGGACACCAACTCAAAACGGACTACCTTTCTTAGGTCAGGGTATTAAACCCCCTACTTGCGGATAAAATCAAGCAACTATCTGCGTTTATCTGCGGTTTGAATATTATCCTCGCTATTCTTTTTAATACCCCGACAAGAACGCAGGTGGCCCGTTTTGAGTTGGGGTCTTGTATCCCCATATATAAACCTGCTCCTTCTTCCTTCTTCAATTTGTGACTTCAAAAATAAAATTAGCAACTGGCTGATCTTTGAGTACGGCAATCTCTTCAGAGGGGCTGAGTAAAACAGTACTTTGAGTAACTTTACCCTGTAAACGGCGTTCAACCCGGCTGGGAATGCCAAAACCGTAGATAATATGTCCTTGTCCAGCTAATACCACGACTTGATGACTTGGGTTGGCTTGGACAAAATTGGCAATAGTTTCTGCCATTGTTTCATCCCACAACACTTGTACTAAAAAGAACCTTTCTGCATCAGCACTTTTACTATGACCTGCGGCTTGATGTTCGGCAAAAGCAGCTAATACCATTTTGCGATAATCCTCGTTATCGGTGCGAATTTCCGAAAAAGGAGGTATCCATTGGCGTTCGTCTGCTGTCAGGCTTTCTAACCCTTGTCGGGCAACTTTGCGGCTAACTTCGGCGGGAGTATTTGTTGCTAAAACTGGTAACTTATTTTTTTTAGCAAACCGCAGGATGGGAGCGTATAATTTCCAAGAAAAACCCCAGCGTTTTTGATACTCACTTTTTTTTACTAATTCTTCTTCAGTAATTTTGCCAGCAAGATATTCATCGACAACACCTTGATAAGGACGCTGGAACATTTCTAGAGCGATCGCTATTTTGGGATTGCGTTTATATAATTCTTGAATAATTTTTAGCTGATTTTGGTGGTCAAGTTCGCTGTCGTGAGTTTCACCCAGATATATTACATTTGAAGAAGCGAGTTCTGGCACTATATCTGTCCAACTACTGAAGCATTTGCTGATGGCAAATTTACTAGGACAGAAACTTTTTGTTTGTTGGGCATAAGTTGGGGAACCACAAATCAGAAAAATTCCCAAAGACAGGGCAAATATTTGAGTCAGATTTTTACGGTCAATATATTGTTTCATCTTATTTGCGCCACGCTGGATCTACGATACAAATAAATACCAGCGGTTTGCTACCACAGTTATGAATGAATTGTCGGGCATTTGGAGGAATATACACAGCATCCCCCTGGTTCTAACACTTGGATTTCTTGATCAATGTGCATCTTTCTTTAGAGCAAGCGTAAAATTAATAACGCGAATTTGAATTCTATCATCTAACTAGTACAACAAGGCAAAAGTAAAAAGTAAAAAGGTAAAAGAAAGAAATATGATTTTATAAGCTCTTCAGGCATTTTAGATGGTAGCTTTATTTACGCCGCTGTGTACTAGCTTGTTATAGTGAATCTATTACCAAATTTCGTTCATACTCAGTACAAAACCTGGCATTACATCTTCACAGCTAATTGACATGGGGGACTCTAACACCTGTAACTCTTGTCCTAATCTATAAATCTCTACTGTTCTATTCTGGGGATTGACCAGTATTCCTAACTTTACTCCTAGTCTTTGATAGTCAATCATTTTCGTTTGTACGTCATTTAACCTATCAGTGGCAGAGCGTAACTCAATGACAAAATCGGGAACTACTGGAATAAATCCTTTGATATCAATCCCATCTAATCGTGACTTCTCAATCCAAGAAACATCGGGTGATGGTTTTCCCCCGCCAATTGCCGTAAAATCATACCCAGTTGAAGAATCGAACACGTCACCTAGTTTAGTTTGGTCGTTCCAATTCCAAACTCTGGCAAATAAATTGCCGTTTCGTCTTCCAGTTTCACCACCTGTTGGGGGCATAACAATCAATTCTCTATTTTGGGTTAACTCCAGTCTTAAATCAGGATTATCGATACACAGTCGATCGAATTGTTCTGGAGTAACGATGAGAGTTGTGTTGCTGACATCCAACAATAAGGGTTGAGTATTGATTGGTGCAGAGGTGATTGTCATAAACCCCCAAATGCTTGTGGAAAAGGAATTATACCAATCCCATTATATAACGACGGTTAGAAATGTATGCACTTTATGATTACTTGCGCTGGGTAAAACCAGTTTTGCAGGCAACAGCCTTTATGATGATGGGAAACTACTGTCTATGGTCAGTACCTCATCCCCTAATGTTAGGATTTGACAATTTTGTTAAAAATGTTAGGTCTAAATGTTGCACTAATAATATAAAGAATTTGTTTTAGGTTGATAATCTAAACAAGTTATTGCTTCTTCTGTGTTGGCAATAGAGGGATGTACCGTACATTTGAGACGATAGTTGTCGGTAAAAAACTGGCAGTTAGTACAGGGTATTTGATGCATTTGCTTTGCTGTGCTAACGCTATCTCGTGCTGTTGCCCAAAGACTCCAAGCAACCATTATTACTAAACTCCAAGCACAGACAAAACAAATAGGGACTAGAAGAGGTTGAATCGAATTAATTAGAAAGTACAGTAATTGCAACATGGTAAGTCTCCACAAAAGTTAGAAGTTGGGAATTAAGGGTTAGGAGTTAGGAGTTATGAGTTGGGAGTTTTTTTGAGTGTAATTTGGGAGAGATGATTTTATTCGTGAATTTTGACTAATAAATTTGTTCTACCCTTAAGAATACCTAGCCAAAAGGGTGTCTACGCTCAAAATTGAAGCTTATTTGCTTCATTCTTAACTCCTAACTCCTAACTCCTAACTCTATAATTATTTGTCGCTCCTAACTTCTTACTCAAGAGGTATAAATTACACTCCTGCATGACCTAGGGCTATCCCCGCTACTAGCATTCCTAATACCAGGAAGGGCTGGGCGCTGGCTTGATATTTTACATCATTTTTCAGGGGGTCGCGCAAGAAGTACATATCTTGAAATGTGACTTGCGGAATGATTAGCAATAGCAAAATTGCCGCATACAGATTTTCATGGATGTAGATCAAATAACCCGCGATCGCCGCTTGAAATAAATCTATCATCACTACGCAAATCCACGCTGCAGTTTGGACACCAAACACGACTGGTAAAGATTTTAATCCAAATTGGCGATCGCCTTCTACACTCTTAAAGTCGTTGACAATCGCAATTCCCAACCCAGCCAAGCTGTAAACCACACTAAAAACAACAATTTTCCAATTGAGTTCGCCAAACAAAGCGTGACCAGTACACCAGGGAAAGGCGATGTAACTAGCACCAAGGGCATAGCCACCCAACCAACCATTTTGTTTTAGCTTTAATGGTGGCGCAGAATAGATATAAGCGATGAAAGAACCGAGTATCGCAATGGTTGTGATGGTGGGATATTGATTGCCAGCCCAAAGATCCAATGCAATTGCTATAAGATTGCCTGTAATTAACAATACCCAAATCTGCGTAATTACCTGTGGTAAAGGAATTGCCCCAGAGGGAATTGGACGGTAGGGTTCGTTAACTGCGTCGATTTCGCGATCGTAGTATTCATTCAGGGTTTGGGTATAACCTGCAAGTAAGGGACCTGAAAGTAACATACAAGCCGCTGATTTCAAGACATTTTCCAGCGTCCAAGTATATTCACCAGAAGAAGCCGCACCGCACACCACACCCCAAATTAGGGGAATCCAGGTAATGGGCTTCATCAATTGCAAGCGGATTTTCCAAATAGAGGTTTCTCCGGATGCTGCACCTTTCATGCCCAGGAGTTGCCTGGTTTTAGCATTGCGGTCAGGAACTTTTATTTCCTCATTTGGCGATGCTGAGTCGGTGGTCTGATTTATCTGAGGGTTTGGGGTAATGGGAGTTAGATCGGACATAAGACGTGGTTGTTTAAGAGCCTAGTATATCGTTGTAGGTTAGATGTCTCGCCTGACGGGACAGGCAAAGCACCTAACAAGACGGGATAAATTATTTTTTGGATTTCCGTAACTCCTCACTCTTAACTCCTAACTTTATTTCCCACTCCTCTTTCTAAAACGAGATGATCAAATAATTATTGTGAAACTTTGCTCCAGTAACCTGTCTGCCACTTAAGGCCGGAGGTAGGAAGATATTACGCCGTTGGTCACCTGCTTCAATGGTGACTTCTGGCCCAATTGAAGTGAGTTTGACTTGCTTTTTGTCAAATCCCGGCAGAAATAAGCGTACTTGACGGGCATTAACATCAATCTCGATTGGTTTCGGAGCCTGTAATGCTTGTGCTGCAAAGTTGGGTAGGCTATTTGACAGCAATTCACCTGTACTAGTATCGGGAACGACACTCACAGGCAGAGGGGCAAATTCCTGTTGAAAATTGTCAGTTATCTCGGATGATACCAAAATAACGCCACCAACCGTCAAACCAACTTGTTGGGCACTACCCCATAGATAACGAGCAGTAGCTATTTCAATTTCGTCTTGGGCAGTCACCAAGAAAGCCGCAACTCGTTTAGGATCGGCAAGGGCAGCTTTTCCTTTATCTAATAAATTAGTGGCTACATTGGCGGGTTGACCGAAGTTATCTGCCGTCCAGTTGACGTTGAAGAAGGAACTAACCAACGGTTGAATAAAGGGAGATTCCGAAATCGACTTTCCCAAGTCAGAGTTTGCAAATAATTGCCGAAAGCGGCGCATATACCAACTGAGAGACTCAGGCATTCCCAACATCCGCAGGGTAGAGGAGTCGCCTGTGCCATCGTAGACGATCGCATCATATTTACCACTTTCGTCATATTGACGAATGGCATTCAATGCCAAAGCGCTATCCATTCCTGGTATCACAGCCAATTCTTGACCGTAAACATCCTTAAGAATCGGTGTTTTGAGGTACTGTGCCTCTAGTTTTTTCACTTCTTCCCAACTGCGTTCTAAAAGCAGGCCTGTTTCTAACTGCACCACTTCTAAATTGGCAGCGATTTCTTGGGGGTCGCAAGTAAGTGGAAGACCACCCAGCAAAATTTGAAAGGCTGGTTCTGCAAGACCTGCTAGAAGTACGCGCTTTCCTTGACTTGCTAATGACTTGGCGGCTGCGATCGCAATTTTTGTTCGGCTGACACCACTTTTGCCCAAAAACGTCAATATTAGGGCCATTATTTTATTCCTATTTTTACCAAACTAAATAATGAGTCCTGAGTCTTGAGTCCTGAGTGTTTAGAATGACCAAGTAGATAAATTAACATACGATTGATGTAGAATCCTTAGTACAGCATTTCTCAAATTCGTAGTTCATAAGAACCGTCTTGTTAGGCATTCTGGTTGGCCTTACAAGCCAATTTCAATTCGCTAATAATTTTTCTAGGCTTGCTTGATGTACATTGCAGTCTGACTACTCCAACTCAAAACTCAGGACTTTTCCAAGTTAGCACTCCACCGATTCTAATAGCTTCTCTCCTAAGTTCTGTACTATGGGGAGAAGCTGTGCATCTGGCGAGGTGAGTTTTGCCTACTGTACTAGTTTGAGTTCATCTTGAAAAAACCAGGTGGAAAAATTGTCGTCAAACATAACCACCACCCCAAAACCTCCCCCATCGGTCATTTTGTAGCCTTGGATGGTGCCAACTTGCCCCAATTTTTTGACTACTGGAGGAGACACGCGATCGCGCAAACGAACTATCTTAACTTTTTGTCCGACTTCCATGCCAATTCACTATGCAATAAACCAAGACTCAGTGTAGCTGAATCCGGGACTCCAAGCGAGTAGGGCGATGGGAAGAGAATTAAACTTTGAAAGTCTCGATATGAAAAACGATCGTTACAGAGTCAAAATAGAAACCCTGTTTGTTAGGATAAAACCAAGATATAGCCTAAAAAGAGCGGTATGTACGATCCGAATCCACCCCGTCCGGCTTGGGAAACTCTACCCACGATGTATGATTTACCCAGTGAGCTTGTGGGAGAGTCAGGGTTGCCAGACGAGTTTCATTGCATTCAAACAGATTTACTTAGCGAAACCTGTCAACCATCAGAATTATCGGTTGATGAGGTTTTTACAGCCAGCGACCTGAATCTTTATTATGATGTCCGTCATCCGCAGTGGTACAAGCGTCCTGATTGGTATTTGGTTGTAGGTGTACCTCGGTTTACGACTCAGCAAGAGCTACGCCTAAGTTACGTAATTTGGCAAGAGGGAGTACGCCCTTTTTTGGTTGTGGAACTGCTATCACCAGGTACGGAAGCGGAAGATTTAGGGCAAACATTGCGGGAAGTCAACCAACCACCGCCAAAATGGGAAGTTTATGAGCGGATTTTGGGCATCCCCTACTATGTGGTTTATGACCGCTATGAGAATAATTTACGAGCTTTTCGCCTCATTGGTACTCGTTATGAGCCTATAGAAATAGTGTCTGGGCGATTGTGGTTTGAGGAGCTACAGTTGGGTTTGGGACTGTGGCAAGGTGAATATCAGGCAACAGAGGGCTTGTGGTTGCGGTGGTATGATGCATCGGGGTGGATACCGACTTTAGTAGAAAAAGCGGCTTCATCTGAACGACAAGCAGCAACTGAACGCGATCGGGCTATTCTTGCCGAACAACAAACCGCAACTGAACGCGATCGCGCTATTTTTGCCGAACAACAAACCGCAACTGAACGCGATCGGGCTGATAGACTGGCAGAGTATTTGCGATCGCAAGGAATTGACCCTGACAACCTACCCTTATAGGAGGTAGCCATGACTACAACCATCAAAATAGTCAATCCCAAGGTCGAATATCCCAGTTCGGACGGTGAACCTTTGGCAGAAACCTATCTACATCTCTACGCAATTATTACTACCCTAGAAGTAATCAAACAATACTTAAATGGAAAGCAGGCAACAGTCCTTGCAGACCAGTTTCTCTATTACGCTCAAGGTTTTCCGCGTCTGCGAGTTGCACCTGATGTAATGGTGATATTTGATGTTGAGCCAGGGGGACGAGATAATTATAAAATCTGGGAAGAAGGTCAAGTTCCCCAGGTGGTATTTGAAATGACTTCTAAAGGAACGCAAAAACAAGACCAAGAGGAAAAGAAGAACCTCTATGAACGATTAGGAATTTTAGAATACTGGTTATTTGATCCTAAAGGGGAATGGATTGAAGAAAAGTTAAGGGGATATAGATTAGAGGGTGAGACTTATCAATTAATTAGTGATGGAATAACTCAACCTTTGGGATTGAGAGTGATGGTTGAGGGGGAATTATTGAGATTTTATCGGTTAGATACGGGTGATAAATTACTCATACCCACGGAACTAGCAGAGCAATTGCAACAAGAACGTCAAAGAGCTGAAAGGGAACGTCAAAGGGCTGATAGATTAGCTGAGTATCTGCGAGAGCAAGGTATAGACCCGGATAGTTTAACCTAACTAGCCATCTCTACGAGAAGCAAGCTACATGAACAGCGTACACAAGTACGAATGAAAATGGAAGGTAAGCGTTTCTATTTTGATAGCAATCGAACCTTTATTTTCAAGTCAGCTTCAGATGTTTCTTTTGTGCGTGCAGAACGATTAAAAAAAAGCCCCTGCTATTTCGCACAAATGGTTCCTGACTTGGTGGTAGAAATCAAATCTCAAAGCGATCGAGTTAAAACTTTACAAGAAAAGATACAACTATTTCTGACATTGGATGCGATAGCGCCAGCGCTGACAAGGAGTCAGTTCGTTGGTATTTTAATCGACCCTGACATGGAAACTCTGACCGTTTATCGTTCTTCAGAGGAGCCGACTGTACTTAGGAATGATGATGTATTCATAATTACGGAACTGCTTCCCGGCTGGGAGTTGCCCATTAGTGAAATATGGCTTCCTGAGTTTGAGTAATGCCTGTGGAACAAGTAGAAAGTGAAAACTAACGCGCAATTCAAGCTAGAATTGAGCATTTGCGTTGGTGTAGCCTGTCAAAAGGATCTAGCTTGGGATTAATCCGGATAATTTATCTTAAGCAATGGAAATTGAGGTTAGAGTTATCTGGACAATCCGTTGTATAATTACTTCCTGAATGATTAAACTGCGATTTAACCATAAAATTTCTTCAAAAAAATCCCAAAGGAACTTCTAAAGCTATTCAGCTTCATGTGAGATTAATCAAGTTTGTCGGTAGTGAGCGAGGAAGCAAGAGTTGTTGCGAACAATGCGGGGAGTTGTCCGTAAGGCAGAGAAGCTGAAACGCTTGCTGCCTGTCGATGAAAAGTGGTGGGCAAAGTTTGATTTACTCAGGACTCTAGTGCGGCGTGATTTAGAAGCGCGATACAAGGGTTCTATTTTAGGCAATTTGTGGCCGTTGTTAAATCAGCTATCACAGTTATTGATTTACACCTATGTGTTCTCAATTGTGCTAAAAGTGAAGCTGAGTTTAAAAAGCCTGCCGGAAAATAACTTTACCTTCGGCTTATGGCTGTTTGCGGGATTACTTCCCTGGATTGCTTTTACTGGTGGATTGACCCAGTCTGCTGGTTCGGTTACTGGACAGCCAAATTTAGTTAAAAAAGTCGTGTTTCCCCTAAGCTTGTTACCGCTAATACCAATTTTGTCAACGTTTATTGAGAGTTCCTTTGGTTTAATGGCGTTGATTTTTTTCGTGGCGGTAACTTCTCACGCTTTACATCCTACTTTGGCGCTGTTACCGTTGGTGTGGTTAACGCAATTATTACTAACAGCGGGGTTGGGTTATTTAGCTGCAGGACTCACAGTATTTTTGCGTGATATTCCACAGACGCTGGCAGTAATATTGAATGTTTGGTTTTATCTTACACCATTGGTTTATCCAATATCATCAATTCCAGAAGCATGGCGAGCTTGGATATTTTGGTTGAATCCAATGGCGGCGATCGCTGAAGTTTATCGTGATCTAGTATTAATTGGGGAGGTTAAACACTGGGCGGAATGGGGAGTTGCTTCTTTGATATCTGCACTTGTATTTGCTTGCGGTTTCTCGGTTTATAAGCGTTTGCGTCCGGCATTTGCGGATGTGTTGTAGTAAAGGTTTATTAGTGAATGACTTTTAAATCGGATCTATGGGATTAGTAGAAGTGTTGTAAGTTTGATGGCTTAGTTTAGAATCTCCTGAGAGTAAGTGTGTGGTGGTATGGGTGAGGATATAGCTATTTCGCTAAAGAATGTGTCTAAGTGTTATAAAATGTATGCTCGTCCGGTAGACCGACTCAAGGAAATTTTACTACCAAGTAAAAGCCTCGCTCAAGAGTTTTGGGCATTGCGCGACCTCAGCCTACAGGTTCATAAAGGTGAGACTTTAGGGATTATTGGTCAAAATGGGTCTGGGAAAAGCACACTATTACAAGTTGTTGCTGGAACGCTGACACCAACGACAGGTGAAGCCCAAGTTCATGGGCGGGTTTCGGCACTGCTGGAACTTGGTAGCGGGTTTAATCCTGAGTTTACAGGACGACAAAATGTATTTTTTAACGGACAAATATTAGGTTTAAGTCGAGCAGAGATAGAAACTAAATTTGAGGAAATTGCTTCTTTTGCTGAAATTGGCAATTTCATGGAAGAGCCAGTTAAGACATATTCTAGCGGTATGTATGTTCGTTTGGCTTTTGCAGTCGCAATTAACGTTAATCCGGAAATATTAATTGTAGATGAATCATTAGCTGTAGGCGATGGGGTTTTTGTCCATCGTTGTATGGCAAAAATTAGAGACTTTCAAGATAGTGGAGGCACAATTTTATTTGTATCTCATGACGTGGGCTCTATTTCACGCCTTTGTTCAGAGGCTCTTTGGATTAATCAAGGTGTGATTGTAGACTCCGGAAAACCCCCTGAAGTTTGTAAACACTATCAAGCTTGGGTACATGAAGAAGTAAATAAGAGAAATAGAGGAAATTATTTTGAATCGCAGCAGGATATTAACGGAAGCCCAAAGCTAGTAGAAATTGATTTAAGTAAAATAACCAGAAAACAATTAAACGCATTTACAAATAAGCCATATATAACTTTTTCTGGATGTGAAAGATTTGGTACAGGTAGAGCGGAGATTGATGGTATATCAGTGCTATGTGCAGATAATCATCCTTTAAAGCTAGCTTATCCAGGCGATACAATAAAAATTAGAATCAGTACATTTAGACATGACAAACTTAGAAAACCTAATGTTGGTATAGCTTTAGTTGATAGATTGCGTACTATTTTATCAGGATGGAGTACTGAACTGATAGATTTAAATTTTGGTAGCTACTGGTTATCCAAATCAGAAATAGGTAGAACAGTCATTGAATTTGAAATAGTTTGGCCTCACTTAATTGGCGGCAATTATGCCCTTGACATTGCATTTGCCGATGGTTCAAATGATAATAATGAAATGCTAGACTGGATTCAAAATGCAACTGTTATCCAATCAGCTACAAATGAAGTTGTACATGGATTATTCCAATTATCCAGCACAAAGGTAAGACTATGTGAGGAATTACCATGTACAAGATAATTGAAAATTACTTGAAATCAAAAGTTGAAAGCTGGATAAAGTATTATATGGAGAATAATCTTGAAGATTCACTCAAAGAATTTATCTCTCAAGGTTATTTGGACCAGCGTATCAAGGACGTAGTTCTAACACAGTATATAGTTTTCGGGGATGATAACAAACTCCAATTATCGCCAAGTTGTGTTGTAAACAATGCATTATTCAACTTATCTTCTGGAAATATTTCAGTTGGTGATTATGTTTTTTTTGGTCATAACGTTAGCTTGATAACTGGGACTCATAATTATACAAAGTTTGGATTAGAAAGAATGGAGGATTTTCCCGAGAAAGGAAATGATATTTTCATTGAAGAAGGTGTATGGATAGCAAGTAACGTCACAGTCATCGGTCCTTGTCAAATTGGTAAGCATTCTGTAGTAGCAGCAGGTTCTGTAGTTAAAGGTAATATTCCTAGCTATCATGTAGTTGCGGGTATTCCGGCTAAAGCAATTAAAGAAATACAAGTTCCAGATTAATTTAGATTCAAAAATATATTTTAAATGGCTATTTCGTAGGAAATATAAATAGTTTAATTATCCATTTTTGCTTGTGATTAAAAAACAGTATAATTTAGTAAGTTTTATTGCAATCAGAAATCATTGATAAAAACTGTAACAGATAACGTAGTTTGATTGAGGTGAAAAATGAGCTTGAGATATGTACAAGTTTTAGACGCTTTAGACTTTGGTGATGCGGTATCCAATCAAGTTCTCCGGATTCATCAAATGCTTGCAGAAAAAGGTGAACATTCAGAGATTTATAGTAAATATGCAGACCCGAGAGTGGAAAAAAATAGGAAAAGAATTGCCGATTTCCTAATGGACGAAGATACTGTTATTTTACATCACTATTCTGGATACTCGGAAATTGGAGATAAAATAAGTTCTTTACGAGGCTATAAAATTATTGTTTATCACAATATCACACCACATCCATTCTTTTGTAAAGAAACACAATTATATGAATTTTGCAAAAAGGGTAGACATCAGCTACAGCAAATTATTAGTAAATATAATTTAATACTTGGAGATTCTCCTTTTAATTGTCAGGAGGCAAAAAGATTCGGAGCCAAACAAATTCAAGAACTTCCAATTATAGTTCCTGATGTTTTTAAAGTTGCCCTATCTCAGAATTTAGTTAAAAATCTACGTTCTAATATTGAGAAGGTGTGGTTGTTTGTTGGACGTATAGCCCCTAATAAAAGACAAGATATTCTAGTAGATATTTTTGATCGTTATATTAAATTATATCCTGATGAAAAACATCATATGTATTTAGTGGGTAGATATTTTGAAGATGATTCCTACTACACCAAGGTTCGCTCCAAAATAAATGAACTACAGCTTAATAAACAAGTTACTCTTGTTGGCAAAGTTGAGGATGAAGATATTGCTGCCTACTATAATGCAGCAGATATATTCCTTTGCATGAGTGAACATGAAGGATTTTGTGTTCCTATTGTAGAGGCATTCAATAATCAAATACCGGTAGTTGCCTATGCTGGAACAGCAGTAGCAAATACGATGGGTAGAGGTCCTGGTAGTCTTGATAGTCTTGATGTGGAAACTGCTGTCCAGCGGATTCACTCAGTCTTTGCAGACAAATCTCTGAAGAATGAGCTAATTTCTCATGGGATTAAACAAGCTAATCGTTTTACCCCTGATGTCGTACGCCAACGTTTGTATTCAATTATAGATGGAATTTCACTTCAAAATGATCTGAAAAAACCATTAACTGTCTCAGTAGTTATTTGTACTTGCAACCGCACCGACTATTTGCAAAGATGTTTAAATTACCTCAAAGACCAAAATTATCCACATTTTGAAGTAATAGTAGTCAACGGTCCATCAACAGACAATACAATGGAAATCCTTTCTAGTCGAAAGGATATAAAAGTAGCCCAAAATCCTCTGCGTAATCTTTCGGTGTCGCGGAATTTGGGGATTCAGTATTCTTCCGGAGACATTGTAGCCTTCATTGATGATGATGCTCTACCTTATGACAATTGGCTTTCTGAAATTGTCAAACGTTATCATGAGGTTCCGCAAAACGTTGTCGGTATAGGTGGAAGAACGTTTTTTGCAAATAAATTTATATTTCAGTTTGAGTCTGGAATTTGCGATCTTTTCGGTTCAGCAACTCATGTTTCGCTTAATGACGAACGACTGAATAGCTCTTGTTATTATAAGTACTTAATGGGGACAAACTCAACATTTCGTAGAGATGCATTAATAGCAGTACATGGCTTTGATGAGCAATATGATTATTACCTTGATGAAACTGACCTTGCAGTAAGATTACAAGAAGCTGGTGGTGTATTGGTAAATGCCAATCAAGCTTATGTAAGGCATGAATTTGCACAAAGTCATAACAGACTAGGGAAATACAACTTTAATTGGAAAGTTATTGTCAAAAATACTGCTTACTTTGGAATTAAAAATGCCAGTAAAATTGCTTCATTACCTAAAAGAATATTGGTAATAAGTAAAAATATATTTCGAGAGCGGTGTTTATCTTTTTTTGATGCTTGGCATCAGAAAGATTTAGCATGGCAAAAGGCAATTTACTACTCTTACTGTACAGTCATCGGCGCTTTACGTGGGTACTACGACTCTTGTTTTCCACGGCGGCTAGGAAAAAATTTAAATGAGATAAATTCTTCTTTCCTTCCTTATCTGGAAAATCAGGAGAATAAAAAGATGGAAGAAAATATTTCTGGCAACAACAAGCTGCATATTTTAATTATTTCTCAAGAATTTCCTCCCAACTCTTTTGGGGGAATTGGAGCATATAATCAAACTCTTGCCCGAGAATTAATACAGATGGGGCATGAGGTTACCGTAATTAGCCGTGGTTCCAAAGACTGTACTGATGTGATTGGACCACTGACTCATATCCAAGTTGCTTCTGTTGAGCAAACTGACTGTATGCCGCAATATCCGATTCTTTCCAAAAATCTTGCCTGGGCAAGAAAAGCGGCACAAATAGCACAAGAAATTCATGGACAACGTCCCATCAGTGTGATTGAGTCTGCTCTTTGGGATTTTGAAGCAATTGGCATATTAATGCTTCGTCCTGAACTCAAAGTACCGCTAATAGTCCGCTTAGTCACTCCACTCCTTTTATCTATAAAGATGAATGGATGGCAGATGTCTGAGGATTTTAAGCTATGTATGCATATGGAGAAAGAACTCATTCGCTGTGCAGATAGTGTTATTAGTATTAGCAACAGTATTAAAGATAGTATTGTATCTGCTTATGGTATAACTCCCGATCGTCGCTGGCTTGTTCAGCCATTAGGGGTACAGCCTTGGCCTTCTTACACAAATATTACTAATTATGGTGAATTACCTAAGGATCTTAAGCGGGGAATTATACAAATTCTGTTTGTTGGTCGCTTAGAATCCAGAAAAGGTATTGATGTTTTTCTCAATGCCTTAAAAATCGTTATGCCTCAAGAGTCAAGAATATCTGTTTGGATTGCGGGTGTTGATATTGAAGGTTGGCAAGAGAAGGCGAATCATCTGTTAGGTCATGATTTACTCAGTCGCCTGCAATTCTTGGGTATGGTCACCGAGGAACGGCGCGAATTACTCTATGCTAACTGTGATTTTCTTGTATTTCCTTCACGCTATGAATCTTTTGGGCTAGTACCATTAGAAGCAATGGTTCATAGTAAAGCTGTTATAGGTGCAAGAGCAGCATCAATTCCAGAAGTAATAGTAGAAGGTGAGTGCGGTCTTCTCTTTGAGCCTGATAACTATCAAGAGTTGGCAGAAAAAATTCTGACTTTGGTTAACGATGAAAATCTTAGATATCAATTGGCTAAGGGAGCAAAGCAAAGAGTAGAAGTTCTTTCAGCAAGAAATATGGCAAAAGCCAGTGTGAATGTTTATCACTCTCTGGTTAACGCTGATATCCAGATGCAGGTAGTAGATAGTCAAATTATTCAAAGCTTTCAAAATAATGTTTTGTATACAGAGAAACAAAAACACATTATGCAAGATACTTCTATAACTAATGTTGAAACAAGCAACCAACAACAAAAGCAATCTAGCTTAGATATAAGTAGTGATTTGAATATACGTTACGACTGGAACGTGAAAAAACCTCAAATTAAAAGTTGGGGTTGGCTTAACTCGATTTTTAATCGTTTTATAGTTCCTAAAACTGTAAATTTTATTAACTCTGTTCTTTTTGAATCTATGCAAAGACAGACTTACATCAACGAATTAATTCTCGCTAGTAATAAAGCTTTAGAATCTAGTAATAAAGCTTTAGAATCTAATAATAAAGCTTTAGAATCTAATAATAAAGCTTTAGAATCTGAGTTAGGGGGGTTAAAGCAAAATATTGCAGACAACAAGATAAATCTCGAACATCTACTTGTAGCGATCGCAGAAAGCATCAAGGAAAGCATTGTAGATGAAAATAAAGGTTTAGAACATCTCTTAAGCGCACTTCAGCAAAATATCACAGAGATAAATAATAGCGGGGAATATCGACTAGCTGCACTCCAACAAAGCATTGAAGACGAAAAGAAAAGTTTTGAACATCAGTTAGCTGTTCTCGATCGAAGCATTGAAAATGAGAAAAAGAGTGCGGCAAATGTGTTGCTTGAACTTAAAAAGCTTTTGTATGAAACGCAAAGTTTAACTCTTATTGAAAATGAGATGACTAGAAGTGAGTTTGCTTATAGGCTTAAGGTTCAAGCATCTAAGGAACCATTAATTGTTAACCAAGTAAAAATTGAGGCAAATCAGAATAATTTACGGCTTAATCTGGGGTGTGGTTTTGGAATTATCCCAGACTACATTAATGTTGACCAAAGAGAAATACCTGGAATAGACGTGTTAGCTGATGTTAGCAAATTACCCTTTGAAGAAAGAAGCGTATCTGAAATATATAACGCTCATGTAATTGAACATTTTACAGAATATGAACTTAAAAATCATATATTACCTTACTGGTATAAACTGTTAAAAAATAGTGGTAAAATTGTGCTTATTTGCCCTGATGCAAAATCAATGGTACTTGATTATGCAAACGGCAATTTTTCTTGGGAAAACCTAAGAAAGGTCACTTATGGCGCTCAAGACTATGCGGGGAATTACCATTACAATATGTATAGTCCCGAATCTTTGTGTGAAATCCTGTCAAATTGTGGATTCAAAGATGTGAAAGTAGTGGATACAAAGCGTGTTAATGGTCTGTGTTACGAAATGGAAATTCATGCCCTTAAGTAACCAATAGCAAATTAACTGTAATATATTAAGATGGTCTAACTTAATTTTATCGCAATTATAAGCGTCTGCATTTCAGGATTAATTGTGGCTCTAGTCAAATCAAAAAGGAAATTACTATGGATAGTAAAGAAGCAATCATACAAAAACTTAATAAAATATCATACTGGTTCCAGTACTTTGAAGTAGCCCCTGGTATTTTCACTCCTGGTGCAAACAATGTCGAATATATCTGTGAGCAGATGCATTTGCCAAAAGACCTAACTGGAATGTCAGTGCTTGATGTAGGAGCCTATGATGGAGGATTTAGCTTTGAATGCGAACGTAGAGGGGCATCACGGGTTATAGCTTATGACCTTCCAGATCCTAATTCCACAGGATTTAATGTCGCAAAGGAAATACTAGCTTCTAACGTTGAATATGTACGCGGTAGTGTCTATAAACTTGATCCAAAGGAAATAGGAACGTTTGATATTGTTCTATTCGCTGGTGTTCTTTACCATCTTCGATATCCCCTACTTGCCTGCGATCGCTTAAGGTCAGTCACTGAAAAGTTTTGCTTTATCGAAACTCAAGTCATTGACAATTGGTTTGTAACACCTGATGGTGTTGTGCCTCTTTCAAAGGTGGCTCCTAAGTATACATCTTTGCCTATCTGTCAATTTTATGAGCATGGAGAACTAGGTAACGATACTTCAAACTGGTTTTCTCCTAATATCGCAGCTGTTCTTGCTTGGTTTCGATCGGCAGGATTTGATATCAAGCATCTAAGTAGTTGGGGAGGTCGCGCAGCGTTTAGTGCAGAAGTACTATCTGGATTACCTCAGTATCAACAAAGTATTTCTTATGAAGGTATGGTTGCTGGTAACTCTAAACTTTCTGTATTGTAAAAACTGTTCTTAAAAGCATAGTTATATTTACCTGCTAGCTAAAGTAATACCTTCGCCAAAATTAGAGGGTTAGGGTTAGACAAAAAAAAACTAAAATCCTCAGACTGCAAGGGTTTCAGACTTTTGAATTGGGCTTGAAGCCTATAGCCCGAAACCCGCATTCTGCCGGCATTCTCAAAAATTGGCGAAGGTATTGCAAAGGCGACCAAGTTTTTGGTTTAGTACTTTGTTCTAGCACCAACAATAAGAGGGTATTCATCACTTCTCAGGTAAGGTTCAAATCGTATCTGGTGTCCTCTTAGATCAATTTCAGACAAGCCATTCCTTTAAGCTGTCTCATCTATTTGAGCTTTATCGTAGGAGAGTTATCTTGGTAGTCTGGCAAAAATAAAACTCAGTTACATCTAATCAACCTCATCAAACAGTCAATGACAAAAAAAGCTCTGATCACCGGACTAACCGGACAAGACGGCTCTTACCTCGCCGAACTTCTGTTAACCAAAGGCTACCAAGTATTCGGTTTAGTCCGTCGCTCCAGCACCAGCAACCTAGAGCGCATCCATCACCTCTCAGGAAGCGTTCAAATTGTATCTGGCGACCTTTTGGATCAATCTTCCCTAATGGACGTAGTTACTGAGTGTCAACCTGACGAAATCTATAACCTCGCATCCCAAAGCTACATTCCCATCTCTTGGACACAACCAGCCCTCACCGCCGAATACACAGCCCTCGGTGTCTCTCGACTTTTAGAATCTATTCGGCGCTGCAAAGCTGATGCTCGATTTTACCAAGCCTCCAGTAGTGAAGTCTTTGGTCAACCGGACGAATCGCCCCAAACCGAACGCACCGCATTTCGTCCCCGCAACCCTTACGGTGTAGCTAAAGCTTACGCCCACTGGATGACGATTAACTACCGCCAACAATACAATCTATACGGTTGTTGCGGCATCACCTACACTCACGAATCACCTCGACGCGGTGCAGAATTTGTGTTTCGCAAAATCACACAAACAGCGGCCAAAATAAAACTTGGTCTAGCAAATGAATTAAAATTAGGCAACCTTGATGCTCGTCGTGATTGGTGCTATGCGAAAGATGCTGTTTATGCTATGTGGCTGATGTTGCAACAAGACCAACCTGATGACTATATTATTGCTAGCGGTGAAACCCGCTCTGTTAAAGAACTAGTTGAGTGTGCCTTCAACTCTGTTGGTCTGAATTGGGAAGATTATGTATCAGTTGACCCCGAATTTTACCGTCCTGATGAACCCGTACAGTTGATTGGTTGCATTGATAAAATTAAGACTCAGTTAGATTGGCAGCCTCAGTATCCTTTTGAGCAATTGGTCGAGTTAATGGTTGAGTATGACCTTAAACAATTAAGTGCTGATAGAGGCTAATATTTTAATTTTAGCTATTACAGCATTTGAAAAATAAACTGTGTAAACATTTTTCACCAATAAAATTCTAGGTATTTCTGTAGTTGTTGATTTTTGTTGTGAAATTATTAATGCCTAGATTCATTCTGTAAAGCTCTAATAAAAGTCATGAGGGTATAAAATGCGGATATTTTTAGATTGCACCCATACAGCAAAACATACATATAAGAATACAGGTATTCATCGAGTCGTTCGCGAACTAACATCTGAGTTAGTTAAACTCAGTTCGGAATGCTCAGATTTAGAGGTAATACCAGTAATGTTTGATGGTTACTCTATGCGTCGGGTAGTTAATTTACATCAGCAGATTTACACTGGATCTCTCGAAAAAAAACAATATTTTTATAGCTTATTTAAAATAAATAGAAGATTTTTAAATTTATTAATTAAACTAAAAAATAAATTTATTAATTATATTTCGATTGTATACTTGATTGAGAATCTTAATTTGTTTCGAGCAAAAATATATCATTTCAATATTGACTTTGAAGGAATCAAACTCTCCCAAGATGATATTTATATAATAGCTGATGCAAACTGGGATTTGCCAAAATCATACTATAGTTTTTTACAAAGTCTTAAAAATCATCAAGTTATTATTGGAGCAATATGCTATGACCTAATACCAATAAAATTCCCGGAATATTGTTCAAAAAAATTTTCTGAACAATTCATAAATTTCTACAATACTTATTCTGAGTTATTTGACAAAGTTTTATGTATATCTCATAATAGTGCGAAAGATTATATTGATGCACAAAATCAAGGCATATTTTCAAAAAACAAAAATTCAATTGTCAGTAGTTTTCGCTTAGGATGTGATTTTCCAAATAAAGATTTAATCAATGATGAAGATAACGGTTTTAATAACTATCAGAAAGAAATATTAAGTAAACGATATATATTGATAGTAGGGAGCTTAACTCCTCATAAAAACATTAAAACTATTATTGCAGCCTTTAATTTACTGCTAGATAAAAATTATGAAGATACACATTTAGTTTTTGCAGGTAATAAAGGTTGGGATTTGGAAACAGATAGACTAATTGAAACCCATAAAATGTATGAAAAAGTAATACATATCTTCGGTTCAGTCACAGATTCTCAACTCAATATTTTATACAACAACTGTTACTGTTTAGTTCAAGCATCATTGTATGAGGGATTTGGACTACCAGTTGTAGAAGCGTTACAATATGGTAAACCTGTAATTGCAAGTACAGGTGGCTCTTTACCTGAAGTAGGAGGTGACTTTTGCATGTATTTTAATCCTACTCAACCAATAGAACTATATCAATCTCTAAAAAAACTACTTGCCTCAGATATTGAGTACAATCATTTTATAGAACGCATTAGAAATGAATACAAAGCGTTCTCATGGCAAGAGTCAGCAGAACAATTCCTGTCTCGTATTCGTAGTTAAACTTGCTTTATTAGTTGCATTGATAAAATTAATATTTAGCTTGATTAACACCCTTATTAATCTTTTGAGTAAATACTCAAATATTGGCAGCCATTGAGAATTCATCCTGGAAAAACGAAATTCATCACCTTAACTACTTATACCAATTCTGTATGAGGTTGCGCTTTATTCACCCACACCCTAGAAGGGTGCGCGCCAGGTGCTTCAAGTCGGCGGAGCCGCCCAACGCACTGGCTCGGCTATACGTTGCTTGCTTCCCCGGAGGGGTACATTCGCCTTTGGCGTTCCGCAGGTAGCCCACCTGCGTGGGCTAATTAGGCGCATCTTCATAAAGAAATGGTATTATCTGATGAATTAGTGGCATTATTTTACTCACGAGCGGACGTTTTTGTTTATCCTTCTCACTATGAAGGCTTTGGTCTACCAGTATTGGAAGCGATGACCCTCGGCGCTCCTGTTGTCACTTCTAACACTTCCTCAATACCAGAAGTTGCAGGAGATGCATCCATATTAATTGACCCTAATGACCCTATGCAACTAGCAGAAGGAATCCTCAAAGTAATAAGCGATCGCCAGCTACGTCAGGAGCTAATAAATAAAGGTAAAGAAAGAGCAAAATTATTTTCTTGGGAAAGAACGGCAAAAGAAACATTAAATGCTTATAGAACCATTTTTTAGCACCCCCCAGCTAGAGACTAGGAAATGAATGCACTCCTAGCGGGTTTCCGACGAGGAGTGCATTCCGGTAAGTACATCTACGAAATTATCCCTGTTGATTTAACCAAGCAACTAGCTGTGTGACTTCAGAAAAATCCAACAGCGCATTAGCCAAATTTTCTAATTGTTCAACAGGCAATCCTCTTACTTGCTCGATTAAAGACGAATCAACAGAGCCAAAACGACGGGTTATTAGGCGTATAATAAGCAGTCTCTGTCCTTCTAATTGCCCTTCTTGTTTAGCAAGTTCTCGGTCTTGTTGATAAAGCGGTTGTAGTCTCATCATTAACTCCCTGTCTTCTTGTTCTTTTTGTTGATTAGCCGCTAAATTTTGCCTCAAGTTATATAGTGATTGTAGCGTCACATCCTTAAAAGGATGGCTTGCTGGCAGTGCGCTTAACTCCTCAATGGCTTTTTGTTGTACGGAATCTCGTCCAAGAATTCTTAACCAGATTGTTTCCTGAGTTACTGGTAGTTGATGGATAACTACTATTGCCGTCCGCAACCCCTCTGCCATAAAATATATTCCAGGCAACCAATCCTGCTTTTCAACTGCTCCAAGTAGAGATAGTTTGGGTTTAAATGCTGTCGGTGTCAGAATCCATAGTTTGGGAATTTCAATTTCTTGTAATTTCCTCTTTTCAGCCTTGGCTTCTCGCTTGAATTTTCCTCTTATTTCTAGTAACTTTAAAATGCAATCGAGAATTTCATCTGTTGATGCCGGATTGCGGAAGGGTTCAAATATTGCTGAAATTGAAGCGAATCTTCCTAGTAAACCAAGATTTTGTAAGTCCGACGTTTGTTCAGATAAAGGAGAAAAGTAAACATCTATTTCTCTAACTTCTCCAGCAACACTACTTGGTGCTTCTACTGTCCCATAGGACTTTAGTAATTCCTCCAAATAATCCTTGGAGAACTGGTCATATACAAAACGAGTCATGAAAGTTGAACGATTTTAAATTTTATTTATATTTTTTATCATATCAAAAACAATATTTATTATTGCTAAAATTGGATGAACTATTATTAAATAATATCGAGTTATCCCGAAAAATTTTGAAATAGAAAAGGAATGTATTGTACCTAACACAGAACCACTATATTATTTTCTCCATCAGTGATCGCACTTCTAAACCCACCTTATAACTCATAGTTCCAGAATCTTCATTAGAATCTACGCAGCCAAGACGAAGATGTGGGCATTCTAGACATTGGACACTCCCAACCCCCGATATAGAGCGATCTTGGGTATGACCCCCCAGATAAATATTTTGCGCGTCACCATGCTCAAATATGTAATACTAAAAGTAAGAACATTCTTACTTGACATCAAAAATATGAGAATTACATCTAAAGGGCAAGTAACTATTCCCGTAGAAATACGAGAAAAATTAGGACTTATACCTAACACAGAAGTAGAATTTGAAGTCATCGGAGATGCGGTTTACTTAAAAAAAGCCAAAGTGAACCCAACTTTAGGTAAAAGCTTAGTAGAAATGATGCGTGGTAAAGCAACAGTGAAAATGACTACCGATCAAATAATGGCGCTAACAAGGCAAGACGGATGAAGGAAATACTGGTTGACAGTAACATTATTCTCGATATTGTCACAGAAGATCCAAACTGGTTTGATTGGTCAGCCGATAAATTAACTGAATATGCCGAACTAACTACACTTAACATTAACCCCATTATTTATGGGGAAGTATCAATCGGCTTTGAAAAGATAGAAGAACTAGAAACCATCTTACCTATAAATGTTTTTCATCGTTTAGACTTACCTTGGGAAGCAGCCTTTTTGGCGGGAAAATGCTTTGTGCAGTATCGTCAAAAAGGTGGAAGTAAACGATCGTCTTTACCTGACTTTTACATAGGCGCTCATGCAGCAATCACAAACATGATACTTTTAACCAGAGATGTTAATCGCTATCGCACTTATTTTCCTACTTTAGAATTAATAGTTCCAGAATCTTGATACAGCACTTTGCAAGTAAATGAAGTACACCCCCTCCCCTTGGCAAGGGGAGGGTTGGGGAGGGGTATTTCTGTACCTCACAAAGTTGAAATTTGCTGTAATTTTTTCGTATATAACCAAAACAGCCCTAATTACGTGGCTATGCTGAAAGTAATAAGCAAACTGGCTCTCTAGCGCTCATGTGGGCTATCAGCAGCTACCTCATATCTTGCAGCTTACGTATAAACTACATATTTTTAATTTTACAAGCAACGAAAAATACGATAACACCAAAGGTCATTTTTAGTCCATTTTAATGGACTTATGCTATTAGACAGGGACTTATACTCCCTGGCAGGTAGGGACGTGAATCGATTGTTCTGAGTAATAGCAGTGATTATTTTGACATTCTTTTTTAGAGGTGCAAGATATCAGCTACGGTTACGAAGTTAATTAACTTTGTAAACTAATTGCGAGCGATTGGAGGAACTCCTATTTACAGTCCGGGGATTGTTAACACGCTATCTATATATAAATGCTAGGCTAAAGTTGTCTTGCTAAACCTATACCAAATAAATTCTATGGTTGTGCAAACTCCCACTCGCCAATATTCTATAGAAGAATACCTTGCACAAGAAGAAACTGCTGAGTACCGCAGCGAATACCGCGATGGGGAAATCGTACCAATGACTGGAGCCTCTATTAATCATAATCGGATTATCCGCAATCTTAGTAGATTGCTGGAATTCGGCTTGCACGAACAGCCTTATGAAGTTTTCTTGAGCGATTTACGTCTATGGATTCCTCGTTACCAAGAATACACATATCCAGATATTCTCATAATTAAAGACCAAGCAATTTTCCAAGAAGGACGCACCGACACAGTACTAAATCCCAGTATTATCTTTGAGGTACTTTCTAAATCTACTAGTAGTCGAGATAGGGGTGATAAATTTACTTATTACCGTTCCATTCCCCAATTTCAAGAATATATTTTAATTGACCAATATCAAATTCATATTGAACAGTTTAGCAAAACCCCAGAAGGTAACTGGCTGTTTAGAGAATTTGATGATGAAGATGCAGTTTTAACTTTAGCTTCAGCAAACTGTCAAATTCCCCACCGTCAGATTTACGAGCGAGTTACATTTGGAGAATAGTTCTAAGCTGAATCAAGCCAGTTCTATAGCGAATATGGAATAATAAGAAATTAGCAACTACTCCATCAAAGCTACCATTTTTAGAGGCAATCTGCTGGCAAACTGCTGACCTTAAACAATTCACCCCAGCCGAAATGCTGATACCATTTCTTTATGAAGATGCGCCTAATTAGCCCACGCAGGTGGGCTTTGTACGTATAGTCCCAGGCTTCAGCCTGTGGGTGAATAAAGCGCAACCTCATACAGAATTGGTATGAGTCGATATGAGCGAGGATGGCATTACCCAGAGGTACTAGGAGAACCCAGTCCAGAAGAATTATCATGGATTGGCAAATTAAGTCAACACTATGGCTCTTGGTTAACACCAGATTCGTTCTCTCGCATACCCGACATAACGCCCTCACCCTGGAAGGGTGGGGCTATCGATACAACGCCCACCTTACTGTGGGCTACCTGCGGTAAGCGAAGCGTCTATGTTTAATTAGCCGCACCATTCTATGATGACGGCGGGATTCAGGGTTTCGGAGGGGTCTTACCCCTGATTCGCCAGCATCCGTAAAAGTTGTCGGGGATCTTACCCTCAGTATCTCCGATCGCTTATCCCTAAGTTGTCAAAGTTGAACCAAAATCTTGCGTCCAGTAATAGTTGTAATTCACATTCCCCATATCATTCTCTAGATAGTGGTAACCAATGCCCACTTCTTGATAATTGGCATTGAGAATGTTGGCACGATGTCCCGGACTAGACATCCATCCTTGCACAACTTCCTCCGGTGTCACATAACCTGCGGCAATATTTTCTCCAACATAGGAATATTCATAGCCGCAATTTTGAACGCGATCGCTCACCGAACAACCACTTGTTCCTGTATGACTGAAATAGTCGCACGTTGCCATCTCTTCACTATGGGCTTGTGCGGCACTACTGAGCTTAGAATTGAAAGAAACTGGTTTCAAACCCGCTTTAGCGCGTTCAGCATTTGTCAATTCTATCACTCGGTCAATAAAATAATTGCCACTACTTGCAGGAGTAGCAGACTGGGGTGTGGGAGATACAAGTAAAGCAGATTCAGGTGCCGCAGATTCAGCCGCAGATACAATCGTTGCAGGAACAGGGATAGCAGATAAGCTCATATTGTAATTAGTATCGCCACCTCCGACTCCCTGGTAAACTCGAATATAGAAAGTCCCTGCTTGCAAGTTGCTGACAGTTAATGATTCACTAGTCATACCACCATTTGCTGCACTGGCAACTACTTGACCAGCATTATTGAGCAATTCTACATCTGCATCTGCGCTCAAACCATTGAGCGTCAAATTAAAGTTGTTTTGAGAACCCAAGGTAAATTGGTAAAAATCGCTTGTGTCCGCATTCCCAACAGAGTCTCTAAAAATGACTGTTTTTGAGTCTAATCCAATGTTACGGGCTGCACTCAACTCATTCCCAGCATAATCGCTGTTGATATACCTGCTAGCAATTCTACCTTTGGGCAAGCCATCAGTAACAAAGTCTTCGTATGCTTGGGAATAGTTAAAATTTGCTGGCTCTAAATCGGGATTGCTGTTGAGATAAAATTTTACATCAAAAGACTCCGCTGATACCCGTCCCTCGTTCACACCATAAATTTCAAAATGCTCTAAAAGTTGCTTGTTCGTTAGGTTCGCTGCAGCTAAGTCAGGATTGGTGTTGCGATAGTAGTTGACATCAAATGCATTAGAAAACCTGCGTCCTTGATTCAGCCCAGACAGTGCAAAGTCATTCAATGCACCCAGTCTGCTACCCCCATTAGCTTGTGCCACATCAGGGTTATCAGAACCGTAAAAGTTAATATCGAAAAACTGTGAGAATTGCCGTCCTTCAGTTACACCGTTAGTTCGCAGATGATCGAACAGTTGTTCGTTGTCTAAGCTAACTAAATCGTTATTATGGTTTTTATAGAACTTCAGGTCAAAGATTGCTGAAAATCTTCGTCCCTCGGTTACACCACTATTCGATAAATGCTCGTAAGCTTCTCGGTTGCTGTAACTAGTTAAGTCACTATTACTAGAACGATAGAAGCTTAAATCTACAAACGGGGAAAAACTTCGACCTTCATCCAAACCAAGATTTTGAAAATGCGACAAAGCTTCTGTATCACTGTAACCGCGCAAGTCAGAGTTAGCCGCACGGTAATAATTTGCGTCAAATAAATTTACGGGCATAGGTATTGTTTGAGAATTTACTAGATAAGTTGGTCTTATCTTTGGTATTCCCTATGCCATAGGCTATTTGCTTAAGTTGAAAAAGCCAACTAAGCAAAAGCTTTGCTGCTAAACATGAAAATAGCAATTCTCATGGATAAGCAACAAAAAAAACTGGGGAACACACGTAAGCATAGTATCACAATAAATACTTCAACAAAGATTAATTGAACAGTTAAGATTCTTTGCTTAAGTATTTATTAATGCCAGTGTTGCTGATAAACAATTTCAAGGCGATCGCTCTATCCTTAAACACGGCAAGTGTTATTCAACACAAACGAGGAATCTTTGTATAAGTAATAGCACAGTTTTAAAAGTATTATTTAGACTCAGTGCTATGTTATAAAAAATTAAGCCAGAAAATTTATATTACAAGCTTGTATGGTAAAAGCTACGAAAGATAACTGCTGCGATCGTATTATGATTATGCGGTGGTACTGAATTTAAGTGATACAGCGGTGCAAGCGTTGGATGCAATTACAAAACTCTCTTTCATCAGCGTACCCTGCAAGAAGCCGTACCGATGGAAGGCGAAGCGCCTACCGCGTCTACATCTGTGTGTATCTGCGGTTAATTATTTATTTTTCGGTAATAAAGTAAGAACTCTAATGAATAACTCAATTTTATTGCTCGGCAACAACTTAAGTAGAGGATGGAATTTTAGTAAATGAACAATATATTAATTAACTTATCAATTCTCTTTTCTAAACCTACAGGTATTAGCGTCTACACTAAAAATCTTTTTCCCTACTTAAAAACTCTTAACCCTACCTTACTAACTGCCCAAAATTATCCAGAGTTTAATTGTTATCCAGTTCCAGATAATCTGACTCCTGCTCAAGGCACAAAAGGGCATTTTGACCGCCTTTTATGGACGCAATTTGAATTACCACAAATCTATAAAAAACTCAAATCTCAACTTTTATTTTCACCACAACCAGAAGCCCCACTATTTTCCAACTGTCGTTATATCGTCACAGTTCACGATGTAATCCCCCTGCGTTTTCCCAAACGCTTTTCTTTGCTGACAAATTACCATCGTTATTACATTCCGCAAATATCAGCTTCTTCACAACATATTATTTGTAATTCTTACGCAACTGGCAGAGATATTACGGAGTTTTACAAAATTCCAGCTACTAAAATTACTCCTATCCCTCTAGCTTATGATGCCAACCATTTCCGCCCTATAAACGAGCAAGATACAAGAATCATCCCCTACTTCCTGTATCTTGGACGACATGACCCTTACAAAAACTTACATCGACTGATTGCGGCATTTGCTGCACTATCTAACCATAAAGATTACCAACTGTGGTTAGCCGGACCAAGCGATCGCCGTTTTACCTCACGATTAAAAGCGCAGGTAGAGGAACTAGGGATAACCAATCAAATAAAATTCCTCGATTACTTACCCTACAGCGATTTACCCAAAATCATCAATCAAGCGATCGCTCTAGTTTTCCCCAGCCTCTGGGAAGGTTTTGGTCTTCCTGTTCTGGAAGCAATGGGATGTGGCACCCCCGTGATTACCTCAAATATCTCTTCTCTACCAGAAGTAGTTGGAGATGCCGCAATTTTGATTAATCCTTATAACACCCAAGAAATTACTGATGCCATGCATAAAATTGCGACTGATTCAAAACTGCGATCGCATCTTTCTGTTAAAGGCTTAATTCAAGCAACTCAATTCAGTTGGGAAAAAACAGCACAAGCTACGATTGAAGTCCTATCACGTTATATGTAAGGAATGAAAATCAAATAAAATCGCACATTTTTCGGGCTAAGTTTCAATCATTTGCCCTCATCCCCTAGCCCCTTCTCCCTCTTGAGAAGGGGGAAATAGCCCTCTCCCTGGGGAGAGGGTTGGGTGAGGGCTTTATTTTAAAAATAAAATCAATCATTTGCCCTCATCCCCTAGCTCCTTCTCCCTCTTGAGAAGGGGGAAATAGCCCTCTCCCTGGGGAGAGGGTTGGGTGAGGGCTTTATTTTAAAAGGAAAATCCAAAATCCAAAAAAGAATTTTGAATTTTGAATTTTGAATTGTTTAACTAATACCTACTGCTCCAGAGTAAACCAAACCTCGTTGCATATCCAAAGTCAGAATTGCTCCATCCCTAATCACTTGCGTGGCCTTCTTCACACCAACAATCACCGGCACACCCAGACGCATACCGATGACAGCCGCATGGCTTGTGAGACTTTCCTCCTCAGTAATAATACCTGCCGATTTGCGAATTGCTTCAACAAAATCAGCATTTGTGGAGGAGGCGACCAAAATATCTCCATGATTAAAGTTGGCCACATCCATAGCTGTGTGAGCCACTCGGGCGCGACCGCTCACAGAGCCTTGTCCCAGTCCAATTCCTTGACCGAGTACCGCCGTCACCACCTCAACCTTGATCAAATCAGTTGACCCGGAAACGCCTTGCAGGGTACCAGCGCTCATGACCACCAAATCGCCTTCAGACACTAGCCCATTCTCCAGTGCGACATTAATCGCGGCTTGGAACGTCTGACCTGTGGAAGGTAATCCCAGCACCAACAACGGTTTTACACCCCATACTAATTGCAATTGCCGCGCCACATTAACATGGGGTGTAATTGCCAAGATAGGTGTGTGGGGACGAAATTTAGAGACGTTGCGAGCTGTTGCCCCAGTTTGAGTCAGGGTCATAATCGCCGCAGCTTTGAGTTGTTCGGAGATTTGACCGACCGCTTGACTAATGGCATTAGGAATAGAATGCCTAGTGTCAATAGCTTGACGAGTACTTGATTGTTTGGCTTGTTCCTGCTCAATCCGCTCGGCAATCCGCGCCATCGTCGCCACAGCTTCTACAGGAAAATCACCGACAGCGGTTTCATTGGAGAGCATCACCGCATCAGTACCATCTAAAATCGCATTTGCCACATCCGACACTTCGGCGCGAGTCGGACGGGGATTGCTCACCATACTGTCTAACATCTGAGTCGCAGTGATGATCGGAATTCCCATGCGGTTGGCAGTAGCAATCAGCCGCTTTTGGAGTATAGGGACATCCTCTGCGGGCAGTTCTACACCCAAATCCCCTCTGGCGACCATCACCCCATCACATAAAGCTAGAACGGCTTCCATTTGTTCAATAGCTTCGTGTTTTTCGATTTTGGCAATTACTGGAACCGCCTTACCCGCACTCGAAATTAGCTCTTTGATTTCTATCATATCTTGCGGGTTACGCACAAAGGAAAGTGCCACCCAGTCCACACCTTGATCCAGACCGAACATCAAATCCTCGCGGTCTTTGTCGGTCATTGCTTTAATCGACAGGTAAACCCCAGGGAAATTTACACCTTTGTTATTAGAAAGTTTACCGCCAACAGTCACGCGACAATGCAGATCGCCTTTTTCGCGATGAATTTCCTCGACTAGCATTTCTACTCGTCCATCATCAAGGAGAATTCTGGCACCAACAGGTACTTCGTCCGCCAAATAATCGTAAGTGATGCAGCTAATGTCTTGCACACCAATAACTGGGCGATTAGTCAACGTAAAGCGATCGCCTTTTGCCAGTACTATTGAACCATTTTCAAACTTCCCTAGGCGAATTTTTGGTCCCTGTAAGTCCTGAAGTATCGCCACTGGTTGATTCAGTTCAAATGCCGTTTGCCGGATTAAGCGAATATTCCGCTGATGGTCGGCATGAGAACCGTGAGAGAAGTTTAGCCGCAACGTGGTTGCACCAGCCTCAATAAGAGCTTTAAGTACTTCTGGACTGCTGGTTGCGGGACCAATCGTAGCGACAATTTTTGTCCGGCGTAGGGAATCTCTTAGTTGCATAGGGGCTGCTTCTAGGGAGCTATCTAGGGAGTAATCTTAAGTTAAGCGGCACCTGTTTTCAGTCGCTGCTATATCAATCATGTGGATGGGAGTAGAGGTGAGTGGAGAAAACGCTTAAGTAAAAAGTTAAGGGGCAAAGGGAAAAGGAATTAGTTCTTCTCCTTTGTCCTGACGAAGCGCCTGTCCCCCTATCTCCCTATCCCCCATCTTCTTATGGAGTCTCGTTTGGGATCATACCTTTATTCAGAGGGTGATATATTAAGATGTGAATAAATCTTGGTACATAAAAGTTAATCAATCCTCACTTTGGCTCGTCATTCGTAATATTTCGTCAAGAACTGCGGGGTATAATAGCCCTCATAGACTTAACCAATAAGGAACTCACAATGTTGGCGTCGGAGGCACAGAAAAAACTGACCATTCCACCAAAGCACTTATTAGCGCCTCCGGGTGATTTTAATCCCACACTGTTAATGTTTCTAGGCTGTGTGACAATTTTGGTGGGATCTAACTTTGGCTACTGGCTTTTTTCATGGCCGCATTGGCTATGCTTTACGATGAATGTCCTTGCCTTGCATATGGCAGGAACTGTCATTCACGATGCCTGTCACCAGTCTGCCCATCGCAACCGAGTCATAAATGCTGCCCTTGGGCATGGTAGTGCGCTAATGCTCGCTTTTGCTTTTCCAGTGTTTACACGGGTGCATTTACAACATCACGGTCATGTAAACGATCCAGAAGACGATCCAGACCATTATGTCTCTACCGGCGGCCCCTTGTGGTTGATTTTTGTCCGCTTTTTATACCATGAGGTATTTTTCTTTAAGCGGCAATTGTGGCGCAAATATGAGCTACTGGAATGGTTTTTCAGCCGCTTGATAGTAATTGCAATTGTTTATATCTCAATTCAGTACAATTTTTTAGGCTACATTCTGAATTTTTGGTTTATTCCTGCTGGTGTCGTCGGGGTAGCACTGGGGTTATTTTTTGACTACTTGCCTCACCGTCCATTTGTAGAACGCGATCGCTGGAAAAATGCTCGTGTTTACGCCAACCCAATTCTGAATGTCCTGATTATGGGACAAAATTACCACCTAGTTCATCATTTGTGGCCCTCTGTTCCCTGGTATAATTACCAGCCCACTTATTATCTGATGAAACCGCTTTTAGACGAGAAAGGCTGTCCTCAATCTTTAGGATTGCTACAGAAAAAAGACTTTTTTGGCTTTATCTACGACATCTTCCTCGGCATTCGCTTTGAATGAAGGAAGAAGGAAGAAGGAAGAAGGAAGAAGGAGTATATGGGGATTTGGACTCCAACTCAAAACGGATCATCAGCGGAAGGTTGGGGTATTAAAAAGTTTATTCGAGGATATAAGTTCTGAGTGCTGTTAAAAAAAGGATAAATGGCTGAAGAATTTTAGTTTTGCATAAAAAATTGTGTTTGTAGTGCGAGGAATAAGCTCGCACTATTTTGTAATATAATTAGATGCTCCCATAACTCACCGACTTAGATATCACTCAAAATACTTTGAGCCTGGATAACTTCCGTATTGCTACTAAAATCCAATCTATCTAAAGATTCTGTGAAAAATACAAAACCTTTGTAGGCTGTTACATACTTGTAAAGCTTCGTAAAAAAACCTTCACAGGTTACAATTACAAGCGGTTCTTCGCTTTTAGAAATAATGCTCATAAAATCTTCGAGCTTCAAGCGTACACCAGTTGCAGGAAGCCCAAAGATTCTCCCAGCAACCGATAGCGATTGACCAGCGTCACCACCGTAATAACTCATAGTTTACGTATTTTTGCATATATACGTTACTATTCTAGAGTTTTGACGCAAAACTGATGGTTACGGCTGAACACTCGTTTGATTTAATATTTTGGATTACGGATTAAGGATGGGTAAACTGTTGGCTTGACAAACTCCAATCCGGACGCAAATCAGCAGCACGACGCAAATAAGTGTGGTAGATTGGCACATCAGTAGGGAGATTGGCATGGAGTAAGAAGCGAATGCAGCATTCTAAGCTACCTTTAACGTACATTTGTTGCACATCCAACATTGCCACATTATCCCAGTGAGGACGCGATCGCGCGATCGCGGCTGGGAAAATAGCATCTAAATCTCGTGTAACTGAGAAAGTCACACTCAAAATATCTGCTGGATGCAATTGATTGCGTTTTTCCAGTTCATCTAATAGTTCAGTCACCGCTTCTCGCATCGCTTCAACAGTATTAGATGATACAGTTGTTGCCCCGCGAATCGCCTGCATTCGCCACTCCACGCCAAAATCCTCCTTAAAATATGAAAGTTAGGAGTTAGAAGTTAAGAGTTTTGAATTAGAAATGTTGTTCAAATCGTAACTGCTCACTCACAAACCAGAACCTACAACTTATAACTCATAACTCATAACTTGCACTATGGTCTATACAACCACAATGGCAGACCGCTAGTAGAAATTTCAAATTCAGCCCAACCAATCCCAGAACCCAGGACAAAAGAAGCCTGACTCCCTGACAAAAGACGACTCAACAAGGGTTTGCGTTCTTCTAGGGTAAATACTGGTGTTTTCTCAGGGTTAAGACCTACCAGTTCACATGCCCAGCGACGAGCGTCTTCCTCTGTTCCTAGCTTGTCTACAATACCCAACTCTACAGCTTGCTGTCCAGTAAAAATTCGACCGTCAGCGAAGTTTTTGACCGTATCCACCGCTAAGGAACGAGCATCGGCTATTGTTTGGACAAATTGCTGGTAACTGACATCAATCAATTCTTGCAAGATGTTTTGTTCTGGTTCAGTCAATTCTCGGTCAAACGACAAAATGTCTTTGTAGGGACCAGATTTAATCACCTTGAAGGAAACACCTATTTTTTCTAGCAAGCGCTCCAAGTTGTTACCACGCAAAATCACACCAATGCTACCTGTAATCGTCCCTGGGTTTGCCATGATGTGTTGTGCGCCCATACCGATATAAACGCCACCAGATGCAGAAATATTACCAAAACTGGCAATGATTTTTACTTTCTCGCCCAATCGTTTCAGAGCGCTGTAGATTTCTTGGGAGTCTCCTACTGTACCGCCGGGGCTATCGATACGTAACAGTAATGCTGGAAACTTTTTCTCTTCTACGGTTTTTAGGGCTTCCAAAACTCGTTTGCGAGTACCACCTGAGATCGCGCCAGTAATTTCAATCCGAGCAATCTGTTTACTTAACTTGGGCTTAAAAGGCCATACCATGAGCAGTCAAACAACCTTGTGCTAAATTCAAGACAAAATGCGCTTTATCATACAGCCTACTTTCCATCAAAAACACGAGTAGACGTTCTTTAGTAATCCAAATTTTAGTTTAATTTGCACTACTTGCGTGTATCTTTTTTCTATCCTGACTACTTAAAATTTAGATTTCGAGCGCAGTTCGATTCATGAATTTATTAACTCGCCAGTTTTTACTAATAACTACACAATTTATATATTAACGTTAAATATAATTCTTAACAACCAATAAATTACTTGCCCAGTAACAATTCTGGAATAGGAGAATTAAAATTTTGTAATCTAACTTACAAAAAGATATATTTCTTGCACAGTCTTTAAGAATCTATTCTTAAAATATGACCTCTATAGTAAGCATACATATCAAACAACGCCCCAACAAACCCACAAGTCAAGCTAATCACCAAAATTCCATGTAGGGGAATGCCACTGCCAAAAGTGGCGAGAAATTGCATCACCCTCCAAGCGATCGCCTCACTAATCCCTTGCTGATTGGGTATATACCCAATCAGCGATGCAGTTAATAAAAGCCCACCAACTATAAACATCGGGGCAACGAAGCTGAAAATAATCGTGAGTAACAGCGAGCGCAGAAAATTGGTAAAAATCGCCATGTAGGTCAGGCTCCGTGGTTTAAGGTGATAAATAGCCGTTTACCTGTTTGTCAACTTCTACAATAATGGCGATCGCTCATATACAGACGATATGTCAAAAATCTTAAGTTTTCATTAAAACATAACTTTATTATTTCCCAGAAATCTTATAAGAGACAAACAGGCCCTAACCGTGTAAAAATGTTGAAATATCAAGCTCCTGACAGATATTGCAGTTATTCCAAAGTTAGTAGGAATGCGAGTCAAGGGACTTTAATTTCTGAGAGTAGCTTTAACCTAAGTTCATGATGCAGAGTGGAGGCTGTGGCGAGAGAGGAAGAGAAACAACTAACCATTAACAACTAACAAATAACAAATATCTAACAAATAAATCCGGTATTATGGCGGCAGTAACTGAGGAGTCAGTCGTGAACGTTGAGCGAAACTAGATCCAAATCCAGCTTAGGAGCATGGGGTCAGCGGTTGTTGGCGGCGATTTTCCTAGGTGGACAAGTGCTAGTTCACCTACTCAAAGGCAAAATCTATCGCCGTAACACCATAGAACAAATGGCATCTGTGGGACCCGACTCATTGTTTATTGCTTTATTAACATCTGTGTTTGTCGGTGCGGTGTTTACTATTCAGGTAGCACGGGAGTTCATTAACTTTGGTGCGGGTAATGTTGTTGGAGGAGTATTGGCGTTGGCGCTGACACGGGAACTTGCACCAGTGCTTACGGCGGTAGTTTTGGCAGGGCGAGTTGGTTCGGCATTTGCAGCAGAAATTGGCACCATGCGGGTAACAGAACAAATAGACGCCCTTTTGATGTTAAAAACTGACCCGATTGATTATCTGGTTATCCCTCGCGTGCTTGCTTGTTGCTTAATGCTGCCGATTTTGACTTTGCTGTCTTTGGTCACAGGTATGTTTGGGGGATTAATAATTGCGACAAATGTATACAGCCTAGCCGATACAGCGTTTATAGACTCAGCCCGTAATTTTCTCGGTGTCTGGGATATTTTGAGCGCCATGATTAAGGCGTTTTGCTTTGGAATTTTAATCGCCGTAATCGGTTGTAGCTGGGGTTTGACCACTACAGGAGGAGCCAAAGGAGTGGGACAATCAACTACAACCGCTGTTGTTACCGCTTTGCTAATTATATTTATTAGCAACTTTTTTCTTTCTTGGTTAATGTTTCAGGGTACTGGTAGTGCTTTACAGCAAGGCCTTTAATCACTAAGAGTTAGAAGTTAGGAGTGAGGAATGAGAGTTATGAGTTATGAGTTATGAGTTATGAATCCAATTGCTAACTCTTAACTCTACCGCTGTTAAGGTGTAGGCTATAAAATGGTTTTTTCTTCGCGTTCTTGGAGGGTAGTAACGTTCGCTCCGCGTCTCGAAGAGAAGAAGCGAAGGTAAGAGTAAAGATTAGGTATTTTACACTAGTTCTTGAGTCACCTTAACGGCCGTACTCCAAACTCCTAACTCCTAACTCCAAACTCTTAACCTAAGCGACCTAGAATAGGAATGATATCTACTAACAAACCAGGATTATCCATCTGTGACGACTTCATTTACCTCCCAAAGCACTTCAACTGTTGAGATCAAGCCCAGTTACAATATACCTGTAGTGTTGGTAATTGTTGCTATTCCACTACTAATAGTGCAAGTTTGGGTAGGAGGTGCGATCGCATTATTCGGCTTGTTTCTCATGTTTCAAGCATTAACACTGCGACTGCAATTCACTGCCACTGACTTAGATATCAAAAGAAAAGAAAAGCTAATTCGGCGTTTTCCTTACCAGGAATGGCAAAACTGGCGCATTTTCTGGAATCCGGTTCCCATTCTGTTTTATTTTAAAGAAGTCAAGAGTATTCACTTTTTGCCGATTTTATTTGACCCCAACACCCTAAAAACTTGTCTGGAAGAGCGCTGTCCCCGTATTTAGTTCTGAATCGGGAGTTAGGAACTAGGAGTTAGGAGTTAGGAGCTAGGAGTATAATTAATCGCTAACGACTCACTCAGGACTAATGTATATTTTTTTAAGTTATTTATTTGCTCGCGTCAAACGGAATTACACTATTGTTTATGAACCCAGAGGAATCTCAATTTCAACAACCAACTGATGAGTCGTTGGTGGAACAAGAAGGACAAAACCCTACACTAGAACTAGCAGATAACTCCGAAGAAGTAGAACCTGCGCTGGAAACAGTTGATCCAACCGAAGAAGTAAGGTTGCTAGAGTCAGAAATAGCATCGGAATCAGAAGATAATTTTATATATGCCGAATCTCAGCAACGATTGGCAGAGTTGCAACGGACTGAATTTGCTTTAAAAGAAGAAATAGCAAACTTGCAAGCATCATACAAAGCCCTTCAGCTACAAATTGGCGAAACACAAGTAGCAATGGGACGACTGGTGCAAGAATCAGTTTCTCAGCTAGAACAACGCAAACAAGCTTTACAAATTTCTGTAGAACAATTGGAACGTCGCCAAGAACGCATTCGGAATGAAATGCGAACTACTTTTGCGGGTACGTCTCAAGACTTGGCTATCCGGGTGCAGGGTTTTAAAGATTATCTCACAGGTAGCTTGCAAGATTTAGCAGCGGCAGCAGAACAGTTGCAATTGATACCTTCACCAAAAATAGAACCAGAAAAAGCAACAATCAGAGAAGCGAAATCATCTGAACCACAAGGAATCTCAGGGGGAACACCACAATTTGCTCAACAGCAATTTCAAGATACAACAAAGCAAATTCGCCGTCTGATAGACCAATACCGCACCAAACCAGATTACTACGGTCCCGCGTGGCAATTGCGCCGCACCTTTGAACCAGTCCATGCCGAAAGAGTTTCCAACTGGTTTTTCAGCCAAGGGGGACGGGGGGCTTTGAGGAGCATGGGAAGCCGGTTGCAAAATACACTAGTTGCTTCCGCTGTTATATCAGTATTGTACAAATTGCATGGCGATCGCCTCCGCACTCTGGTGTTAGCAAATTCCCCAGAACGTTTGGGAGATTGGCGACGGGGCTTACAGGATTGCTTGGGAATTGGTCGCCCAGATTTTGGTCCAAGTCGAGGCGTTGTATTGTTTGAGACATCGGAAGCCGTGGCACAAAACGCAGACAGACTGGTAAAAGCAAATCAATTACCGTTTATTGTGATTGACGATTCCGAAGAGCAAATTAGTCTTGCTCTGCTACAATTTCCCTTGTGGTTAGCCTTTGCCCCTGACCCTAAAATGATGCGAAATAATTACGATAATGATTTTTAATGGGAATAGTTAGGGGTTAACAATCAACAACCAACAAATCTTATGTATATTTGGTTAATTTTGTGCGGGACAATTGTTCTTGTGGCTTACCTCCTGGGTTCGTTTCCTACAGGTTATATCGCAGTTAAACAACTTAAAGGTATTGATATTCGCGAAGTTGGTTCCGGTTCTACTGGTGCAACTAATGTATTAAGAACATTGGGCAAAGGTCCAGGAGCATTTGTTTTACTGATTGATTGTTTAAAGGGAGTATTAGCAATATTCCTTATTTACTGGCTGTTTGAGTTTGCCCCCATCCAAAATTTTATCCCTCCAACGGTAGATGTAAATAATTGGAAACCGTGGATGGTAATTTTAGCTGGAACTACTGCGATATTAGGACACAGTAAATCGATTTTTTTGGGCTTTACTGGTGGTAAATCGGTTGCTACCAGTTTGGGTATTTTATTAGCAATGAATTGGCAAGTTGGTTTGGCCACTTTGGGAGTATTTGCTGTTGTCCTCGGGATATCACGGATAGTTTCTTTAGGTTCGATTTGCGGTGCTGCGACTGTTTCTATTTTCATGGTGATTTTGCATCAACCGTTACCTTACATCCTGTTTACACTGGTTGGTGGTTTGTTTGTAATTTTGCGCCACCGCAGCAACATTCAACGGATATTGACAGGTACTGAAGCTAAATTAGGGCAGAAGGTTCAAATGGAAGCGGAAGAAAATATTAATTCTCCAGGGATGACTTAAATAGACACAACAACAGTCTCTAGCCTAGAAATATATATCTACAATCTCTGCCTCTAGTAACTGATAGGAGGTGGAATTACTTTAGTTCTTTAGTGGTAAAGTTACAACTGATAGCCCAAAGTTAACAATACTATATCTTCTAAATTATTGATTATTTCTAGACTAAGTTTGCCCAATCTTTTCTGTAATCTTGTTCTATCAATTACCCGCAATTGATAGCATAAAGCCACTGAATCTATATCTAAACCTCCCTCACCCGCATAAATTAGCAAGCAGGTTGGCATAGATGCTCGACGCGGATTACTAGTTAAAGGAATTATGATAACAGTTGTGGAGGATTGAGAAATAATTTCATTTTGAAAAATAATTACAGGTCGAGTTCCTCCTTGTTCAGAACCTCTAGTTGGGTTCAAATCTGCTAACCAAATTTCCCCTCTTTCAATAGTTATTTTAAGTCTTCTTGTCTCAAAAGCTCTGCGTATTCATCCAATCCTTCTTCAGCCATCTGACGGTCTTCCTCTGCAAATTCTTCATAGAGTTTAGTCATCTGACTTGTGTTTATGTGCAAGTTAACAGTTCTACTACGGAATTTCAGAAAAGCAATAAAATCATTAACTTGTTTGAGTTGTTCTTCGTTCAGATGTTCTATTTCTTGTCTGAGCAAATCTTTCAAAGCCAGCATTTCACATTATTTTAGTTCTTTTATTTATAATAAGCGATCGCTTTTTAAGTAGGTGGGCGTTAAAAAACATAACTATACTTTTGTCATTGCGGGGAGGCACGACGTTAGCGAAGCGTTCCCGCAGGGTAGCAATTGCAAGGGTTTCGAGTGTTTTACATTTCGTTACGTAGTTGTAAATTTTCTCGCTCACCTACTTATATTGAGAATCGGATTGATCAATTTTAAATTAAAAAGCGAATGGAATTCGAGGCTACGCAAAGAAAATCTAACTGTAGTAAAACTTATAATTTAGGCGATCGCTTTATAGCTTTGGGCTTCCTTCGATGGTAAATCGCTGACGAATCAGTGTTTTATACGTAAAACCGATGATAAGAGTAAAACTAATTACGAACCGATTTCAGAGTAAACACGGTGATTTCCGGACGAGACGCAAACCGCAGATGAAGTCCTGTAGTCCCGATACCTCTATTGGTGTACTGCATCATTTCACCAACTCGATAAAGACCGTTGTAATATTTTTGACCTAGTGTTGGAAGAATTGGGGGTTTGAAGAAAGGTAAACGAATTTGTCCGGCGTGGGAATGTCCTGATAGTTCTAAATCAAACCGCTTCGTTGCGGCACTAGTATCAGCATAATCTGGTTCGTGTGCGAGTAAAATTGCGGCGCTGTCGTCTGTTAATTTGGACAGTACCAGATCCAAACGCTGTTTGCCCATATAAATATCATCGACCCCAGCGATATGCAGCTTGGAGTTGCCCCGTTGCAAGGTATAAACTTCATTGCCAAGGTTGAGAATACCGTTTTTTGTCAACGCTTGAGATATGGGTAGAGGATCTGCCCAATAATCATGATTACCTAAAACTGCAACAATCTTATCTTTGGCTTGAATTTGATTTAAAGTTGCCTCAAATTTCGGTAGAAATTTTTCTGACCCGCCGGTAATAAAATCGCCAGTCATTGCTACTAAATCCGGCTTTTGCTGATTTACTAAGCTAAAAATATGAGTTAAGCGTTTTTGGGTAGTTGATTTATCCGTATGGATGTCGCTAATTTGCACAATCCGATAGCCATTAAATTCAGCTGCCAAATGTGGCAAAGTCAATTCCATTGAATTGATTTCAATCCAATTTGGCTCGATAAACTTGGCGTATAACAAGGCACTAACTATCAGTAAGAAGCACAATCCGAAAAATCGCCAAATTAATTTACGGGCTTTTTTTACCCGCTTGTGACTCCTCAAAGCATAATCTCCTTTCCTTGTGACTGGTAAATTCTATCTGACCTGATGCGAAAAAGAGCTAAAACCCTTATATTTGCGTAGCGGTAATCGCAAAGTCGGCGTATTACAGCGCCTATATGTTGGCGAAGCCATCGAGCAAGGTATTACTGCTACAGATTGTCGCAGTCCCGTTTCTGTTCCAATTTATATCTGGCTGCTAATCAGAATGCCTTTTCAATATTTCAAGCAGCAAAATTTTTTTTTGCTGCTAATCAAAACTCATCATATAGTTATGGTATTCATAGGGCTAGAATAGGTAAATACATAATATATTTAGATTTCTAGCTAAAGTAAGGTTTACATGAAACTTCCTATTGTTGCAATTATCGGTCGCCCGAATGTGGGCAAATCCACCTTGGTAAATCGTCTGGCTAAGGAACAGTCAGCGATTGTTCACGATGAACCGGGAATCACACGCGATCGCACTTACTTACCTGCTTACTGGAGCGATCGCGAATTTCTGGTAGTGGATACAGGTGGTTTAGTCTTCAACGACGATACCGAATTTCTTCCCATGATTCGCGAACAAGCGAATTTGGCGCTAACTGAAGCCTGTGCGGCAATTCTTGTGGTAGATGGTCAAACAGGACCAACCGCATCTGATATTGAAGTTGCTGAATGGTTGCGCCACCAACCCAAACCCGTGCTGCTAGCGGTAAATAAATGCGAATCATCAGAACATGGTTTAGTCCAAGCATCTGAATTTTGGTCATTGGGATTGGGTGAACCTTACGCCCTCTCTGCAATTCATGGTAACGGTACAGGAGAGTTACTTGATGAGTTAATTAATCACATTCCTACTGTGGTTGATACCCCAGAAGATAATGAGATAAAAGTGGCAATTATCGGACGTCCGAATGTTGGTAAATCAAGCTTATTAAATGCTTTTCTTGGAGAAAATCGGGCAATTGTCAGTCCAATTTCCGGAACAACCCGCGATGCAATTGATACCCAAATCGAAAGAGATGGACAAGCCTATCGGTTGATTGACACCGCCGGCATTCGGAGAAAGAAAAACGTCGAATACGGTGCAGAATTTTTTAGCATTAACCGCGCTTTTAAAGCAATTCGCCGTTGTGATGTGGTTCTGTTGGTATTAGACGCCGTTGATGGAGTCACCGAACAAGACCAAAAATTGGCAGGCAGGATTAGTGAAGAAGGTAGAGCTTGTATCATTGTAGTTAATAAATGGGATGCTGTCGAGAAAGACTCCTACACCATCTACGACTACGAAAAAATGCTCGAATCGAAGCTCAATTTTACCGAATGGGCGGAAAATATATTTGTCAGCGCCTTGACCGGACAGCGGGTAGAAAAGATTTTAGAACTGGTTAAGACAGCATCCTCCGCTCACAAACGTCGTGTTAGCACAGCAGTAATTAATGAAGTTCTGCAAGAAGCGATGAGTTGGCACTCACCACCAACCTCACGCGGTGGACGTCAAGGTAAAATTTATTATGGTACCCAAGTCAGCAGCCAGCCGCCAAGCATTGCCCTGTTTGTCAATGATTCCAAACGTTTCAACGACAACTACCGTCGCTACATTGAACGACAGTTCCGGCAACACTTAGGGTTTAAGGGTACACCGATTCGTTTGTTTTGGCGGAGCAAAAAGGTCCGCGATGTTGAAGCTGGTAGTACTGCCAATAGAGCTACTCGCGTTTAATACAAGTTATGAGTTATGAATTATTAGTGATGAGTTAAAGTAAAATTTCGGCGTTGCTGAATCCGGGTATGAATTGCTAAATTTACCCTCACCCTAGCCCTCTCCCTTGGGGAGAGGGGACAAGAATTCTAGCTCCCCTCTCCCTTGGGGAGAGGGGCTGGGGGTGAGGGTAATTCATACCTCAATTCATCAACGCCAAAATTTCTAATTCCTAACTCCTAACTATTAATTTATTAATGGATTTACTGCGATCCCTACCACTTGGTCTTTACTTAGAAGAAGAAACTTGGCTCCATAAACTCGATCCCCGAGTCAAGTTTATTTGGTTGATGAGCTTTTTAACAACCTACATCTACGCCAACAATTTATGGCGCGTCATGTTAGTTGTACTATTAATTCTTGCTACTTTAATATCAAAGATTCCAGCACGAGTATGGCAGCAGCAAATGGGACAACTTTTAATGCTGTGCCTTTTTGTATTAGTAGTTGCAGCGATTAGTCCTGATGGACTTGGTATAAGTTATCAGCCGCGATTACCAGCTACTGAACAAGCCACACAACCAACTGCAACAGCTTCACCCGGCTCTCCTGCAAAAACAGCTTTATCGAGTCAGGCTGACAAACAAGGTTACAGCTATATGCTGTTTGATAAAGGGCCTGTGAAAGTAACAAGGCGATCGTGGGATTTAGCAATTCGCCTAAGTACATTTTTCTTTACAGTCATTTACAGCACCAACCTGTATTTGCTGACAACCGCACCAGAAGAAATCACCACTGGCATAGAAAGCTTAATGCAACCCTTGCGTAAGCTCAATGTACCAGTGACGGAAATTACTCTGACCTTAACTTTGTCCTTACGGTTTATTCCCTTAGTTTTAGAAGAAATTCAGAATTTAGTTCGCTCTGTAATGACAAGGGCAATAAATTGGAAAAAGCTGGGATTGAAAGGAGCGGTCAAAGTTTGGATGTTAGTAGCACAGAGACTTTTAGAAAATTTGTTACTACGAGCAGAGCAAATGGCAAATGCAATGATAGTGCGGGGTTTTACCAGTCCCAACGAGCATAAAGTGCGATGGCACGACCTACGAATCAAAACTCGTGACTGGGTTGCCATTATCAGTTTAGTCTTATTTTGGGGAGTACGGATTGCAATAGGTACTCAGGTATAAAAAATGTTATTTGTTAGTGGTTATTGGTTAGTGGTTATTGGTTAGTGGTTAGCAACCAACAACTAACAACCAACAACTAACAACCAACAAATAACAAATAACAAAGAACAAATAACAAGCAACAAATGATTACAGAATTAAAGCCTTGGTATTGGCGATCGCTTCCCCTAAACAGACGTACTGGCTCTGCTATTTTTACTAGCTTGTTTCTTTGCTCCTCCAACTCAGGAATTGCCACACTCTTAGAAAGCCCCTACCCAACATCAACAGATAATCCTCAGCTAACTCGCTATTCTATCTGTGCAGGCGCTCCTCGAATAGTCAATGGACAATCCCAACTTTGGACACCAGTAGTTGGAGAAGTTTTGCCATTTCTCGATCAATTGCGACAACGAAGTATGGGATATGAGGAACAAGGAGGACAAGGAACCACCTCCCCCCCTGCCCATCTACCCTTCAACGGCGGTTGGCTAGGATGGCTAGGCTATGATGTTGCTTGGGAAATTGAGGAGTTAGGTTGTAATAAATGTGATGCCTTACCGTTTCCAGTCGCTTTTTGGTATGAGCCAGAATGTTTTGCTATTTTAGACCATTGGGAGCAAATACTTTGGCTCGCTGCGAGTAGTCCAAATGCACTTGATGAGTTAGAAAGTCTTTTAGAGAAACCAGAAGGAGGACAAAGAGGAAATTTGTCTCCCTTGTCTCCCCCCTTGGACTTGTCTCCCCGATTCTGCACTTCTTGCGAAAATTACGAAGCAGCAGTAAACCGGGTGAAAAAATATATTTATGCCGGAGATATCTTTCAGGCGAATCTTTCGCTAAGATTTGAAACTACGACGACTGAGGAAGGTTGGGCGATTTATCAGGCTTTGCAGAAAATCAATCCTTCTCCTTTTGCAAGTTATTGGCAGACTCCTTGGGGAGAGGTGATTAGCTGTTCCCCAGAAAGATTGGTGCAACTGCAAAATCAAGAAGCCTCTTCTAGACCGATTGCTGGGACTCGCCCACGGGGTGTTACTCTACAAGAGGATCGACAATTAGCTGTAGATTTACTCGCGAACACTAAAGAACGGGCTGAACACATCATGCTCGTGGATCTCGAAAGAAATGATTTAGGGCGAGTGTGTGAATGGGGAACTGTTATAGTTGATGAATTGTTGACAATTGAGCGATATAGCCACGTTATGCATCTTGTCAGCAACATCAAAGGTACTTTAAGATGCGAATGCACCCCCGTTGATTTAATTCGCGCCGTCTTTCCTGGCGGTACTATTACAGGTTGCCCAAAAGTCCGCTGCATGTCCATTATTGAAGAGTTAGAACCCACCAGACGCAGTTTGTTCTACGGTTCCTGCGGTTATTTAGATTGGCGAGGTAATTTGGATTTAAATATCTTAATCCGTACCCTACTAGTTGCTCCCTCTCCCCCACTCCCAAAGCAATGCAGTGGCTCCTCCCACCTCCCCACTCCCCGAGTGAAAACTGTCTGGGGACAAGTTGGAGCCGGAATTGTGGCAGATAGCGACTCAAAGACAGAATGGGATGAATCTCTGCATAAAGCGCAGGCACAACTTAATGCACTGGGAATGTTTCTGAGTCAAGAGTAACACCAAAAATTCTATGGTCTAATGTAGATTTAGCTTGACTAATGACAAATGACTAATGATTCGATTAGGAACTGATATCGTTTATATTCCACGTATTAAAGCAATTGTCGAACGTTTTGGCGATCGCTTCTTACAGCGCGTGTACACCCCCACTGAACAAGAAAATTGTGGTTGTGACCATAAACACGGGTTCATCCCATCTATTGGGCAGCTAGCTGGACGTTGGGCGGCAAAAGAAGCTGTTGTCAAAGCTTTGGGGACTGGATGGCGGGGCATAGGCTATACTGATGTTGAAATTCGTCGCCACAAAAGTGGTGCGCCTTTCGCGATCTTACATAACGAAGCCAAGGCAATTGTGACCGCATTGGCAAGGGGGGAGGGCGCATCCGAGCAAGAGAAGGAAGCTTTTGGGTTATCATCCTTGTTGTACTCACGGTCTTCAACAGAAGCGAATGTTGGATCTGTACCTAGTCCTCAATGGCAATTGAGTTTGAGCCACGATGGCGATTATGCGATCGCTACTGCCATTCTCATCTGTCCATTTGTTCATGGTTAAAGTTAATGGTGATGCTCATAAACGCTCCAACCCTACCCTTAACTTAGCTTTCAAAAAGGACACGCCAACAAGTCGGATAACTCCTCTACGTATCGGCTCACCAATAAATAATACCATTTTGGAGTAAGTAGGTAAGGATTTTAAATTTTGGAACCCTTTCATGATAGTGATTTCGGCAATCCTGTATGTCGTATTCATTTTTCGCTTTTGGTATAAGCAGTTGCACATTCACAAATCTATATTCCTTTTTAACAAAAATTGGAATTTGTCTGTAATTTAAGCAAATATAAAGGCGAAATTGTATTGTCCTCGTCTGAAGTTTTGCGTTCAACCGCGAAAAGATATATGTATTGATGCCTTTAGTGTCACGAACCTAAAGTTACACCGTTTCCAACCTCCCGGAGATTTTTAGATGAAATGAACTCAGAAAACCCAGAAACTTATATAAATCATCCAACTTGGGGCTTGCTCTATAGAATATCGGTTGTAGATGACGCTCAAGAGATGTTCACCACACTTTATGCCCAGCGTTTATTTTTTTTAGTCACGAATGACCCTAAAGGGTTGAAATTTCAGCCGATAGGACGAACTGAGGCAAGGATGATGGTAGAAAATCGCTTGCGTAATTTGCGCCGCACCGGACAATCTCAGGAGTACGATCAGCTTCAGAGTGTTTTTCAACGAACCTTCCAATAAATAGCTCTGTCTTTGATTAGCTCCCATGCCCACCTTGTTTGATCGCATTATTGCCATTCGCTCCCAACTCCCAGCCTCTGTCCGCTTAGTTGCTGTTAGCAAGTTTGTCTCAACAGATGCGATGCGCTCTGCATACGAGGCAGGTATTCGCGATTTTGCTGAGAGTCGTATCCAAGAAGCCGCAAACAAACAAGTCGAGTTACAAGACTTACCTGATATCACTTGGCATTTTATCGGGCATTTACAAAGCAATAAAGCAAAAAAAGCCCTTGAACTATTCCCGTGGATTCACTCCGTAGATAATCTGAAACTAGCACAGCGCTTAGACCAATTAGCACAATCCCTCGAAACTCGTCCGAATATTTGCTTGCAAGTCAAAATTGAAAGCGATCCTAACAAATCAGGATGGACTGTACCTGAATTGTTAGCCGATTTAGCAGTACTCAATCAATGCAAAAATTTACAAATTCAAGGTTTGATGACAATTCCACCCTTGGGATTAAATAATTTAGAACTTTTGAATGTATTTAATCGTACTCGTGAGTTAGCCGAGCAAATCCAAGAGCAAAACTGGTCAAACATCGGAATGCAGCAGCTTTCGATGGGGATGTCAGGTGATTTCCAGATAGCAGTACAAGCTGGTGCCACGATGGTGCGATTGGGAACCATATTGTTTGGCGATCGCCCTGCCTAAATGTCGGTAATTCTTGAATTAACTGGTATTTGCGGATAGTAAACACTTAGAGGAATAACACTGAGATAATTTAGTTCAAAAAAAGAAAAAATGTATAACGTCCTAGTTTCATCGGTGGCAAAAATATAGTATCTAGAAAAGTAAAGCCATGTAAATAGTGGCTCAAAACAACTTTATCTAATTTACTGATTAATGTATAATCTTGACTCACTGTCGTGTCTTTGTTATACATGGGCGTTAGGAATTTCGTCCTTTCGTAACAAAAGCCAGTAGTAGATGCTACAAAGAGCGATAAAATTCCTAAGTTATCTGCTCTTCAGTCGCAGAGGTTAACTAAATCAATTTTTGCCTTTCCCGAACAGGTCATACACCCTTGGAGCGTAATCGTGAATAATATTTTTTCTAGATTGAGAGACTTTGTAGGTTTAAACGAGCCAGTAGAATACGAATATTACGAAGAAGAAGCAGATACAGAAAGCTACCAAAATCTGTATCAACAAGAAAATCCCCCACAAGCGGTGCCACAACAGCAACAGCAACAACAACAACAAGAGCCTACTGCACAAAATCGACGTTGGCGCGAACCCATGCCTACAATGAGTAATGATGTAGCAACCGGGTCTAAAACTATGAGTAATGTTATTGGTATGCCAGGAGCAATAAATGGCATTTCTGAAGTTATGGTTCTTGAACCACGCACCTTTGAAGAAATGCCCCAAGCAATTCAAGCGTTGCGCGAACGTAAATCGGTAGTATTAAATTTGACAATAATGGACCCAGATCAAGCACAACGAGCAGTAGATTTTGTCGCAGGCGGCACCTACGCTCTAGATGGGCATCAAGAGCGGATTGGTGAAAGTATCTTTTTATTCACACCAAGCTGCGTGCAAGTTAGTACAACAGGTGGAGTTATTCACGAAGTACCCCAAGCGCCAGCACGCCCCACACGGACAACATCTCCAAGCCCAGCTTGGGGTACGGATGCCAACCGGATGGCACAATGAATTAATATTAGTCATTAGTCCTTTGTCATGCGCTTTTTTCTTGACCAATGACTAATGACCAATGAGCAATGACTAATGACTAATGACAATAAAATTTGGATTGATTGGTGGCGGGGTAATGGGAGAAGCGCTGTTATCTCGCCTCCTAACCGGGGGTATTTACCAACCATTAGAAGTTCTAGTTAGCGAGCCGCAGTATTCACGCCAGAATTTTTTAGAGCAGAAATACGGTGTCGCAGTAACGGCAGATAACACTGAGGTTTTCACGCAAGCTACTGAAGTACTATTTTTGGCCGTGAAACCGCAAATATTTAGCGCGATCGCCCAGGAATTAGGTGAAGTGACCTTACAGCGATCGCCCTTAATCGTTTCTATTTTGGCCGGCGTGCCTCTCAAGCAGTTAGAAGCTGCTTTTCCCGGCTTACCAGTAATCCGTGCCATGCCCAATACCCCCGCCACCGTCGGGGCAGGAATGACCGCAATTACCCCTGGTGCTTACACCGATGCCAGACATTTAGATATAGCACGACAAGTTTTTGCCGCAGTCGGGGAAGTTGTAGAAGTTAACGAAAGCCTGATGGATGCAGTCACCGGATTATCAGGTAGCGGTCCGGCTTATGTGGCATTGATGGTAGAAGCACTCGCAGATGGGGGAGTCGCTGCAGGTTTACCAAGAGCGATCGCTAATCAACTCGCATTACAAACAGTACTGGGAACAGCTCAGTTACTGCATGAAACTAAATTACACCCAGCCGAACTCAAAGACAGCGTTACCAGTCCTGGTGGAACGACAATTGCTGGAGTCGCAGAATTAGAGAAAGCAGCATTTCGTTCAGCATTAATTGAAGCAGTCAAAGCGGCAACAGCGCGATCGCAAGAACTTGGGAAATAGAGTTAGAAGTTAGGAGTTGGGAGTTGGGAGGAGCGGAAGTGATAACCATACCACGGGTGAAAATCTGCTGTATTAGCAGTATTGAGGAAGCATGGACTGCTATCCGTTATGGGGCATCCGCTCTTGGGTTTGTATCGCAGATGCCAAGCGGGCCTGGTGTGATTTCTGAGGATTTAATTGCCAAAATCGTCGCCCATGTACCACCGCCAATCGCCACATTTCTGCTAACTTCCAGCCAAGAAGCCCAGCAGATTGTTGAGCAATTAAAATATTGCCGGACAAATACGGTGCAAATTTGCGACACTCTGAAAGCCGGAAGCTACCAAAATATACGCGATGCGTTACCCGGTATTTCCATCGTCCAGGTTATTCATGTTAGCTCACAAGAGTCATTGTTCGAGGCCGTGAGAATTGCACCCCAAGTGGATGCACTTCTTTTAGATTCAGGCAATCAATCCTTGCAGGTCAAAGAATTAGGCGGTACGGGACGCATCCACAACTGGAATTTGAGCTCCAAAATTCGCGAACAAGTAAATGTGCCAATTTTCTTGGCAGGGGGATTAAAACCGAAGAATGTTGCCCTTGCGGTTGAACAAGTTGATCCTTTTGGACTGGATGTGTGTAGCGGTGTTCGCAGCAATGGTTTATTAGATGAGAATAAACTTCAACTTTTCTTCCAAAACTTAAAGCAGTGCTGACCTCTCGCTGATATACGGGTATGATTGGTTACTCATGAAATCTTCTTTACGAATCGTCAGAACCTCGGCTTCGCGATCGCCGAGTTGAGGAACTCGCAACGCATCATAAAATAGAAGTATTTCTCCCTATAGATGACATTTAACAGTTAAGTGTTAAAAACCGACTTTCAAAGTTGACAAAATAGCCGTTAATATAGTAAAAAATCTGGTTGCAATTGTGATTGAGTGAATTATCCTGCACTGTCTCCAGAACTTGATCTGAGTTCGATATTTCCCTTTGAACTGGATGAATTCCAGAAAAATGCGATCGCTTCCTTGAATGCAGGACGCTCAGTAGTAGTCTGTGCGCCTACAGGTTCGGGGAAGACCTTAATTGGGGAATATGCTATTTATCGCGCCCTATCGCGAGGCAAGAGAGTGTTCTACACTACTCCCCTAAAGGCGCTGTCAAATCAAAAACTACGTGATTTCCGAGAAAAGTTCGGCTTTGACCAAGTAGGATTGTTAACTGGGGATGCCTCCATCCACCGGGATGCACCGATTTTGGTGATGACCACAGAGATTTTCCGTAATATGCTCTATGGCACACCGATCGGACAAGTAGGCACTTCCTTGACAGATGTTGAGGCAGTGGTGCTGGATGAATGCCACTACATGAATGACCGCCAGCGGGGGACAGTTTGGGAAGAATCTATCATCTATTGCCCCCGCGAAGTTCAACTTGTCGCTCTTAGCGCTACTGTTGCCAACAGCGATCAACTCACTGACTGGTTAACTCAAGTACACGGCCCTACCGATCTGATTTTCTCAGACTTTCGTCCAGTCCCCTTGGAATTTCATTTTGGCAATACCAAGGGACTGTTTCCCCTACTGAGTGACGACAAAACTCAAGTTAACCCCCGTCTGCGAAAGAGAGGCAGAAAAGGAGAGAGAGATAGAGGTAGGGCTGGTAGACCGGAGGCTCCTAGCATAGTTTTTACTCTGAGTCAACTGCAACAACGGGATATGCTACCGGCGATTTACTTTATCTTTAGCCGTCGGGGATGCGACAAATCGGTGGCAGAATTAGGGGATTTATGGCTGGTAGATCCAGATGAAGCCTACAAGTTGCGGGTACAAATCGACGAATTTTTAGCCAAGAACCCGGATGCAGGGCGTGTCGGACAAGTTGCCCCTTTGTACAGGGGAATAGCAGCACATCACGCCGGGATTTTGCCTGCATGGAAGGCGCTGGTAGAAGAACTATTCCAGCAAGGCTTAATTAAAGTCGTATTTGCTACCGAAACCCTGGCAGCTGGGATTAATATGCCGGCTCGAACAACTGTAATCTCTACGCTTTCTAAGCGCACAGACAACGGACACCGCTTGTTAAATGCGTCAGAATTTTTACAGATGGCAGGCCGTGCTGGTCGGCGGGGGATGGATGAACGCGGTCACGTTGTAACGCTGCAAACGCCTTTTGAAGGTGCCAAAGAAGCAGGGTATTTAGCAACTTCACAAGCGGACCCTCTGGTAAGTCAGTTTACACCTAGTTACGGCATGGTGCTGAACTTGCTGCAAACTCACACAATCGACCAAGCCAGAGAACTGATAGAACGTAGTTTTGGGAAGTACATGGCGACCTTGCACTTGCGCCCCCAGCAGGAGTATCTGACCGAACTGCAAACGCAACTAGCTCAACTACAGGCGCAAATCGCTGCCGTTGATGAAAATGAAATCGCAGTTTACGAGAAATTACGCCAACGGCTGAAGGTCGAAAAGCAACTGTTGAAAACCTTGCAAGAGCAAAGTCTTGAGGAGCGGCAACAGAACTTGGGGCTGATGTTGAGCTTTGCCATGTCCGGGACTTTACTTAGTTTGAAGGGTAAAAACATCGCCGTACCAATACCTGTGACAGCGGTATTAGTCGGCAAAACCCAGGGTTCTGGTCAAGCACCTTACTTGGTATGCTTGGGTCAAGATAACCGCTGGTACGTGGCGACAACAGCCGATGTCGTGGATTTATATGCTGAATTACCGCGAGTTGAGGTGCCGCCCAACTTGCTACCACCAGCCGAAATGCCCTTAAAACCGGGACAGTCGCGCCGGGGAAATCCCGAAACTATCGCGATCGCCTCGGAAATTCCTGACACCACCGAAGTTGTTAATATTGCTCCGGAAGTGGCAGAACAACTGAGTCGCGTCACCGCTGTCCAAGAACAGCTAGAAGCTCATCCATTGCATAGTATGGGCAATACTGCTACCATTTTCAAGCGCAAAGGACGCTGCATCGAAATAGAAGCGGAAATTCAAGAATTGCAACAACAGCTAGAGCAACAAGCCCAAAGGCATTGGGAAGAGTTTCTCAATCTGATTGAAATCTTGCAGTCCTTTGAATGCTTGGATAATCTAGTTCCGACAAAATTAGGGGAAATCGCTGCTGCTATTCGGGGTGAAAATGAATTGTGGTTGGGTTTAGCACTGTTTAGCGGTCAACTGGACAACTTAGACCCCCAGCATTTAGCCGCAGTAATTGCAGCTTTGGTCACAGAAACCCCCCGTCCCGACAGCTTTGTCCACTTCGACTTATCAGAAGAAGTCGATCAAGCTTGGTCGAGTTTGCAAAAAATCCGCCGTTCTCTATTAAAAGTCCAATATCGGCATGGCGTAGCACTACCTGTAGGCTTAGAGACTAAGTTTATCAACTTAATTGCCATTGTGGAACATTGGGGACTAGGGGTGGAGTGGGTAGAACTCTGTGAAAAGACCAGTTTGGATGAAGGCGATGTAGTGCGAATTTTACGCCGGACTCTAGATTTATTATCGCAGATTCCCCATGTACCCCATCTATCAGAAGCTTTGCGGCGCAATGCCCATCGCGCTATGCAACTAATTGATAGATTCCCAGTGAATGAGGTAGTTGAGTAAAGAGGAGTTAGGAGTTAGGAGTTAGGAGTTGGGAGTTGCGTGGGTTATGCTCTTGCGAACCCACCGAGTCCAAAAATTAAACTATTGTTTCCGAATGAATACAGTTGATTGGTAATTGTTTCATTGGCTAAAAGAAATTTCCGGTTTTGTGGAGACGTTACATATAACCTCTCTAAGAAATCAGAGCGTAAAAATATGTAAATATTTACGAATTATTTATGTTAAACAAGCTGATTGCTGATCCTTCATTAACTAGGTTAGCAGAGGTAGAAATTATCAATAGGAATAGAGTAATTAAAAGTATTATTGCTGCAACTGTTGGCTTATTAATGAGTTCAGCACCAACTAAAGCCATTTCGCTACTACAGAATACCAATCAACCATTTACTGTTGTTCAAGCGACTCATCGGTCTAACGCACTCGGAGAAACAAGGGATCTGGGTATACTCGATTCTCATGACTCACATAGGATTGCTTCGGCTTCCCGTAGGGTAGAACATAGATAAACACAGATAAATTTGTACCTCAATTGACTGGTAAACGCTATAGCTTTTTTTCGCAGACCTTCTCTAACTCAACTAATAAATCAATTTCTATGGGAATAGTAGCAAGAATCTCATGTTTCAAGTCTCCCCACTTTTTACCATTTCGGGTTTGATACAAAGTAATAATTTCTGGTATTTGTGAGGATACTAGTACTCGGACTGGATTGAGTTGACCAAGAAGTCTCGCATGGCGATATTGGGGTGATTCTTGCAGCAAGCTATCTAATTGTTTTGCTAATTCTTCTGGGTTACAATTAATATTATCAAGTAACAGAGTATAATGTTCTGTAGGTTTTTTTGCGGGTACTAAAGTTTTAAAATAGGTTTTCTCCAGTTGTAAAGTATTGAGAACTTGACGAACAAAGTCAGAATGTAACTTCTCACCAACTAAATCGCTGATTTCTTTAGTACGTCCGATAAATTCCAAGCAAGGAGTATTAAGATAAAAATGGCTTACACGAATGCGATCGCCTATTTTATATCTATACAATCCTCCCTTTTGAGAAATAATTATTTCGTAAACCTCCCCTTTCTCAAGTTGGTGCAAATAATAAATTTTTCCCTCTACATCCTCAAACTCAAAAAACACCTCATTTAATATTGGTACGCATCCGGTAGCTGCAATTAGGGGGATAGTCATCGGTGCTTCCGTTGCTAGCAATCCCTTTCCTTGTACTAAGACATTAGGAAACAAACAACGCAAAAACCCTGCACCATCTGCAGCATTCGCACTATCCCAGCAAGATATCAGTTTAAGTTCTGACCAAAGTTGATTCCAAGGAATCTCTATTTCCCCCTCCTCGCATCTTCCACCAGTTTCACCAAGCATCTGACGACGTTGGGGTGATATCCGGTTACCCAAGGTTGCACAAAGTTGTCTGCGGTTAGCTTGGATATAGTCGAGAATAACTTTCAGAAAAGTTGGACTCCAAATAGAAATAATTTCCAGATTTTCTTCTAGTAATAGTGCTAGAGAAAGTTTGTTTTTGAACTCCTCAACATCACATACACGCTTCAACCGACCTGGGAAAACCATAAATGGACTGAGAAATAACCGCAACCATCCATCTAGATATTCTGAGTCATCTTGAAGAGAGGGAGATGGAGCTAAGTTTCTCCATTGTTCCCCTGTCTCTTTTACAAGCTGTGGAGAAATGCAGAAGTATATTTTGCCTGTGGAAAATTGTGACCCATGTGCAATTAAGTCATAGGCCCAAACACAAAACATTTTACTAAAAGAACTACGTAGAGATTTTGTGTAAGGAATTAATTTAGCGGCACCACGACTTCCGGAAGTTTTTTCATAGAAAAGGATAGGTTCAGATGTCAGGAGAGGATTTTTCTTTTCCTTTTGTTGCAAAATCAAATTTTCAATTTCGTGATATTCAACGATCGGAATGTGATGCCAATCTACTATTGTTTTAACACCCAAAGATTGACCATATTCGCTATATAGTAGATGGTGGAAAATCTCTTTTTGTACCTTTTGTTGTGATGTTTCGGGAGTTGAGAGCGCCTTTAGGAAGGTATGATAAAAAGGTGCAATTAGTTTCCCAAATAGTTGTATAATTAGACGCATTTATAAATCACTATTCTTTAATATTGCTCTCATTAATAAATATTTTATTGGGATGTATCTGGGTAAATACTGGTACAAAAGTCTCATTTTTAACAGTTACTCCGGGCGCAAATCCTGATTTAGCTCCCAAAAACACATCGTTTCCTATTTTTATTTTTTTGACATACAGCATTAAGTCATTTTTCCTTGGTTTGATGACGTGGGAAGACATACCAACTGCATGACCAAATACTACGCGATCGCCTATTTCCAAAAGTCCGCGATCGGCTATTTCTAACTGTGGTGTCCAATAAACATTCTGACCCACTTTTGAACCCCATAAGCGCAACCACAATGAAAACACACCAGGAATCAGACGCAGTGCAGCTTCTAGAAATGGGAAAGTAATATATATCACTTGTATTTGATGACTTCCCCACCAAGGTGAATACTCTTTACCACATAGATAGCTGATTCCCTCTTGAATGGGATAAAAATGGTGATGTATACGATAAACCAATACCGGGAAAGCATACAGAGAAAATAAAAGCACTGTTACATTGAAGGGATTTGGACAACTACAAATCCACAAAAAAGATATTAATACCATCAGCATCACTAAAGCTGGGAAAAAAGCAAGTAAAGTGCTGAGGAAAGTCATAGAGTTTTTGCTTGACTCCTCTAATTTTTGAGTAGTTTCATACATTGACGCATCAATTCTTTCTGGATTCATGAAAGTTTCTCCATCGAAAAATTCAACTCTAAGCCTAGAAAGGCAAAACTAACTTTTGTCTTAAGCTTAATTTAGTCTGGATGCCTAAAGAGTCTGGTAACTCACTAGATTTATAATTAGTTCCGTGCATCCTATCCCAAATTTTCAGGTTTGCCCCATAGTTCCCATGAATACTACTACTAGCATGATGCCAAGCATGGTCTTGAGGTAGAATTAGCCAAGGAGATAAGCAACGATAAATTACAGATGTTGGTGCAAAAGTCAAACTACTGTGTCGCCACAAGTCCAATGCGGAAGTTAAACTTACACCCACGACATACCATGTTGGATCTTGCAGCAGGTAAATAAATAAAGGGTGAACCCATAGGTAAACTATCAAGAAACTTGTCCATAGGGTATTGCGAGAAGTTCCTAAAACATCCATTTGCGTAACCGTGTGATGTAGTTGATGTAAGTACCACAACCACGGAGTATGAAATAAGCGATGATTCCAGTAATATAAATAATCCACAAATATAAAGCTGATACTAAATGCAAGTACCGGATGTAGATTTATCCGAGTCATATCAGCAAGCAAATACTCATATAGATGGAAAACAACAGTCATTTGCAAAATTGGAATCAAAATACCCTGAAAAAATAAACCAATACCATCTACAAGCCAGTCTTCATAACTCTTTCTAATAAATTTAGTAAATCCACTGTCATTTATTACAGTTAGCCCCAGCAATATTATAAAGACAAGAAAAACTAACATATTAAGTAAAATAGTGTAAAACTATACGATTTTGAATTTCTATCCTGGTTATACTGAACATTCAGGTTCTACCTGGGAATTACTTAGAAGTGGCTTGTCCACTTCTTTTTGTTTCTGGCTGTCAGTTTCTTTCGCACCCTGCGACCTTTTCTGTATGCAATCGGCATTCTCGGCAGATTCTGGAAGGAAGGAAGCCTTGCGATCGCGCATCTCGTAAGAGCTCAAAATTAATTTCATACCCCCATTTCCTCTAAACCCAGAAATTGACCCGCACAGATTTATCTGGTAGATTTCTTGGATCTTCTCCATTTGCAATTTTGTTGCGGATAGATTCAACAAAAACATGGATTGTATCAGCGGGGGTGTTAGCAAAATGCGTACCATATTTTTTAATTACCTCCCATTGAATCGCAAGAGCTTCAACATCTTGGTGGATAATATATTGAGCAGTCCAGTAGATGAAAGGTCGTGCTAACTTGTTCCAAATGCCATAGTTATAAGTCACGTCGGTGTAAACTAAAGTTGATTCCTCAGTTTCCGGAACAGACTGACTGGTAATAAAAAGTTGCCTTTGAGGTGCCATGTCATACTCAACGCTCGTGACATTGGGCATATGAAAGCTGTCGATATGGCGAATTTCGTAACCCTGATGGTTAAGGAAACGTGCAAACCAACCGAGGTTATTCGTCTCGTTGCGATACTCTGCAAATACCGAACCATTACGTCTTTCTACAGTCATTTCTAATTTTTGCTGCATCGAACTGCGAAAAACTCCAGGATGTACAGATGCAGTATGGGGAATATCAATAAAATTTTCAGCGCAGTTGGTAACGTTATTGCGGAAGCGGTTAATTACCCGTACTGTTTCCCATCCCGGTTGTTTGTAATGAGGCATTAGGAAAGGTTCAAATTTCTCAGTTGGATTTTGCGTCAACCTGACATAAACATATCCATCCTGCTCTTTGGTATCGTACCCTAATGTCCGGCGAGTATGGCAGGGGCGAAAATCTTTTCCTTCAGCCGGTACAGCTACCACTAAGCCGTTTTTGTCATAAACCCAGCCGTGGTAAGGACACTGAATTTTTCCGGAACTGACTTTACCATGAGATAGACGGCTATTTCTGTGCATGCAGCGATCGCGTAACGCTGTTGGGTTACCATCTTCATCACGAAATACTGCCAGCCATTCACCTAAAACTGTGCGTTGCAAAACTTTACAAGATTTAAGCTGGTTGCTTTCACAAACAACATACCAAAAATCGTCAAATTTCACTTGTCAGCCTCACAAGTTTGAATCTCAACATCGTTAGTTAAATCAATCTGACAAGCCAATCTAGCTTGCTGGTTTCCTGGTGCTAATATTTCTAAAACTTCTTTTTCGTCTTGATTCGCTGGAGGAATTTCACCCTTTATAAGGACAAGACAAGTTCCACAAATTCCCGTACGACAACCAAATAATACTGGGGAATTTTGGATAGTGAGATTTTCGGAGAGTGGTTGATTTTTTTCTAGGACGATAGATTGGTAATCAGTTCCTGGAAAACTGATACAGCAGAGATTTTTATTCATTTTTGATTCTTTCACAGTCTGTCATCTACAGTGAGGTGACAGTAAGATCCCTTCTAGTATTCCCAATTGCTGTAGGCAATGTGTGTATTCTGTGTGATAGTTTTTATATTGGTTGGAAATAAGATTATTTTTACTTAAATTAACAGTATATATACTCAACTAAGCTGACCGACAACTTTTACGAGTGCAATTCCTTGTCCAAATGATGTAGATTTTGCCGTATATGATGAGAAAACGAAAAGTTTATTAGATGAAGTTTACTCAGTATTTGGGCAGTTTTCAGCCTGGAAGTTACGCAATATGACGCAGGAAGAATATCCTTGGAGATTAGCTATTGAGAAGAGCGTAGTAATTTCTCAGCAGTCCATGAAGGAATATTTTAAAACTCAGATTCAAAGTGAAGAAGCGGTTTAATGCGAACAAACGCAAAGGAACGCTGAGTTAATCGCAGAGGTACGCAGAGGGTGGAGTGCGGTTAAATGCTTTTTTTTGAGTTGTTAGGTATTTAGTAAGAGAATTTGAGGACATTAGGGACATTTGTTTATTGCTTTGCCAAACATAGTCCAACTTTTCCAGATATACTTTATAGGAATCAATCGCTTCTGTATGAGTTTGATAACTCAGATGCAATCCTTCAGATTCTTCGGTGAAGCAGCGACGCATCATTTCCACAGCCTCAGTATGACTCATATCAAAAATAGGCGATCGCATAATTTGGTAAATTGCCTGATATAATGCTGGATCATACCAAAATATGCCGTTAATCGCTGCTGAAAAATGATAATGGTCTTTTTGACAGCCACGTAAACCTAAGTTTGCAACGAGCTTTTCAAATGCTGTTGGCGGTTTCAAACAATGAATTACATCATGGGATATAATGGTGGAACTGTTAAAGTGAAAGCTCTCATCCATGAAGTGGTAGTAAGAAATTTTCGATGGGATAGGTGCGTTTTCTTGGTTTGGATGTTTTTGATAGTAATTGCTAAGTTTGTGCTGTACCAATTTTCCGTTCAGCGTCCGTACACCGCGCACGGTAAAGTATTGGCAAGCGAGGAATGTATTATCTGCTGACAACAATCCAAATGTTTGCAATTGGAGTTTTTTCCAGCGTTGTTTAAATGGGTTGCTATCACCAAAAACCATTGTTTCCGTAAATGGGCCTCGCATTCCATAGCTGAAAATACGCTTACCAAATAATACTGCTTCTACTTCCTCGGATACAACTTTAAAGGCATTGATGTGTGCCCGTTCTTGCGCAGATTCTAAATCTAGTGTATCGCATACCAAGCGAAAATCTTCTTGAGCATAGAGTCCCGCTGCGCTAGTTTGATTAAAATAGATAGTGGCTATTTCCGCAGAGATTATTTGGGAATAGTACGCTACCCAGTAAAGTTGATTTAAGATAATTCTTTGAGTCTGGCTTGCTTGTTCCCAAACAGGTGTAGCGTAAAGGAGCGAAAATTCTTCGGGATTCCAGTATTCATCTTTACAATTTTCATAACGAAAATCACTAGCAGCAGTATCTAAAAGTTGGGTATGGTCTTGCTGCTTGTTGCGGGTGTGATTGATTTGCAGCTTGCGGTTTATTTTTTCGTTTTCTAGAAGAGTGTTTTGCTTGGGTTCGTTTAATTTTGGATTCATATATATGATATATCTTTAAATATTCGATTAATCTGACCTAAGCACAGCAACTCCCCTAGAGTCTGTAATTACCCCCTTAATCCCCCTTGCAAAGGGGGAAATTAGAAGTCTGGTTCCCTCCCCTTTACAAGGGGAGGGTTAGGGTGGGGTTCCCTCTACAAAGGGGGAAATTAGAAATCTGGTTCCCTCCCCTTTACAAGGGGAGGGTTAGGGTGGGGTTCCTTCTGCAAAGGGGGAAATTAGAAATCTGGTTCCCTCCCCTTTACAAGGGGAGGGTTAGGGTGGGGTTCCTTCTGCAAAGGGGGAAATTAGAAATCTGGTTCCCTCCCCTTTACAAGGGGAGGGTTAGGGTGGGGTTCCCTCTACAAAGGGGGAAATTAGAAATCTGGTTCCCTCCCCTTTACAAGGGGAGGGTTAGGGTGGGGTTAGGGTGGGGTTCGGGAATATTCATACACATTTTTCTGCTGGGAGAGGTTGGAATACTCCCCTGACTTCTAATTCTTCAACTATAGTTCCCATATTTGGACTTCGCATTAGCGATCGCAACAATTGCAAACGACTGCTGCTATGATTTTCTGTATTCAGTTGCTCAAAAATCTGGACTTTCTGCTGACGGGATAAATCACCTTTAACTTTCTCAATTGCTGCGACAACACTTTGAGGCCCCACCTGCACCATCTGCAAGAATAATGCTAGCACCTCGATGATTGTCTGCTGGCTGGATTTGGTAACATTTGTTCTATCTAACAGGGTTACTCCCGTACCGTGGTGACGGCTCTCGTCTTGTAAAAAACTCTGCAAAACCGAACTAAAATCTACATTGCGGCAATTTTTGGCAAGACTGCGGTAATGAGTCAAACCCCAGCCCTCAAGTACCACCTGTAACACAAACAACAGTACTGTTTTATCTTGAGTTTCAGCCAAATCTTCCAACAAACGTAAAAAAGCGTTATCTGTACCCCGCATTTCACTATTAGGTAAAAAACGGCTAATCTGGATGAGGTGGGTAACTTCATCAGCACTAAAGAGAGCATACAGCATTCGTTCCTCGCTACTTTCTGCCAGAGATACCATTTTTGCCATATAACCCACCCCCGCTTTCTCAATAAAGTAGGCTTCTTCCAAGAGTCCGCAAGCACTACAATCCAAAATCTCTGTTTGTTCCTCAACGGTAGCTTCTTGGAAGATTTTTACCTTATCCAGACCGAAATAAGCAGCATTCCAGTAGGAAGACAAAGGAGCCATTTGTACGTCTGATGGATTTCCCAGCTTATTTTTGAGTGCTGAATCTAATACACGACGCAGTTTGTCATCCTGATGGAGATGGGGTAAATCGAATCCAGCGGTTTTCTTATTTATCATTTGTTGCTGGTTAGTTGTTGGTGGTACTCTGTGAGACTAATTTTGAGGGGTTGCGACAATGAAGCCCCCTGCCCCCAATTCCTACGGTGTATACACAAGTCCTAAAATTCCTAATCTAAAGGTTCGTTTTTTTCTTTCTTCGTGCCCTACCCTTGCCTCCGGCACGCTTCGCTTACGCGTCCTACCCTCCGGGAGCGCTCCGCTTACGTGTTTAAAAACATACATTCTTTTTTAACCACGTAGGCAAAGCCAGCCCGAAGGGCTTAGGGCACAAAGGACACGAAGAAAGAATTTTTACCACTTGTGTGTACACCGTAGGCCCCAATTCTGGGGGATAATAAAATTCAATTCAAAGTCCCCCAGAATTGGGTAGCCACTGCGTTTCTTGGCTCTGCCGACTTGTAGCATGTGGCGTGGATTCAGGGGGCTTCCCTTTTCCCTTTTCCCCTCCTATCTCCCATCAGTCGTTAATTTCCTTTTCCAACCTTTTCCTTAAATTGTGTTCCCCATCACCCCATGTTGCTTGTATTTCCTTCCAACTACCCCAGGCGATCGCTTTCTGTTTCTCGACATGTTGAATAAATTGTAAGATCGATTGATCGGCTTTGGTTGGTGTTTTTAAGTCAAACTTGATCGTCTGAAAAATCTTGGTGTCTCCCTTGGCAAAATAATTCCCGACTAACTTAGTCAACAAAAGCACAATCCGATTAAACAACCAACCGTGAATACCTGGTCTTTTTTTAGTAATTAACAAAGTTTGACCTTCTGCTTTTCCTCCCTCCACTAAACGCAGGGTAAACATAATATGGAAATGTAGAAAGTCAGGCCCGACCGTCACTGTCCCCGTGCTGCCATACCAATAACACATATTATACGTAACAGCATTTTTGTAGAAGCGACGAATTAACTTCAAGAATAAAGAATCCTCCCCTCCCCGCGTAATGTTACTAAAAGTTACAGCGTTTTCGCTTAATTCCTGCTTTTCAAAGACAATTTCTACTGGAAAATCGTGAACTGTATTGAAGTGATGGGCATCAATGGCATTAATCATCACTACATTTGGGTGACAATTTTTCACAAACCGCGAACCAAAGACACTATGACATTCCTCACCTTCCAACTCTGGGACAAAGGGTAAAGGCTGTTCGGGAGTTTTCCCAGTCCAAATCCAAATCATCCCGTACTTCTCAGCAGTCTGCCAAGTTTTCTGCTTCACAGGAAAGGCCTCTCCCGAACAAGGGATATCAATACAGTCCCCTTCGGCATCAAACTTCCAGTTGTGGAAAAAGCAGCGCAGTCCATCCTCCTCAACCTTGCCTTCTGCCAGGTGAGCGCCCATATGCGGACAGTAAGCATCAATGGCGACTACTTGACCATCAGTGCCCCGATAAACCGCCAATTCCCTTCCCATAAGGCTGACAGGCTTTACCTTTCCCCTCCTCAGTTTGTGAGATGGTAATGCCCAATACCAACCCTCAATAAAACGCTGTGGATGGTTGAAAGTTTTGGTATTGCGCTTGGAATGAACAGGCTGTGAGTTGAGATTCGTCGATACCATTTTGGGTGCCTGGATTTAAAATTAATTAGACCTTTTACATCAAGTTTCTCTATGTCTAGACTACCCATTTTAAATTTTTAACTTTTAATTTCTAATTGCCATTTGGGCTTATTTGCAAACCACATTCTTTTTCCAGCGGATGTCAAGTTTTCTTCACAAATTTCAGTCAAACAAACAAGTTCATCTCCTTGGAGATGTCCGGAGTTTTGGCAAGCGAAAAACTGGATGTGGGGATCTTGCAGTCTTTCAATAGGGATACCTTTGAGTCCATTTCGCAGTGCATGAGGATGGGGAAAGCGCACTACTCCAGCTTTTTTGTCGTAGTATTGACCAAAGCGATCGCGGCTGAGTGATTCCATCAAAGATAAAATACTCTTGGGGGTGGTAGCATCGTATCTCGGGTAAAATTCCTGCCAAAACAGCGGTAGAAAACGATAGGTACGATAACCGCTAGATATCAAAAGCCAATAGAGTTTACCATTAGCATATTCGCGACGCAGTTTTTGTATAGAAGCAATCCAATTCCGTGATAGCGCAGAACTCGACCAAGCACTGGGGTCTACAATTGTGTCTCCAGAATAGACGACGCTGAATTTTTCTCCTTCAAACTCACTGTCATACATCAGCAAGGTAGAAAAACCCTTGATTTGGTGTGTATTCTCGTCGAATAGAAGGATTACCCAGTTTTTACTATTCAAGTCAGCCTGAAAAACGTCAGCTTTCACACCTTCAAAATGTGTACTCAGCAACGAGTACATAGCCAACCAGTCTTCTTTTAACAACTCCTCAGTGCGAACCAATCGGCTTTGCATAGCTTCATTACAACAAATTTGCGTTCCATTATATGAACTCTAATCACTTTGTTGAGAAAGCTTATTGCTTTTGTGTCAGAAAATAATCTGTCCTGTTTGTTTAGAAAATAACACTTAAAAATTAAAATTTAAATATTACTTACTTAAGTATAAACTGAGCTTTTTCAAAAGAGAAAGTATGATAAACATTAATTTAATATTTCCTACTGTATAAAAGTAGTTGGCTTTATTGTTAAGCAACAAAACATAGATAAGTAGGTAATACCATTTTTGTATGAAGATGCAATTAATAGCCCTCCTTACTTAAGCCGATTCAGTCGGGTATGGTGGATGTTGTGGCTCGTTTGAGTCCGGTGTTGACGTTTAAGGGGTGATGTAAATTATATTGCCCCTCTGCCAGCAGCTACTCAGATTTATCCAAAGAAAGGAAATTCCTCAAAGAACGAACAAATTGCTGAATATTATTAGTGCTAACTTTCATCGAAGCTAAAAGCTTGGGAAGGTCAGCGATTAAAAAGTCCAGTTTTGTTTTATTAAGGGCTGTTTGAATCTCTGCTATTGGTTTGGGATAGTGTCGCTGATACAAGCTGATGAGTTCAATTAATTCTTGGATATAACGTGTAGTGCGAATCACATTGCCTGCAATTAAGTTAATGGGATTGTTTATTTGTTGAGGTATTGCAGTTAAAAATTGTTCCAGCAAAATCATTTTTTCATTTTGAACTAATTTTACATAATTTTCTTGAATCTCGCGTAAATCTGTTTCGAGAATTTTTGATTCTTCTTGGGCTTGTTTTAGTTGAGCAAGTGTTAATAGTTGAATTTGAGAATAGGTTAATAGTAGCTGTTGAATATCAAGTATCCGATGCCTTCCAGATTCAGAACGAACTACAATCGGTTCATAAACTAATTCAGGTGTTCTTTGCAAAGAAATCTGAGTTGCTGTTACAATAGGTGTATTTTCATCAAGTACCGAAATTTCTGGTTGGAGGAAATTGTAGAGATTTTCGATAGGCCTTTCAGCAAATAATCCTAAACTATAAGGACGACTCATTAACTCAAAAAATCTCCGTCGTGAAATCATCCCTACATAGCTTTGATTTCTTGTTAAAATTATTCCTGGCATCAAAGGTTCTTCCTCAAAAACCTTAGCCAAGGTATACCCTAAACTATCTACTTCGGTATCAATCTCCCAGAGTGTTAACTCCTGCAAAGTGGAGTTTAATTGCAAATTGATCTGCTCGGAATTCCTTATAATGTCCATAGCCTATATACTCTCCATGCTTTATTCAAACAACTTTTCGGTACAAAATTTTCGTTACTTTCAAAGCAAATTAGTTGTGTGAGGTTTGGTGTAAAGCAAGCGACTCTGAATAAAATTGATGAACAAATTTTAGAGAGTTATAATTTCAAAAAGAATACATTCAAGCTTATATTTTGATATAAATCTATTAAAAAGTCTTCTAGGTTTGGATACAATTATAGACTCTGATATTGACGTTTCAAGCATAATCGCTTATACATTTTTGGTTTGGGGATAAATTACCTCTCTACGTGTCCATAGCCAAGATTGATGTATAAATGAAACACTTCATAAGTAGAATAACCGTCGTTACAACTTTATTTATAGCCACCAGTTGCTCATCAGGTGTCAAGTCTGGTATGCATCAGGGTGAAAATCGCACAAGTCAGCATAAGGGACACTCGATCCAAGCAAAATTGACTGTTCCCAAAAATGTTGTTGCCAATCAACCAATTCCTTTAGCAATTGATATTCAGAACTCAAGTGATAAAGCAGCGAGCAATTCTGACAGCTTTCAACAGAAACAAATGCATTTAATTATCGTCAGCGATGATTTGAAATTTTTTGATCGCATTCATCCTACTTACAAAGGAAATGGACGTTTTGAAATTAATCCCAGTTTACCCAATCCAGGTGGTTATACTCTGTTCAGCGATTACAAACCTTCCAAACAAAAAGAACAAGTAACTATTCAAAAAGTTAGCATTCCTGGCAAAGTTCCCTTACCAACAGAATTAGAAAAATTTAGCAATACAAAGATTTTGTCTAATACTAAGGTAAATCTTTCACAAGCAAAACCTCAAGCTGGGAAGGAAGTAACTTTAACTTTTGATTTTAAAGAAGCTGCTAACAACCAAGCAATTAAAGATTTGCAACCATATTTAGGAGAAAAAGGACATTTGGTAATTATCAAAAGTTCATCGCCATTAACTACATCTGATTATATCCATGCTCAGGCTCGCAAGGATAGTCCAGAGGGTAAAGTACAATTTATAACTAGTTTTCCCCAATCAGGGACATATAAACTCTGGGGTCAATTTAATCGTAATGGTAAGATAATTACTGCGGATTTTTGGGTCAATGTATTTTGAATGAAGGAAGAAGGAAGAAGGAAGTTGTTAGTTGGTTTTGGTAAGTAGGCAGGCATTATTAAATACAAGATGGGTGGCGCCACCCGAGTAAAAAAATAGCATTTGATGTCTATTTAAGCCTACCTATTTATGTGAAAAATAAGATTCCCAACTTCTTAAAAAAAGTCGGGAATCTAGGTATGTGCCACCCTAATTCATGCATCCATCATAACTATCTGAGTCCAAAAATAATGTAGCCTGCGGTTGTTTGCGGAGAATTGAAACAGGGCAATCTGTATTAACTTCCCCTTGCAAAACTTGTTTTACTACCTTTGCTTTCCGTTTATCTGGGGCAAGACAAATAATTTTTTTTGTCGAACAAATCATCGGGATAGTAAGAGTAAATGCATATTGCGGGACACTATTAATATCTGGAAAATAACCTGTATTTACTTGTTGCTGACGATTTATATCATCTAATTTTACCAACTTCACGCTATACGGATCATGAAAATCAGCAACGGATGGATCGTTAAAAGCGATGTGCCCATTTTCCCCAACACCTAAGCAACATAAATCAATCGGTTGGGCTTGTAATAGTTTTGTGTAGCGATCGCATTCCGCCAAAGGTTGCAATGTATCCCCTTGAATATAATGAAACTCTTTAGGTTTTACCCGCACCTCTACTTTCTCGTGTAGATAGCGCCGAAAACTCGCAGAATGTTCAGCAGAAATCCCTAAATACTCGTCTAAATGAAAACAAGTAATCTGCGACCAATCAAGACCACCTAAGGCAATCAAAATATCAAGAAATTGAAGTTGAGAGTTACCAGTAGCCAATAAGATAGTCGCGTTACCCTTTTCATTGAGAATAGCTTGTAAATAGCGCTGTGTAATTTCCGCCACATCTTGTGCCATTTCAACTTGGGAGCTGTAAACCTGTACGCTGAGGTCATCAACACGAAACAATTTTGTAGCGGCTACCATTTGATTAAAAATAAAGTTATAAGCACTCTTACGGATTTAGCAGGTTAATTATAATTTTTTGTCCCAGTCAATCAAAGAAGAATGACTACAGACAAAAAAGAATGTAAACTATTGAAATTAAGTTAACATTTATTTACATTTTACCCAAAAATCATGCTAGCAGCAATTCTTTTTGACCTAGATGGCACGATTGTCAACACTGACCCAATTCACTACCAAGCTTGGCGAGAAATGCTGTTGAATTACAACATGGAAATTGACGAAAGCTTTTATAAATCGAGGATTAGTGGTGGAACAAACGAAAAAATCCTGCAAGATATTCTGCCACAATTATCACCTCAATCGGCTGCAAAATTCGCTGAGGACAAAGAAGCACTTTTTCGTGAAAGAGCAAAAAATCTTAAACCCATGCCGGGTTTTTCGGAACTATTGCAATGGACGGATACACATCAGATAAAACGTGCATTAGTAACAAATGCACCTAGACTAAATGCTTATTTCATGCTAGAGATTTTAGGCATAAAAGAGGCTTTTGAGATAGTTGTTTTAGGGGAAGAGTGTATCGCAGGTAAACCCGATCCTGCACCTTATCAACAAGGATTAAACAAATTGGGTGTCAAAGCAGAAGAAACTATTGCATTAGAAGATTCCCCTTCTGGAATTCGTTCTGCGGTGGGTGCTGGTATTCGTACTGTCGGTATAGCCTCTACTCACGACCCAAAAAAGTTGTGTGAAGTTGGGGCATTTATGGCAATTCCTGATTTTACAGATTTGCAGTTGTGGACAGTGCTGAATTCGTTGTTGGAAGAAGTTGCTGCACAATCTCTATAATTTGTCAATAGGATAGTAGGTGTAAAGAAAAACTTTGCGTCTGTACGTCCTGGATTAGCCATTTAAAATACTTGTTACCTCAGAGAATATACGCAGTAAATTCCCAAAATTATTTTATCAATTTGCAATTCAATTAGCCCAAAGTGGGAACACTAACCTAGCAGTGAAGTGTGTTAAATCACAGGGCTATTGTATGAATATTCAGTGTTTTAAACCGATTAAGTGGTGGTATTGGCTTGCGGGGATTCTCTTGTTGACTAGTGGAGTAGGAGTAGGTGCATTGATTTTTATAATGCAAATTCCGCAAGCGTTTGATTGTATATCTGAGTCTGGAGTAAAGGATTCTACGGCATCTGTTATTTATTGTGCTACCACGACTGTAGATGAACAAGATGCAGCTAGTTTATCCAGGGTGATTGAATTGGTTGATAGCATACCCAAGGATAATCCTTTGCGTCATTCAGGCGATCGCTTGATTGAAAAATGGTCGGAGGCAATACTGCGTTTGAGTGAGAAGGCTTTTCAAGAAGGAGATTTGCATAAGGCTGTAAATACAGCAAAACTGATTCCGGTTAATATGAAGCTGCATCCGTTAGCTAATGAGCAAATCAAAAAATGGCAGTCCACATGGTCTAAAGCTGAAGCTATTTATCAAGCTGCCGAAGAAAAAATGCAAGAGAGGGAAGATAATAATAGGTCTCATAATTGGTATGTAGCTTTGACTAAAGCGAAAGAGTTAAAAAATTTAGATAATAACTATTGGGCAACGACCAAATATCCAGAACTGGTACATAACATACAGGATATTCGGGAGAGAAACGAACAGGGAGAGAAGAAGGAAGAAAAAGTTAAGAAAGATTTAGAGCCAATAACTCAGGTTGATGTCGAGCAAAAAGAAAGCGACTTAGCTCAATTAAAAAAAGCAAAATTACTTGCAAGTTCTGGGAAGATAGAAGATATGAGAGATGCAATTACTGAAGCGCACATGGTTTATTCAGATGTTTATTTTCAAGAAGCGCAAAAATTTATTGCTACTATCCAAGGGAAGATTGAAATATCTGAAGACCGTGATTATTTGAAAAATGCTCAGAAATCTGCCAGTAAAAATGATGTAATCTCTTTGCAGATGGCGATTGGTGAAGCCAGTATGATAACAAAAGAACGCCCTTTATATAAGGAGGCAAATCAGGACATAGGAAAGTGGAATAAACAGATATTACAGCTTACGGCTCAAATCGAAAAACAAAATCAAACAAAAGTCCCAATTAATCAGAAGTTCAAATTAGATACTGTTGATAATTCGCAGGTGAATCAAGAAATTATATCTCCAGCATCTCAAATTAATACAGATACTTCTTCCACCTTGGATACAGAATTTAATGATACTCAGGTTGAGAATCCGCAATTGGATGAAGCTCGATAATACGGGTGCTGTCCGCAGCTGAACACCCCGATGTCAGTTCGTTCATGCTCGAAAGCAGCTTTGCTCCGCCATCGCTACAGCCCCCCATAAAGGTGCATCATCTCCCAAACCTGCCGCCACAATTTCAAAATCAACCTCAGGTAACGCCGTATCCCGCGCTGTCTTTCTAAGCACCTCCCACCATCTCTCCCCCGATTTCGCAACACTACCACCCAAAACAAACAACTGCGGATTCACCAAATTCGCGACATTCCCAATACCCATACCCAACCCCCAAGCACCCCTGTATAAAATATCCTCAGCCAATACATCTCCCAACAAAGCAGCCTCACTCACTACCTTCCCCGTCACCAACTCCAAATTATTTTCTACAAGTCTCTGGATTATTTCTCCCCCTCTCCTCCTCTCCCCCTCTCTCCCCAAAACCTCCCTCACATCCAACGCCATATAAGGTCCACTCGCCAACCGTTCCACACATCCCCGTTTCCCACACAAACACGGGGGTCCTGTCGGGTCTACAACCATGTGCCCAATCTCACCAGCCATTCCCCCAGCACCGCGCCAAGGCTTACCATTTAATATCCAACCGCCACCAACCCCAGTGCTAACAGTGATATAAAAAATACTTTCATACCCCTGTCCAGTACCAAAGCGATGTTCACCTAAAGCCGCCACATTTGCATCATTGTCTACACTCACCGCAACCCCAAACTCCTCTTCTAACCACTCTCGCAGAGGAATATTTTCCCATCCAGAGACATGATGAGATAAGCGCACCTTTCCCATAGTTGCGTCTACCGGGCCCCCAAAACTAACACCGATCGCCGCCGGTTTTTTACCTTGCAGCAGAGAATGGGCAAGCGATCGCATAATTTCCAAGTCAGTGCTAGCACTTGCATTGTGAGGTGAAAAGCGACGTTCGTAACGCAACCACTCTCTAGAACCCAAATTTACCAGCCCTGCGGCCAGCTTAGTTCCGCCAAAATCGAGCGCTAAGATAATGGTCATATTTACCTACTTCTCTACGATCGTTCTTTAGTATGATGCCTATTACCAAGATAAGTTCAACACTAGAAGAGTCAGCATTATTTCGCAAATTATGACTCCTGAAAAACCAAAAGCAAAGATCGATTTTTCTGGTGCGAAAGAACCCCCAACCTCCCTTAATTTAGAACAAGAAGCGCCTCCCATTGAATCGGAAGAAGTTAGCAAAGATATCAATCTCGATCCCGACCCTTTTGACTCGAACAAGGAAAATGAGGGTACACAAGGGGAGAGTCAAGTTGTCAAAGCCAATATTTCCGCTGGCTAATACAATTTTGGATTTTAAGAAAAGTGTTGCTTAGTCGGTTTGATGTCCTGTAGCCTCACACGAACAGGGGAGGGGCTACAGAAGAAATCTAAAAATCTAAAATTTATTGATTCAATCAAGTACTTTGTCAATATACTGTTGCAATCGTTCATAATGCGACCCTTTCCAATAAATTTGAGGGCAGTCCTCACACCGACGAAATTCCTGATTGTGCGATACCATCTTCGTTCCGCTTTGCGGTTCCCGCAGGGATGGTTGCCGAAGGCATCGCACTGTTTCTGGTAATTGGTCAATGATAGATTCCTTCGCAACAGGTTCTAATAACCCATTACAACGCAAACATCGTTGAAAGGGCGATACTAATTTAAATAAATCAAAGCGTTGCATCACCTCGGGTACTTGTTGCGGGGGGTCTGTTTGTCTGACGTAATATCCATACTGGACATCCAAGAAGACTTACGCTATCATGCGACTCTCGTTAGGTAAGAAAATATTTATACAAGAACCCTATAATTTTTACATATCGATAATTTTTGTCTATTGTATTGATAGATTCAATCTTGGGATACCAGGCTAGTCAAATCCTTTAACCCTTGTTAAGCTTGATTTTAACTAAGTATGCATATTTTTATACGATAGCAAAAAATATTAAAATTTTTAACTCCTTGCATTTTTTATTGACATAAGTTACTGTCAAAGTATAGCCCAATTTAGACTCTGGTCAAAGTACCAGGATGTTATTTTGGGTTAAAATTCAATTAAGTAGCCTCACCAGACAGAACAGGCTTGAGCAATTTATCAAATATGCTCGATGCATTTACTTGTCAGCAAGACTTCCTGTAGTTACTGAGTAAAAGACCACTTTTTAGATATTTGATCCTTTTGGAAGTGACCTTGGCGAGCAGTAGCTGCTAATATACTTTATTAACTTCCTAACCGGGAGTCTGGGCATTCAACGATAGACCTCGACTCCTAATTAAATGGGTTTATTTGTTTTTTTATTGAGAATATTTTGCAATATGTTGAGAAAAAGAGAAATATTCCAACTATATCTATTAAAAAATGCTTGGAGCGGCAAAGTATTTTTTACAACTAGTCAAAAACAAAAGAAAATGGCTCAGTTGCTCGATTGTAAAAAACTCATAAATTCTTTTAAATTGCCAGCTTTAAAGTATCCGGATATTTACTTCAAATTAGAGAATAAAGTGTTAGGTGAAGCTGTATTTTTTTAGAAATTAAATACAGTGTATCAATTAGTTAATTTCACTGAGGTGAATTTTATAGATTACAAGTTAAAGTCAAGCTTCCAATCAGCACAAAAGCAGTATCTTGAGGAAGTTTTTAGCTAAAATTCGTCAATTAGTAAGATTAAATGGATAATTTATTTTGTTCTGACAATTCCCGAAAAGTAAGAGAAGATATGATTGGTAGTGCAAGCAACCACCAAATTTATATCTTGGTTGAATGCCCACCACCTTGGGCCTCAGATGCTTTTAATTCTAGATGGGTTCCTAACAGTTTGAGCCTTCTGGTAGAAGAGCTAAAACGCTTAAAACTACCGATAAAATTCCTTTTAATTGCGAATAACTATTCACATAAAATAGACCATACGACCCTCTTGATTTATCAAAAAAAAGAAGGGTTGAGTAATGGGTATTCCAAGCAAGAATTTCGGCTAGCAAATATTGAGCAAGTAGCCCCAACTGTCAGAAAATGGTTGTTGTACAGACACTCTAGTTGCGAAATAGACACAGCTGCAACCAGAGATATTTTAGTTTGTACCCACGGAAGTCACGATCAGTGCTGCGCTAGATATGGCAATCCTTTTTATTACCATGCTTCAGAGACTATCTCTGATTTCAAAAAGCAGCAAAATGTTCGCATTTGGAAATCCAGCCATTTTGGCGGACATCGCTTTGCACCAACAATCGTAGACTTGCCGGAAGGAAGATATTACGGTGGAGTAGACCAAGAGTCATTCCAATCAATTTTAACTCGGACTGGCGATATTGAATTTTTGAATCAAGTCTATCGCGGTTGGGGAATTATACCTACTTCAATTCAGGTATTGGAAAGAGAATTAATCTTGCGTCATGGATGGGATTGGTTTAACTACAAAGTTGCAGGTGAAATTATTCAAGAAAGTTTGGACAAAAATATCATTCAAGCAGAACTGACTGTGGAAAAACCCCATGATTCTTTATGTACGTATCAAGCGACGCTAGTCAAAGATGAATCTAAGAGTTTAGAAATTAAGCCTTCTTGTAATGCCAAAGAAAAGTCTAAGTTTGTGAAATATACTGTAGCTAATTTCTGGCTGAGTGCGAAGAAGCTTCTGACTTATAGTGCTTGAATGAAGGAAGAAGGAAGAAGGAAGAAGGAAGAAGGAGGTTTGTATATGTGGATTGGGGCCCCAACTCAAAACGAAAGACCCTGCGTTCTTGTCAGGGTATTAAAAAGAACAGCGAGAATGAATTGACGCTGCAATTATTCCTCAGTTCCCAACATCTGCAAATTGTGCAAAGTCGCATAAAGTCCACCTTGTTGTAGTAACTCCTCATGACTTCCTTGCTCAATTAATTCACCTCGCTTGAGAACAAAGATTCGGTCTACGTTGCGAATGGTAGATAAGCGGTGAGCAATAATAATCGCTGTGCGTTTGACCAAAAGCTCGTTTAAAGCACTCTGAACTAAAGCTTCTGTCCCCACATCTAGACTAGCAGTTGCCTCATCTAATACTAATATCTGCGGGTCGCGAATCGCAGCCCGAGCAAAGGCTAAGAGTTGCTTTTGTCCGCTAGAAATATTTGTACCGCGCTCTCGAAGTTGGGTATCATAGCCTTGGGGTAGCTGTTCAATGAATTGGGCAATGTTAGTTTTTTCGGCTGCAGCTTTGATTTCTTCAAAAGTGTAGCTATCACCCAAAGTGATATTACTTCTGACATCACCGGCAAACACAAAACCATCTTGCAAAATAACAGCCATATACCGTCGCAATTCTGCTTGGGGTAATTCCCGGATATCTATCCCATCTAATAAAATCCGTCCTTTAGTGGGTTCGTAAAGACGGCATAAAAGACGAATAATTGAACTTTTTCCAGCACCAGTTGGCCCGACTAATGCAATTTTTTCACCAGGATGGATGGTGAAATCTAAATCTTTAATTACATAATCATCGTCTTTGTAGGCAAACCAGACATTTTCAAAGCGAATCTCTCCTAATTGCGCTTCTGCTTTGTTTTTTTCTGATTCTAAATTCTCAATGATTTCATCTATATAACCAAATTCACGATCGAAAATCGAAAAACGGGGATTGCTGGTGTCGCGGATTTCTATCGGTTCATCTAAAATATCACTAACCCGCTCAATCGCCGTGAAACCAGCTTGAATAACCGTGAATTTTTCTGCAAATTCCCGCAATGGATCGAATAATCTCTGGGCATAGAGAACAAACGCAGATAAAGTCCCAAAAGTCAATTGTTCTTGCAAAAGAATATAACCGCCAACCCAGAGAACAGCGGCGATCGCTACTAAAGCAATCCACTCCAATGTTGCGGAAACAGCGGAATCAAAAAAGATAGTCTGGTCTACTTCCTTGACGTACCGTTCATTGACATTGTGAAATAATTGTGAATTAAATTTTTCTCGTCGGAATAGTTGTACAACATTAAGGCCGGCGATGTTCTCTTGCAACTGGGAGTTAAGGAGTGAAAGTTCTTCTCGGGCTTTGTAGTTTGCCTTGCGATACTGCCGTTGAAAATAAACAATCACCCAGCTAATAGGCAATAGCATAAACAGTAACAACAAAGCCAGTTCCCACTGGATGGAAAACATGAAAGTGATAATCACCAGCATTGAGAACAAATCAGAGACAAGACCAATCGCTCCAGTAGAAAAGACATCTCCTAAGGCTTCCACATCACTGGTAAGTCTGGTGATTAATTTACCTACAGGTGTCCGATCGAAAAAGCGCACAGCCAAGGATGTGACATGGTGAAACAAATCCTGGCGAATTTCCGCAGTTATTTGTTGCCCTACCCGCTGTACGAGATAACCCTGAAAGCCGGTAATTATCAAAGATAAAACTACCGTTACTAGCAAGAATATTTCAATAAGATTCAGCCCTTGCATTAAAGGCAGATTCCTGAGAAACTCGTAAGCGCTCGGCTCCTTGCGAATTAGAGAAATAGCCTGTCCAATTAGCAACGGTTGCATGGCGCGAGATACAGCCACTGGTACCAGTAACAACATCGAAAACACCAGCAGTCGTTGGCTGCGACGGGCATAAGGTACTAAGCGTAAAAATAACCGCCAGTCATTTTCACGCCGACGGTACCCTGTGTTAGGTTTTGTAAGAGATTTGGAGATGCTCATAGTAAGAGCATTATATTAATTTTTACAACAAGTAGAACATCTTTTTAGATCACGGATTGAAGGGATTTCTCGGATTCCACGGAAGGAGTAGTCAATTTTAAGATCGGATTTGAGAGGATTGATTACTCAGATTCCAGCGAAGGAGCAGTTAATTTTAAGATCCTCCGTGAAATCCTTTAATCCCTTCAATCCGTGATCGGATTTGACTCCGCATCATCTCAACGACATTTTGCAACCCACCAGTACTGAGACGATAACTCAGCGGATGAGCGATCAACCTCGCCGAACTTTTATACAGTGTATCAATCTCTACCAAACCATTTTCGCTCAAAGTCCGTCCTGTAGAAACTATATCTACGATCGCTTCCGACATTCCCGTAATTGGACCTAATTCCACCGAACCAGACAGCGGTACAATTTCCACAGGTAAATCTAAGCTTTGGAAATAATCCCGAGCGCAATTCACATACTTAGATGCCACAATACAATTAGGCGGCAAATCCAAAGGCGATCGATAAGGGCTAGATTCTTTAACAGCCAACGACATCCGACAATGTCCAAACTGCATATCCACTAAATGTGCAACTTGCGGTTTTTTCTCTCGCAGCACATCATAGCCAACAATACCTAACTGTGCCTGACCGTATTCTACATATACAGGTACATCATGATTGCGGACTAGCAGCAATCTGGCATTACCACTGGCATCGGGAATCTGAAGTTGCCGGGTTCCAGATTCTAAAAAAGCACTAAAATCTAGTCCCACAGACTTTAGCAGGTGAATGCTATTTTTAAGAAGTTCCCCTTTTGGTAAAGCAATAGTAATCATGCAATTTTAGATTTTGGATTGGGGGTAGTCCCCACTCCAGCCTACAGTTTGTTGGGTTATTTATCAAAGTCAATCATATATAAGTTTATCAAGCATCTAAAATCTAAAATAGAATGAGAATCTTATTAGTTGATGATGAAATAGAATTAACTGACCCTCTGATTCGAGTGTTAACTCGTGAAGGTTATAGTGTCGATGCGGCTTATGATGGCATAAGTGGCAGTCACCTTGCACTTATCGATAGTTACGAATTGCTAATTTTAGATTGGATGCTGCCAGGAAAAACAGGGTTAGAAATTTGTCAGGAATTGCGTCGTAGTGGCAGAACCACACCTGTGTTATTCCTAACTGCCAAAGATACCTTAAACGATCGCGTGGAAGGTTTAGATGCTGGTGGTGATGATTATTTAGTCAAACCCTTTGAACTGCGGGAGTTACTTGCAAGAGTCCGCGCTTTGTTGCGACGTTCTGGTGCAGAGGTATATAGTGATAGCAAAGGACGGCTGAGTGTAGCGGATTTAGAACTTGATTGCGATAACCAAGTAGCTTATCGCCAAGGGCGGATAATTGAACTATCAGAAAAAGAAAGTCAACTATTGCAATATTTTATGGAAAATACTGGCAAATTGCTAACTCACGCCCAAATTTTGGAAAATCTGTGGCAGGATGAAGAGCAACCCAGTAGTAATGCGATCGCGGCATTAATTCGTCTGCTACGACGCAAAATTGAAGTGGTAGGTGAAACGCAACTTATTCATAGCGTTTATGGGAAAGGCTATCGCTTTGGTCAAGGTAATTGAAATTAGTAAACTCATACAATGTACTTAATATTAATCCGATTCAGGAAAAACTTAGGCATTTTCCACAAAGCACTACGGAATATAAGCGTGCATTCTTTTGCTTGATTAGCCGCCAAAGTTGCGATGTCAGTAGCAGATTTACCAAAACCTACAACTACCACTTTCTTATGGGCGATCGCATCTAAATCATTCAACTCGCTAGAGTGTAATATCTTACCACCAGATGCAATAAATTCGTCTTTCCCTTGTATAGACGGTGTATTAGCTATACTGTGCGTACCGTTGCATATCATCACAAAGTCGAATTCATAAGTCTGTTTTTTGACTTTTTCCTGAGTATCTGGAACTTTGACAGTAACTACCCATCCTGATTGTCCTTCTCCCTTGCCTTGGACATTAATCACTTCTGTGTTAAAATTGATTCGTGAGCTAACACCAAAGTACTCAGCATAAGACTGTAAATAATTCCGCATTTGCTCCGCTGTGGGCCATTCCGGATAAGATACAGGCATCGGATAGTCAGAAAAAGCAAATGTGTCGCGAGTGTTTTGGGTCGTTAGTCCTGGATAAGTCCGAGACTGTTCCCAAACGCCACCAAGCCCCTTTTGTTTCTCAAATACCGTAACATCATAACCTTCTTCAAGAAACGTCTTAGCCGCCACTAAACCGCTGATTCCAGCCCCAATCACGCAAATTTGTTTTATTTTCATCTAAATTAGGATTTAACAAACAATTTTGACTTATTATTACAATATAATGATTCTTAGTGTGTTCAGGTACAGTATATTGAATTAACCGCACATAAATTTGTACTTAGGCAGACTAATAAACCCTATAATTTTGTCTACACATACACTATTTCACCTGTATTAACACTTGAGATATTTTTTTGCTAATTATCAACTATTATTCAAAAGTTGATAAATTTCTTTTTGCATCTTCACACGCAATTGTTGCGCTTTTTGATAAGCCTCCGTTCTTGTGAAATTATCCTCTTTGAATTCAGTTATTTCTAATTTTTGAATAAAGTAACGCAGACGAGATTTATTAGCCCAAACTCCCATCGAAGGAAACAACGCAAACAAAGGAATTAATGGTGATATAGGCAGAAATGGTAATTTTAATAATCGTGCGAATGCTTTCATATTAATAGTCCAAGGATGCAATTTTTCACTACCAATGCATACAACTGGAAGAATCGGAACATGATAGCGATCGCTTAACTGGACAAAGCTAATATCAAACTTTTCCAACTGATACCGCTTTCTCCAACCTTTCATCGGTCCGCGCAAACCTTCAGGGGCATATAAAATAATTCTACCCTCTTTTACAGCAGCCTCAAAATCATCGAACTGAGCCTTAACACCACCCAAAACTTTTGACCATCCAGACGGTAACCACCAACGCATCCAAACACTATCAAATAATGGGACACCACCAAGGGGCTGTACCACCCATCCTGTTTTCTCGCTCAAGAGATATCCTAATGTCAAAAAGTCCCAAGGGAAAGACATCCCTGCATGATTCATTACTACAATTAACGATTCTGTTTCTGGCAAATTTTCAACTTGCTGCAACTTTCCTTGGAAATAATATTTAACTATTGGATGAATAATTTGATCGCGAAAAGCTTGTTGATAATTGATATCAAACTCAGCCACTTCACCACCTGGTATCCGACAACCAAGACGCAACCAGCGAATTAGCAATGCTAGATAAAATCCGCCTGGAATCAAAAATAACAGATATTCCAGCCAATTCCAACCATCTGGATCGTGATGATAATGTTGCCAGTGACGGTTGAATAAAATCAGCCAACCTGGAGGATACCACAGACAAAACCAATCAAACCAGCTAAATTTATAAGCTGGTGGTGATAATTGCTCAATTTGAGTGTTAAGAATGTTTTCAGAGTGTTGATGCACAGCAGCGAATTATGCAAACATTTGCCTAAACTTGAATATTAACTCGCAACTCTAGAAAACAACCTCCTGCTCTAGAAGGAATTATACAGAAACAAACCGAATTAACTTAGACGAAAGGTTTCGATTGATTCTCCCTCTGAGTCATCAAGTTGGCAATCTTCAAACACAGCCACATGCTACAAGTCGGCAGAGCCAAGAAACGCAGTGGCTCCCCAAAATTGGGGGACTTTGAATTTAAATTTTCTTCTCGAACATAATTGGGGGCAAGGGAGCAAAATCGTTGATGGATTAGATTGGTCAGCTCCTCGACAACTTTCACGAAGTCGGGGATTTTGCAACCGTTTCTTTCACCGCTTTTTCCTTACGTTCGCTATAACGGTCGGTGAGATAATCAACTTGATCGCGCAATAACAAAGTAAACTTAAAAAGTTCCTCCATGACATCAACTACTCTGTCGCGATAAGGTGAATCCTTCATAGTTCCATCTTCGTGAAACTCTTGGTAAGCTTTCGCCACAGAAGACTGATTAGGAACCGTAAACATCCGCATCCAACGTCCCAAAATCCGCATTGTATTCACGGCATTGAAAGATTGAGAACCGCCACTGACTTGCATAACAGCCAAAGTTCTGCCCTGTGTTGGTCTGACTGCTCCTATACTTAAAGGAATCCAGTCAATTTGGTTTTTCATAATGCCAGTAATATTACCGTGCATCTCAGGCGATGACCAAACTTGACCTTCAGACCACGTACTCAATTCCCTTAACTCTTGTACCTTGGGATGAGTATCAGGTACGCTGCCATAAATCGGTAATTCACGCGGGTCAAAAAACCGGACTTCTGCACCAAATTCTTCAATAATTCTCGCCGCTTCTTCTGCTACCAGTCTGCTATAAGAACGTTCTCGTAAAGAGCCATATAAAAATAAGATTCTTGGTTTGCGTTCAAAATTTGTCATAATTATTACAAATGATGTTGAAGTAAGGACCGAAGTTGGAAGAAGGAATAGCTAATAAAAATGCGCGTTCTGAGTTTAGAGCTTCAGTAAAAAAAAGATGTTTTTCGAGTCCTTTGTAGCGCGTTCACGTAGTGTCTCGCAGAGAAGAAAAACAGTGTCCTTGTTTCAATCCCACATGAGTACTCATGTGGGTACTTCTTCCTTCTTTCTTCGTGAATTAAATACTAATCTCTTCGTCTTTCCGGCTTCGTATCCTTAAACTCATTACTCAGTAACCGATAAACGATCGCTGCTAATTGCGCTCCCACAATTGGCGCAACCCAATATACCCAGTGATGCTGCCAAATACCACTCACTAATGCTGGTCCAAGCGATCGCGCGGGATTCATACTCGCACCGGTGATTGGTCCCATAAATGCTGCTTCTACCCCCACCGTCAACCCGATCGCCAACCCAGCAAAGCCAATATGGGCACGTCTATCCAGTCCGGAACCGAAAATCATAAACATCAAAATGAAGGTGAGGACAGTTTCCAACACCAAAGATTGCAACCAGTTACCGTCAAGAGGTAAAGTTGCACCTAAATTGCCAACTCGTCCAAAACTAATTCGCAGTAAAACTGAAGCCGCGATCGCTCCCAATAATTGTCCGAAAATATACGGCAATACCCGTCTTTTGGGAAAAAAACCACTTGTCCAAAATGCCAATGTCACCGCTGGGTTAAAGTGTGCGCCGCTAATGTGCCCTATACCGTAAATCAACGCAGCCACAACACCACCAAATACGAAACTGATACCCAGATGTGTCACCGCACCATCACTAATCGTATTTACTACGATTGCACCAGTACCAGCAAATACCAAACTAAAGGTGCCAATTCCTTCTGCTAATACTTCCTGCCAGCAATGAAGAAGTGTTTTTCGCAAATAAACCCGTAAATTGGAGTCCATTTTTGCTACAAGCACATTAGTCCCGTAGATTAAAATAAGTTGATGCAATGATATTACATCAATAAAAATTGATATGTCAAGGATGAGGAGTTAGGAATTTTAACTCCTAACTCTTGAATCTTACTCACAGCAAGGACATGCAGGTGTAATTTTAGTTAAACGACTAAACTGTGCCAAATATTCCTCTAGGACGGCAAATTGGGTAACATTCAAGCTGTAGTAAATCCAACGTCCTTCTTGTCTGGCACTAACTAAACCAGCTTCCTTGAGAGTTTTGAGGTGAAAAGACAGTTTCGACTGACTTACCTCCAGAGCATTGCACAAGTCACACACGCAAAGTTCTTGTTGTCGTAGCAGTTCCAACACCTTAATTCTGAGCGGTTCGGAAAGAGCATGAAAACCTATACCAATTAAATTAGCCGTGGTGCCTTCAGGGGTTTGCATCAATTCAGAAAGAAGATAAAAATATGCTATTTATATTGTCACCTACTCAGTAAAGTGAAGATGCCTCTGATGGTGCTACCCGGTGATGTTCGTAATCACCGGGTATATTTACACTTACTTAGAAGCAGGGACTACAGCTTCCGATTGATAGCGGATACCAGCTTGCTTAAATCGATGCAAAGCCTCACCCAAGCGATCGCATTCTGCAATCAAACTAATTCTGACATATCCCTCACCGCCAACCCCAAATGCATTCCCCGGTGTCACCACTACCCCAGTTTGTTGCAAGATATTCAGAGCAAAATCTGTGGAACCAATACCTTCAGGACAGGGTATCCACAGATACATTGTCGCTTTGGTTTTGGGTATATCCCAACCCAAATGCGATAAACCTTGGATGAGGAAATCACGGCGAGTGCGGTAGCGTTCTTGCACTTCTTCTAAGTACACATCTGGTAGTTGTAAAGCTGTTTCCGCTGCGGTTTGCAATGCCGCAAAAATGCCATAATCCAAATTGGTTTTCAGCGTCCGCAAACCTTGAATTACATGACGGTTCCCCACCACAAAACCCACGCGCCAACCAGCCATATTATAGGTTTTGGACATGGTGTGAAACTCTACGCCAATATCTTTCGCACCGGGAATTTCTAACAAGCTTGTGGGTTGATAACCATCAAAAGCTAATTCGGCATAGCATAAATCGTGAACGAGGATAATTTCATATTTCCGGGCAAAAGCAACAATTTCCTCAAAGAATTCACGGGGGGCAGTCGCGCCTGTGGGATTGCTGGGATAATTAAAATAGAGGATTTTTGCTTGTTCGGCAACAGCGTCAGGAATCGCAGCTAAATCAATCAACCAGTCATTCTCTGGCTTGAGAATCAAACTGTGAATTTTGCCACCTGCAATTACTGGGCCGCGAAAATGGACGGGGTATGATGGAGACGGCACCAGAACTAAATCACCTGGGTTGATATAGGCTATTGCTAAATGCGCCAATCCTTCTTTGGAACCAAGTAGGGGTAAAGCTTCGCTATCTGGATCTAAATTCACACCATAACGGCGATGATACCAATTGGTGATGGCACGGCGAAAACTAGCAGTACCCTCAAAAGGGGGATAACCGTGATTTGCTTGGTCTTGCAAAGCTTTGATGGCCGCATCGATCACAGGTTGCGGTGTCGGGCCATCTGGGTTTCCCATCCCCAAATCTATTAAATCAAGTCCTTGTTCTCTTGCCTTTGCCTTGAGCTCATCAAGACGGGCAAATACATAAGGTGGTAGTTGCTGTACACGCTGGGCTGGTACGATCCAATCGAATTCCATCGTCACTATATTTTTTTGATAAAAACCACAGTAAAATCGAACTTATTCCTCAGCGTCTCGACGGTTGGATAATCTTTCTTCCATCACAGTTGGGATTAAACCTAGGGAAATGCGATTTCCTTCCACTGGTGCAGTTGTAGACACCATTGCTGCCATCAACACTTCCTGGGCCACTGCAAACGGCAGTCGATGAATGTCAGAATTAGGCTTTAAAGCAACTTCTGCGGCTTTTTGCAACTGGCTGAGTGTGATGTCCCCCAATCCTAAATCGCTCAAAGAAACGGGCAACCCTATCTCTGCGTAGAATTTCAGCAACTGCTGTCTTGCCGATGCTGCTAGCTGATTGCCTTGTACCATTTCTTCCAAACGGAGTTGCACAAGTATGCCATAGGCGACTTTTTCACCATGAATGCTACTATACCCAGGAACATGAGTTAAACCATTATGTACCGCGTGGGCCGCAACAGTGCGACATTGCGCCCCTCCAAGTCCGCCAATTACCCCAGCTAGTAAAACCGTGGCATCAACAACTTCTCGCCAAACTTCGCTTCCTGGTTCCTTTAAGGCCGTGGCTGATTTTTGGAATAAAATATCTCGTAAAACTCGGGCTTGTTGGACTGCAGCAATAATTAAAGTTTGTTCTGAGTGTCCGCTGCTAACTGAAGCCTCGTACCACTTAGCGATCGCATCTCCAATTCCTGCCACCAATGTATGCTCTGGGGCTGTTTTAATTAAGTCATAATCGAGGATCAGCAAATCGGGACAGCCTTCTAATGCTACATCATAAAGAAACGCTCCATCTTCAGAATATACGTTCGAGAGGGCAGTCCAGGCCGCGCAGGTTGCTCCCGAAGTCGGAATTGTTACCACAGGCAACTGCAATTGATGCGCGAGTAATTTCGCAGTATCCAGTGCTTTCCCGCCACCAATACCGATTATGACATCAGCTTTGTGTTCCTTTGCCGCTTTACGTAAAGATTTCAGACTAGCTTCCGAACAATTATTACCATAACTGGCTTGAGCCAATTCTAACTGCTGTTTCGAGAGTGGTTCGGCAAGGGTCAGGGTGTGTTTCCCACCCACAATTAAGGGACGACCTCCCAAACGGGCGATCGCTTCTCCTACTTGCCCCAACACCTTCGATCCACGAATTACCTTTGCTGGGGCAACAGCCAGAGTCAAAAATGAGCTAGGTGTTTGAGTAGACAACTTTTCAGTAAATTGATTGGTCATATCACGAATGAAGAGTACTACTTGCGGATATTTCAGAAAAACTCTTTTATATGAGCTAATAAATTGAGATTTTGGAATTGATTGTTGCCTTGATTATCTGCTGTTATCGCCAATTACTTATTTCGCCATCAGTTATAGAATTACACTTAATTAATATTTTACTTAAAAATAATAAATATCGCAGACGCAAGATAGAAAGTTCTATACATCTAGGTACTGTTTTTTTTGCAAGATCCCCAACAACTTTCACGAAGTCGGGGATCTGAAGAGTATAACCTTTGCTAGGCAACAAGAAGAGAGAATCAAGTGTAGCAGGTTTAAAGCAAAATGGAAAATACGATCAAAACTACTTTTCCCATCTGAATCCTATGCGACAGATTTTGGCAATTGGGCTACTTTGTCTTGGTAAATTTCGATTGCCATTTCAGAATCGTCACGAGAGGCAAGCGATCGCGTAACCTTGCCTAGGTAAAGTGGAGTAGAAACTCCAGGCTCAGGGTGGATAATAGTCCGGGCCCGAATAGTGAGATTATTGTTACCTTGCATTCCCAAGCGACCGTAAGAATACAAATCACCAGCAGCTTGACGCAGAGTCGCTTCTAAGGCTGTAGGGGTAATTTGGGGTAGAACGGTGATCACCGTTTTCGCTCCGCCATTATCATAAATTAGAGAGTACCTGACTGCACCTGGAATTACAGTCCGACCGGCGGGTGCCAATGTCAGGGCAAATAAACCAGCCGTCAGCACGAGCATAAAGCCAGATGCACCCACTAGCCGAAAGCGGATGCCCCATTTAAGAACAAAACCCAACAATGTCAGGGCAGCAAAAAGCAGTGTGGCGATACCTGACCATTGAGCGTACTGGAGAAATTCAGCTTGAGTGAGCATAATGGTCTGATTTTCAATTTACCGATACAGCAATTTTACCAAAAAACGGGATGAAAGCCCCTGGCTTTAGACATGGGGATGAAATCCTAGGCTGTTTCAACAGCCGCTGCCAGCCACCTTGACAAGGATGGACAGCCTTAACCCGCGATCCACGACAACAAACAGAAGTTAAGAACACGGCTGTCCATCCTTGGTGACTAAGAACCCGGAGCGTCAAGATTGATTATTGTATTGATTTGTGAAGCCAAAGTTAGTTATGCAGGTCAAACCTACATACTAAAAGGATGCCAGTAAAATACAAATCAAATGAAAATGTTGTCTACTCCTGCAAGTACCATATTGTTTGGTGTCCCAAATACCGAAGATCGGTATTAATCAAGGGTGTAGATGTTAGGTTAAAAGAAATAATAGCTGAAGTTTGCAACGAATTTCAAGCAAACTTAATTGAACTGGAAGTGATGCCAGATCATGTTCATCTCTTAGTTGAAGTAGACCCCCAATTCGGAGTGACCAAACTAATCAGGTACATGAAAGGGCGCTCGTCTAGGTTCCTGCGACAGGAATTCCCTTGGCTAAAATCACGTCTCCCAACGCTCTGGACTAATTCTTATTTTGTCTCAACAGTTGGGGGCGCACCATTGGAAGTAGTTAAGCAGTATATAGAGAATCAGAAAAATGTCTGAAAAAATAATCTATGGCTGTCAGCAGAATTTAATTAGCCCAGACAAAGAATTAGCTGCTGTCTTGGAGTTTATTTGCTCTGAGTCTAACAAGTTAACCAACTCTGGAATATACTACGCTAGACAATTATTCTTTAAAACCAAAAAGATTGTCGGCAAATATGACCTAGAGGCTGAGTACAAAAGTAATCCTCATTTCCAAGCATTGCATTCTCAAGCAGCACAACAAATTCTTAGAAGTGTTGCTGAATCGTTTAAGTCATTCAAAGAGCTATCTAAACTTTTTCGCTCTTGGGAACTTAAGAGTAAACCAAAACCGCCCAAGTATCGTAAGCCTAAAGGATTAGCGCTGGTGACTTATCCTAAACAAGCTTTGAAATTGATAGATGGATTAATTAGAATCCCATTGGGCAATACAGTTAAGCGATGGTTTAAGTTGGATAGCTTTACATTGATAATGCCATCTAATCTAAAATTTGAAGACATCAAGGAATTGAGAATAGTACCACGTAACCGTTGCTTTTATGTGGAATTTGTTTATGAACAGAAGCCGATTAATGTGGTCAAGTTAGATCCATCAAAGGTATTGGGTATAGACCACGGGGTAGGAAATTGGCTAACAATAGTTTCTAATGTGGGGACAAGTTTTATCATTGACGGGCTAAAACTTCAAAGCGTAAATCAGTGGTACAACAAGCAGATTGCTACAATCAAAGAGGGTAAACCCCAAGGGTTTTGGTCTAACAAACTTGCTGCCATCACAGAAAAGAGAAATAGACAAATGAGAGATGCAGTTAACAAAACGGCTAGAATTGTTATTAATCATTGCCTAATCAATAAAATTGGGACTGTTGTTTTTGGGTGGAATGAGGGGCAAAAAGATAGTAGCAATATGGGGAAAAAGAACAACCAAAAGTTTGTTCAAATCCCTACTGGTAAATTAAAAACTAGAATAGCCCAATTGTGCGAACAATATGAAATTCAATTTGTTGAGACGGAGGAAAGCTACACATCTCGTTCATCATTTTTAGATAATGATGTGCTACCTAAATATGGTGAAAAACCCGACGGGTGGCAATCTAGCGGTAAAAGAATAGTGCGTGGTTTATTCAAAACCGGAAAAAAGCTTTTAATTAATGCTGATTGCAACGGCGCAGCCAACATTGTTCGTAAAGTATCGGCGACACTAGGCTTAGACCTAGATGGAGTCAGTAGGGGCGCATTGAGTACGCCTTTAAGGGTTCATTTTTGGACTCCTTAAGAATCCCCCGGATTTATCCGTGGGGAGTTTCAATGCTTAGTGTTATCTTCAGGTAAATGAACTATATTTTCATTGTCATTGCATAATACATTTGTCATTGCATAATACATTTTGTCATTGCGTTGCGTAGCTTCCCGTAGGATGGAACAAAGCAATCGCACTGTACTAGGTTGCTTCGTTCCTCGCAATGACTGTTAGTTATTATAAAGGATACTGCTCAGTACCTGTTGTCCAAAACCAAGCCTTCCACTACCACCGTTGATCCAATCGGCAACATCAAAATATTTTTTAGATTCTTGATACAACCGAACTCCATTTCCAAAAGGATCATTTTTGTATTTCCGAATCCAAATAGTAGATGGAAACGCTGGAGAATTTTTGTGACTAAAACAAACTTTGTGAGGAAAATTCAACTTCTCAAACTCTGCAAAATAATCATCATTATCAGGTTTGCCCGGACAAAATTCAACAAGGATATTTCCGTTGTTCCAATCGATTCTTTTTAAGCGTCGGTTCCACTTTTCTAAAGCTTCTGATTGACTAGAATAATGTTGAAAATGTATTTCTACATCTTTTTTAAGTAACCCAATAGGATAACGAATTTTTCCTTGATTTATTAGTTGATTTATATCTTCATATTGAGAAGTGTTGGTAAATCTGAGGTCTTCTTCTAAATAGTTATTGATGTTTTTCAATAGCCTTAAATAGCAAGGTGGGTTTAAGAATAGCCCAACAAATGGGGACATATATGGTAAATCCAACTCGTTATAAACCTTCCCAGCCCAACAATTATTAGAAATTATCGAGAAATTTTGAGTTGTGACACGTTTTTTTAAAATCCACTTGGCAAGGTTTGCTCTATTCGTGGATAGAGTTTTTTTTGTATTTATAAAGACTGTTTGTCCCTTCATAATACGCAAAATATATACAACTATTCGTTAAATTAAATTATTAATTAATAATTAGATTCAGCCAAAATACATACTATGCTAAGGGTCTGCGATCGCCTTAAATATAGATAAGGGCATCTACAAGAGATGCCCAAATGCAGGCTAACACCCTTGAGGGGTATCCCTACACTTTCCCAACAATCAGCAACAGTGACTAATGCTGAATTAGCCACGTTCACAAACGTGAATATAGTCATCTTATTAACTTAAATCTCTAACATCGCCAGTGGATACACTGAAAATATATTTCAGCCTTTTGAAATGCTGATAATTGTCTGTTGGGCTAATTATTATTCGCTAACAGCTTTTTGTAGTGATAGACGGCTCCAGCGAACGTGAATAATATCAACCAAGAGAGCAGATTTAAGCGGACATCGAAGAGGGTGACATCTGCTGTGTTGAATATAATCCAGCCCACAAAGACCACTAAATAACTGAAGAAGGTTAATTTGTCTTCTTTTTCTACAAATTCAAACTGAAGCAAAATTTGGACACCCATAACTAATATCCACAGGAGTAGTCCACAAAATAACAAAGTTGCGGGAAGCCCAGTTTCAGCAGATAGCATCAAAAAAAAGTTGTGGGGATGACCCAACCAAATGTGCATCTTTTCTTTGTAGAGTGGTGTGAAATTGCGTAAGCCCCAGCCAGTCAAAGGACGCTGCATCGCCATAGACCAAGCAAACTTCCACTGAGTTTTTCGCATCAGAGCTATTGGTCTATCGGGATACATTTGGTCGTTTAAGCGTGCCCAAAAGAAGGCTGGAACGAATTTGCGAAATAATTCCGCAATTGGTGAGGGAGCAAAAGCAGCTAAAAGCACGCCAGTGGTAACACTTGCGACACCAGCTACAAGCAGACGCCAACCAAGTAAGAGTGCATAAGCCAAACAGGCTGCAATGGCGATCGCCCAAGCATTGCGTGAATCAGTTAAAATCAACGCTAAGAAATTGCCAATTACCGTAACGGTTAGGAAGAGGAGGGGGAGTGGGGGAGATGACGCAGTGAAATTTCCCTGTGGCAGTGTCTCCCTGTCCCCTTGTCTTCTAAATAGCTGGTAAGTTTCCAGCCACAACCCCAAGTTGAGGATGAAAACGATTACCAGATAACCAGCTAAGGTGTTCGCGTACATGAAGTTTGAAGACATCCGACCAAGGGGATTCCCTCCAGGTGCGATCGTCCAATCCAAAACTATCCATAAAATTTGTAAGTGTAAATTCCAGCCCAAAAACATTTGTCCCAAGCCCATAACTACCACTGGTAGGGAAGTTATAGCCAAAATCCAAGATACTTGCCGCAATTGTGCTGTTGTTTGAATCAGAGTCGTGAAAGCAGCAAAACCTAAGAGAAAAGGTAACAAATTAAATAAGCCAAGGAATGCTGCTGTTTTGTCATAGGCAAAAGCTGCACTAATTATGAATAACAGGCTCAAAAGAGCAAATCCTTGGGTTAAAGGACGAAGGATAATTGCGCGGTATTGTTGCAGCCAAGTTACAACCGATGCCACAATTAAACTTACAGCGCCTAAAGCCGGACTCAATGGAAAGATCAGAATCCCAATTTGAGCGCAATTCCAGGCAAATTGTAATTTAGGATTGGAATGAAAAAAACCTGTTTTCAAGCTGGCTCCCAAGATTCAGCACGGGTAAGACGGATTTGAGCTAGTGCGAAAATAGTGGGGATAATTCGACCGTAATTAGTCGCGATCGCTCTCCACCCCAGATCGGCAAAAAACCAACCCCACATCACGGGGCCTAAAAAAGCAAACACGCCACGGACTGCCCCATAACGCGCTGCATTCACAGCCATACCCCGTTTCGCCATTTCAACTGCTACATAGCCTTGAAACTGGGTTGTAGCTACTTTACCACCTTGAATTGCAGCTTGTTGAGCTATTTGATAGCTGGCAAAATGTACTGCAAATTGACGAGCGATTTGTTTGAGCAAAAACGGCTTGACGATGGAGGTAACAGCTAAAGCACTACCACCTTTAACCAACAATCCTAAAGGATCGCGTTGCAATGAAAGTGGCAGTGGTTCGTTGAGTTCAGATTTTGCCAATTGACGCTGTACCCTAGCACTCAATTTTTGCTTATCTTTTTCTGGCAATTTCTTCCAAACTTGTCCCAGCAGGTGTAAAAATACTTCCGCTTCTAAATCAATGGTTGTGAACCGACTAGAATAAGGAATTTTCAGATATTTACATACTTGGACAAGAGCTTGTCGGTATGTCACCTGTTTTGTGCGTCCCCGCAATACCGTCATTCCATCTGCAGCCAAAAACCGAAAGCGTTCCTCCAGTGTATCTATCCAAGCTTCACGGTCTTGGCTTTGTACTTCAATTGGTTCGGGTGTGTGAACATAATCTAGAGGATTGAACTTGCGACCAAACAGAATTGCCGTTAAATCTTGCAACTCTTCCTCAGTCGCTAAATCGAGTGCCGTCCTTAGCTCATCCAATTTCCCTTCCTCCCTTACTTGCTGCCTTGTCTGTACCCTATTCTACTATTAGCTTTCAGCAGCCATTCGTATTGATTCTGTCCTTTGTCCTCTGAATGCGGTTTCTTTATACTGGAATCCCATCCCCGAGAGGGTATGCGAGGAACAGAAGTGCAATTGAAAATACATAAGTAGGCAGGCATTATTAAATATAAGATGGGCATAAGATCGGCGGGCAAGAAGCCCACCCCACAAGAGTTTTGTGAATCTTGTGGGGTGGGCTTCGGTGCCCGCCCAAGCCAAAAAATAGCAATCCAAAAACCAAAATCTAAAATGGTATGGTCGATATTGCAGTAATTGGTGCCGGCATGGCGGGCTTAGTTTGTGCCCAGCAGTTAACTCAAGCTGGATATTCGGTGATAGTTGTGGACAAATCTCGTGGTTTGGGGGGACGAGTTGCCACCCGCCGTTTGCACGAAACTTACGCCGATCATGGAGCGTGTTATCTCAAATCTCACAACGAATTATTGCGACGTTTCGTTGAGTTATTGTGCGATCGCCATATTCTCGAAGTTTGGACGACCCCTCGCTACATTGCACCAGAGGGAATGAATGCGATCGCCAAATTTCTTGGTCGGGGTTTAGAATTTTTGTTAAATCACCGCGTGGAAACTATTACCCCAACTCCTGAAAACCAATGGCGTTTGACTTTTGAATCCAGTAACGAAAAATTAACCGCAGCATCTGTTGTTATGGCGATTCCTGCACCTCAAGCTTTGATGCTTTTGGAACCTTTGGGTGAAACTGTACTAGGTGAAGCGTTTCTGGGGAAGCTACGTTCTGTGCAATTTGACCCCACTCTCACCGTCATAGCGGGCTATCCACCTGATTCAAAACCCCTTCCGGAATGGAAAGCACTCAATTTTGCCGATGATGCCGTTTTAGGATGGATTGGTTTGGATAGTAGCAAGCGTCCCAACCCCCAGCAACCAGTATTTGTTGTCCATAGTAGTGCAGATTTTGCCCAACTTCATGACCAAACTCAGGATTTACACCCAATAGGAAAGCAAATATTGCAACATAGCGCTCAGTCTTTAGAGATTCCCTGGTTGGATACACCCGACTGGACGCAAGTACACCGTTGGCGCTATGCCTTTCCCCGCACTCCTTTGGCAGAAACTTTTTTAGCTGCTAGTACTGAGTTGCCTTTGGTATGTTGTGGTGATTGGTGTGGCGGCAATCTTATCGAAGGTGCGATGCTTTCGGGACTAGCCGCAGCTTCAAAAATCAACACTCAACTGCAGTCACGGATTCTCCCAGGTAATAGTTTTCTGGATTTTCTGGCATAAACTAGTCCCGGAACCATACCCCCTTTTAGCACAACTAAAAGGGGGTGGGGTTCTTGAGGATTTACATCATGCGAACTTGATATTACAGCCAAATTGCGATTTCAGATAGCCGATGTTACTTTGATGTGATTTAAGGGAACTATTAAAATATAGAACGGTAAAATTCTTTATATAATAGCTGCCAAAAAAGACTTTATTATGCAATCCATCACCTCTTTAGGCATTAAAACCATAGACTATATTTCCAAAGATAGGCTGATTAGCTTACACAACCAGATGCGTCTGATCTCTCGCCTTGGGAATCAGGTAAATAATATCCTTGAAATAGGGATTTTTAATTCCTTGCTAACAGACTTACTCAAACGAGATGGGTATAATATCACCACTGGTGATATTGACTCCAAGTTAGAGCCAGACATAATTTTGGATCTGGCAACTGATTTTACATTACCAAATGATAAATTTGATGCAATTGTTTTGTTTCAGGTACTAGAACATTTACCTTACGAACTATCAGAAATAGCCCTTAAAAAACTCGCTGTTTGTACCAAAAAATTTTTGGTTGTTTCTCTTCCTTACTGCACGAGCTATTTAGCAATTCAAGTCAAATATTCCTTATCACCAAGACCAAGGTATTTATCAATTAATGTGCCAAAATTTTGGAGTACAAAGCCCGTATGCGATGAGCAACACTACTGGGAAATGGGATTAAAAGGATACCCGAAAAAGCGAATTTTAAACTCCTTTGCATCATCTGGATTAAGGGTCAAGGAAGAATTTTTAGACCCCATTCATCCATACCACTATTTCTTTGTGTTAGAAAAAATATGATCGGCACTCACCACATTTAAATTAGATATTTAAAATTTGTTTTGTGAGAAGAAGCTCTTCCCAGCCTGCCTTCATTATGTAAGTTAAATTTGGAACAGCTTAGTCAAGTAATTATGATTAAGAATATCTCTTAATTTTTTAGAGGAGGTGTATTGTTTGTCCTAAAATAAAAAGAACTAAATTCCCCCACACCCTAGAAGGGTGAGGCTATACGTACATAGGCGCTTCGCCTTCCGTAGGTAGCCCACCTGCGTGGGCAAGGAAATTGCATCTTCATGCAAAAATGGTATTAGTTCTTTTTATATTGACAATAGCGATAAAGTACAAGATATGGGTTTCCGGACTGTAGTACAGATTAAGTGGGAGCATCTCAATTTAGTACTTTTTCCAAATCGGGATGCTACCGATTAGTTTCCCAATAATTAGAAGTAATAATATAAATAAAGCACTTAAAAATAAACCTTACTAAGTTATTATGTCAATTGACCTTACTGTAGCCATCCCCACTTACAACGGTGAAAGTAGTTTATCTGAAGTTATCGAACGGTTACGACATCAAACAGATGTGGAACACCTTAACTGGGAAATCATCATAGTTGATAATAATAGTAAAGATGCTACAGCAAAGCTAATTGAGGAATATCAAGAACACTGGAATCACCCCTTTGCTTTAAGATATATTTTGGAAAGCGAGCAAGGTGCAGCTTTTGCCAGGAACAGGGCAATTAAAGAAGCTAAAGGTGAAATTATTGCTTTTTTAGATGATGATAATTTACCTGCAACTAATTGGATTATAGAAGCTTATAAGTTTTTACAAAGCCATCCCAAAGCTGGGGCTTTAGCTAGTCAAATCCACGGACATTTTGAAGTACAGCCACCAGAAAATATTAAGCCAATTCTATTTTATCTAGCAATTACTGATAGAGGAACAAATGCCCATATATATGAACCAAAACATAAGGGTTTTCCACCAACCGCAGGTTTAGTTGTTCGCAGAAATGCATGGAAAGATAATGTACCTACTCGCCCATTTTTAGTCGGTAGAGTCGGTTCTTCGATGTTAGGTAGTGAAGATGCAGAGGCTTTATTTTACATTTACAAAGCTGGGTGGGAAATTTGGTACAACCCCGCAATGGAAATAGAGCATATCATCCCTGTTTGGAGATTGGAAAAAAATTACTTAATATCTCTGATGCGGGGGGTGGGTTTAGCCCGTTATCATTTGCGGATGTTATTAATTAAAACTTGGCAAAGACCTTTTGCTTTCTTTCTATACTTAGCCAACGATATCCGCAAGTTAATCGTATATTTCTTAAAATATCAAGGAGTAATGAAAAATGATGTTCTTGTTGCTGCGGAAATGGAAAGACTTCTCGCAACTGTAATCAGTCCTTTTTACTTATGGAGACTGAAATTTATTAAAATTATGAGAATTCACTGAGGTTCTTTGAATATAACCGAGCTTAGGATATCGATTATCTTCTGCAAGATAGTTGATATTATATGCCGAAAATATCTGTAATTATTCCAGTTTATAATGGACAAAAGACTATTAAAGCGACAATTGAATCTGTATTGCAACAAACTTTGTCTGATTTTGAATTAATCGTAATCAATGCGGATTCATCAGACTCGACATTAAATATTATTTCGCAAATAGAAGACCCACGTTTGCAGGTATTTACATATCCCAAAGCAAATGTAGCTGTTAATCGCAATCGTGGTGTTTCACACGCTATTGGGGAGTTTGTTAGCTTTTTAGATGCCGATGACCTTTGGACAACTGATAAACTAGAAGCACAATACAAAGCGTTATTAGAAAATCCTAATGCTGCGATCGCTTATAGTTTTACGGATGCAATCGATGAAAATGGTCGATTTCTACGTAAGTGCAGCCATGCCAGTTGGACGGGTGATGTTTATTTAAAGCTCTTGTTAGATGACTTCATCGGTAGCGGTTCTAATGTCACGATCCGCAAGGATACATTTACCGAAATTAGTGGTTTTGACGAGACACTTACGAATGCTCAGGATACAGATTTGTGGTTGCGAATAGCCGCTCAACATCATTTTGTTGCCGTCACAAAAGTGCAAATTCTATATCGTATTTGCGGGGATTCCATGTCTTCTAATCTTTTAGGGCTGGAAAAATCAAATTTACAAATTATTGAAAGAGCATTTGCTTGCAAAAAAGCAGCACAACTACAGCATTTAAAACGATATAGCATTGCGAATCTTTATAAATATCTTAGCTACAAGTCATTGGAAGTACCATTAGATAAACGTAAAACTATAATAGTAATTAGATATCTCTGGCAAGTAGTCATAACAGACCCATATATATTGTTTAAACCAGTAATTTATAAAGCTTTATTAAAACTTGTGGCAATTAATATATTGCCATCAAAACAAGCTCAAAAATTATTCAATAAATTTCCCAATTTATCGAATACAAGTACATTTTTTGGATATATAAAATCCAGCTTGGATTAACTTAAAAAACATGAAAATTGCTTACGCTACTGTCTATGATGTTTTAAATAAAGGCACTTGGTCAAAACATCTCCAAGGATTGTGTACGGCTGGTTCTTACATTGCAAAAAATCTAGTAGATGAAAATACTAATATTAACTATATTGGTCCACTTAAGAAAAGTTTTTCAGTATTGACCAGAACTAAGTGGAGTTTATATCGTAATGTCTTTAAAAAAGATTATTATAGCTGGGCGGAACCTCTAGTTGCGAGAAATTATGCATATCAAATTGAAACTAAATTAAATTTTGCAGACTGCGATGTAGTCTTATGTCCAGAAAATGTAATTCCCATAGCCTATCTCAAGTGCAAGCAACCAATTGTATTATGGACAGATGCAACTCTCAATTCCTTAATAAACTTTTATCGCCATCTTGATAATTTATGCGATGAAACTATTGAAAATATATATAAGCTTGAAAAGAAAGCGCTGAATAGATGCGATTTGATTATATTTACTTCGGAATGGGCTGCTAATAACGCAATTGAAACTTATGCAATTTCTCCATCTAAAATAAAAGTTGTACCCTTTGGGGCAAATTTAGAATCTAATCGGAGTTATGAAGATATTCGCTCTTGTGTCGAGTCGAAAACTCAGAGTCCGTTTAAATTACTCTTTATGGGTGTTGATTGGGTAAGAAAAGGAGGCAGTACAGCTTTACAAATTGCCACAGAGTTAAACAATTTCGGCTTAAAAACTGAATTATTAGTAGTTGGATGTCAGCCTCCGATTAATGTAAGATTACCTGATTTTGTAAAGGTTATTGATTTTATAGATAAGTCGAAGCCAGAAGGTTTAGACAAGATAAATAAATTGTTTGCTGAAGCGCATTTCCTAGTCTTACCAACGCTTGCAGATTGTACTCCTCACGTATTTGCTGAAGCCAATTCCTTTGGAGTTCCTTGTATATCTACAAATGTAGGTGGTATAGCAACTCTTATTCAAGATAATTTGAATGGGAGAACTTTTTCTGTTTCTGCAAGTGTTTCTGAGTATTGCGATTATATAATTTCTGTGATGACTAATTACGGCGATTATCAAAAGTTGGCACTGTCGTCTTTTGAAGAGTATCAATCTCGTTTAAATTGGAATGTTGCTGTGAAAAATGTTAAAGAGTTAATGATGGAGTTGTGTGATACCAAATTTATTGTGTGAAAAAAATATTTTGTCCGTAAAAATAAAGCCCCTCACCCTAGAAGGGTGGGGCTATACGAACAAAGCCCACCTGCGTGGGCTAATTAGGTTCATAATATTTGGTATAAGTAAGTAGATGGTTGTGATTGCGAGGAGGGATTGCTTCGTTCCTCGCAATGACGGAATTGCTTTGTGATTGCGAGGAGGGATTGCTTCGTTCCTCGCAATGACGGGATTGTTTTGTGATTGCGAGGAGGGATTGCTTCGTTCCTTGCTGCGGACAGTATTTTATTACCAGGTAGGGAAATCCGAATAAGTCTTGTGTGGCAAACAGCCCTTTAAACTAGAAGCGATCGCCTGAGATATGGATTTAAGATTCTGATTGGTATAATACCTCCTGAGAACCGGGTTAAAAGCTCGAAGTCATCGACTTGGGAGGATTTCCCGCTATCATGTCAGATATTTGCATTGCAGATTACTAATCATGCTAGAACAAGGTACCATCAGTATTCATACTGAGAATATTTTCCCGATTATCAAGAAGTCTCTCTACTCGGATCATCAAATTTTCTTGCGGGAACTCGTATCCAACGCCGTAGATGCTATTCAAAAGCTGAGAATGGTGTCTCGTGCTGGGGAATACTCCGGGGATATCGGAGAAGAAGAAATTGTACTTGCCATAGACAAGGATAAAAAAACCCTCTCCTTTAGTGACACTGGCATTGGGATGACTGCCGATGAGGTGAAGAAATATATCAACCAAGTGGCATTTTCCAGTGCTGAGGAATTTATTCAGAAATACCAAGGCAAGGCAGACCAACCAATCATCGGGCACTTTGGTCTTGGCTTCTACTCCTCTTTCATGGTGGCGTCAAAAGTCGAAATTGATACTCTATCCTACAAAGAAGGGGCAGAAGCTGTTCACTGGAGTTGCGATGGTTCCCCAGAATTCACCCTGCAAGAGTCATCCCGCACAACTCGGGGTACCACCATTACCCTCACTCTCCAGGAAGAGGAATTAGAATTTTTAGAAGATACACGGGTACGCAATCTTGTCAATACCTATTGCGACTTTATCCCGGTGCCGATTAAACTTGATGGCGAGGTATTGAATCGGCAAAAGGCACCGTGGCGAGAGTCTCCTAGTAGCTTGACTCAAGAAGATTATTTAGAGTTCTACCGCTACCTGTATCCTTTCCAGGAAGAACCGTTGTTGTGGGTGCATCTGAATACAGATTATCCCTTCATCATCAACGGTATTCTCTATTTCCCGAAAATGAGGCCTGATGTTGATGTCAGCAAAGGGCAGATTAAGCTATTTTGCAACCAAGTTTTTGTCAGCGACAATTGCGAAGAAATTATTCCCCAATTTCTGATGCCGATGCGGGGTGTAATTGATAGCAGCGATATTCCCCTAAATGTTTCCCGCAGTGCTTTGCAAGGCGATCGCACAGTCAAGAAAATTGGCGATTATATAGCGAAGAAGGTGGGCGATCGCTTAAAGGAACTATATCGAGGCGATCGCGAACAATACATCAGTGCTTGGAAAGACCTCGGCACGTTTGTAAAATTCGGTGTTCTCAACGACGACAAATTTAAAAAGCAAGTCGAGGACATCATCATTTTCCGCAGCACCAAGGAACTAGGGGAGCAGGGAAGCAAAGCAGCAGAGGAGCCGAATACACCTGTTGTAGAAGTCCAATCCTCGGAGGGTGATGCTTGGCAAGATGTGACTCCTACCCCACCCAGCACCCCAGGGTCAGGACTCAGCACTCCCTACACCACCCTGAAAGAGTACCTAGAACGGAACAAACCAAACCACGAAAACCGGGTATTCTACTGTACGGATGCGGTAACACAATCTACCTACGTAGAACTACACAAAAGTCAAGGTTTGGAAGTCCTGTTTATGGACTCCTTCATCGACACTCACTTCATCAACTTCTTGGAGCGGGAATATACGGATGTCAAATTTACGCGGGTAGATTCCGACTTAGATAGCACTCTTTTGGATAAAGACAAAGCTGGGGAAATAGTTGACCCCGGTACAAATAAAACTCGCAGTGAGGTTATCAAAGAGTTATTTGAGAGAGCGATTAACAAGCCCAAGGTAAATATTCGTACCGAGGCTTTGAAATCTGACAGTCCCCAGGGAACACCACCAGCAATGGTATTGTTACCTGAAATTCTCCGTCGTTTGCGAGAAATGAGTGCCTTGATGCAACAGCAAGCAGCAGATTTTCCCGAAGACCACATTTTAGTCGTCAATACCGCTCACCCGCTGATCCAAAATTTGGCGAATCTCAGCCAGGGTAGTATTATTCAAGGTGATGGACAGTCACCCACAGGTCAGTTAGCGGACATGATTTGCCAACACGTCTATGATTTGGCGTTGATGTCTCAGAAAGGGTTTGACGCTGAAGGGATGAAATCTTTTGTTGAGCGTTCTAATGATGTACTCACCAAATTGACCGAACAAGCCGCGAAGTAGAACCGCAATCCCGAGAGCGTATGCGAGGAAAGAGTGTATACAGAGGTTCCATTTTTTTCTTGATACTCTGTAATTACCCCCCTTAATCCCCCCGATGCATTGGGGGGAAATTAGAGTTCTGGTTCCCTCCCCTTTACAAGGGGAGGGTTAGGGTGGGGTTATTCGAGGGAGTTTTTGCGTAAGTTTTAGTTAAGTGACGTACCGCTTTAGCCCAGATGCCAGCTTCATAAGCGCCAAGTTTTTCGCATTTTCCCTATAAAATAAAAAGACCGTACTCAAATAGCAATCAGGAAGTTCTTATTATGTCCCGTCGCTGCGATCTAACAGGCAAGACTGCAAACAACGCCTTTGATATCTCCCACTCCCACCGCCGTACCAAGCGTCTACAGCATGTCAACCTGCAAAGCAAGCGGGTTTGGTGGGCAGGTGGAAATCGTTGGGTGAAACTCAAGCTGTCTACCAAAGCAATCAAAACCCTAGAAAAGAAAGGTTTGGAAGCAATGGCTAAGGAAGCTGGACTTAACTTAAATCATTACTAAACTGTTCCACAAGGGCGGGCAGGGATGCCCACCCCACAAGAGTTAGAGCATTATTTCTAGTCCATTTTAATGGACTTGTGCTATTACACAGGGACTTATAGTCGAATCCCACCAAGATAAGCCCTGAATTAAAATTCGGGCTAAAAGCTAAAGTTAGCTAAAGCTAACTAAAATAAGAGTTTTAACCCGTTTTAACTCACATCTTGCACCAATGTCAGGAAGCCCAAAATTCAGCCCTGAAATAAATTACCCTTCGGGATGCCTTCGGCTACACAGCTTTTAGCTTAAGTAAGCGGTCATCTTACTAAATAAGGTTTTTAACCCATTTTAATGGGTTTAAGCTTTCAGCCCGAAATTTATTTCAGGGGCAATTTCGGGTCTATTGAGAATGGTGCAAGATATCAGCCTCTAACGGGCGCGGCCATCGCTCCCGTAAAATATGAAAATAACACATTTTTTTGTAACCCTTGCTATATATGGATTGTGGAATGTGTTAGTTAGGAGTTTTAACGGGTTTAAGCTTTCAGCCCGTAGGCGAAGCCTTCCGAAGGTAATTTATTTCAGGGCTAAAAATGTCTTATTTTAGTGCCATTCGACTATAAGTCCCTGTCTCATAGCTAAACTCTTCTTAAGAGGACTATTAGACAATATTTTCTTGTATAAATTTAATCACTTTAAAACTTGCAGTTAGCGATTTATACGTATAGATTCAAGATAGGAGCCTCTAACTAGTGGCAAAAAATGGAGCTAGCAACAAATAAAAGAAACATAATTTATTGGAAGCCTTGTTCTGTAAGGGTTTAAAAATCTGTTTTTTACGAGGTTAGGACTTGTTCTGATGTAGCGGTAATACCCTGCGGGAGGCAAGCCACATGAATTACCGCTACGGGAGAGTAGGCTTTTCAGGCACATCTTGCGTAAGTCCTGGAGGTAACGCGATCGCTCAACCTAATTTTCTGATTATATTTAAGCTAAAGCACATCCAACTTGGATATTTAAAATTCATACAACTCTTGTGGGGTCGGCTTCTCCAGCCTGCCTAACCCGTGCAATTTAAAACCTATTCAGCCTCTCTAGAATGGGGAGGTTTTTGACTATCTAATATTAATTATCGACCAAATGATATGTTTCACCTAACAGGTGGGTACTATAAACCTAATATCAATTTGGAAAATGAATGCGACAGATGGATTGTCGAAACCACTGTATAGACAGGACTCCACAATCCAAAATCCAAAACCTCAAATCCAAAATGGTATTACCCTGCTATTAACAGCTTCATGAAGTTGCCTTTAGCTGATATCCATTTCCACAAAAATCCTGTGAAGTTATGGCGTTATTATCTTTTGTCGGCTATAAATTAATTAATTCAGATCAATTCAACTTGAACCGGAAAAAACGAAAAATTCATTAATTTAATTATTGTCATTGCGAGGAACGTTCGCTCTTAGCGTTCCCGAAGGGTAGCAATCGCAGTGACTAAGGTTACTTCGATGTCAATCTATAGATCAAACCCTCACATTTGCTGAAGGGTTAACAAACTTATTAGTCTGCGAAAATCTTCGACAGGCTGCATTTCTAATAGCAATAATTTTTTCAAAAAGTCGCATCTAATCTCTTGACAGGAAAATAATCATGTTTTTTAATCGGAAGTTTGTCAAGACAAGAAAAAAATATTTAATAAAACTCCGCAAACAGTTTCTCTCTGTTATTAAAAAAAGAAAAAATTGGCTACTGCGGGCTTTTTTAGTTCGCGGAAGACAGCCAAATCGGGCTAATGCTGGTTTTGTCTTGCCAACAGTCGCAATGGTAGCAGTTGTAGTTGTGTTGCTGACAACGGCGATTTTATTCCGGTCTTTTGAAAGGTCGAAGAATTCCAGCAATGTGAGAGTTAATGAGGTAGTTCTGAAAGCCGCCACACCAGCCATTGACCGTGCTAGAACAAAAATAGAACAATTATTCACTGACCCAACACTCCCACGTTCAACTCCATCTGATGGTTCTCTATATAATTCTTTAAATAAAGATATCAAAAAATACACTTTTGGAGATGAAACTCCTTTAGTTGTTAGCTATGACATTAATGGAAATAAGACAATAGATACTAAAGATGATAAGGATAATGAACTGACGCTAGAAAAGAAGGAAGCTATATCCACTGCTTGGAGATTTCCAGTTGATACAGATAATAATGGCAAGTACGACAGCTATACACTCTACAGCATTAGTTTTCGCAGTCCTACTCGCGCTGATGATGGAAAATTTGACCGTAACCGAAGTCCTTTAGATGCTAGAACACCACCAATGGATGACGGCTCGCTAGGAGGATTATGTGCAGCAGCGAAAGGAACCAGCGCCAGCTTGATTGGTGAGTCTGGTTGGTATAGATCGGGATCTACTCTTAAGAAAAGCTTTTTTGTCTATGCCGCTACTGTACCTATTACTACCGATCAAACTGATACTAAATTTGAAAAATATAAAGGAAATAAAGGCTTTTCTGCTTTAGAGTTTCAACAAGACCAAGAGCGAGTTCCCATTGTTAACAATGCCGTTGTGTACGAAGATGACCTAGAAATTACTCCTGGTAGTGGACTTCGTTTGAATGGAAGTATTTTTACCAATAGTAATTTACTAACTGCTCTGACTGGCGATCCTATCCGTTTTTATCAAGTCAGCAGTACCGATTCTTGCTATTTTCAACCACAGAATGGCAAAATAATTGTGGGTGGGAATGTCGGTAACGGTCGGATTACTGGTTCTGGGGAAGGAACAAGTGTCCCGGTAGACTTATTTCAGATAAAACCAAAAGGTGCAACATCATACAGTCCACCTCAAGCAACTATTGACGGAACTAATAAATCTGCTGATAACACAGCTGGAGATATTGCTTTTAATACTAAGGCTTATGCTCAAAGAATTGGTCTTTTAGTTGATACTTATAGAGGTTCCGATCCAACTAAATGGAAGGACTATAGCTCCGATCCAACGCAAGTTAAGACTAATATTAAAGCTCGAACTGATGATAATCCTGGCTTAGATCCAATTGAAGTTAGGCGAGATGAGCTAGAAACATACTTTAAGAAACGTACGCGCAAGGTTCCTTTTGCTGAAGTCAAGTTGACAGATCCCGCTGATACAACTGTTACTCTTCAAGATACAGGGACTGAAATACTTAGACCACCTGCTGAATGGATTGATCCTACTAAAATAACTCAATTAACGCTCAACATAAAATCTGGCAAAAGTAAATTGCCTGCGACAGAGCCAAATAAGCTCAAGGAAGTTTATAAAGAGGATGAAAAACTACTTGGCGATCGCATCTTAGTAGGTAACAATTTACCAGCCTTGTGGTACGACTCCACTATAAACAGTAAAAGTTTTCTAGGGAAAAATGATGAACAAAAAGTTGGTAGTGGTATAAAATGGGATGACTGGAGTGACCCTAAGTTCCAAGATCGAACTCGTGTCACCAGAGTTGACCAGCTAATAAGTCTTGCAGGTGTAGCAGAGCGAGATGGCTACTTTGAAGACAAAGCTACAGAGAAGCCAAAAAACGTACTTGATAACGTTGGGGGTATGCGTGTAGTCACTGGGGCTGGTATTTATGTTGATGGTCCTAAATCAGATGCAAATGCTTCCTTCCCGTGGGATAGTAATTCTTTTTATTCAGGACTTCCCAACAAACCCCAGCGACCAACTTGGGACAAAAACTTTGTAGATACAGATAATACTGATGTAAACAAAACTTGGGTAAGCAAACTCAAATTTCAAGGTAGCGATCCAATAATTGTATTACCTGATACTATGCCGATGACAGGTGGCAAAGATGAAACAGCGAAAGGTGACCTCTTGATGAGAGCTACAGCTGTTTACCACTATGTAGATAATTTTGGGAACGCTCAAACACCCATCGCTTGTGTCAGCAGCTACTACGATCCTACAAGTGCAATCACTGCCCAAAACGCAACAGATTTACCAGCTTCCGCAAACCCTGAAGTTGCAACTACAACCCTTGGCAAATCCAATAACGGCGTTGTTTATCCCCCTCCATATACAAGCGACACTGACAGAAAGACTGCCATAACTACTTATTCTAAGCAGCTCAAACAACAGGCACGACTGGTGTTCCCTGATGGGCGGTTTGTTAATGAACCTCTAAGACATGCTTTAGAAAACACTAAAACTTTCTCAATGGCTGATAATTCAGCAATTGATACAGCGATTTGTGCTATTAAAATCTTTAATGAGCCTAGCTTCAAGCCAAGTAGCAGTACGCCAATTCCTAATGGTGCAATTTACGAAACAACATTTTTAGATGCTCGACAGGTAAAATCGATTCAGCAAACTGCAAACGTAGCTAGTATACCTGACACTACACCACCGGATTACACTCGTAGTATAGAAGAGCGACAACCCCTAGAAGTGCGTGTTACTGTCCTGGATATAGACAAACTGCGTAAAAATAAGATAGGTACCAGCACATCGCCCCAAGAATATTTATTACCAAATAGTGGGATTATTTATGCCACCCGTGATGATGCACTATTGGATCTCAGCGATAAACCTAGTAACAACATTGATACAAGGAAATTAGTCAGTCCCACGGATTATAAAGTTGACCCAACCCGCCGTCCAAACGGTATCATGCTGATTAATGGTAGCCGGCTTGATAGAGAAGCAAACTACAGAGATGAGGAAAAAGGCATAATTTTAGCTAGCAACTTGCCTGTATATATTAAAGGTCACTTTAATCTTCACAGTGAAGGTGGAGATCCGACAAAGCCTGTTGAAGAGTTTGAGAAAGCGTTAGTATTATCCACCACACCAAAAGATAATTGGAGTAACTTTTACGATCGCGATGGTAGTCCCACGACGGCAGACAAGCCTAATGATAACTTTGCTTGTCGTAAAGGTGACCCAAGATTACCCAGTACTAGTTGTACAAAAGGAGACAGCTGGCGACCAGCAACAATAATTGCAGATGCTGTCACGATACTTTCTAAAAATTATCGATTTGGTTTCCGCAATGAAGGAGACTATGATCTGAGAAATAATGAGGGAGATATTAGCTCTGATATCTACAAAAAACAAGGCTTCTTTGACAATAACTACCTCACTAGTAGTGCTTGGTTCGACGCGGGCTATCCTAAAAATAACTACCCTGTTCAACCGGTAGACCCAGATGTGACTCAGGGAAGTTCTTCCTACGTTAATAACTTCGTCACTCCAATTCAACGCCGGATGAAGTTTAACGAATATTTGATGGAAATTTGCACAAAAGTGCCTGTTTCTGCTTGTACAGCTAGTGACTGGTTTGTTGATGTTAATGGCTCAAAAATGTCAGCAACATCTCAAATAGGGGAAAAATATACATTAATAACACACAAGACAGGTACAACAGTTGACCTTGCCCAAGATCCAGAATGGCGACGTTATCCCCGACGTGTGGCTTTTGCTCGGGATGCAGAAGGGAAACTAAAACTTGACAGCACCAATAAGCAGCCAGTTCCTTTGGGAATTGATGACTCAACATCTAAAATCCAAGAATTCCCTAGAACTTCTAGTACCCTACCTCGTGTCAAAGATCTCGCTCTATGGTACAGAACAACATCGAAAATAGACTCAAGTGATACAACTTACGGGTACGACAAGCATCTGTTTTATCTAAATGCTTTAAAAGGCGACGATCCAAATGAGCAGCCGCTCTTGGTACCAGTTCTACAAATTCATGTACCAGAATTTGGACTTGATGCAGGTAAAGATCAAAAAGACCTCCCTGAGGATAAGAAAAGAGGTATTGCTGAAAAGAACAACTGGATACCAACAGCCACACCAACCATAACAAATCTGGCGATCGCTGCTGGCGATTCACCTGGACGACCAAGCGAATCAAATGGTGGTTTAGAAAATTTTGTGCGTTACTTAGAACTTTGGAGAGGCATTAACAGTAACATTAGTGGTTCATTGATTCAATACAAGCGTAGTGCTTATGCAACAGCACCTTGGCAAACTGTACAACTAGATGCTTCTAACAAACCTAAAGGTACAACAACTCTTTTTGGCCCTGACTACCCACAGTCCTACAGAAATAACGTTACCGAAATTTCTACTGGTAATGGTATGTCGCCTTTTTATACCCCACCTACTCGCCAATGGGGTTTTGATGTAGCTTTATTGTCTCAATTGCCTGATTTATTTGCTCAGCAATTCACAATACCACCTGTTAGGAAGCCTAATGAGTTCTTTAGAGAAGTCGGTCGGGATGACGATTGGGTGAAAACCTTACTCTGTGCAAAAAAAGCAGATACACCCACTCAAAATGCTATAGACAATGACCAACGTCCAACTGATTTCTGCAAAGCAAAGACAGGTGGTACATAAAACCATTTTAAATGTTTGTAGAAACGTGAAATAAAACTTTAATATATGCGTTTCTACTAAAACTGTGTTTTTTAAACATGGATTTCTGCACCAAACCCAGTTTGAGTATATGTCTCACCGATTTCATTGCTTGTAAGAAAAAACAAAATGCTATGAAGCTTATCAAACGCAGACCTCAACAAATTGCCTCTCAGCCTAGCCAAGCCGGTTTTACTATTATTGAGTCATTGGTAGCTATGATTGTGGTCGCTATTCTAATGAGTGCGATCGGGCCAGTTATTGTTTTAGCCACAGCAACGCGAATTCAGTCTAGACGTGTAGAATTGGCAACTCAAGCGGCTAAAGCTTACACCGATGCCGTTAGTGCCGGAAGTGTTGAAGCTCCAGATCCTGCAAACAAAGACATTGGTACCGTAGATGCTCCTACTGCAAGCTTGCCATCTTCTTGTGATTCTGGTAAATACTGTGGTTCAACAAAGATTCTGTATTGTATTGACGGTGATAATGACGGCAAATGTACTAATACAAGTGCTAAAGACCTAATAATCCAGGCTTTTCGGACTGGAGCTACTGATGATGCAAAGAGTGGCTATGGTCTAGGTTTACGAGTTTATAGAGCAGGTGCTTTTCAAACTGGCATCGTCTTAAAGGCATCAAAAGACATAAAAGACCAAGATAAGGACAAGATTGGGAAGCAGCAGAATTCTTTCACTGGAGGAATAGGCGATCGCCAAGCACCTTTAGTGGAGATGACAACTGCAATAGCTACTGGAAAAACCACATTTGGTGATTTCTGCACTCGCTTTAAAGACCCCAAGAATTCAAGTTCTGGTTGCTAAGTAGGTATTGAGAGAAAGCCAGCATGATACAGCAAATTCAATTTTTTATAAGTATTCAGCTTAAGCAAAAACGTTCTAAGCTGATTGTGAAAAATGGTGGTTTTACCCTGATAGAACTCCTAATAGGTATGGTCATGGCATTTCTCGTGATCACACCATTACTGGGGTTTATGATTAATATTTTGGACACAGACCGTAAGGAACAAGCCAAAGTCAGTTCTGAACAAGAAGTACAATCTGCACTTGACTATATTGGTCAAGATTTGCAACAGGCAATTTATATATACGATGCCAAAGGTATTAAAGCAATCAAATCTCAACTTCCTCAAAATGATGCTACAGATAGAGTCCCTGTCTTAGTGTTTTGGAAACGGCAGTTTACCAAGGAGGCTTTTGATGTTAAAGTCAGTGGAATTAGTAAAGGAAAAAATGATAGTTTTGTTTACTCATTAGTCATTTACTACTTAATACAAGATAATGCTAGTAATGACGCAGATAAAATTTGGTCTGACCAATTTCGTATTGCTAGATTTGAACTCAAAAATGGAATAAGCAATCCTGACGATCCAACAAAGTATCTCAAAGAGCCTGACAAAGGTTTTGCTATGTTTGATCTAACTGGTATTAAAGGGACTCTTGAGGATAAAATGAGTGCATGGCAAAAAAATGGAGACTATGATTTAAAAGCTAATCAGCAAGTTGCATTAATTGACTATGTTGATAAGAGTAAAGACGCATCATTAAATCGAGTTGATTGTACAACAGTTTTTACAGATAGAGCAACAACAAGTTCTTCAACTCAAGATCAAAAAGATAAGGTAAATGCATTATTAGTTCCTGGCTTTGCTGCTCCAAATCAATATTCGACTTTAACTGACTTAAACACTGCGAGTTTTTATGCGTGTGTAGATTCGGACAAAATCACAGCAAAAGTTTTTATTAGAGGCAACGCATTAGCTCGTATTGATAACCAGAATAATGCTTACACTGCTCCTAAATCAACATTTTTCCCAACAGCAAGCATTCAGGTTAAAGGCAGAGGACTCATAGGCGGTCAATAAGCTAGAGGTATATAATATGGCGAGTTTATGTTTTACAAAACTAGTACAAAAAGCCTATTTAGAGAAAATAGCTACAAATCATAATTCACAATTTAAACGGTCTAACATTGTTAAATCAACAAATGGATTTACCCTAATCGAAATCTTAGTAGTAGTAGTAATGATCGGGATTTTATCGGCGATCGCTGCTCCTGGTTGGCTTGCTTTTACAAATAAGCAACGGGTAAATAAGGCTAATGATACTGTTTTAGCTGCATTGCAACAAGCGCAAGGAGAAGCTAAGAATAAAAAGTTTAGCTACAGTGTCAGCTTTAAAAAAAATGCACAAAACCAAACAATATTTGCTGTACACCGTCAAGATAGTATTCCTGCTGATAATGCTCCATCCTGGAAAACTTTAGGTAGTGATGTAGATGTTAAATCCGAACAAATTTGGCTCGGTACTAATATCACATCTGAAAATCAAGCAGGTACTAGTGTCGCTGGAATCACCACTACCGTAAGAACAATAACATTTGATTATAATGGCACTCTCCCTAATGCGAATTTGGGAACTCCATCCACAGGTTCAACAGAACCACCTGGATTAAAAGTAATGGTAGCTGTACCCAAAGTTGGAAGTCCCACAGACTCCGGTGAGATAAAACGATGTGTAATAGTACAAACTCTTATAGGGGGAATGCGAACCGCAATAAATGATAAATGCGATAAATAAATTAATCACATCAAATTTTATCAAAAATCAGTAACGACACTGAACACTAAAACCGCACCTAAAGATGAAAATTAAATCATTAGGTGCGCTTTTTTGTACCACAAAATCACAATGTACGTAGACTTTACTCTAGCCATCCCAACTTACAACGGTGCAAGTCGCTTACCTGAATTACTAGAGCGACTGCAAAATCAACTTCACACAGAACACTTTTCTTGGGAAATCATTGTTGTTGACAACAACAGCACCGATAACACCGCAAAAATTGTTCAAAACTATCAAGCTTCTTGGCAACACCCGTACCCCTTAAAATATTGCTTTGAACCAAAACAAGGAGCCGCACACGCACGACATACCGCAGTCAAACAAGCTCAAGGCAAATACATCGGCTTTCTAGATGACGATAACTACCCAACATCAAATTGGGTGGCCGCAGCTTACGAATTTGGTGAAAAGCATCCCAATGCCGGGGCTTATGCCAGCCAAATTCATCCAAATTGGGAAGTACAACCACCAGCAAATTTCCAGCGCATCGCCCCTTTTTTAGCGATTACAGAACGAGGTAATTTACCTTTATTGTATGAACCAGAAAAAAAACTATTACCCCCCTCTGCGGGACTAGTAGTGCGTCGAGAAGCATGGTTAAAAAGCGTGCCAAACCAGGCGATTTTGACTGGTAGAATTGCTGGCAATATGCTAACAGGTGAGGACTTAGAAATGTTGTCTCACATTCAAAAATCGGGCTGGAAAATCTGGTATAACCCAGAAATGGAAATCTACCACCAAATACCTCATTGGCGCTTGCAAAGAGAATATTTAATCCCATTTTTTCGCGGCATTGGATTGAGCCGCTTTGTTACTAGAACAGTTAGTTTAAAGCCTTGGATTAGACCGATCGCTCTTTTGGCTTATACAATAAATGATTTAAAAAAAATTTTTTTCCACTTGCTAAAATATCGCTTACAAGTTAAAACAGAATTAGTTGCAGCTTGCGAGATGCAATTGTTTGTAAGTAGTTTAATTAGTCCTTTTTATCTTTGGAAAAATGGCTATTTCAACAAGTAGTTATAAGACCTTGATGTTCGTGTATTACATTAAAAAGACACTCTATTAGTGAGGGACGAAAACGGATGTAACGGATAATCTTACAGCAATTGTAATAAGCCGTGAAATAAATTTCCGGCTGAAAGCTTAAACCCGTTAAAACGGGTTAAAAGATTTATTCAGTAATCAGCCGTGAAATAAATTTCTGGCTGAAAGCTTAAACCCATTAAAATGGGTTAAAAACGTTATTTAGTTAGCTTACCCTGCGGGAGGGCGAAGCGCCCATAGCTAACTTTAGCTTTAAGCCCGTTCGCGCAGCGTCCCGAAGGGATAATTTATTTCCGGGCGGAATTTTGGGCTTATCGCGACTAGTGCAACATATCAGATGTAACGAGTAATCTTGTTATTTAACAACTATTCATTCGTTACATCCGCGACATTGATCAGATCCCGGACTTCGTGAAAGTTCTCGGGGATCTTGCAACTCCCTAACTTTGAATTTTCTTCACCCCCAGAATTGGGGGTAGGGGGCTATAAATCTGCAAACTCAAAAAGCTTGTCATACTGAAAAATTGAGATTCAAAGCCCAAACGCGCACGCTTCACTGTTATAGAAGCCCCCGCTTTGTGCTTACACTTCACAGAATGACACGCAGAAGACTTTGCAGACGTTTTGTAAAATACCAATTCACTAATCCCAGAAACCGGGTTGATTTGATGTGGAACAATAAAATTTTGGTCTTCCCAGTTACCAAAACCCGCTTTCATAATAAACACTTTTAATACTGAATCGGTACGATTAAACACTTTTGGCTCGTAGTGCAATACCTCTTGGATCAGGCTTAAAGCAATTTTCGCTTTGAATAGACAACCTACTAACCCCCCTAGCCTCTTCCCTGCGTTCGCGCAGCGTGCCGCTTCGGCAGTGTTGGGGGGGGAAATCAAAGCCTCTCTCCTCTTAGGAGAGAGGTTCCTACCACAGTTAGTTATCAGGATCGTTCTTGGCATCTACCAATCTGGTGTATTTACCATTTTGGGATAGATTCATGCCGAAAAATATACATAAAAACCGCTCAAACAGTGGCTTCACCTTGCTGGAGATATTGGTAGTGACTCTCGCGATCGCTATCCTAAGCGCGATCGCTATCCCCAGTTGGCTGAGTTTTGTGGAACTGCGCCGGCTCAACACTGCCCAAGGCCAAGTTTACACAGCCATGCAAAGAGCAAAAAGTCAAGCCATGAAAGAAAAAGTGACTTGGCAAGCTAGTTTTAGAGAAAACAGCGATGGTATAGTTCAGTGGGCTGTTCATCCATCCAGTGCAACAATAATATCTAAAGCTCAATGGAATGACCTAGAATCTGGTATTCATCTTGATGCTGACACAACTTTGCAATGGTCAAATGGTGTACGACGTGTCCGATTTGACTTTAGAGGCACTGTGACTCCGCCCCTAGGTAATATAACTCTCAATAACGAAAATGTCGGTCAAGCCAAGCGCTGTGTCTATGTTTCTACAATTTTAGGGGCAATGCGAACTGGGAAAGAACATCCTACACCAAACGATAGTGGTAAGTACTGCTATTAGATTATACGCCCTCACCTTCAGAGTTCCGGAAAACGGTAAGAGTGATTCGCCGATTTGTGAATCAGGTGGGGCAGGGGGCAGGCCGAAATTTGGAAAAAAATCCTGAAAGAGGTAATAAGAATAAGAAAAAAGAGAACAATTAATTCCACCTGCCCCCTGCCCCCTGCCACTCTCATACTTGTATCCTGAAACACCCTGTTTTCCCGAAGACACCGTAAAAAGCAGATGTTACTGTGGTGTAGTTTCAAACCAAGAAGCAGAAAATCTTTACGAATTTTTGAACTGTTTTTTGTTTATAAATAACAGACAGCGTTATGGGAACAATATTCAAGTAACTTTAAAACAGCGAACAGTGAACACTAAACAGCTATCAGGTGGTATCGTAGGATTTCAAGAAGCGCCACCAAAGCCTTCCACTATATAAAGTAGGGGACTTAAACTCAACCGATGTAACTGATAACTGATAATTGATAACTGAATAACTGTTAAATAGAACGATCGCTTTGATTTACAACCAGACCAATAACTAACTATGATTAACCGTTTTGCTGCCCTGAGCGCTGCCCGTACCCTAAAGGTAGTTGGCATAGTCTTAACCTTGTCCTTTCTGGTAGACTTTTTAATCCTGTTGTTCCCCTTTCAACCAACCGATCGCGGATGGCAAATCGATTTGGCTACTGCGTTAGTAGATCGGGGAATTGTGCCGATGGTGGGTCTGGGATTCCTCAGCGCCGGCTACTGGATTGATAGTAGTATTGATGATGGCAGTGGTTCATCATCTATAGATTTGAGATTTCCGGCGTTCATCCTGTCGAGCATCTTAGGCTTGATTTTCTTGCTAATTTTCCCCCTGCATCTAAATAATGTCAGTAAAGCTAGCGCTCAGACTGTAGAGCAAATCACCAAACAAGCGGAACAAGCTGAAAATCAACTCAACACTCAGCTAACACAAGTGCAAAACCAACTGAATAACGCGCAAGTGAAAGGTGAGCTAGAAAAACAGAAAAACCAAGTTAAAGCTCAGTTTACCGACTTGCTCAAAGACGAGCAAAAATATAAGCAAGCACTAGCAAATCCTCAACTTCCCCAAGCTCAAAAAGACTTGCTGAAGAAGTTTAAAGAAAAGCCCGAAGAACTGGACAAGTTTATCGCCAAACAAAGCGACCCGCAGCAACTCGCAGATCAACAAAAGCTTCAAATCCGCCAACGGAAGGAAGAAGCGGAGAAACAAGCTAAAGATAGAGCTTGGAAATCTGGACTGCGGATTGGTCTGAGCAGTTTGCTGTTGTCTATTGGTTACATTGTCATCGGCTGGACTGGATTAAGAGGTATGGGTGCTACTCAAGGTGGTGGACGCAAAGCTGCTGCACGCTAACCCATTATCCCTGCAACAGTAAAAAATCGACAACCCCGTTCCAGACTACACGTAGAGACGTTATAAGCACTCACCACATCTAGTTTGCATATTAGAAATTCATGTAACTCTTGTGGGGTGAGGCTCTCCAGTCCGCCCGAATTATGTAATTTTGATGTGGAACAGCTTATCCGGGAGTAGGGGTACGGCTGTTAAGGTATAAGCTGTAAAATCGTTTTACCTTCGTTACTTCGTTACTTCGCGGTTAAATATATCTTTTTTTTAACCGCGAAGTAACGAAGGACGCGAAGGTAAGAGTTAAGATGCTCTCTACATTACTTGTGGCTTCCCTTAAGCATTGAGTATAATTCCGGCATAGTTAGCGAAAACGGCTGTTAAGGTATAAGCTGTAAAATCGTTTTACCTTCGTTACTTCGCGGTTAAATATATCTTTTTTTTAACCGCGAAGTAACGAAGGACGCGAAGGTAAGAGTTAAGATCCTCTCTACATTACTTGTGGCTTCCCTTAAGCATTGAATATAATTCCGGCATAGTTAGCGAAAACGGCTGTTAAGGTGTAAGCTGTGAAATCGTTTTACCTTCGTTACTTCGTTACTTCGCGGTTAAATATATCTTTTTTTTAACCGCGAAGTAACGAAGGACGCGAAGGTAAGAGTTAAGATCCTCTCTACATTACTTGTGGTTTCCCTTAAGCATTGAATATAATTCCGGCATAGTTAGCGAAAACGGCTGTTAAGGTATAAGCTGTGAAATCGTTTTACCTTCGTTACTTCGTTACTTCGCGGTTAAATATATCTTTTTTTTAACCGCGAAGTAACGAAGGACGCGAAGGTAAGAGTTAAGATCCTCTCTACATTACTTGTGGTTTCCCTTAAGCATTGAATATAATTCCGGCATAGTTAGCGAAAACGGCTGTTAAGGTATAAGCTGTGAAATCGTTTTACCTTCGTTACTTCGTTACTTCGCGGTTAAATATATCTTTTTTTTAACCGCGAAGTAACGAAGGACGCGAAGGTAAGAGTTAAGATCCTCTATACATTACTTGTGGTTTCCCTTAAGCATTGAGTATAATTCCGGCATAGTTAGCCTAAGGCTGGCTGTATATGTTAATACAGTAAAAATAATATAACTCAGAGTTTGGAATGTTCTCGATTTATATACTGACCTATAACGAAGAATTAGACATTGCGGCTTGTATTGAGTCAGCGATGCTATCAGATGACATTATTGTTGTGGACTCATGCAGTAGCGATCGCACAGTCCAAATTGCCAATGGCTATCCTGTGCGCGTTGTAGAACATGCCTTTGAAAGTCACGGGCGACAGCGTACCTGGATGTTAGAATCGATTGCGCCTAAGTATGAATGGGTTTATATTCTCGAAGCGGACGAACGGATGACACCAGAACTGTTCGCTGAATGTACCCAAGCAATGCGTAATCCAGAATACATAGGCTATTACGCCGCCGAACGTGTGATGTTTTTGAATACTTGGATTCGCCGTAGTACTCAATATCCCCGGTATCAATTACGCCTTTTTCGCCACGGTAAAGTCTGGTTTACAGATTACGGCCATACGGAACGAGAAGTATGTCAAGGAGCAACTAGCTTTTTGAAAGAAACCTACCCCCACTACACTTGTGGTAAAGGTTTGAGCCGTTGGATTGAAAAGCATAATCGTTACTCTACAGATGAAGCCAAAGAAACCCTGTCTCAGCTAGAAAACGGAAAGGTTAATTGGCGCAATTTGTTTTTTGGTCAATCAGAAGTTGAAAGACGTCGAGCATTAAAAGATTTTTCTTTGCGTTTACCCGCAAGACCGCTGTTACGGTTTATATATATGTATTTATTTCTGGGTGGGTGTTTAGATGGACGCGCCGGCTTGGCTTGGTGTACATTGCAGGCTTTCTATGAATACCTAATTTTACTTAAAGCATGGGAATTAAAGTATCTGCCTACACCTAATCTTGATTTGAAAGGGCCTCTTGGTAAGGAAAGCTTTGATACTACTAAAACCACGGAGTTGGATTCTGTAGGCGTTAATATGTAAATATGCCCCTGCCCCCAATTCCTATCCATTACCCGGATATGAGTTAACATTTGCTTTGACTATTCACTCACGCTTTTTCTAACCCTTATTCGTTCGTCGTTAATTCTCAATAAAAACCTAATTTTAGCGAGAAGATTAAAAGCCAACTTGTCAAGTATGCCTGACACCTCAGTGTCCAATAAGCTTACAAAATAAGGGTTGTAAGATTGTAAAGAAAGATGTGACTAATGCATAGCCCCAATTCAAAGGGGAGAAGAAAATTCAAAGTAGAACAAAATACCCCCATGTTGAGGGTTATGGGAGCAGGGGGATTTTGGGAACGCAATTTTGACGTGTTGTGAGGGTCAGATCCCCGACAACTTTCACGGATGCAGAAGAGCCAATCAGTGGTAAGACCCCTCAATATTGATCCAAACAGTTCTCTCGCATACCCAATAATAACCGCCCGCATGGGGCTATTGATACAAAGCCCACCAACGCGAGGCTTAGTTTGATTAGCCGCACCATTCTATGGTGACAGCGGGATTTCGGTTTCTTGTCGGGGTGTCACCCTTTATTCGCCAACGGTATCCTTTAAGAACTCGGGGATCTTGCGGCACCTCAAAATGAATGGGGTGGACTATGCTCCTGTAGCTTGCGACCCCGTGCAGGGTATCCAATGAATAAAATTTCAACTTTACGATTAGTTATACCGTTTCTTTATAAAGATGCGCCTAATTAGCCCACCTTACTGTGGGCTACCCTTCAAGAACGCCAAGGGCGAATGTTTGTATAGCCTTTGCCAGTGCGTTGGGCGGCTTGGCCGACTTGTTCGCGTAGCGTCTCCTTATTGAGAAGCACCTGGCGTCCAGGCTTGCTGCCTGTGGGTGAATAAAGCGCAACCTCATAGAGAATTGGTATTAGTTATTTTTGCTGCGATGCACTAGCGTCCCATCTAAATGCTAGATTTAAGGTAAATTCATATTTTTAATAGACTCTTATCAAAATCGTCAAAGAATCTAAAATCTAAAATTCTCAGGCAATTTGATGATTCTGCTATGAATAGCAATAACAAAAGTTCCACTAGCCTAAAAAAGGAGAACAGGGGCTTGGTAATCGAACGGTGGAAGCAGGGCTTAAAAAATGACCTGATTGCTGGCTTGTTGGTGGTAATCCCCCTAGCAACAACGATTTGGCTAACGATTACCATTGCTAATTGGGTCATCAATTTTCTAACCCAAATTCCCAAACAAGTCAATCCTTTTCAGGGGATGCACCCAATATTAGTAAATATACTGAATTTATTAGTAGGACTGATGGTGCCATTACTGAGTATTCTGTTGATTGGCTTAATGGCGCGGAATATTGCTGGACGTTGGTTGTTGGATGTGGGCGAACGGATTTTGCAGGCGATTCCCTTAGCTGGACAGGTGTATAAAACGCTCAAACAGCTTTTGGAAACACTATTAAAAGATTCAAACGGTAAATTTCGGCGAGTAATTTTGGTGGAATATCCCCGACGAGGAATTTGGGCGATCGCTTTCGTAACTGGTGCGATGAGCAGCGATATCCAAAGCCAAATGCCTTGCCCGATGCTAAGTGTTTTCATCCCCACCACTCCAAATCCCACCACCGGATGGTATGCGGTAATACCCGAGAATGAAGTAGTGAACTTGTCAATGTCAGTAGAAGATGCCTTTAAAGTAATCGTCTCCGGTGGCATCGTTGCTCCAAATACACCTCTACCTCCCATAGTCCTCTCCAAAGAGCGCAAATTAGAAGCAAAACACGAAGAAACAAAGCTTATTCAAGTAATGCCTCTGGAAGAAACTTAAATTTGTTGTTGGTTGTTGGTTGATAGTTGATAGTTGATAGTTGATAGTTGTTGGTTGTTGGTTGTTGGTTGTCAAACAACCTCACTAACCACTAATACCGATTCTGTATGAAGTTCCCTCACCCTAGAAGAGTGGGGGTATAGAAACGTTTTTCCCGAAGGTTAGCCCACAGTAAGGTGGGCTATTAATTACATATTCATACAAAAATGGTATATTCACCAACCACTAACCACCAACCACCAACCACCAACCACTAACCACTAACCACCAACTATTTTATGCAAGACCGTAAACCCCAACAAATTGCACGAGAATTGGCACTTCTCAGCCTCAGCCAACTGCCAGTCAACCCCAAAAAACTCACCCCTGAGCAACTACCTAAATTAGTGCTTGCAGCAGTACGTGCCCTAAGATCGGAAGTCCAAGATAGTTTGGATAATGCTGCTGGGGAACTACAACGCAGTAACGATCGCATCTTAACCAGTGAAACTCGTGCCGGTGACTTAAATACTGCCAGAACTATGCTTCAAGAGGCGGTTATCTGTACCCAAACGGCAATCAATCAGTTGGGTGCTGCAATCGAGTACCCAGAAATGATTCAGCTAGCCAGTCAGGACAAGGAAGTTACTAGATACGCTATTGAAATTATCAAAATAGTCAATGAAGAACGAAAAACCGTAGATGAACAAATATCATCGGCGTTAGTCGATTGGCAAGTAACTCGGCTAGCACAAATTGACCGCGATATTCTCCGAATTGCCGTCGCCGAAATGGAGTTTATTAATGTTCCAGTAAGCATAGCAATCAACGAGGCAGTTGAATTAGCCAAACGCTATAGTGGCGAAGATGGTCATCGGTTTATCAATGGTGTTCTGCGCCGAGTTACAGAACAGAAAAAGACAGCTTAAGCGAATTGGGGGAAATTCCCCATAGCCCCTTATCCCCAGGTACCCTGTATACATAAGTTGAAAAAACCTTAATTTGTCTCTCAGGTGCGGCTCAAATCTTTTTAGCTAGAGCAAGACCCTTGTAGGGTGAGGGCAATAGGATTTGTGTGTACACGGTAGCTTATCCCCAGAAAAACCCCGAGTTCCCCATCGCCCCTTATCCTCATTCCTTACAATGGTTTTTAATTGGTTCCGTCGTCAGTACAATGATTCCTCTAACAAACCCTCGGAAGAAAAACAGGCACAAACTCCTGCTGTAGAAGAATCCCCACCGGAAACAGATACAACTTCCACACCAAGTGAGAAAACATCACCTGATACTCAGGCAGACTTGTTAGCTTTTGCGAAAGCGGCATACAAGAATATCCAGCAGAAGCAACAAACTGAAGAAGCAGAAATTTCACCTGCTGATGTAGAAACGGTTGAAACTGTTGCCGAAACTATAGAAACCACACCACCAGAAGAAACGGTTGAAACTGTTGCCGAAATAATTACTGAAGAGTCATCAAGTAGAGATGGAGAACCCGTAGCAACTCCGACTTTATCTTTTTTAGAAAGAGCAGCAAAAGAAAGGCAAACAAGGCAAGAAAGATTAATTGCGACTGCCATTGAGGTACCAGAATCTGAAGTAATGCCAACTGCATCAACCAGCATTACAGAAGAAGGAGTTTTGGGACTGGAATTTGATGACGGGTTTGTGTGGTCAACAAAAATATTAGCAGCCCAAGGAAGACGTGCAGAGGAAGTTTCGATTGAAGAAATTAACTGGTTGAAAAAATTAAGGCAAGGTTTAGATAAAACCCGTCGTAATATCCTTAACCAACTCAAGGCAATTGTTGGTCAAGGTCCGCTAAACCAAGCAGCAGTAGGAGAAATAGAAGCATTACTCCTCTCGGCTGATGTGGGTGTAGAGGCGACAGATTATATCATTGAAGCGCTACAAACGAAGCTACGTTCTGAAGCATTGCCACCAGATGCCGCGATCGCCTACCTCAAACGCATCCTCCGAGATATATTGGATGCGCCGATGACAAAATCTTATAAACCCACATTTGCACCAGAAAAAGAAACCTTTAATATTTGGTTAATCGTTGGGGTAAATGGCGCAGGAAAAACCACCACTATCGGTAAAATCGCCCACCTAGCACAAAAATCTGGCTATAAATGTTTGATTGGAGCCGCTGATACCTTCCGTGCTGCGGCCGTGCAACAAGTCCAGGTTTGGGGAACAAGAAGCGGTGTTGAAGTCATTGCCAATCCGGGAAAAAATACCGATCCGGCAGCAGTCGTTTTTGATGCGATCGCCGCTGCAGTTGCCCGAGACACAGAAATACTCCTAGTAGATACCGCAGGAAGACTGCAAAATAAGAAAAACTTGATGGACGAACTCAGCAAAGTCCGCCGCATTATCGACAAAAAAGCCCCTAACGCAAAAGTAGAATCACTATTGGTTCTAGATGCCACCTTGGGGCAAAATGGATTGCGACAAGCAGAAGTATTTGCTCAAGCAGCACAATTGACAGGGGTGGTTTTAACCAAGCTTGATGGCACCGCAAAAGGAGGTGTTGCCCTCGCTGTTGTGAAGCAACTAGGTTTACCCATTCGCTTTATTGGTGCTGGAGAAGGAATTGAAGATTTGCGTCCTTTTTCCAGTTACGAGTTTGTCGAAGCTCTATTGAATGGCTAGCAAAAGAGGGAAGGGGCAAGGGTCAAGGAGGGAAAAATCCCTTTGAGTATTTTCCGGTGTGTACACGGCTAAGGGGGATCTACAACGCTTGAGAACAGGCCTTGCCTTAATCCCTAATATATGTAACTAATTTCAAACTTATGAACTAAAATTTTTTCTTTCAAGACAAAATAAATTTAGGACTTACGGTTCTGTTGTAACGCTCAGATCCCCGAATTCTTGGAGAAGTCGTGGATCTTGCAGCAAGAGGCAAGTTTATGTAACAGTCTACGAGTAGTCCCTGTCATTAATTTTGACGTGTTGTGAGGGTCAGATCCCCAATTTCTTGGAAAAGTTGTGGATCTAGCAACCCCTGAGATATTAATGAGACGCACCATTCGTACTCCAACACATTAATTTTGATGGGTGCGACCATGAAGCCCCCTACCTCCAATTCTGGGGGAGAAGAAAATTCAAAGTAGAACTAGAATATTCTCTAAGCAAAATTTATAGATTTAATGCTTTCATGGTTAAATTAGTACACTTTTTCTAAATTTTAGGTTAAAGTTCTTTGGTTACGCTTTTGATAAGCTGTTCTACATTCAATTTATACATTAAGGACGGGCACTAAGAAGCCCACCTCACTGATTGTTTAAAATCACCTCGTCATTGCAAGTTAAATGTGCTGAGTTTTGTGCCCATAACTTCTATTTATTTTTTAATTAAGTTGCCTAGTACATTTTACTTTGCGTATTATTGCTTTTTAGGAAAGCTAAGTAGGTGAGCGTGAATAAACACAACTATACTTCTGTCCGCAGCGTTGCGTAGCTTCCCGTAGGGTGGAGAATCAAAGTTAGCGAAGCGTTCCCGCAGGGTAGCAACCGCAAGGGTTTCGACATTTTTACATTTTGTTACATAGTTTAGGTTTATTCGTGCCTACCTACTTATTATTGCTTTTTAGGAAAGCTATCAGTTTTATATACTTTATTTGTTCCAAACACGTCCAGAGGAGCTTTACCCTTTAACCCCTAAACCCCTCAGGGACTTTTAAATGTTAACCGAATCAAAAAAACATTCTTTATTCTGTCTAAAGATATATGACTTAAAAATTAGCCTATGAAGCAATTCAAATTTTTATTCTACAGAGTGTCGCTTTTAAAAGTAATTTTTGAATGACGAGAAATTCCAGAATTTATTAAAAAATCAAATAACTTTGGGGAATACTTCTAAAATTTAGGTCTTGCGTCTTTCTACTCTTGCTAAAGTGGTAAACTTTGTCCCAATATGGTAAGCGCGATATTCAAGTTTCTTGATTTCTAAGTAATCTAAAATTCCAAACCTCCTGAAACTAAGTGAAATAGTACCTGTGCCTGTGTCTCAACTGCCCTCTGAACCCACTGATAGTAATAGCAACGGTGCGACTGATGTCACTCCAGTCGTAGCGTTAAAAGAACTCGTGGCACGGCTGCACCGGGAACAAAACAAAATACAAGATTTGCTAAGTTCTCTAGGATTTGCTTTGCGAAGCTTCAATAACTTAAACCAGTTTTTGGAGTTGATTCCTTTGATGGCAACTAGGGTAACAGATGCTGATGGTAGCGCTTTGTTTCTGTATAAGCCAAATGGTCAAGTCAGATTAGAACAATTACATTGGCAGGATAGCCGTCAGCGGAAGAATATTCGTAAGGCGTTAGAAATCGCTAGCAGTCAAATCACACTGATGCCAAATACAGCCTCTTTAGCAAACGCTACAGGTGTTTTAGATGACCAAATGCATCGGTATTTGGGCGCGGATATGCAAATATTTGGCACTGCTATTTTGGTGAAGCATACAGAACGAGGTTGGCTGTATGTGTTAAGTCGCGATCCTGAATATACTTGGACGGAAACCAGGCAAAAATTAGTCCGGTTGGTGGCAGATCAAACCGCAGTCGCGATTGAAAACGATGAACTAGGGGTAGAGTTACGGAAAAAAGAACGTCTAGACCAAGAATTAGAAATTGGTGCGGAAATTCAACGCCGACTTCTGCCACGACAATGCCCTATAATTCAAGGTATAGAACTTGCTGCACGCTGTAAGCCGGCAAATCGCGTTGGCGGCGATTACTATGATTTTATTGCCACCAATCACAACCAAATTCAGCTAAATACCAAAGATAAAGATACTGTAGAAGAAAGTCGCTGGGCATTGGTTATTGGCGATGTTATGGGCAAAGGTGTTCCTGCCGGCTTAATTATGACAATGATGCGGGGAATGCTGCGGGGAGAGGTATTGCACGGTCATTCCCCAGCGCAGATTCTGCAAAATTTAAATCGAGTCATGTATGCCGATTTGGAGAATTCCCATCGCTTTGTAACTCTGTTTTATTCAGAATATGACCCCCACAACCGAATTTTGTCTTATAGCAATGCGGCACACAATCCCCCCTTGTGGTGGCACGCAGCGACAAAAACTGTAAGCCGCTTGGATACCTTGGGAATGCTGATTGGCTTGGATACCAACGGTCAATATGAGGATGGTCAGGTAAAATTAGAGCCTGGGGATACGATTATTTACTATACAGATGGCTTAACCGATGCTGCTTGTGCAAGTGGCGATCGCTTCGATGAAGACAATTTAATTGAAACCTTTTGCACTGCTTGCAGGCTTTGCAGTGGACCGCAAGAAATTCTCGATTATCTGTTTGACAAAATTCACAATTTCATCGGTGGCGATCAGAAAAACACCGATGATATGACGTTAGTTGTACTGAAAGTGGAATGAGGAGTTAGGAGTTGGAAATTAGGAGTTAGGAGTTAGGAGTTAGGAGTTGGGAATGAGGAGTTAGGAGTTAGGAGTTTAAAATTCATAACTCATAACTCATCATTCTTAACTTTTATTAAAACAAAATCGTCCAACCCTGTTTTTGAGCATCTTCCTTGGTATAAGAAACACCATCTATCTTCAGACCTTCTTTATCAAGCAGGGTAATAATACTACCTTGATTTTCCAAGTCGATACTACTCTTAGTTAAAGCGACTTTTAGCACATCTCCTGGATTGATTGTTCCTTGGAGACTAAACTTCCGCTTTAGCCTATCTGCCAGTGCCCAACCATTCAAATCAACTGGTGACGGCGATGTATTAATTAAAACTACTGTCTCCTTACCTTTATCTTCATCACGGGGATTTACTAAAGCAGCAACAATCCGAACTGCAGCACTTGGGGTCGGAATCGCTGTATCGATTCTGTTGCCAGTAGTATCGTCGGTATGGAAAGACTGGGACTGGAAGGCTAAAAATATACCCACCCATTGATTGCGAGATGCATAGTGAATCAGCAGTCCACCATCTTGCCAAACACCATTATCCTTCTTAAATTGAGCGTCATTGCCCTGATTCATATGGATATCATGGATACCATTACCAGGAAGAAAGCCAAAATATTTGTCCTTCACATCGGTTTCCGGACCCCACCTTTCACCAAAAGCATAAACAGTTGCATCATCAGAATTAAGCGATCGCTCAATATACAATTCAATCAACTCATTTAAATCATTATCAGGACCAGGTACATTGTGAGGCAAGGGTTTCATCTGAGTTGGATCAAATAAATTACCCCGGATAAAGTCTAAAGCTACTCCCCCCGGTTTTCTGTCTAACCGATTGAAACCCAAATCTAACTGAGTCAAATCATCTATGATGGGGTGATCGAAATTTTCTTGCACAAAGTAAAGCAATTCCGACGGACTCAGCTTTGATTTTACGTTGATGGCGATCCGATATTTTGTATTTCCATCACTGATAAGCACTTGATAATGTGGGGTGGAACCTTCACCCAGCTTACGATCAATAGCCCGACCTTTCAAAACACCGTAATTTTTTAAAGGCATTTAATTCTCCTAAACTTCGTAATGTGTAAACTACTGACAAATGCCTACATATCCCGCACTTCATATTCCGCGATCGGATTAAAAGTTTGTCTGTAGGAAATAGTTTTCAACTGTAGCAAAATTACAGAAATAAGCAACACACGATCTCAATACAATACATTAAAGAGTTTAAAACCGCACGATGAGCGCTGTACGCCTTCTGTGTAGGGTCGGACGCAGATAAACCTGTACTTTATTCCGATGAGAACCGTTATATATCGGTTGCCAATTGCAGCCATTTGGGATAAGGATAAGAATTTTTTCTCAGTAATTGGACAAAATCAATAGTATCAAATATTAAACTACCTGTTATTTGAAGATTATCCATCACACGGGTATCATCGCCTCTAGCTTCCAATGCCAAACTCCACCAATCATTATCATCAATCGCCAACTGAGTTAGTTCTACACTACAAGCATTTTTGATCCCTTCATTTGCGGGAACTCTTTGCGCCGATAAATCTGGTAAAACTTGATAAAGTTGGGCATAGCGAACTTTGTGGACACTTATCCAAGAAGGTTTTGTTAAAACTGTTTCTGGCTGAAAACTTTCTCCTGTAGAGTCCTCACACAGCCATTTACCCCATTTTTCAGCATTACCCTCTATCAACTCACCAAACCGCACTACCCCTAATTCAGCTTGACACCATTTAACTTCCAGCCTTCCTTGACGCAACTTGATTCCCAAAAAGTCGCACCCTGGTGAGTAAAGATACACGTCTGTGCGTTCTTCCGGTGGTGAGGGCTTTATAAGACAATTTTGCTCGAACCAAAGTCTAACCTCTTTAGGTATCTTGCCTGGGTGAAACCAGCGTATTTCGTTAGTAATAATCATGTTTTGTGCAAAGTTATGAAACTTGAGTACTGAGGAGCGGAGTTAGGGTAAAAATTAATTCCTTTCCCCCTTTCCCCATGCCAAATGTCCCTGTTAATGGGAAAATGGAAACGAGAAATTAGGCTTGCCTACTATCGCTTCTGGCTCAAAGGATTCAAAACAAATGTGGAAACGAATTGTATTAATGTTGCTAATGGTCTTGAGCTTTAGCTTGACTAATTCTGGTATAGCATCTGCTGCTGGACTCAAAAGCTTTGCAAACACTACTGAAGGCTATGAGTTTTTATATCCTAATGGCTGGGTGCAAGTCAAAGTTGCTAACGGACCAAATGTTGTTTTCCACGACATCATTGAGACAGGTGAAAATGTCTCTGTAGTCATTAGTCCGGTGCCAGATGGTAAAAGCTTAGTAGAATTGGGAACACCAGGAGAAGTCGGGTATAAGTTGGGGAAAGCTGCTCTTGCTCCTGAAGGTTCGGGTCGTGAAGCAGAATTAGTTAACGCTGGAACGCGGGAATCGGATGGTAAGACATATTATATGTTAGAGTATGCGGTAAAACTGCCCAAAGGGCAACAACGCCATAACCTCGCGAGCGTTGCTGTCACCCGTGGTAAGCTCTTTACTTTTAATGCCTCCGTTGCCGAAAAACGCTGGCCAAAAGTTAAACGCATGATTGACGATGTTGTCAATTCTTTCTCTGTTTATTGATTATTTGTTATTTATTTGTTGTTGGTTGTCTCTACTACCCCCACTCCCATATGGGTATTCCCCAATTCGTACTAGCTTCTGCTTCCCCAGCACGACGCCGTTTATTGCAAACTGTAGGTATTACACCAATAGTTTACCCAAGTGATTTTGATGAGTCGCAAATCGAACTCAGTAAGCCGGAGGAATTGGTACAAACTTTAGCCAAATGTAAGGCGGAAACTGTTATCAGCCAGTTTGAATCAGGTTTGATTCTAGGCTGTGATTCAGTCATGGCAATGAATGGCGAAATTCATGGTAAACCTGCATCTCCAGAAGAAGCGACCGCCCGCTGGCAGGTAATGCAAGGTAACTTTGGTGACTTATACACGGGTCACGCTTTGATAGACCTTTCCCGAAACCGCTTTGCGATCAAGTTTCAAGTAACAAGAGTTTATTTTGCCCAAATAAGCGATCGCGAGATTAAAGCTTATGTTGCCACTGGTGAACCGCTAAAGTGTGCCGGTGCTTTTGCTCTTGAAGGTTTTGGCAGTTTATTTGTTGAAAAAATCGAAGGTTGTCATAGCAACGTAATTGGACTCAGTTTACCCCTACTGCGGCAAATGCTAGGAGAATTAGAGTATCAGGTGACAGATTTTTGGCAAAATTAGTACAACAAGTAAAAAGTAAAAAGTAAAAACACCTATGTTGTAAGCTTTTTACCTACTTTCGATAGGAGCTTTATTTTCGCCGTGCTGTACTAGTTAGTTGGTTGAGTGTTGACGGTTAACACTCAACACCCAATAGAATAAACTAATTATTTGCCACCGTAGAAAAAAGCAATCTCTTTTTCTTTGAGAGGAGCAAAACCAGCCTCAGTCAACTGTTTATCGAGTTCTGGTTGGGGAATGTGTTTTGCGCCAATACGGACAATGCGCGATCGCATAGTATTGGATACACCACTGCGCTGTCTGCCTGCTTCTAGAGCCATGACATTGCTATACAATTCTAATTTGGCTTCGGGGATGGGAGAACCATCAAAATCAATTCCGCGCGCGATCGCCTCATCAATAGCATCAGCACCCTTGGTGGTTTGATTCACTTGGTTGGTCATGGCAATGTTACGTAAACTTTACTTATGAATTTTACCAAGCTGTGGGTACAAGAGGATTGGGGAATGGTTCATGGGAATTAATTCTTTGCTTCACACCCCATTCATAAATTGCAGTATTTTTGCCTGTACACTTGTCACCTTTGGAGTTTTTGGTTTAATCTCAAACCAAACCCCACATCGCTGGTTTTGGCAAACCAAAGCAAGCGGGTGGCTCCGGTATAGCAATTAGGTGATGCTATGTCTGAACCTCATACTCCTCGGCAACAAGAGCGGAATTTTGAAAAAGCTCTGACGAATCACATTATTGATGATTATTTTGAGAACTCGGAAAGCTGGCTGCGAGCCATTTTGCGGATGTGCTTTTTCTCTTTAGGTCATCTGGATGGACAAGCAGTTTTTGTAGTGGAATGTCCCAACCAAGCAGTCGCCAAACGGCTGAGTCGTAAAACCTATCCTTTTCGAGGAATTGTATATTACGTAACAGATAACTATAGCGGAAGCGATCGCACTTTATTTTGTTATCAAGAAAAATCTCAAGGCAATTGGCGCTGTTTTGACACCAGCACTAATTCTTGGAGAGTCTTGACTAACCTGCAAGCACCTGGAGTAGAGAGTTAGGAGTTGGGAGTTTGGAATTGAGAGTTAGGAGTTTGGAGTTGAGAGTTAGGAGTTAGTAGAGATGCGATGAACCGAAGTATCTGTAGATGAACTACCCAGACCTACAAAGTTAAAAACTCCTAACTCATCACTCCTAACTCCTAACTTTTCCATTCTTCCCTACTTGCGTTATCAAACCACCAAAAAATCCCCCTAAAATTGTCCCAGTCCATAACCCAGTAATTCCCATTCTTGAACCATGCCAGATTGCTGAGGGCGTCTCCCAAGCTCCACACATCTCCTTTACACCCCAAGCTTGGTTTTGACACTTTTGGTAATGGAGATTGAAACTAATTTGCCCACCAAGGTAACCACCGAAAAAGCCCGACGTTAGTGCTAAAAATGTACAAATTAAAACTCGATTTTTTGCCATTTTTATTGATTAGTTGTTAGTTCTTATACCAAATAGTATGAAGATGCAATTAATAGCCCACCTTACTGTGGGCTTGGTTTGTATAGCTTCACCCTTCTAGGGTGTGGGAACTGAGGGGGCTTCATACAGAATCGGTATTAATTGTTAGTTGGTAGTTTGTTAAGTAGATGGTTGGAAATAAATATAAATTTAATTATGCCTACCTACTTAGCTGTTATCTGGTAGAAAAACAAATAACAACTAACAAATAACAACCAACAAATAACATTTCAACCTGTATTTCTCATCCCTGCAGCAATACCGTTAATGGTTAATAATGCCCCTCTTAACAACTCCCCTTTGCTGTAGCGAGAATGAATAACTCCAGAAGTAGCGATATTTTTGGACTGACGTAGGCGCTTCAAGAGGGAAATTTGGATGAAGCCAAGGGGGACAATCGTACCATTACGTAACTGTACGGAACGCTGCAATACAGGATCGCCATCCAAAAGTCTTTGGTGTCCGGTGATTTTTAACACCAATTCTTTTGTGAGATAGTATTCGCTAGCAATTTGGTCAAATACTTTCTCAAAGCGGGCTATATCTTCTGGTTTGGATAATTCTTGGACATATTGACGTGCCATTTGCATATCTACTTTTGCCAAAGTCATTTCTGCTTTGGAAATCACCATCTTGAAGAATGGCCACTTAACATAAAAGTAGCCCAGCAAATTCATGTGTTCTTCCGGTTCTTCGTTTAAGAATTCTTGCAAGGCTGTGCCAAAACCGTACCAAGAGGGTAACAAAATGCGGGTTTGGGTCCAGCTAAATACCCAAGGAATTGCTCGCAGGCTGGTTAAATCTTTCTTTCCAGATGGACGACGAGCAGGACGAGAACTAATTTGCAACTGGCTAATTTCGTCAATGGGGGTGACTTGGTGGAAGAAATCGATGAAGTCTGGCTCTTCGTAAATTAGAGCGCGGTAGTGCTTGCGCGATCGCACTGCTAATTCTTCCATAATCTCGTTCCAAGGTTCAATATTATCAAACCCTATCCCCAACAAACTAGCTTGAATGACCGCCGTTGTCATAGTTTCTAGGTGGTACAAAGCCAAGTCCCGCAAGGAGTATTTGGAAGCCAAAACTTCCCCTTGTTCGGTAATCTTAATTCTGCCGTTAATACTGTGACCGGGCTGTGCCAAAATAGCCTCGTATGCTGGACCACCACCGCGCCCTACAGAACCGCCACGTCCGTGGAAAATTCGCAGACTCACGCCATACTCTTCTGCTATTTCTTGTAGAAATTTTTGTGCTTTGTGAATTTCCCAGTTGCTGCTTAAAAAGCCGGAGTCTTTGTTGCTGTCAGAATAACCCAGCATCACTTCTTGTAAGGAGTGCTGAGTCGTGGGTGCTGAGTTTTGAGTAGACTTAGGGGTCAGAAGTTTAGACTCGGCACTGTCATAGCCTCCTGCTAACAAGGCTCGATAGAGTGGAAGTTCAAACAACTGGCGCATGACGCTGCGAGAGCGCTGCAAGTCTTCTACTGTTTCAAATAGAGGAACTACTTGAATCGTACCAATTGATGTACCTGGGTCGTAAAGTCCCGCTTCTTTTGCTAGCAGGAGTACTTCCAGCACATCACTGACTTCGCGGCACATACTGATAATGTAAGTTTGGCAAATATGAACACCAAACTCTTGTTGCAGCGATCGCACTACACGGGAGGTTTTGATTACATCGTTGGCTTTGTCTGAAAATGGCAGTTCTGCTGGAATTAACGGACGTCTAGTTTTGAGTTCTCCAACCAACCAAGTAACTCTCTCGGCTTCGGAGAGTTCGTTGTAGGGTTTGTCTAAAACTCCCAGATACTCCAAAATCTCATTTAAAGTATCCGAGTGGCGAGATGATTCTTGACGGATATCTAATTGTGTCAAGTTAAAGCCATAAATTTCCACTTGACAAACGAGACTTTCTAAGTCTCGACAGCTTAAACCAGTTTCAGATAAGTTTCGTTGAATTAAGCGTAGTTCTGCGAGAAAATCGGTTCCAGAACGATAAATCGGTGTATCGTCTTTTTGTAAAATTTCACCTCTATACAAAGCTAAATTGCGATCGCGTGTATTTTCCAATCGCTTGAGGATATAAGACAGCTTCATCCGATAGGGTTCTTGGAGGTAACGCAGCTTAAGCTCATCGTAAACTCCACTTAACTGTGACTGCTCTAACTCCAAAGACTCCAACAAGTCTGGTAAAACATCACTACAGTGCTGGGATACGCTCAACAACTCCCGCAATAGCTTCACCGACTTGATATATTTCTCAAGTACCATTTTCCGCTGATAGCAAGCCGTCTGCCAGGTAATTTCTGGTGTCACTGAGGGATTACCATCTCTATCGGAACCTACCCAAGAACCAAATTTACAAAAGTTTTTACTTGGCGGTTCTAACCAGGGAAAAGTCGTTGCTAAAGCATACTTGAAGCGTTGGTACAGATGCGGTATGCCATCAAATAGAACTTCTTGGAAGTAATGCAGCGCATAATCTACTTCATCCAAAACACTGGGTTTAAACTGGTGTAGTTCATCTGTACGCCACCACAAGCGAATTTCTTCAATTAATTGTGATTGCAAATCTGCCGCTTCCCAAGCATATCCTCCACTTGAAGGGCTTCCAGAACGTTTTTCCACTGCATCAAGTTGCTGCAAAAGGTCTACAACCCGTCGCTGTTTATCGCGGATTGTGTGACGGACAATTTCCGTTGGGTGTGCTGTAAACACCAAATGCACGTCCAATTGAGAAATTAACCGCTGAATTTGCTCGGGAGGAACATTAAGTCGGAATAATTGAGGAAATAATGCAGCAAAAGTCCCTTTTTGCTTGTCATTTGGTTTTGCTTGCCAACTCTTCGCCAACATATTTGCCCCAACTCCGCTATTGACAGGGGCTTCTCCTTCTTTTTGGTTAGCAGCATGAATAATATTTGGTATTTCCTGACTCCCTGCTTCTGGTTCTACCTCATAGCGAATCATTTGCTGCCGCTGTTCGTAGTCCTGTTCTATGATGTTAATCAACTGAAAATACAACGCAAAAGCCCGAGCGGCACGAATCGCTTCATTCAAATTCAGTTGTTCGATCAATTTGAAAACTGAGGAAGCTTGATCGTGAGTAGCTTGTCCTTCTGGGGAACACAAATCGCGCATTTGCCGCAACAAATCTACCATCGTTTGACCGCATTCTTGCCGCAGAACAGATTCCCATAATTCCTCCATAACTTGGAGACGATGACGCAAAAATAAATCTGATGCAGGGTAGATATTCACAGCCTGAGCGTAAGAACGTAAAAGGGAACTCATATTTTCTGTTCCAATAAAGCCGATCGCTAGTTAAAATTTTTGGTTAAGGAATCAACTCTGAAGAAATAGGGGGAGCTAGAAGTTAGGAGTTGAGAAGAGTGGAGTTAGGAGTATTGAGTTAGGAGTTGAAAATTGATGACCCATCGCTAGATAAGAAAGCAAAAGTCTTTTTCATCTGCGTCCATCTACGGTTAATTATTTATTTTTCGGCAATGAAGCAAGAATTCCGCTTCTAACTCCTAACTCCTAACTCTTAAATCCCCTATTCCCCTTCTCAAGAGGAAATTCGAGAATGGGTAGCATTGAAGCTCGAAATACTTCTTCACTAGCTTGCCCCATAGCAATTAAGGCTTCCGCAGTTATCTTAGAGGCTGATACTAGCAGTAACATAGACGCTGTACCAACTTGTAAAAGGGCATATTGGGGAATAGTGAACAAAGCTAGATTCAATCCGGGGTTGGATGGAGGCTTTTCAGTGGCTGGTGGCATGGGTTATGTTTGGCTATTGAATCAGGAGTTGAAAAAAAAAGCAAAATTCGAGGGGGGAGATGAACCCTGGATGCAACTAAGTTTGTCGTGCTTCAACCTAACTAGGTCACAAAAATGTTAAAAGAACTAACTGAATGTGATAATTCTATGGTTCTAGTTTACAAGTCCAGACACTATTCCCCCCAATATTACCTTCTGCGTAAAGTCAACTTCCCATGAAAACAGTAGTACTAGATAAGCAAAAAAACTTAGTCCAGTGGGTAAGCCAAGCAACAGGTATTAACACTTTCGGGGTGAAAGTCCGGTTGCGGGGAAATGACCTACATATTCTTTGTGAAGGTGTGGAATGTCCTCAACGTTGGCGCACTCTGTCTGACTTGCTCAAAGCTCTACAGCAAACTGACTTGGATGCTCTGACAGATTTAAACGAACAACCCTCAATATACCAAGTATTTGTATACGGTCGAAAAAAAGGGCAAAAGCGACCAGAGTGGTGTCATCGGGTATATTTAAATCAACTCGATAAGCATCTTGAGCAGGTAAGTCAAGCTCTCTTAGAAGACGAAGAAAAATCTAGATTGCCCGGTGGGGCGATGATTGTCTCTAATGAGAGTTTGGCACGAGCGGGAGATCCAATGGCGATCGCTCGCTATCTGAGTGAGACTCTCAGTTCTTTGGGTGTGGCTGTAGAGGTAAAGGTTAAAAAGCAAAAGCCTAATTTCTCTGCTTCTACAGAAGAAAATCGACTGTGGATATTTTGTCAGTCGAGTTATACCCCAGATCCTTCTTTAATCGCGGAACCAATAGCCCAAAAGTTGCGCTCCTTAAAGCTTTCTGGCTACCAAGATGCTGTCATCGCATCCCAAGTCAATGGTGAAAGTGCCCCTGATTGGCTGCTACGAATCGATTTAACTCCCCCATTCGAGATGCTCAAGGAGTGGGCCCGTTGGGGAGATATCCAGGCGATCGCACGGCTTCTGAATGAAATTCTGTCAGATTCAAAGGTGGCTGTGCAAGCTTCTTTAAAAGAATCAACATTACATATCTTTTGTAAGCCAGCTTTTGACCCCTTAGAAACGGCAGCAGCACCGGATAAAACCCTGTGTTTGACTGCGATTTTACCTCAAATAGAAGCGATCGCTCCTCAAGGTATTCTAGCAACTACGATCTACGGACAAAAAACAGGCGAGAAGCAACCGACTTGGATTGATTGGCATCCATTACCCGCAGCTGCACACCCAGCTTTAGCAGTACCACCATTGGAATTAGCCAATAGTGGCGATCAGCCTGCGATTACTTTTCTTCTTGAGCGCTTACTCAATCCCGATCTAGATTTTCGTTTGCAGACAGGGGGGATTCGCGTACTTCTGCTTAAAAAAAGTGATTTATTGCACATCATGTGCGATGGACCTGTTTGCCCAAATCGTCAAAAGGTAGCAAAGCCAGTCACTCAATTTGTGGGTCAATTAAAAATTGCCGATTTAGCTGGTATACGTGTTTATGGTCGTCGTTCTGGTAACAAACAACCGTTTTGGAATTACGGCACTGATTTTGAACGACGCGAGCGTTTAGTATCAGAACCCACTCCAGAATTTGCCGCTACATCTGCCTATGTTCAAGAGCTTTTAAATTCCGAGTCTGACGAACCAGTACTGCGTCCCGACTTAACAACCGAAGAAGTTCAAACTTTTGTTACAAGAATCGCCCAAGATTGGAGAACTACTGTAAGAAAGATTCTTATGGGAACTCAGTTATTTACAGAAGCCAACCAATCACCTGCGAGAAACCCCGAACATCAAGAAAGACGGGTCGCACTAATTTGGGGAACCTTAGGCTTATTATTGACTCTCCAATCTGATTGGGTGTTGGGTCAAATCATATCTCGCACTACGCCGCTACAAAAATCAGTTATTAGCGCTTCATCCAAACCAGCAACAGTAAAAGGCACTCAAACTGAAAGAACTGCTTTTTTTGCTAGCAATCGTAACAATAGTAATTCCGTATTCAATGCTTCTGGGTTCACCCAAACAGAAGAAGACCAACCAAGATCCAAGGGAACTGCTACAGCCATCCTTTTAGCAGCCCGCTCTCAAGCCCCCAGTTTCAATGCCAGACAGTTAGATGAGCAATTTGCCCTCTACAAACAGCGAATTGCCAAAAAAGGTAGTCCTCCTGACGTGTTGATTATTGGTTCTTCCCGCGCTCTAAGAGGAGTCGATCCCACGGCACTTGCTAAAGCCTTGGGGACTCAAGGTTATCCAAACATGGATGTGTTTAACTTTGGCATCAATGGTGCCACTGCACAAGTGGTAGATTTTATCCTGCGCCATGTTCTAGAACCATCAGAACTACCGAAATTAATTCTTTGGGCTGATGGTGCCCGTGCTTTCAATAGCGGTCGAGATGACACCACTTTTAAGGCGATCGCGGCATCTGAAGGCTATAAAAAAGTCTTGGAAAAATCGACCGCAGGTAAAAAATCCACAGAGAATCCCGATCAAGCATCTACCAGCAAGCAATCAAATAAAGGTGAAAAACTAGATAGTGGCTATCAAGCTTTAAATTCCTGGTTCAATCAATCTTTCTCTGGTATTTCTGCCACCTACAACCAACGCGATCGCCTCAAATCACTCTTAAACCAACAACTTAAATCTCTACCTGTAATGAGCAACTTCAAAGAAGCTCATAATGGAGTGAATAAATCTTCAACCGACCCCACATCGAATGCAGAGGATGATTCGTCCTCCCTGCAAGCAGTTGACTTTGATGGATTCTTACCCTTGTCTATCCGCTTCAACCCAGCTACATATTACCAAAAACACTCCAAAGTACCAGGAAGCTACGACAACGATTACAAATTCTTCCAACTAGGAGGCGACCAAGATGAAGCATTACAAGCAGTGATGAGTTTTGCTGAGTCTAAAAAAATACAGTTAATTTTTGTTAATATGCCTCTTAGCACAGAATATCTCGACCCAATACGTAAAGATTACGAGCAACAATTTCAACAATATATGTTGCATCTGGCAGAGCGTCCAAACTTTATTTACCGTGACTTGAGCCAGTTGCTACTAACAGCTAATGATTTATTCTCAGACCCTAGTCACCTGAATCGCTATGGTGCTTATGAAGTCTCGAAAAAACTCGCAAATGACCCAATGATTCCTTGGAGTGCGAAGTAGAAAAACGTTAGGAACGTGGTTACTGAGCAAAAAAAAATAATCAAAATTCCTAATTTATGAATTCTTAATTCTAATTGACCGTTGGCTACTGCCCAATCCCCAATCCCCATTTCTCATTGTTGAGCCACTAACAACCAACAACCAACAACTAACTATTCAAATGAACTTTATATCAATTTTATACGGTTTTTTTTTGCTCAGTGTACTAGGAATTTACTGGTCTTTGGCACAGGAAAGTTGGCGTTTGTGGATATTGCTAGCAGCTAGCATTGTATTTTACGCATCTTTGCCGAACCAAGTTCAGTATATTCCGCTACTACTAGCACTGGTTTTCATTAACTTTCGTTTGGGGAAAGCGATCGGTGAAAACACATCACCAGGAGAACATTCTCAAGACTCGAAGATTTCAAACGAAGACTGGCAATATGCCCAAGCTGATTGGAACCGTCGCCGTTTAAAGCTGTTGTGGCTGGGTGTAACTTTAAATGTACTGCTGCTATTAGGCTTTAAATATTTGCAACCTTTCTTCCAGTTTATCTTTCACCAGTCAGTATCACAAGATGGCGGTTTTAAAATAATTGCACCTTTAGGGATTTCATTTTTCACTTTTGAATGTATTGCCTATCTAGTTGATATCTATCGTGGTGCCCCTGCAACTAAAAACTTCATCAAATTTGCGGCATACAAATTATTCTTCGCCAAATTAATTTCCGGCCCGATTACTCGCTTCCACAGCCTAGCGACTCAATTTAGTTTAGTGCGTTATCCAACTCCCGATCTTGCAGCAGAAGGACTCTGGCTAATTGCTAGAGGTGCAGTCAAGAAAGGTATTTTAGCAGACCGCTTGGGGATTTTTGTCGATTTATGTTTTGGGAACCTCCAGCGAGCGGGTAGTGCAGATTTGTGGTTAGCCACATTTGCCTACGGTTTGCAGTTGTATTTAGATTTCAGCGGTTATGTAGACATTGCCCGTGGTAGTGCTTTGTTATTTGGGTTAATTTTGCCTGAGAATTTTGACTTTCCCTACTTCAGCACCAGTATTGCTGACTTTTGGCGACGCTGGCACATGACTCTAGGAGATTGGCTGCGTAACTATCTCTACTTTCCTTTAGGTGGTTCTCGAAATGGTTTAGACCGTACCTGCATTAATCTAATGATTATCATGCTGATTGCAGGTATTTGGCATGGTGCAGCATTGGGCTTTGTCGTTTGGGGAGCATTACATGGTTTAGCTTTGGTAGTTCATCGACTTACTGATGCCATTAGCGATCGCTTTGAAGATTTGGAACATTTCTGGCAAAATCCTCTAGGCATAGCGATCGCTTGGCTGTTCACCCAATTTATGGTCTTCACTTCATGGATCTGGTTTCGGCTACCCAATATCGAAGACTCCACTTGGGTTTTTCAGCATCTTTGGGGACATCCTGCAGATGCACAGTTTAGTAACAAAGTTTATGTCGAAGTATTAAACATGAACCAGTCCCAAATCGCTATCCTCCTAGGCGCTTTGGGAACTTGTATGGCTATAATTTATGCTTTTAACCGTGGGTTGAAATTACAATTCAACTGGCCTGTAAAGCTTTTATTTGTTCCCTTGTGCTTCTACGCTGTTTGGTTACTGGCTCCTGAAGGCAGCTTACCTTATATATATTTTGATTTTTAAGCCCCCTAAATCCACGCCACATGCTACAAGTCGGCAGAGCCAAGAAACGCAGTGGCTCCCCAATTATGTTCAACTTTGAATTATTCTTGTAGAACAAAATTGGGGGCAGGGAGGCTTTCGATTTGCATAATAAGTAAAACTGATGACAGTCATCAGGTTTACAAAAGATAAATACCTATCTTAATTTTTGTAAACAATATACTATTGAATTCATAGACGGAGACCAAGCCGCCTAATTTATACAACAAATCGCAATTATAAAACAATGACAACCACCTTACAACGTCGCGAAAGC